>CAZTQY010000001.1:0-109100 GCA_964616425.1 uncultured Candidatus Saccharibacteria bacterium
AACTTGCAGACCCTTTTAAACATCAACACGACTATTTATGAGAAGATAACTAGAAATACTCAAGACAAGATACATCACAAACCCATAGTAACAAGCCGGATATCCTAGAAAGTACGGACACGACTCATTGAAAGCACAAGTTTCAGTAAAAAACTTTATCCCACCTATATACCCAGCAAACAACAAACCACCAAAAGAAAAAGCGAACAACAAAATTGTTTTTATATCTTTTTTCATATTTTTATTATACTCCTATTTAAAAAGAAAGTTTTTACTCCACCACCTCCCTCTCAGTCACCCAGAAGAGCGCTCCTGCGCCGAGCATAAAGAAACTAGCGATGAGTATCGGTGCAGCAGGTGCAAACGCAACAGCGAGTAGTCCAGCAAACAGCGGAGGTAGTGCCTGTCCGAGCGAGTTGAATGAGCTACTTATCCCTATCGTCTCACCACGAACATTTGCCGGAGTTCGGCTAGTGAGTAGCGCAGAAAAGTTGGCCATCTGTAGTCCGTTTGGTATTGCAAAGAAAGGCGTCACGAGGAAAATCATCCAGCCCTGTGTCGGCAAAAGATACGCAAAAGTCGAAACCGCAACCATGATATACGCAAACTTCAAAACAGGAATATGCTTCCACCTCTTTGACACATATCGCACAACAACCAGCTGAGTAAGTATTGAACATATACCAACAAAACCGAAAAAGTTTCCTATCTGCCCCACGCTAAAGTTGAATTTGGTCGTCAGGTACACATTGAAAAACGAAGTAAAGAAAGCAAAGCCCGCATTGAACAGGAATGAAACAATGAGTAGGTATCGTATTTCCCTATCTAGTGTTTTTATCTTGAACAAGTTTCGCACAGAGCTAAAGTAGTTTACTACTCGCCCCGCATCTATATGCATATTCGTCTCTCCAAAGAAAAAGTAAATCGAAAGTAGGTTAATGAAAGCCAAAATCCCCGCAAACCAGAACGGTGTCGCTGCGTTGAACCACGAAACAAAAGTCGGATCAGCCAGTTTACCTCCGATAAAAGGTCCGAGAACAAACCCGATACCAAACATTGCACCCATGAGGCCGAACGCCTTTGCTCTGTTCTCCGGAGTCACCTGATCCGTGATACTCGCCTGCACTGTTGAAATATTTCCGCCGGTTAGTCCGTCCACTATTCTCGAGAAGAAAAGTAGTGGCAAGTTTCGGAGCATGATAGCAGTAGCAAAAAGCAAATATCCAACAGATGTTCCAAGTATAGACAAAAGTAACACTGGTCGTCTGCCGTATTTGTCAGAAAGCGCGCCGAGTATTGGCGAAGCAAAAAACATCGCTATAGGGTAAACGGCAGAAAGTATTCCGAGTAAAATGAATCCGAGTTTCTGCTGTGATGGGTCAAGCAAAAACGCCGGCGAAGTCGGCTCTCCCAGTAGTTGCGGTATGACAGGTATCAGCACCCCAATACCAATCATGTCTATAAGTATAGTCAGGTATAAAAACCAAATTTTCTTAGGCATGAGGATATACTAGCATTTAAAAATAAATTTATGAATAATGGTTTAAACTTTTAAGTAGACTTCGTAGAATTCAAAAATTAATTTTAATTATTTAAAATCATTTGCGGACAGTCTTACAGTAATTTAGAACCATATTTTCAAGACTAATTTCGAAGATTTTTACGAGCTTGTCGCATAATTTTTTCTCTTCCTTCGCTAGGACTTGTAGTCTTTACTGCCTGGAAAAGGGCTTCTTTAATCTCAGTTTTTGTCTCATCAGGAAACTGCTTTTTTAACTGGTTGACTGCATAATAAACTTCATAATTCTCCTTAAAACTAATTAAATTACCATCTTCTTTGCCTCTTTTTGATTTATCATCTGCCATATTATTAATTAAATTAATTATAAAAAGTCTTAAAACACCTGATACTTTTCTAATCTATTAAGTAGTATAGCATAAATATGTCAAAAAATCAGCTTGACATACTATAATTTATGCTTTACACTTAATTTAAAGCAATAATTTGTCAAAAAACACACATGATAACAAAAATAAGAGTTGGTAATTTTTATTCTATTGGGAATACTCTAGAACTTGATTTCTCAAAGGGGGGGTCAAAAAAAGAAGATGGTTACTTTTTGTATAAAAAAGACAAAAAAATATCTCTCGTCAATGGTTTTTTTGGACCAAACGCTAGTGGTAAAAGTAACGTACTTGGATCAATGGTTAGTTTGATAAAGATGATGTATAACATAGCTTCTCCTCAGCAGACTATTGTTGGTATGCCTGGTGATATTAAATTATATCATCCTAATATGCACAAAGATTTTGATGGCAAACCAACAAAATTAGGCATTGATTTTCTTTTTGGAAATAACTATTACATATACAATATTGAGATTACGGATGGAAATAATATAACAAAAGAAGAACTTCTTCTTACAACCTTAGATAGGAAAGCTGCTAAGCCAAAAGTAATTTTTACTCGTGTAAATACATCAATTACTTTTGGTTCTGAGTATAAAGAATATGGAACTTACTCAGTTAATATCAATATACAAAAATATCAAACATTTGTTTCTCACCTTATAACCCTAGGTGTGAATGTTGTTAATGATTTTATTAATAATCGTAATGCTTTTTTCTTAAAAATTGACGGGTTGGATACAATGCTGCCACCACATTTTGCGATTCTCACCAGAGCTCTAAATTTAAATTCCTTTACAAAAGAAAAAAGGGAGGAGTTTTTGAACACTACTAAAGAAATTATGAGTTGTTTTGATGACTCTATAAATGGATTAGAAATTGATACAGCAAATAATGGAGTCTCTATTAAAGTAAATCACAAAAATTTCTCAAAAAGTATTGATATACAACAAGAATCAGCGGGTACCAGAGAACTATTTTGTTATATATATGATATCCTGGACACCTTTAAGAAAGGTGGGGTTGTTATATACGATGAGACTAATAGATACTACCATCCAGATATAGAATTAGCTCTCCTTTCTATTTTTAAGAGTGAAGAATTCAATGCAAATAATGCTCAACTATTTTTTGCTTCTCATAACCACGAAACATTTGGATTGCTTGAATTAGATCAGGCTTATATTGTAGAAAAAATTAATTCATTTACATCAGTATACAACTTAGCAGAAGTTGAAGATCTTAAAAAAAGAGACAACCTTCTAAAAAAATATAGACTTGGTTTGCTTGGAGGTGTACCTGACTCCACAGCATTTGACTATAAAATCAAACAATTGTTATGAGACAGTTGTTAAATAGACGTAAGCAAAGAGATGTAGTACTAACTTTTTGTGAAGGTGAGGCTGAAATTCTTGTCTTTGGTTTTCTCAAAGCTCTATACTCAAACAAAACAATAGATTTCAAAAAACCAATAAATCTTAAAGGGTTTAGTAGTTTTGAAGAATTTAGGAGAATTTATTACAAACAATGCAAAGCTCAAGAACTTAAACCAAAAAGAGACTTTTTGGGTGTTAAATTCTTATTCATTATTGATTCCGATCTGGCAGATTCTCAAAAAATTATAGACTTCATAATAAAGGAGGGACATCTTGTACAACCTTTTGAACCGAATGTAGAGGGTATGTTATTAAGTTTGGTTGGTAAAAAACAAGGTTCTAACCTTAAAACAGAAGATTTTAGAAAAAAGTGTAAGAATAATTTTGAATCTTATTTTGAATGTAAAGCACATCACCTGAAAACAAAAAAGATGCAAGAGATTTTTACAGACGAATCACTAGCCAAGAAACATTTTCCAGTTTTACACGAATTGTTTAATAAATAAGTTTAATTAATCTTTTCCTCCCGTATTTTCGTCGCCTCTGCCAAAGCGCTCGCAATTCCACCAAGATTATTTCGTATTGAACTGTTTGGAATATGAATCGTATCGTAACCTAAGTCATCTGAGTAATGACTACGTTTTAAGTCTGAAATTATTTGATATGCATCTGTGAGGTGTTGTATACCGTCTACCTCAATGTTTATCCGTGCAGACGGAATAGCAAGGTCAATATGTTTATGCTTATCATCAACTTCGGCTAAAACTCTTATTCCTAGTTTCTCGAGAGCTTCTTTCAAATCTCTTGCCTCTTTTGTTGATTTTTTATACATACCAAAATTTTAACAATTTTGGTATGTATTATCCATCAAACAAATTCCACCTACACCTCACCCAACAAATATGAAATGTTGATTAAAGACTATATAAAGTCTTAAGATTCAATTCTTTCGCACTATAAACACCCTTCATATCTTGTAAGTACTTTTTAGATTCATATATTTCATCGGCGACGAACAAACATACACCTTGTTTTACAATAGATTTAGCTTTTTCTTCTGATAAGTCCAGTCCTAAAGTTATTTCAATAGTAACATCAATTTTTGTTGAAAAATTAGTTTTAATGAATTGCTTGTATCTTTCTCTTAATGTTCTTTTTGCACCAATACCATAAGTTCTATTTTTTAATGTAAAAAAGAAATCATACTCCATGGAACTGTCATTTGAATCATGAATTTTTTTAATGTTTTCAGATGGAATACCTAAACCAATTAGTATGTTGTATATTCTATCTTCGTAACTTGAACCTGCCTCTGAGATTATAGACTGGTCTATACTTTCAGAAAACATTAACATAAACATTTGATTTGCTTCGAGTCCTTTATTTTTAAGATATTCATATTCATCAAATAAACTATTTATGTATTGTTCGGTTGACTCAGAAATAAAACCAGCATCTCTTTCCTCTAGTTTATAGAAAAATAATAATGATAATAGTGCTCCATTCACTCTAGTATAATAAGGTTTACTTTTAGATAGAGTGTCGTACTCAAGTGAAAGCTGATTAATTTCACTTAGGTTTAACATTTCACTTATTTCTGAGAGTTTAGCCTCCTCCAGCAGCACTTTCTTTATTTGTATTAATTTTAAAGAAAAAATAAATATTTTAAAATCAACTTCATCATTAATCTGGTACAATAATGTACCAATTTTTTCTTTTTTCTTATCAGATAAATTTTCTAGGTGATTAAGAAAAATATCTTTAATTTTTTTGAGGCTTAACTTATTATTAGAAAAGTAAGTTTGCAAAAATTGACTTAACTCATTTTCTGTCAATTTGTTAGCACCATTTAACTCTTTCAAAAATAGATATAGCTTGAAATTTAAATCAAGCTTACTTTTTTTAATTTTTATTTTGTTAATTTTCATTTCCGTTAATAGTATTCTTTCTCGCTCCCTCAAGAGTACGTATGATTTTTTTAGCTAAAGCTTTAATTACAGGCACCGCAACACTATTTCCAAATTGTTTATAAGCTTGATTATCACTGACTGGAATTATAAAGTTATTGGGAAAACCTTGCAAACGAGATGCTTCTCTTGGAGTTAACTTTCGAGGATTTCTATTTTTTTGCTCTATTAAAATTTCTGAACCATCCTTATAATATCTTGCTGATATTGTACTAGTATACTCTGAATTTTCATTAAACAACGAATATCCGAACCCATTACCCTTTTCTCTGTGCTCCTTCTTTCTTCTTTGATGCCCAGCCCAAAGCTTATCTGAAATAGTATATTTATCATCGACAGAAATTTCTAAAATATCAGACAACTTTGTTTCTAATTTAGGTGGTTCTGGAAAATTAAAATCCACGTCATCTTTAAAACCAATTATATACAGTCTCGCTCTGTTTTGCGGAACTCCAAAATCTTTAGCATTTAAAACTTGATAAAAAACTTTATAACCCAGACTTTCAAGTGTGCTCACAATCACTTTAAGTGTATTCCCCTTATCATGACTAGCTAAATTTCTAACATTTTCAAGAAATACAACAGATGGCTTATGGTGATCAATAATTCTAGCTATATCAAAAAATAAAGTTCCTCTAGTGTCTTCGAAACCTTTTTTGAGACCAGCCTGAGAAAATGGCTGGCAAGGAAAACCAGCTAGAAGCATATCAAAATCATGTATTTCTTCAGGATTAATTTTTGTTATATCCCCATGCGGCATTTCACCAAAATTCGCCTGATAAGTTCGTTGTGCTGGAAGATCCCATTCAGATGTAAAAACACATTCACCTCCAACACTTTCAAATCCGATTCTTATTCCACCTATTCCAGCAAAAAGGTCAATAAACTTAAATTTTGAATTTTTATTATTTTTTACTTTTTTTTGACTTATTGAAAAAGTTGGGCTGACAATCTTTTTCTTTTGTTCCTTTGTAATAGACATTGAATTAAATAAACTATTTTGTTGAATTTGTGACATATATTTTAACAGATAATGTTAAATAAAAGTTACACCTATACACATAATTATAGGTGAACCCTAGTTCACTATCAACAAAATAATGTGGATAACTGGACGATCTCCTACACCTCACGCAGCAAATACTCAATGTTTGGGTAAACAACCTTTTTTGCCTCCTCTAGAGGGAACCATTTTGATTTTGTGCCTTCTTCGGGAGAGCCTTTTTGACCCAAGGACTTTGCTTTGAACATCGCGACGCGAACAAGCTCGTTTGTGCTTTTCTTTGTATATTCTAAATCAGAGAGTCTAGAGAGGATTTCAACTTCATAACCAGTTTCCTCCAAAACCTCTCTCACGGCAACATCCTCCAGACGTTCTCCTTCTTCGAGGTGACCTTTTGGATAGCTCCAAATATCCTCGTCCGCTCTACTCACGAGCAAAACTTCGTTGTTGTCGTTTACAACAACACACCCAGCTTTCATAGTCTCCCCACTTTCATTTTTTATTTTATTCTCGTGTGACATGTTATTTGGTACTAGAATTAATTTACATTCCACTATATGCTTCAAAACATTTTTTAGACCATTTGCCGTCGTCGAATTCCATACCTTTGCGGAAAAATTCTATCAAAAGGTTTTTTGACTCGTCAGTAACATGCAAGTTGTGTATTTCAGGCCAGTTTTCTTGATACCACAAACCGATATCGTTTGGTCTAAGATCACATGCGCCACCAATAGGATCTTTTTGAATATATAAAATTTGATTTATACGATTTGAAACAGAAGCTCCCAAACATTGAATACAAGGTTCGAGAGAAGAATAGATCTTAACTTCTTTATTACTTTTTCTTGCTTGTTGGATCGCTTTAGCATTTCTGATTATTAAAGTATTTTCTGCATGAGCAACCCAAGACTCCTGACTACTACCTGCTTTATCAACAACTTGATTATCAATAACTAAAACTGCTCCTACTGGAAAGTCCCCCTTTTCACCAGCTTCTTTTGCTATATCAACAACTAGTTTGAGGCGTTCACTATCTAGTTCATTTGGTTCATATGTCATGGGTATATTTTAGCATTTATATTATACACAAACGAAAGTCTCGCGGGTGGTGTGCCCGCGAGACCAGAATGAAATTTGTTCCTAGATTTCAGGAAATGTAGATCTGACTCCTCGACATCCTGGATAGGAGATCGAGAAAGTCATTGCCAGGCAAGTAACTCAGCCAGTGGACCCACTCAAACGTGTGGGTCGACATCTGCTGGAGTACAGACTTCTCGTCAGCAGTGTGAAAGGTTCCGTGTGACGCCTTGCGGTAGAGCGCACCGGCTGTTTCCATCCGTTTCCGGAGGAGCACGCCTGTTGCGTAGTCGATGGAGCTGATCGATGCGCCGGCACGACCAACCACGCCTTCGAGAATGAGAACATTGTTGGCGACATCCTCACATCTCTGCAGTTGCGCACGAGTCGCACGTTTGACGGGAATCTTTGCCAACTCGGGAGCATCATCCCGCAACATCCACGGACTACCGAGTCGGTCGTCTCGCCCGAAAACCGACGACTCTGCCAATCTCTCGGCAAAGTAGTCAATCTCGGTAACGGAGATGTTTCCCGGAGCCCGACTTTCAGGACGGATAATCTCCCGTAAGTTTCTACGGAAGCACTGCGAGGCCAAGGCCTTATCGTACCCGACGATCAGTTTCATACCGCCTCCTCTAAAATTTAGTATATGTAATATAAATGACAAAAGCAAAATGTCTCTAGTTTCAATCACTTATAATTCTAAATTCTATTTCTATTTCTTAGAAATAACCTACCACCAAGCCAAACAAAAATAGGACCAGTTACAGCAAGTGCAACTGGATACCAGTGATTACCCAAACTCCATCCTGAAACAGCTCCAAGGGCTCCACCTATTCCACCAAGTATCATAAGAGCGTAAACGTGCTTTGTTGGATTTGTGGGTGCCAGACGAGCAGTAACATAACCACCTACGACAGTAAAAACACTTCGGTAAAAGAGCGCTAGGGCCAACATCCATGTGACATATGCAGTAGAGTCAGTTGCAGTAGGTAGAATTCCCATTCCCTCCAACACATTGTCAGTACCTATGGATAAAATAGCTACAGTGGCAAAACCTCCAACCACAGCACCTATACTTTTCAATATTTTATTCATATAAATGATTTAATTTTATTATGTATAACTTATCTCTGCTCAATATCGATCCGAAAAGCTTTCTTTGCTCCCGGAGGTTTGTCTTTTATTTCAACAAATTTTATTCCTTTTATTTTATGTTTTCCGAGTTCCTTTTTGAATGATTCTGTTACGAGTATCTCGCCAGCCTTTGCAATATCCTCACCGAGCTTACTCGAAGCGTTCACCTCTGCTCCGAAAACATCCTCATCCCCAATGCGCAACACGTGACCGTAGCCAATACCAATAGAAAGTAGAACTTTCTCCTCGGCATCTTTGTCCAAGTTGTATCTCGTAAGTTCGTTCTCCATAGCGATAGCAGCTTGGAGTGCCTTTGCTGGGTTGCGGAATATAACCAGGAAACTGTCACCTTCTGTTTTGAGCAAAATACCCTCGTGATCCTCGAGAATAGGAACGAGCATTCGCTGTGATTCAAAAATAGTTTGGAGAAAATGTATGATGCCGAACTTTGCAACATTTCGGGAAAATCCTGAGAGATCTGTGAACATCACGCACCAGTCCTCACCAAAAAGATCCCAAATCTTTTGATCGATCTGTGCTTTATCTGCTTTTTTCGCTCCGGGTTTCAGTCTCTCGTTTATAAGTTTTTCAAGTCTCTCCTCATGTGCGCTGACAGCGATGCGTTTTTTGAATGACATACGTTTAAAGTTAGTTATGCCTCTAGTTTATCACTAGTTTTGAGAATACAGAAAAACCCACCGACGCGTGGCAGATAATTCTGCCCACGTGGTGGGATGTGTGCACTAGCGCGGAGGTCTCGGGATGATCTGCCCTCGAGCACTCATCAACCATGCCTCCGAAGAAGCGTAGGCTGGCTTTGCCGGAACCGGCACAGGATTGGACACCGGAACCGGCCGAATGGGTGCCGGAGCTGGCTCGTGCTGAAGCACAAGCATCGACCCCGATGGCGGAATCATAATCTTCATTGTAGGCCTCCATGACCTAAGTCTATATTATCACATATTAGGGGTAATTGTCAATATTACTGAGTTGCTCGACATTGTGGCTGTCCTAGGTCTTTTTTAGATAGTGTCAGTAAGTTAAGAGTTACCCTCGACATGATGACTGCTCCAAGTCCGTTTTCCGTATATGTTTTCAAATCAGGGCAGTTCTGAGTCGTTGGTTTTATATTTGTTTTTGAAAGATAGGTAATGCTGTCCCCTACTACATCTACCGGTTTTGCATACGAGTCCATAAACACTTGCTTTTGAGTTCTCAGATCATAAATAATGAGTCCACGAGGTTCTGGTGCTGTGCCTTGATCTATTAACATAAAATTATCTGTAAATGCGAGAAAATACTGTGCATCCGCATTTTTGATTTCAAAATCTCCAGCTCCAACACGATACTCACACGGTACAACCTGAGTTGGAGCTGTTTTATTCTTCACCAAAATATCTGAACCGACATTTGGCGCCAGACTTTTTTCGAGAACAAAATACTTTGAACTCTCATGACAGGTCAATAAAGGATCACTAACAACTTTCCAATTTTTAATATATATAGTTCGTTTTACTCTATCTACTCCCTGTTCAAGGAATATGTCATATGCCCCTGCCTCTTCATATGAGTTGAAAGATGCGACAGTCAGAGCATAACTAGATCCAACTGAATCAACAGCGAGTTTCGATGCTTTCATAATATCTGGAGTCATTTCAAATGCTCTGATACAAGCACCAACACTTTGGTTAAAACTATACCCAGCAGAAATGAGGCATCCGTTTACATCCCTGTCTCCACCAACTATTTCACTATTTTTTATACTAAATATCCCACTCTCTGCAGACACAGGATTTGTTACAGGAACTCCCGCATATGCAGTTAGCTCTACAACATAGTTGCCAGCTGGATACATGTCGGAAACAGTCCAGTCTGTACTACCTGTATTTGGTAGGTCTGTAAAAACAAGCGGATCAAATTCCTGGCCCTCCTCCTTTAGTGCTGGTGGAGGTATTCTGCGTATTGCTACAGATACTTTATAATTACTTGGGATATTTTTTGTACTCCATTTTATTTTTTGTACAGAACCAACTACTACAGAATCCCCACTGACAGGTGACAAAACTTTTATCGATGGAGTTTTGTCACTAAAAATATAAATTAGTCCAAAAACAATGATTATTAATATGACACCTAGAATCACTTTTGAGTATGTTTTCATACTAGTATTATACTCCTTTTTATGGGAGTTAAGACAACTAACACACTGTTTTTTAACAACATAGCTACTTTATACTTACTTGTAACCTTGTAATTAATTTGATAATCTATGGTGTACTGGGCCCGTAGCTCATCTGGTAGAGCACATCATTTGCAATGATGGGGTGGCAGGTTCGAGTCCTGTCGGGTCCACAGAAAAAAGTCCGCCTTGGCGGATTTTTTCGTGGCACGAAGTAAAGCAAAGCTTTACGTCAGGACTCGAACGGAAACCTGGCTACGCGACGAGTACGTCGTGTCAGGTTTCCGCGTCCTAACTTTTATTGAGTGACGACGAGACAAAAGTTAGGAAGAGTCCTAGTTTGAAAACAGAACAGGTGTACAGTTCATGTAACAACCGAGTTCCTGTCAGCATATGAACAAGGAAAACCCTAGTCACAAACTGGGGTTCATTTTTATTTAAAAAAATATATAATTAGGAGATGTCTATAGAAAATCCAGAAAATGATAAAAAAATAAACCCCGCAGAAATTGAGACTCAAAAAGAAGAAGAAATTTGGCAATCTTTTGAAGATGAAGAGTCACAAGAAAATATTGAAAATAATTTCAAAAGTACGTTAGAAAAATTAATCTTGGAAGATTATAAATACTACTTGGAAGAAACAAATAATGGAGTAGCTGTAAAAAATGCAATCAATAATGAAACAATATACTTTACTGATGTAGAAGCCGAGATGGATGCATTATACAAAGCAGAAGCAGAAGGAAGAGTATAGACTTTAATTACCTATTTAGTGCCAAGTTTATAGTATGGTGAACAAACTCTTTTATTGATACACCAACTGCCTCCAAAGATTTTCGAATACTAGATTTTTTACCAAGCTTTGGTTGTGTATTAATTTCTAATACATATATTCCCCTCCTAGGAGTCACAATAAAATCTGTTGTCGAATAATGTCTTAGACCCAGGCCTTTGTGTACCATTATTGCTATTTTTTCTATTTCTTTTTTTTGTTCATCAGTAAAGCGAGTTGGATAAGATGGATTTTCTTCTGCGTCTAACTCTACCGGAGCAAAAGTATAAAAATCTTTATCTCTAAATCTCTCTACTACACCCGAAGATGCGCGAGTACCTACAATATACTCTTCGGCTATTGCGCTATCGTTGAGAGTTAAAATTTCTTGTAGGGCTTGGATTAATTCTTGATAAAAATCTGCTTTATAATACCCAGATGAGTACCCACCAACTGAAGGTTTTACAACAATAGGTGTAGGAATTGAATTCCAGATCTCCTTTGCTTTTTTATTTAGTGAGTCTGTCTTTCTAACTAAAATAGTTACAGGCGTGTTTATACCAAGTGGCTTAAGATATTCTTTCATTAACCACCTATTCATGACTATGCCAGAAGGAAATCTATCTGAACCTGTGTATCTGACCCCGTGATGATTTAAAATCTCCTGAACACCTCCACCTTCTCCATACGGACCATGCATACCGTTGAAAACAACATCAACGTGCTTGAAAATATTTTCTGGATGCTTTGGAATTCCCTGCATGTGCCAAGTTCCATCATTTGAAATAAAAATATCTAACGGTTTGTGCGTATCAACAAGAGTTTGGATAACAAAATTACCAGTTTCCAAAGAATCATCGTAACCAGTTGCCGGTCCTCCGCGCAACACACCTATTCGTAAACTTTTTTGTAAATCAGTAACTGACATTTCTTTTATTATATCAAATTATTTCACAACATATACTCAAAAGCACTCGGACTATGTGAGTAGTGAACGCGAGTGCTCGTATAATTAAATTTGTTGGACCCGCTGGGGGCCCCCTAGTTTTGTGACTCTAGCTAGAAGTCACGAGAAAAATGAAACCCTTGAGCTTCAATTTTTTCTAAAAGAACATTGTGAGCCGTGCAAACATAATGTCTGCAACCCAAACTCACAAGTTCTCAATATACAAAACATAACAAACTAGCGCAATGTGGAAAACTTTTTTTATTTTTACCACTTTTATATAAAAGTATAGGGCGGACTGCTGAGAGCAGTCCGCCCATGTACGAAGACCATCGCTAGACGGTCTGCAAGCTGAGTCGCCGTGCGAGAATGACTCGCCCCTGTGCCACGACGGCATCTTCGTTCTTCTCCGCATCGATGACATCCACAGGAATCTGGGCGATCTCCGTGAAGTACTTCATCATCGGCTGAAGGAGCTTTTCGAACTCGTTGAAGCGTTCATGAAAAACCGCTTCGTTGTTGTCGAGACGATCCTCCTTCTTCATCCTACCGAAGAACCGCTCGAGAGCCGTTGCTCGCTTGACCTTGAGAAGCATGATGGAGCCCAGACGATAGTGTCCGGAGCCAACCATGCCTTCAACGAGGTACTCTGCCTGATACGGATTCCGCGGGAACCCATCCAGGATGATGCTCGGAACTTCACCGATCTCTTTGAGACGGCGATCGAGAAGTTCGATCATCTTGTCATCATCGTAGAGCACGCCCTTCTTGAACATGGCAAGGACAGCATCCCTCTCTTCCGGACTCATCCGGGCGAGATCCTTCCGGATCTCATCGGAAGTCGAGATGATGACGTGCTCACCTCCAGCAGAAAGCCTTCGAGTCAGCTCTCCCTTGCCGGAAGCATTTCCACCCCAAACAACAGAGACATAGGTGTTCAAACCGTTCTCCTTTTGTACATACCCACTATTGGGCCCCAACGGATGATTCTAATTCAACAATCAAAAATGGTCAAAGGCTATTTTATTTTACCGCGGAGTTGCTTATGGAAAGCAATACCGTATCTATGAGCCTCGGAGTTTGAAAGCAAGATCTCTCTTTCAAGTTCAGACCTCTTTTTACCCGCCTGCAACGCTGTGCGTAGCACTGCGGGCAGGTCACCTAAAATCTCTTTTGGTTTATGTCTTTCGTCTTTTACTACTGAAACAACTGGAATGTTTGCATGGTTTTCTTTTAAAATTTTCTCGATTATATTTTTTTGAGCAACTCCACCATCAACAACTATCAAGTCAGGAAATCTCCACTCGATGTGAGCAAGTCGGCGTGATAAAACCTCTGACAAAGCTTTCGTATCATTTACTCCTGGGTTATCTTTTATTTTAAATTTCCTATAGTCAGATAGTTTTACCTCTCCATCTTCTACAACAGTCATCACTCCGACCACATTTTGCCCGGACATGTGAGCGATATCATATGACTCGATTCGAAAAGCAGTGGAGCCTGCTTCACCAGTTTTAACATCCTCCTTTATTAGAGAAATATCTTGAATATGGTTTAAAGTAAAAATTGTTTTCTTTATTTTATCTGCTTTTTCAAACTCTTTTGCTTTAGCAGATGCTTTCATCTGCTTTTCTAGATTTTTTATTAGAACTTTTTTATTTCCTTCGAAAAACAAAATGATATTTTTAATTTGCTCCGCATACTGTTCTTTTGTAACATCTCCAGAACAAACACCTGGACATAGACCTATCTGTCGGTTAAAACATGGTTTGGGTTTCTGGGCTCCTTTTAATTCAGATGCCGGAATACACTTATCTCTAAATGGAAATAGTTTTCTAACAATTTTCATGGCTTCTTTTAACTGACTTCCGTTTGGAAAGGGTCCGAAAGAATAAGCAATCTCAAATCCGTGTTTGTCTGTTAAATGAGAATTCAAAAGCTCTCTCCCTCGAACAACCAAAACTCTAGGAAAATCTCCCTTTGTAATAACAACGAAGTTAAAGCTTCTGTTATCTTTTTCTTTTATGTTAGCCTCTGGTTGAAATTTTTTTATAAGATGAGCTTCTAAAACCAAAGCCTCTAAAACGGAGTCAGTTTGAATAAAATCTATTTTGTCGAACTCTTGTAACATTTTCGAAACAAGTGGCGAACGTGTTTCTACAATATCTTTGTTAAAATAGCTTCTCACACGATCCTTTAGTGACGTAGCCTTACCTATGTATAGTATTTTACTTTTTACTTTCAACTTTTTACTTTCACACTTAAATAAATACACTCCGGGTGCTTCTGGTAGTTCTGATATTATTTTTTTAATTTTTTTGCTATTTTCCATATTTTCTTATAGATTACCCTAGGAGGTGGTTATGGTTCAAGTATCCCTGATTTGCCGAAACTTGGAGACTGGTAAGGTCGTTAAATTGGAAACCTATCCAGAAACTCTCAGTTTTCCTGAACTTGATTCCATCGAGAATCTCACTAGAAAAATGCTGCTCGATGCCATTGTGAATCTCTGTGTCAACGGAACACTAAAATTCAGAGCAGGATTCGAGATCGATTGGATAGCCATCGACGACACAAAATCAACACAAAAACCCAACTAAGACGCCGAGAAATCGGCGTCGTCGTTTTTTATAGGGAATTACTTCCTATACGCTCTATATTGTTTCAACGCCTTCTTTAGATATTTACCTGTATGACTCTTTTCATTGTTTGCAACTTCCTCTGGAGTGCCCTTTGCAACCAACTGCCCACCACCCGCACCACCCTCTGGACCGATATCCAAAACATAGTCAGATGATTTAATAATATCCATGTTGTGTTCTATAACCACGACAGTGTTACCTTTATTTACCAACTTTTGTAAAATCTCAATCAGTTTTTTTACATCTTCATAGTGTAGGCCTATAGTTGGTTCGTCCAAAAGGTAAATAGTTTTTTGTAGATGTGGTCTATATAACTCTGAAGAAACTTTTACACGCTGAGCTTCTCCGCCAGACAGTGTTGTTGCCGACTGACCAAGTTCAAGATAGCCTAGACCTACATCATCCAGAGATTTTAGTCTATCGTATATAGCCGGAATATCCTCAAAAAACTTTAGAGCCTCTTCAACTGTCATTTTCAAAACATCGTGAATATTTTTCTTTTTGTATTGAACTTCGAGAGTCTCTTTCATGAACCTTTTTCCACGACAAACATCACAAGGTACGTAAACTGTAGGTAAAAAGTGCATCTCCACCTCTATCATTCCGTTTCCCTGACAAGTCTCACAACGACCACCCTTTACGTTAAAAGAAAATCTGTTAGCTTTCCATCCTCGTGCACGCGCCTCCGAAGTCTCCGCAAACAAATCTCGGATAAAAGTCCAAGAGCCGGTATATGTCGCAGGGTTTGAGCGAGGAGTTCGGCCTATCGGAGACTGATCAATAAGTATAGTTCGCCCAAGATACTCTGTTCCAGAAAAACTTCCGCAGTTAAAAGTCTCTGCAGTTCTGTATTTTCTCTCCAGTCTTGCTTGGAGGTTTTTGTGTAATATCTCATACACAAAAGATGATTTACCTGAACCAGACACTCCAGTAACAGCAACAAAACGTCCGAGTGGAATATCAACATTCATATTTTTAATGTTGAAAACTTTTCCTCCGCGTATTTGTATTTCACCTTTTTGCTCAGTTCTTCTTGTTTCTGGAACTTCAACAACTTTATCTCCTCGCAAATAGTCGAGTGTAAGTGAACCTGATGTATTTTTCTTTGCAGTTAGTAAGTCATCTAGATAATCAGCTACAACCACACTACCACCATGAACTCCGGCACCTGGACCAATGTCCACAATATAGTCTGAAGCAAAAATAGTATCTTCGTCATGTTCTACAATTAGAATGGTGTTACCAAGATTTTTTAAATCAATCAGTGTTTGAATCAGTCGATCATTATCTCGTGAATGGAGACCAATAGTTGGTTCATCCAACACATAAAGCGCACCTACAAGCCCAGAACCGAGCTGTGAAGCAAGTCTGATACGTTGAGCCTCTCCACCAGATAGAGTATGTGCACGTCTGTTGAGAGACAAATACTCTATACCAACGTTTAGCATAAAAAGAAGTCTAGACTCTATCTCACGCAAAACTACTTTTGATATATTCTTCTCTCGCTCTGTCATTTTCAAGTTTTCAAAGAAGTCATATGCATCTTTTATAGACATCGCGGTCAAATCGACAATATTTTTCTTGCCAATCAAAACATGCAAAGCTTCCTCTCGTAAACGAGCACCCTTACATTTTGGACAAGCTTCGTTACCAAAAAAGTGTCTAGTTCCCAAACCATTACATTCAGGACATGCACCATATGGAGAGTTGAAAGAGAAAAGTCTTGGTTCAACTTCTGGATATGAGTATCCATCCTTTGGACAAGAAAGTTTTGATGACATAAAAAACTCTTCGGGCACATAACCTTTTACTTTCTCTTGCGCCATGTCTCGGAACATGATTTTCACCTGTCCGTCCGACTCGTTCAATGCTTTTTCCAAATCTTCAGAAAGTCTCTCTTCTGCACTCTTTGAATCTGTTTTAAAATCTAGTATAGAAATACTATCAACCAACACATCTATACTGTGTCGTTTTGTTTTTGAAAGCTCTATTCTGTCACGAAGAGAATTTCTTACTCCATCTACCAAAACATGTGAATATCCTTTGCCCAACAAGTCGTATAAAAGTTGATAGTACTCACCCTTTCTACCTTTTACTAGTGGAGCAAATATTTCAACGTATAGTGGAAGTTGTATCTTTTTTGAGTCTTTAAGAAATGTTTTCTTTTTTACTTCAACTTTCTCAAGAACAAAATTCTTGATTTCTTCGTTTGAAAGTTTTGTTATCTCATCTCCACAAATAAGACAATGTGGATGACCAACACGTGAATATAAAATACGTAGATAGTCGTATATTTCTGTTATGGTTGCCACAGTTGAACGAGGGTTGTTTGAACGAGATTTTTGATCAATAGAAATAGCTGGAGAAAGTCCAACAATCTCATCAACGTCTGGCTTTTGCATTTGTCTCAAAAATTGTCGTGCGTATGATGAAAGAGACTCAATATAACGACGCTGACCTTCTGCAAAAATAGTATCGAAAGCAAGAGATGATTTACCTGAACCAGAGAGACCTGTAAAAACCACCATCTTGTTACGTGGCATTTCTACTGTGATATTTTTAAGGTTATGGGTACGTGCGCCCTTAACTATGATTTTATCCTCTGTTTTTTGTTCCTTTTTAATCATAAATATACGTAAATATGACCTTGGACTTGTCCATAGGTCTGAGTACAAAAAATATATTACCACACATTAGCTGACTAACAAATAGCCAGGTAATAGAACAGCCGGCGGTCACAAGGACCAGCCGGCCGGTTTTTCCCCTACGTTTCCTTTCGGATGTAGGTGGAACGTAGTTGGTTGTAGCCTGACTTGATCAGGCTGATAGTTTTCGAAACGATTGCAGCGCTTATCGCCAAAAAACCGACGATAAACGCAACCATCACAACCTTATCAGGGAAAGTTGCGCCAGAGAATGCAACTAGTGCCTGAATGACGTGATTGAGAACAACCACTTTCAGCTCCAGGCTGGGGAGCGATCGATGCTGGGCCGAACCTTGGGCTTGGCCTGTTCGTACCAGCGTTCTGTGTGACTCAGGACGGCCTCCTTGCTAAGGCTCGGAGAGTTCCATGCCACCAAGAACCTTTCGAGAAAATTCCACATATTTGCCCCTCCTTGGGACGATTCCTTTGATAGTCTGCTGTAGTTATGTGTATATGTCAATACCCTACATCAACATGTCCTTATTTCTTGGATTTTTTCTGGTCATACGACCACTGCTCGGCTGCGCGGGTTGCTTTTCCTCTTTTATTTGTTTTGATTCTAATATTTTCTGAAGCTCAAGTATCTCATCACGTAAAATAGCTGCAGTTTCAAAATCTAAAATTTTCACTGCTCCATCCATTTGTTTTTCTTTTTGTCGTATCAGTTTAGCTGGATCTTTGTCCAACATCTTTTTATCTACCTCGAGTAGTGCAGAAACGGTCTTTTGGTGTTCACTTCGGAGCTGATCTGTGATGTCTTGGATTTTTTTGATAATAGTTTTTGGAGTTATGCCGTGTTTTTTGTTGTACTCCATTTGCAAGGCTCTACGTCTAGCAGTTTCGTCCATAGCATACTTCATAGACTTGGTTACTGTATCTGCATACAAAATAACTCTACCATCAACATTTCTCGCGGCACGACCAATAATCTGTATCAGACTAGTTTCACTTCGCAAAAATCCTTCCTTGTCGGCATCCAAAATTCCAATAAGTTTTACTTCTGGTAAGTCCAAACCTTCTCGTAAAAGGTTCACTCCAACAAGCACATCAAAAGTTCCTCGGCGAAGGTTGGATAATATTTCAATTCTCTCTATTGTTTTAATATCACTATGTAAATACTCTGCCTTTATACCTTTTTCCTTTAAATACTCACTCAAATCCTCTGCCATTTTTTTAGTTAGAGTTGTTGCTATTACTCGTCCACCATCTTTTATAGATTTTTGTGCTTCTGCGATAAAGTCCTTAACCTGTCCTGGGTACTTAGCCTTTTCAACAATAGGTTTTACATCAACAACTGGATCAATAAGTCCTGTTGGTCGTATAACTTGCTCAACAACTTGCTCTGAATGTTCTTTTTCGTATGTGCTAGGAGTAGCAGACGTATAAATAACCTGACCAACTCTTTCTTCGAACTCATTGAACTTTAGAGGTCTGTTATCTTTTGCACTTGGTAGACGAAAGCCAAAATCAACTAAACTTTGTTTTCTTGAAGCATCTCCAGCATACATAGCACCTATTTGTGGGACAGAAACGTGAGACTCATCTATAACTGTGAGAAAATCTGGTGATCCATCTTTGTTATGCGGGAAATACGCAAGGAGTGTATCTGGAGCTTCTCCAGCTTTTTTACCAGAAAAATGTCTAGAGTAGTTTTCTATTCCGTTGCAGTAACCCATTTCACGAATCAACGCTAAATCATATGTAGTTCGTCTCTTCAGTCTTTCTGCCTCAAGATTTTTTCCTTCTTTTTCTAACTCTTTCAAACGAACGGTAAGTTCTGCTTTGATTGATTTAAAAGCTTTTTCATTTTGTTCGTTGGTAGAAATAAAGTGTTTTGCCGGAAAAAGGAAAAAGGCTTGAACTTCTTTTATTATTTCACGCGTTATGGCATCTATGACCAATATCTGTTTAATTTTATTTTCATCTATCTCGATTCTATAAATAACTTTTTCTGATACTGGCATTATTTCCAACATGCTACCTATTGCACGGAACATTCCAGGTTTCAAATCTGCAGTAGTTCGTTCAAAATGGACATCAATAAGATTTCTAATAAAATCTGCTCTAGAAATTTTATCTCCTGTAGCTATTTTTACATTTACTTTTTCATACTCTACTGGAGAACCCAAACCATAAATACAAGAAACTGATGCGACAATAATCACATCTTTTCTAGTTAGCAGTGCTTGTGTTGATGCGTGTCTAAGTCTATCAATCTCCTCGTTTATCATAGCCTCTTTCTCTATGTATGTATCAGAAACCGGCATATAGGCTTCTGGCTGGTAGTAATCATAGTAGGAAACAAAATAGTGAACCGCATTGTTTGGAAAAAACTCTCTATACTCCTGTGCAAGTTGTGCTGCAAGTGTTTTGTTATGAGCAATAACTAGAGTAGGCTTTTGTACTTCTTGTATTACATTTGCAACTGTATAAGTTTTACCAGATCCAGTTACACCCAAAAGAGTCTGATGTTTCAGACCTTTTTTGATACCATCTACCAAGCCTTTTATAGCGTTTGGTTGATCTCCAGCCGGAGGATATTGTCGATTTATATCGAATTTCATTTTCACACTATACAATAATTTTGGATATAGAAAAAGGCGACACATTGTCGCCTTGGTGGCGGAACTACGGTTGGATCCAAAGGACCCGACAGATGACGTCATCGGGTGAAGAGTCCGACGACACAGACCCATGGCTAGATCTGGAGCGTGGCACTCTGTCGAGTTGGGGGGGTTACCCAAGGCACCCGATCCAACCGTGTTCCAGGTATTACACTACTACTTTATGAAAATTTGTCAAATAAAAAAACGGGTGATCCAAGAAGGACCAACCGTGCGACGAAAGTGGACAATGTCCACAAAGATCTTGTGTTTGCCAAAGCAAACCAGGTGGGTAGAATATCCTTCCCGCGGTTATAGAGGCCTTATTCATCCTCTACTTTGACCGGGGTTATTACCTACGTACATCACCCACCGTCCTTAATTATAAACATAACAAAAGCAAAGTCAAATAAGAAAAAGAACGGCATCTGCATATTGGCATTTGCCGTCCTGTTGGCGTCCCATGACGCCCGAAGTATTCGAAGTATTCGAGGTATTCAAGGGAACAAAGTAGATGGTGGAGGCTACGGCCTCAATTGGCAGTAATTCTTGGACAAACCTGCCTGTTTACTGCTGGATCGTGAGTGCAGCCCCAGCGCGAGACTTAGTGAGATACGTCGTCCCCACCACCAAAAATAACTGTACAGGATAGAAAAAAATTGTCAAGTATTAGTAACAATAATATTTACTGAGAAAATCTTTTTTATATTTTTCAAAATTATTATTCAAAATAGCTTCGCGCATCCCGTCTACCATATGCGCCAAAAAATAAATATTGTGTATAGACAAAAGAGTTGAACCTAACATCTCTTTTGCGTGAAAAAGATGTGCGATGTATGAGCGTGAGAAATTTTTACAAGCATAACAACCACATCCATCATCCAAAGATCCAATGTCATCTCTGAATTTTTGATTTAATAAATTCATTTTACCCTCTTTTGTATAAAAACCACCATTTCTTGCAATGCGAGTTGGGGCAACACAATCAAACAAGTCGCAACCATTTTCAACAGCCATAAACAAATCCTCTGGCTCACCTATACCCAGTAGATGTCTAGGCTTTTCTTTTGGTAAAATTTCGTTACACCACTGAACAGCCTTGTCCATGTCCTCTTTATCAAAAGATCCTCCAATACCAAAACCGTCAAAATCGAGTGAACCGATGTATGTTGCTGACTCTTTTCTCAAAGTTTCATCACGTCCGCCTTGAACAATACCGAATAAAGCGGGGCTGTGGAAAGTTTTCTGAGTGGTCTGGGGATTTTTTCCGAGGACCCGAAGAAAATTTTCCTCAGCCTCGCTGTTTTTCATTTTATGATGTTCTAAACTTTTCTTTGCCCAACGATGTGTTCTATCCAGTGCTTCTTTTTGATAATGAAGTGACTCGTGAGGCGATGTACACTCATCAAATGCAAAAATAATATCTGCTCCGAGGTTATGTTGAATATCAATTGATTTTTCTGGAGTAAAATAATGTGCGTCCCCCTTTGAATGATCTCTGAACATAACACCGTCTGCATCAATACGTGCTATTTTCGGAATTTCTGGATCACCACCTTCAGAAAGTATGAGCTCCTCTGTTTTTCCATGAGAAATTTTACTCACTCCATTTTTTCCATATGCAGCACCAAGAGAGAAAACTTGAAAACCTCCTGAGTCAGTCATAAGTGGCCCCTGCCAGTTCATGGCTTTGTGAAGTCCTCCCATCTTTTTTATATTTTCATCTCCTGGTTCTAGATATAAATGATATGTGTTCGCAATAATAGTCTGAACACCAGAGTCTTTGACCTGTTCAGGAGTTAGTGACTTTACTGTACCTTTTGTTCCAACTGCAACAAAGGCCGGAGTTTGGATATCTCCGTGAGCTGTATGTATTGTTCCGACCCTGCCAAGACCATTTGGAAGTTCTTTGTGTATTTCAAAGTTGAGCAACGTCATTTGAATCAGATTAGCATTTTAAAAAGAAAAAATAAAATTTTTGTATAAAAAAGCCGGTCACCTTATTGGCACCGGCACATGGTTGGGTTTTTTGTCAGGGCTCTCACAATCTTACCCTCAAGCCGTTTCGGCAACCCTAATGGTATTGGTGGAGCATTTCGCTCCTAATAAAATCAAAATGTGAGAAGTGTTGATTTGAAATGTTTAAAAGAGCGGATAACCCAGCCCGGTGCACTGTGCCCGATGTGGCGGTGTGCCGCGACCCGGGCTGGGTATTGAGAAAGATAATTTGGCCGAGCTTACCGAGCCGGTGCGTCGTCATGAGCTTTCGCTCTACGCGGTGGCGTCGATTTCGCTACATCCCATACCTTTACCCAACTCTTTAATTATATCATTATTGATATAATTGTCAAGTTTATTTTAGATATTAAAAATAGCCCAGAATCTGAGCCATTTTTATACAACCACTTAGTTCCAAGCTTGGAGGATTTTTGTTTGAGTTCAAGGCGCGACGTTTTGTTTGTGACCAAAGTGTACATTTAGTACTCTGCGGGAACCAACAAAACTAGCAACGTAGAAATCGTGCAAAAAGACCCAAGCAACTATTTTTCCACTTTCAATAACTCGACTTCGAAGATAAGAGTCGATCCGCCCGGTATCGGTCCATAATCATTCATTCCATATCCGTACTCTGGTGGAACTGAAAGAAGTCTCTTTCCTCCAACTCTCATACCAACGATTCCTTCATCCCAACCTTTTATAACTAGTCCTGCACCAAGAACAAACTGGAATGGCTCACCTCTTGAGACAGAGCTATCGAAAACTGTTCCATCTACAAACCTTCCAGTGTAGTGCACAACTACCCTATTGCCAGATTCCGCTAAATCACCAGTTCCGATGACTTCATCATTTATTAACAGCCGTGATTGTGTCGACATTGTATTTATATTATTTTCTGAGTTACTAAATATTGAAATTAATGTTTGACCAAAAACAAAGAAGAAACCAACAACAAAGACAGCTATTACTGTTGCTATCCATTCTTTTTGACTTAATTTTTTCATATAGATAGTATATTATGCAAAATCTTTAATGTAAATTAGGAAAACTTAGTAAAGACCTATATAATGCCAAACATGGCAAAACCTAAAAAAGTCGCACCAAAAGCTCCGGATACTTACCCTATGCGTATCAACAAATACCTGGCACACAAAGGCCTGGCTACTCGCACAGGAGTAGATGAACTAATAAAAAGTAATAAAATCCTGATAAACGGAGTTATCGCTAAACTTGGTGACAAAGTAAAAGAAACAGACAAAGTAGAAGTTAGAGGAGTTCATAATAAGAAATATATTTATCTTGCATACAACAAAGGTATGGGTATTGTTAGCACGAATCCTCAAGGTGACGAGAAAAGTATTATGGACAATGTAAAAGTATCTGCCCTGCCCGCAGATGCTACGCGACCAGCGTTGCAGGCGGGAAAAGTTTTCCCTATTGGTAGACTAGATAAAGAGTCTCATGGACTAATTATCTTAACTGATGATGGACGTGTTACTGATAGACTACTTTCTCCAGACAAAAATCACGAGAAAGAATACTTAGTCAAACTTGATCGCAAATACACACCAGGTTTTGTCAGAAACATGCAAGAAGGTGTGAACCTTACAGATGGCATGACAAAACCAGCCAAAGTTGAAGAGGTTGATGATATACGCTTCAAACTCACATTAACTGAAGGCCGAAATAGACAAATACGAAGGATGGCAGAAAAACTAGGTTTTACAGTTAGAGATCTCCAAAGAATCCGGATTCAAAATATTGAACTCGACAAACTACCATTGAACTCTTATAGAGAAATAAAAGGAGATGAAAAGGCTGAATTTCTTAAAAGTATAGGTCTGGAATAAGTTCTTGCAGTAATACCATTACCAAAGTAAAATAAAAGCATGTCAGAAGATCAAATCACAGTAGTTTCTCAAAATGAACCAGTTATAGAAATACCGATAGACGTCGAAAAGGAAGTTATAAATGTTCCCCCAAAAGAATCCCCAGTAGAAATACTTACGAGACAGGAACTCCATGATACCGCAGTAGAAAGAGTACATTTAATATCAAAAGAGTTTACTGATGCATTTAACTTTTTAAGAAAATATCCTAAATCTGTAACATTTTTTGGAGGTAGCCATTTTAAAGAATCAGACAAGGAATATCACAAAGCACATGAACTTGGTGCAAAAATCGCCAACGAACTAAGTTACTCAGTTGTTACAGGTGGAGGTCCTGGGATAATGGAAGCAGCAAACAGAGGAGCATTTGAAAGTGAAGGTCAATCTATTGGATTAACAATCGAACTATCCAAGCATCAAATAAAAAATGCTTATTTAACCGACAACTTAGATTTTTACTATTTCTTTAGTAGAAAAGTTTGCTTGTCATTTTCAGCGGAGGCATATGTATTTTTCCCAGGTGGTTTCGGAACTTTTGATGAATTCTTTGAAATTGTAACATTGGTACAAACTAAAAAAATAGAGAGAGTTCCAATAATATGTGTGGGGTCAGATTTTTGGAGTCCATTTCATGAACTAATGAAAAAAGAAATGTTGTCTCGCGGAACTATCGGCGAAGACGACTTGGAACTATATAAAATATTAGATGATACAGATGAGATAATTAAAGCTATTAAAAACTCTCCAGTCAAAAATGGAATAAAGTTTAACCACAACGCTCACCAATAAAATAACCCGCCAAATGGCGGGTTATTTTATTTCTGTATCTCTTTCTTTATCTCCTTGAATTCGTTTTCGATTTCAGAAAGTCGTTCTCGAGATGTTTTTATCAACTCTGCGCCCTCTTTTACATACTCTAGACCCTTTTCAACGTCTAGTTCTGACTGAGACTCAAACCATGAAACAATTTCAGCAAGTTTCTTTAGAGAATCTTTTAAATTTGCCCCCGCCTGCAACGCTTTATGCGTAGCATCTGCGGGCAGGTCACCTATAGTTTTTTTTGTTACCATATTATTTTGTTATTGCCTTTATAATACCGTCTTTAACTGATACGTCCAGCTCCTCTCCACTTTTTACATCCTTTATACTTTTTACTATTTTACCACCAACTTTTACAATACTATATCCATATGCCAACTGTCTTTCAGGATTTGAGATATCTAGCATTTTTTTTGACTGAGTAATGAAATCCATACTATTTTCTAACATGGTAGAGAATGCCCTAACTATTTCAATACCAATGTTCGAAACTCGATCAGAAACTCTTTTTATACTACTTTCCATATGAACAATAGAATTTTCAACCGCAGACTGTTTTTCTTTTAGCACAGCTTGAAACTTTGAAAAAATTCTTTCTTCACCAAGTTTTACCAGAGACAATGCATCATTCCAAGTTGAGTTGAGTAGATTTGCAACAGCAGTTGGTGTTGAAACATTTCTATCAGAAACCATTGAGACCAAAGGTTCATCCTTATCGTGACCGATTCCAGTTAAAACAGGTACTGGGAAATCAGCTACAGCACGAACCAAAACTTCGTTATTAAATGCCTGAAATGACTCCAGAGAACCACCCCCTCTCATTATCACAAGTACATCAATATCTTTGGTTTTAAGGGTATCTATGGCCCCCAGAAGGTCCTTTATAGCATCCACACCTTCCACTTTTGAATCAACAAAAAGTATCTCATAACCAAACTTACCTATGTTAGTTAAAAAGTCGTTTATTACCGCTCCGCTCTTTGAAGTTATAACCCCTACTTTATGCGGATACATAGGTATCTCTCTTTTTTTTGTAACAGCAAATAAACCCTCTTTTTCAAGTTTTAGTTTTAACTGATCATATGCCATTTTCAAAGCGCCTTCACCAACCAACTCAACAGACTCTATTTGCATTGTCAGACCTCCGTTTGGTTTATAAATACTTGGGTAAGCAGTTACTATCACCTCTAGGCCATCTTTCAAGGCCACTCCTGACAGAGTAAAATCCCTCTTCCACATAAAACACTTTAGAGTCGATTGGTCTTTTGTATCTTTTATATTGAAATATAGATACGAACGACCTTCATACATCTGAACTCCAGAAACTTCACCAATGATTCTCGCACCCTCTTGTTTTAAAGTAGAGTTTAACTTATCTAAATATAAACTAACTGAAATAATATCTTTATCTTTCATTTTTTCTCTTTATAGCCATTACATATTCGTATATTGATGGAGAAAGTGAAACCAATATAATCAAAATAACCATATAGTGTAGATATTTTTCAACGCCAGGAATAGTTCTGCCCAAATAAAAACCAATCGTTGTTATGCCTATTGTCCAAAGCACCCCTCCGATAAGAGAATCTCGATTAAATTTCTTAAATGGCATCTTTACTGCACCAGCAAATGTTGGAGAAAAAGATCTAACAATTGGAACAAAACGACCTATGATTATAGTTTTGTCACCGTATTTATCATAAAACTCTTTTGTGTATTCTAGATGCTTTTTTTTGAACCAATACCTGTCATTGCTTTTCAATATAAAGTCACGAAGTCTCTCTCCCATAAAGTAACTAAAATTGTAACCCAAAATACTAGCTACAAATAAACTAGTCAAAAGTAGTGGCATATTAAAATAACCCTGGGAAGCAAGAAAACCTGTCGTAAATAATAGAGAATCACCTGGAAGATAAAATGTCATCGGAAATGACTCGAGAAATATGATCAAAAATAAAATAAAATAAGCATAATAGCCAACATCCTTTATAAGGTTTATTAAATGTTCCATGAAGGACATTGTAATAGAAATTTTACATAAAGGAAACTCCGCACGTTTTGACGGAACGTGGAAGTCCCCAAAACGTGCGGAGTGAACCAAACTGCGACCGACTAGGCGTTGAGCATCATTGCGACTCCAATGATGACCAGGACGACGAGCAGGACGACCCAGAGCTTTCCTGAGTGTCGTTCGCTGGTCGAAGTCGTACCAGTCTCCACTGACGATCTTGAAATTGAGTTCATACCGTCCTCCCTATATAAAATACTAGACCTTTTGAAATCTAGAGTCAACAATAAAACCTTATGGTTTAACATAAGGCTTTATTGTGTTTAATATGTTTTTATGACAGTTACTCGATGAATGTAAGTGCTTTGCCTTTCTTTCCAGCTCGTCCTGTTCGGCCTATTCGGTGCACATAGTCCTCATATGTAGCTGGAATATCGAAGTTAATAACATGAGATACTCCAGAGATATCCAAACCTCTAGCAGCAACATCTGTCGCAACTAATACCTGAGCTTTATCATCTTTGAAAGTTTTAAGTGCTCTCTGTCGCGCTGACTGATTTTTATCACCATGAATAGACTCAGCCTTGAAACCACGCGCATTTAACATTGTTGTTAGTTTTTCAACTCCATGCTTTGTTCTTCCGAAAATCAGAACTTTGCTGAACTCTGGCTGTACAAGCATTGTATGTAAAATATCAAGCTTATTGTCGCCTCTGTTTACTCTCACAACATCCTGATCAACATTTTTTGATGTATCTTGTGTTTTTACAGATATCATTACTGGATTTTTCAAGAAATCTTTTATAAGTGCAGAAATCTCTGGAGAAAGAGTCGCAGAGAAAAACAGAGTATGTCTATCTTTTGGCATCATAGCCATCATGAACTTCATATCGTTTATGAAACCCATGTCTAGCATTCTGTCAGCTTCATCCAAAACAACTGTTTTGAAATATGAGAGATTTAAAACTTTTCTTTCGATAAGATCCTTTAGTCTTCCTGGCGTACCTATAACAAACTCGTTTCTATATCTTAGTTGTCGTATTTGTGAACCTATTGGTGCACCTCCAACACAAACAACAGAGTACAATTGCAAGCCTTTTATAAAATCCTTTAGTTCATCCTCTATCTGTATTGCAAGTTCACGTGTAGGACACATGATGAGTATGTTTTCTGTTGGATTTGAAAGCACTTTGTGAATAAGTGGTATAAGAAAAGCTGCAGTTTTACCTGTACCAGTGTTTGCAATACCAACAACATCCTCACCTTTTAGTATATGCGGAATAGCCCGATCTTGGATCGGAGATGGGTCAACATAACCTTTTGTTATGATGTTATTTTTTAATCTTTCATCTATAAGAAAATCTGAGAACTTGTGCTCAGGCACAAATTGCTCAACAGTTTCAGTTATAACTGCTTTGTTAACAAACTTTGATGGATGGATACTTTGTGAAGCACCTCGGCCTCTACCACCTCCACCTCTGTTTCCTCCACGTACTGGGAACCTTGAACGTCCTCCAGAAGTAGAACCGTAAGCGCTACGAGTAGGTCTTCCTGAAAAGGAAGGTTTCTTAAATGTCCGCGAAAGGACACCTTTTTGTATTTTTGATTGCATTTAATTAATTGAGTGTGAGCCCGAAGGTCTCTCCATCTCAAGTTAATAAATAAAGTAGAGAAGACTCAATATGTCAACTATATACTAATTAGCCTCGTTTGTCAAATTATCTAAACAGTGCCCAGGATTTTTTTGCATGATCCAGATAGTGGTCCAAACCAATCATTCCAGCCGTTTTATGAGCAAGCATTAATAGTATTGCCAAAACCAAAAGTTGTGGATTTGTACTCACAGTTCCAGCCAAGAGATAATTCAAATTCATAAATGCACCAAAGAATGATGCTACAAAAGTTAACGCTCCAAATATAAGTCCAAGTCCAACCAATATCTCTCCATATGTTATCGCATGAGACCAAATGTTCGCGTACGGCAAAACTGCGTGTTGTAGAAACCATGCATACCACATTGAAACATCAGGATGCAGACCAGTAGTTTTTGTAAGAGCCCCATTTACGAATCCAGTTATTCCAACTCCAGCTTTTTCCCCTACCCAAACAGGATTTATCAACTTTTCATAACCAGCATAAAGCCATTCCCAACCAACACATACTCTGACTATAAGCCAAACAAAAGACAGTTTAGGGTTAGCAAAAATAGTATTTAGAAAAGTTTTCATATTTGATTAAATAAATTAATAATTAGTTTCCTTGCAATATTAATTATATCAAGGTTTAATTCAATAGATACAAAACTTATGCACAAACATACTGAAACAGAATGGGATGTAGTTGTAATCGGTGGAGGTCCAGCGGGAATGATGACTGCAGGCAGAGCCGGATCTCTTGGAAAAAAAGTACTTCTTATCGAAAAAAATGAATCCCTTGGAAAAAAACTCTTGATAACTGGAGGTGGCAGGTGCAATGTAACAAATGCTGAACAAGAACTACGGGTTCTACTTTCAAAGTTCAAAGACTCTGACAAATTTCTTTTTTCAGCTTTTTCTCAGTTTGGAATTAAAGATACTTTAGATTTTTTCAACTCCAGAGGGATGGAGACAAAAGTTGAAGCAAACAATAGAGTCTTCCCTATTTCTAACAAAGCTGAATCCGTATGGAATGTACTACTTCAATATCTAAAAACGAACAATGTTGTAGTGCAATCAAATTGTACTGTTACAGGTTTTGAAAAAAATGGTGAAAAAATAACGAATATTGTTTTAAAAGACAAACAAAAAATCTATGCTAAGTCATTTGTACTATCAACTGGAGGCAAATCTCACCCAGAAACGGGATCAACAGGCGACGGTTTCAAATGGTTATCTGAACTTGGTCATAAAGTAACAGAACCTACTGCATCATTAGTACCTATTTCTGTTGATGATGCATGGGTAAAAACCCTGCAAGGCGTGAGTCTTGAAAATGTAAAAATTACAGTTCTTCAAAACGAAGTAAAACAAGAAGTTAAAAAAGGTAAAATTCTTTTTACACATTTTGGATTATCTGGCCCTACAATACTTAACCTCAGCGGTGAAGTTGGAGAACTTTTGAAATACGGTGATGTTTTTCTTTCACTCGACGCTCTTCCAGATCTCGACTATGGACAACTCAACTTGAGACTACAAGACATTTTCAAAGAAAAGAGTAATAAAAAATTTAAAAACACTTTGGATTCACTCCTCCCATTTGCTTTAGCACCAGTGTTAGTGGCGCTGTCTGGAATAGATGGAGATAAACCTTCTCACAGCATAACTAGAGAAGAAAGACTGCATCTAGTTCATGTTTTGAAGGATTTACGAGTAAAAGTTACTGGGCTACTAGGTGAAGATAAAGCAATAGTGACTTCAGGAGGAGTTTCTCTAGAAGAAGTAAACTTTAAAACTATGTCGTCTAAACTTTATTCAAATCTATATCTTGTTGGTGACATACTCAATATCGATAGACCAAGTGGTGGGTATAGTTTACAACTGTGTTGGACAACTGGTTTTGTGGCAGGAACTAGTGCCTAGCTATTTTATATGGATAGTTTTTAGTTCCATTACAAGCTTTTCATAATTAGGCAAAGTTTCTCCAACCAAATCCCAAAACTTTTGTGAGTGATTAAACTGACCTCTGTGACATAACTCATGGACAATAACATAGTCAGCAAGATGTGGTGATAACAAAGCAATCTTGTAGTTAAAGTTTAGATTGCCTTTACTAGAGCAACTCCCCCAACGACTTCTTTGATTTCGTATAGAAACTTTTCCATAAGATAATTTGTAATGTAGGTTAAAAAATTCTAAACGATTATAAGCAAGCTCACGGGCTTTCTCTTTATACTCCAAATACTTTTTAGAAGGTAATTTTCTTTTTACCACTCTACGTCTGACTCTTTTAAAATAGAAAAACATTTTTTTCATGTTATAGAAAGATAACACATATCCACGTAAAATCGAATTAACTATTTTTAGAGCCTTGCACAGGAAATTAGAAAACAACGACGAACGGAAAGAAGACTGAAGCACTGTTTGAACGTAGTGAGTTTGCGAGAAGTCTCTGGAGTGAGGACGATTGTTTTCTTGATTTGCGAGCAGAGCAAAAACTCAGCAGAGTTTTATGCGAGCTGTAAAAATAGTTAATTCGTAAAATTTACTTATCTAGTGCAAACGTCTCATCTATTCTTATCTGTTTAACAAACTCCGGCACATGAGATACAAGTATCATAGCACCTTCATATTTATCTAACGCTTCTGCAATAACAGGTATGTGTCGAAAGTTAATATGGTTTGTTGGTTCATCTAGTATCAAAAGTCCGGGCTTTTGCAAAACAAGTCTAGCAAATGCAACTAAACCTTTTTGCCCCTCAGAAAGATCACCAATTTTTGTATTAATCAGTTCACCGCTGATCAAAAAACCCGCAGCAGTTGATCGAAGTCTTTCTTCTAACTGCTCATCCATAACCTGCATTAGAGATTCACGGACGGTATGATCAAAATTTAGAGTTGAAAAGTCTTGTCTATAGTAACCAACTTTAATTCCTGGAGATATAGTAGCGCCCTTTGCAGTTCCAGAAGCGAGCGCTTCCAAAAGAGTACTCTTTCCTATTCCATTTGGTCCAGTTAAAAGTAGATGTTCTTTTTTTCTTAAAACGATATTACACTTCCTTGCTACAGGTTTGTGATTTTTTATCATACTAAATGAAGTAATATTTATTATTTCTCCATTAATATCTTTTTGGCACGGAATAACAAAAGGTCGTATTGTTTTATCTTCTTTTCTTACATCGACTTTTTCTTCTTCTAGTTCCTCAGCTTTTTCTCTCATCCTTCTAGCCACAAGTCTCATCTGTCCTCCTTTATTCGCAAAAAAGTTAGCCTTGTCTTTATTTTCTTGTATCTCCTTTGCCAACTGAGCATTTTTTCTATTTTCTTTCTCTATTCTGGCCGATATTTCCGCTACTACATCGTAGTAATTTCCAACATATTGTTCGATTTTTCTTGTGTTAACATCGAGATATAAAACTCCATGAGTAAACGCATTTAGGAATTCTGCATCATGAGAAATAACTAAACATGTTTTTTTGTATTCTATTAGAAACTTTGTAAGGTGTTCGATTCCATCTTTATCCAAATTATTTGTTGGCTCGTCTAAAAGTAAAATATCCGGATCTTGAATTAGTGCCGAGGCAAGTAGTAATCTTGCCTGTTGACCACCTGAAAAAGATTTTACTATCCTATCTACTGGTGCATTCAAATTAACAACATCTAATACTTTTTTGATTTTAGGATCTATATCATAAACCTTAGTTTTAAAACAATTCTGAAAGAAATCATGAACGTTCATCTCCAACTCATTTCTAGGTATAACCTGTCGAGCAATAGCGATGCTCATCTTTTCATTTATAAAAATTTTTCCGGCCTCTGGTTTATGCGTCCGAGTAATAAGACCAAACAATGTACTTTTACCAGCACCGTTTTGACCCATGATTGTTATTTTTGTCCCAGCGCGCACGTTAAAAGACACCTCATCTAAAATAGGTTTTTTTATACCGAAATCAAAAGAAACTTCCTCAAAACGAATTATTGATTCTCCAGAAGACATAGATTATCACTGTACAGTAGTTGGAGACAAAAATCTATAGAGACTTTGAGTTCAAAATAAGATCTTGATATATATCGATAAGAGTAAAAAACAAAGCAACAAGTAGTGGCCCAAATATAAATCCAATAGGGCCAAAAAATGCTAGCCCCCCCAATACTGCAAACAACATAATTAATTGATGTATTTCAATATTTCTAGAATATAGATACGGCGACAAGAGATTATCAACTAGACTAACGCCCAAAACCCACCAAACAATAAGACCCAATGTATGTGGAATATTTCCAGAAATATAACTATAGATTATAGCTGGAACAAAAGTAATAGTAGTACCTAAACCAGGCACAAGCGATGCCACAGCAGATACACTACCCCATAATGTTGGGTTTGGTATACCAAACAACCACATACCTAAACCAGATAGTGCTCCCTGTATAATAGCTATCAAAACAATACTAATTACTGTTGCATCAACTGTTTGCTTTAATTTTACTGAAATTTTCTCATCATATTTGTCACCAAGCGGACTGAGACCAATCAAAATCTTTTTAAACTTTTCGCCATCTCGCAAGAAAAAGAACAAAGAGAAAAATATAAGAAGAATGTCTATCAAAATATTAAAGACTGACGAAATTATTGCAGTCAAATGACTAGTGATCCAATCTGCTCCGACAGAAGCTATTGCACTAATATCTACTGAAAAATCAGGCGAGAACTTTTGGATTGGTTTTTCTATAGAATCAGAAATTTTTTGAATGTAATCTATTTCTGAATGATTTGATAATTGTGAATATATATTTTTTGATTCATCTAAAAGTTTAAATGTTAGGAAAATCGAAGGAATTAGAATTACCACCAAAAATGAGACAACTAAGATAAATGCTGAAAGGCCATTTCTTCCACCAAGTCTTCTGGTTAACCGTTTTTGCAATGGAGACAAAACAATAGAAAATATCGCAGAAAGAACTATAACCTCTATAAATGGCAGAAATACAAAAAACACCAACACTGATATAACAAATAGTAAACCTATAAAAAAATACTTCTGTAAGACATCTCTATCCATCGTCAAATTATACCACAACTAATATGAAATTTTAATTTATTTACAAAAAAAGTTATCAACAACAAACATTGATAAACATTAATAGACTGCTATTATAGATATATGGCAAATCTTTTTATAACAATCAAACAAGCTTCAAAAATACTAGGAGTTTCCCCTCTCACACTTCGTAATTGGGACAATAATGGAAAGCTAAAAGCTCATAGGCACCCAATGAACAATTATCGTGTTTATAAAATAGAAGACTTAGAAACAGTAATACGTGACATTGAAGCAGGAACAGGCAGAAGAATCAGCACAAAGCAGGAGATAAAAAAACTTATAGTGAAGCACTTAAGAGATGATGAGTAAATTTTTTGAGATTTTATTTGTTCTCTTCCAAATCTAGACACACGGAATTCAGACAGTAACGCATTCCCGTATCAGTTGGACCATCATTAAACACATGACCCAAATGTGAACCGCACTTTGAACAAACAACTTCCGTTCTTTGCATTCCTTGCGTATCATCTGTTATCTCTTTAACAGCACCTGGTAGAGCCTGATCAAATGAAGGCCAACCTGTTCCAGAGTCAAACTTCGCTTCTGAAGAGAACAGGTTCTGCCCACAAACTTTACATTTATACATACCATCTCTATCGTCATGTAAAAGTTTTCCAGAAAATGGAGCTTCTGTCCCCTTTTGCCTCAATACAGCATACTCCTCTGCTGTTAACTTTGTCTTTAATTCATCTTCGTTAATATTCATTTATTTGTTATTTATTTTATTAATTTCTGATCTTGTTTTTGGACCCAACAATCCATATCCTGTAGTCGCAGGCGTACCGTTACATACTATCCCATTATCACATTGGAATTTTTGTATAGCCTTTTGTGTGAGAGAGCCAAACAAATTTGTTTCATTACCAGGTGAACCTGGGCCAGATTTAGCTAAAATATAACCATGATTGTTCAAAAACACTTGAAGAAGTTTTACATCATCCCCTCTACTATTTAACGATAACTTTTTTTTGAATATTATAATTTCAGTTGACGTTGTGACAGGAATATTATTATTTATTTTAAAGACATATGGTTGGACATTGACCTTACCAAATAAATCTGGCTGACCGTTACTTATTTGCATATTTGATTGGACAACAACAGGTAATGCTTCTGTTGTAAAAAGATACAATGCACTAGTAGATGAATTTCCTGCATTATCATACACACTCACTGAGTATGAATACCCTACAGCCGGAGATAGACTCGAATCAATCCATGAAGTTGAAGTTGTAGCCCCAGAATCTGTAGATAATGTTGTATTTTGAAATAAATAAGTTGCAATATCAGATAGAGCATCCACACTTCCAGATATAGAAATAGTTATTGAACTGGTTGTTATATCCGAAGAAGAAACAGAACCTGGAGTTGGAGGTACAGTATCTACTTTAAAAGCAACGCCTCCACTGTTAGCTGTAGAATACCCTGATTCACCAGCATAATTATCTATTGCTTTTACCCTCCAGTAGTAAGCCGAACTATCTGAAATAGTTTGTCCAAAAGATCCAGTTGTATAATTCCCGCTACCAACAGCCTGACCGACTGTAAATTCAAAAGATCCTTGAGAATCAAGTTCCGAAGTGTAATCTACTACAGGTGACGAGAAATCTGATGAATCATCTATTTGAATCTGATATTTTACCGTATCGCTCACATCTGTATCAGATAGAGTAAAGTTAAAAGTTGGAGTATTGTCAGTTCCCCAAGCACCATCCGTTACAGAACCTGAAGTGATTGATGGTGATGAAGGATTGTTATTACATGCTAAAAATGTCCACGCGTTATTTGATGTATTAGTTGAGCTTCTTGTGGTCATACTACCAGCCATATTTGATATAGATAAGTCATACAATGTAAAAGTACCAACACCAGACCATGTTCTTTGAGTTGGTGATGCAGATGAATTTATAACTATAGCGTCAACACCTCCACAAGAAGAACCACTACCATCAAGACTGATAGACCCTGAGTTTGTAACATCTCCACCCAGAGTAATATCCCCAGTACCAGTATTTGACCACGTACCAAAAGCGGAAACCGTTGTTGCTCCTCCAATCGTTAAGTTAAATGTTGCCCCTTGGTCAAAAGTTCCAGAAGCAACCTCAAGTGTATTCCCGAGAACAATATTGCTAGCCATAGTTACACTATTTCCAACTGATTTATTTACTTTTAATTTTGCGCCAATAGTTGTATTTGATGATATTGTCTTATCTACAGCACCATTCATTTCAAGAGTAAGGTTTGCTCCACCAAATGTTGAACTTGTGTTTGAATTGTTTTGTAAAACATTCCCACCAATAGTCCATACATACGCACTGGCTGGATTTGGAATACTGCCACCCGTAATTGTTAAATTGCCAGCAATTGCACAGTTGCCAGTAGGTGTCAGGGTTCTATCAATATATAATTTATTTATTGATAGTGAGGCAAAAGTTGCAGCTCCACAATTAATTGACCCTGAATTTCCACTTTGCAATGTTAGAGCAGTATTGTTTGGAATTGTCCCACTTGTATAAAGAAAACTTTCTTCGGCTATCATAGTTGGGTTTACATTCATTGTAAGAGTTCCAGTGTTAGTAAATGATCCTCCACAACAATTACCTACCATTACGTCCAATTCAGAAAGGCTTGTGGTAATCGTTCCAGAGTTTGAAAGATCACCATTAATTGTCCATGTTCCAGTTCCTACATTTAATGTACCCCCATTATAAATGGTACCAGTAGAAGTTGGATCGTTTCCTAGAGGTAAAGAATTATTTCCACAACTTGAAGCGATAGAAATATACCTATCGGACCAAGTCTTGTTTACTATAAATGATGCAAATGAATAACTACCGCAAGTAATTGTTCCTCCACTACTTGAGTCTTGTGCATACAATGTTATACCGCTAGGTTGAGTTCCACTAGTAAAATTAAGACCGGCACTTACACGGATAATTGGACTACTACCCATAGTAAGAGTTCCATTGTTTGTAAAAGACCCTCCACCATTTGGTTCTGCAAAATACAATTCAGTTAAACTAGTAGTTACCGTTCCATTGTTCGTCAGATTACCATTCAAGTTAAGTGCACCTGTTCCCAAAGTTATAGTTCCATTGTTTGTAATAGTTCCAACCCATGTTGGACTGTTACCGCCCTGAATATTACAATTTGAACCAATTGTAATAGTTCTATCTGCAAATTGCATACTGAGTGTCACACTTGAAAATGTTACATTGTTACAACTCAAGATAGAACCACCAGAGCCTGAAAATGTTATTGAACCTGAATTCGCATTAAATGTAGGTGAACCAGATACAGTAAAACTACTTTGCACTGTTAATGTTCCACTCGTTGACCTAAATGTGCCACCTGTAAGTGAAAAAGTACTACTTACAGAAATGGCTTGTGATGCACCATTAAACGTACCCGCTGCTTGGCTATATGCCCCACTAATAGTGAGGGCTCTTGCTTGAGTTATAGTCCCAGAATATCCTGATGAAATAGTCATGCCAGTGACTGTTCCCTGAAAACTTGAATCGAGTGTTGCATCTTTTGTTGATGTACCATCAAATACAACCGAGTCAGATGAAGTAGGAGTTGAATCAGCAGACCAGTTAGCAGCACATGACCATTTATTACCATCACCAGCGACTCCACCGCATGTTCCATCTGAACCACCACCATCCCATGTTCGTACAGCAGCAAAAGTATTATTTGGAATAGCCAAAAAGATTAAAAATAACAAAAAAATACTACCAATTAATGTAATCTTATATTTTTTTGATTTCATTAATCTAATCATATCAATTATTCTTTACAAGACTACTTCCCGTCATCTCTTTGGGCTGTTCTATTCCCATTAATTTTAAAACTGTTGGAGCCACATCTATTAATGATCCAGTTGTAGGTTCTTCAAATAAATTACTTAAATTTTTATCACTCACCTCTTGAAGTGAATCTGTAATAAAAACTATTGGAACATTTGCAGTAGAATGTTGAGTGTCACTATTTTTTGTAGATGGGTCAATCATTTCTTCTATATTTCCGTGATCAGCTGTAACTATAACAATATCCTTTGATAGATCGTGTGCAAGAACTACTTGTTTTAAAGATTCATCTACTTTTGCAAGAGCTTGCTCAGCTGCTTCTATACTTCCTGAATGAGCAACCATATCTGTATTTGCAAAATTTACTATAACAAAACGACAGGAACTATTTACGCTTTCCAATACAACTTTTACTATTTCGTCAGCCGCCATTTCAGGATGAACAGTATAATCTTCACCATTTAAAACACGTGAAGGGACTATCTTTCTTTCTTCACCAATATATGGAACTAACCTTCCACCATTAAAAAAGTTTGTAACATGAGCTTCCTTTTCACTTTCTGCTACACGAAGCTGTTTAATATTTTTATTACTAAATATTTCTCCCAAAGTGTTATCTATAATTGTAGGTGGGTATGCTACCAGTACTTTAAATAAATTACTGTACTCAGCCATTGTTACTACTGATAAATTCAAATATGCATTACCCCTATCAAAACTCGTAAAATCTTCTGAAACAAAAGTAGAAACAAGCTCTTTCATTCTGTCGTTACGAAAGTTAAAGAAAACCACACCATCACCGTCATTTATCTTTGCCGTATTACCCAATGAATCTGAAATAGAAATAGGGACAATGTCAGCATCAAAAATGCCTTGGCTATGCGATTTCTTTATGTAATCGATTGGTTCTCCATCCCATTTTTCACTTTTCCCAGCCATAGCAGCCCAAGACTTCTCTATTAGACTCCAGTTGCCCACCCTATCCATTGCATAATTCCTACCACTTATAGATGCTATCTTTGCACCAGTCTCAAGCAAAACTAAATTTAGTTTTTCCATACTACTTATTGAAGATTCCCTACCAGAATCCTCACCATCCGTTATGACATGGACATGTACTGATTTAAAATTATACTTGTGAAAAAATCTAAGTAATGCAAAAAGATGATCCTCGTGTGAATGAATTCCTCCAGTGCTTAAGCAACCTATTATATGAATATTTGTTTTATTATCCTTTGTGTGATTTAAAACTTTTAAAAAAGCTAGATTTTTGAAAAATTCCCCATTATCTATTTCACTATTTATTCGAGCTAAACTCTGTATTACAACTCTTCCTGTACCTATAGCTGAGTGACCCACTTCACTATTCCCATACTTTCCCCAATTAAGCCCAACAACGAGACCTGAAGCGGTTATACTTTGAGTCTTATATTTTGATAACAAACTATTTAAAAAAGGCATATTTTCCTCCCTCACTGGATTACCATAGCCTGGAGGTGCTATACCAAATCCATCCAAAACAATTAGAGTGACTTTATTTACCATATTTGCATTCCTTAAATTATAACTCAATTTCCTTACTAACCCAGCCTTCTTTTGCATCAATAGGCAAGCTAATTTGTCTCATTGGGTTAATATGAGCAGCTGTATATGCTTTGAGTATATGCTGACCTCTAGTAGATAGAATAAAATATCGGCCCTGCTCATCAGAAACAGTGAACTTTTCTCTCTGTCCATTAATATTGTGTAAAGCAATAAATGTAAATGGCAAAACATTCTTAGTTAGATTCTCCAAAGTTAATCCAAATGATTTAAGTTTAAAGCCTGAAACTCTAAAAAGAGCTGCGACCAAAATCAAAACAATAGGAAGTAGGCCGAGTAAATTAGGATGTGTTGTATAATTTGTAATTCCAAATATAACTCCAACAACAAATAATCCGTCAGAAAGTCTAGTCAATAGATTATTAAACCCAACTGATATTATTCCAAAATATGTTGGCCTTAAAACTTTATCTATACTTAATGGATCCATTGGTACATCAAAGTTAACAGTAGTGTCTTGAACATTTATAGGTCCTCCTTGATAAATATTTTCATATAGAATCTTTTCGTTTGTTGTTGGTATTTCAACAGATGGGAAGCTATAATTCTTTTGATAAACTTTTAACTGTATGAGAGCGTTACTACCGAGGGCAAACTGAGGTGAAACTAGGAAACCGTATCGTCCTTCAATATCAGTTACGGCAGACTCTAACTTTCTTGACTCACTATTAAGTAACTCAACCCTAGCAAATGGAATCGGTCTCTTTGTTATTGAGTCATAAACTGTGCCCCATGGTTTTGATTTTCTTTTTACTTTTATTAGCTGTGGTACAAAATAAAACAAATAAGAAGCGAACCCAGCAAATGGTACTGCCCCATTAGCAAAAGCTCTTGTAGACAAAGCCAGAGACGTCAGAAGTGGCACAGCAACAGCAACATTACCAACAGATTGAACATAAACATTATCTACCCTATCTGGTAGTGTTCCAATAAAGTCTTGCGTATCTGCCGAAGCATAATCATAATATGAGGTGTATATATCACTAAAATACTCTGATGGAGATTCATAACCGATACCAGATATGCCGTTTATTATACTTGAAATTATATCTTTTATTGTAGATGTGTTGTCTTGGTCATTATTTAAATCATTTGAGATAGTCTCACTCGGAGTTGACGGAGTATTTGTTTCTTCTTTTGTTACAGAAGGCAAAACAACCTCTTTGTAAACAATACAAGGGTTTCCATCTTTATCAGCAGAAACTACACCAGTATTAACTGATACAACATTAGAACCATCGTTGTTAGTTGAAGGTGAACTATCAGTTACATTTTCATTAGATGAATTTGACCCATCGTTTGTTACTGTATTTGTACTAGTAGATAACTGCGTTGAAACCTGAATATTTTCTGTAGAGGTTCCAGACTGTTCAACTACTATTGGCGCAGGTGTTGGTACATTTTTAGGCTTATTTTTAAGAAAAGCTTTTCTGATTTTTCTTGCATTTCTAGCAATTTCCCTAGAAACCTTATACTGATCATTGGCATATTTAATTACAGCTTTATGATTTGGATCTTTTTTATTTATGCTATTTATTACTAATTTTCTAAATTCTCTTGCATGCTTGATAGATGATACAAATATTGCGTTGACTTCTTTTATTGTAGCTCCATTATTTATACTGTAGTCAAATGAATCCACTGGCAAAGCCACGACATTTTCCACTGGAGTTGCTTTATTAGCATTAGAACTAGATTTTGAACTTTGATTTTTTTCACTTGCATTACTAGATGCAGCAGCGATATAAGCTCCTAGTACAGTAGGACACGGTGGAAGACTACTCAAATCAGCAGGATTTGGTGTAGTTGTAACCGTATTTGTTACTTCTACAGTTTCTGGTTGAGTAGTCTCTTCTGTTACTATCTCATTAACAGTAGTAGTTGAAGTTTTTGTATCAACCTCTGTTGTTATTTTTACATCAGATTTAACTTCTACAGGAACTGGCTCTGGAACAGAAGAAGTCAAAACTGGTGGAGTTGGAGGAGGGTTACCAGATTGTATAGATGCAATAAATGGTGAAACATAAGGTGTATTTATCTGACCATATGATCCAACAATAGGTCCATTCGATGCATTCCCACTACTTGGAGTTGATGGAGTAGGTGTAGGAGTTGATGGAATTCCAACTATGAAAGCAACGTCTCCACTATTGGCAGTAGAATACGCTGTACTTACCCCATTATTATCAGTAGCACGCACCCTCCAATAATATGAATCGTCAGAGAGAGTCTGACCTGAAGAACCGACAGTGTAAACGCCATTACCTTCTGACTGTCCTACAACAAAAGATATATCGTTCCAAGATCCCCACTCTGAAGTATAGTCAACAACTGGTGATGAAAAATCAGACGAATTATCAATTTGCACTTGATATTTTGCCGGGAAAGAAAAGTTAAATGAAATTGTTGGAGTTGATTCTGCACCAGAAGATCCGTCTACTCTATTTGATGGACCGAGAGCTGTAATAGTTACTGGTAAAGTATTTAGCATCTTTACCAAAAAATTATCATCTATTCCATTTGTATCAGAAGCGACTAAACTCGTTCCCCCTGACATAAAATGAACATATTGACCATCAGGCGATATTCCTGAACCCCAACCTCCATCAGCAACACAGTCTGAATTGGCACTTGCAATCCTGGTTGTTGATGCTACCCTATCTCGAACGAAAATATCATAACCTGTTGCAGTAACATCTGTAACAACATCAGTGTCTTCAGATTCAAATGTAATATATCGACCATCATAAGACATGTAGTTATCATAATATGAGTATCCATACGTGGATACAGGAGCTCCTCTATCATTTAAATCTACTTTTTCAGTGGTAGAATTATTCATGTCTCTCACATAAACATCCCAATTGGCATTGACATCACCTTCAACTAGATTTGTTGAATCTGATTCAAATGCAACTATCATTCCATCCCATGATATAGATGGGTCATATGCACCCTGATCTGCCCCAACTCCAGACGTTGACACAGAAACCCTTCTTGTTTCTCCAGTTTGAGTATCGTGCCAAAATACATCTCTTTTTGCTTCATTTAAATTACCGGAATTGTTATCACCAGCAGCTAGGTTATCATCGACAGAAGCAAAGACCACGTATCTACCATCATATGATAGAACTGGATTTGATGAGTAACCAACAGCCTCTACTCCACCAGTAGCCTCACTAACACGAGTTGTAACTCCAGATGTTAAATCTTTTATAAATATATCTTGCTGTCCATTAGTATCTGAGGCAATCATATCTGATGCGCCTGAACTAAACGCAACCTTATTACCGTCGGGAGAAATAAATGGAGAAAGTGCGTCACCTGCGGCAAAACCACCACCCAATGCATTTGAAACGAGTATAGTAGTATTTGATACTCTATCTCTTATAAAGATATCCCAGTGTGCATTTGTATCATCTGATACTAAGTTAGTAGCGGCTGATTCAAAAACAACATAACGACCATCAGCAGATATTTGTGGATAATCAGATACTCCATCGGATTCTCCTCCAGCACTCGAGACACTAATTCTCTCTGTAGTTTGATTAACGCGATCATACACAAAGACATCCTCAACTGTGTTTAGGTCGCCTGAAACTAGATTTGTAGCTTTAGATGAATAAGCTATATATCTTCCATCTGCTGAAACTGAAGATTTTAATCCACCAGAAACATCATTAGCTTCTGTTCCTGTACTACTTACGTTGTATCTTATAGGTTGGTTACATGTTGCTGGTGCTTCTGGAGTAGGTTCATCATCACCACCGGTTACAGTAAAAGCAATTGCTCCACTGTTAGCTGAGGTGTATGCAGAAGATGCAGTATCTTGATCAAGTGTTTTCACCTTCCAATAATAATCGCCATTATAAAGTGTTTGGCCAGATGATCCTACGTTATATGTTCCAAGCCCAGCGGACTGGCCAACTGTAAATGAAAAACTGCCCTGCGATGTTATTGAAGAAACATAATCAACTGATGGTGAAGAAAAATCAGAATTATGACTAATGATTACTCTATACTTAACAGTATCCAAAACATCATCATCAGAAAGATTAAAAGTAAATTGTGGCTGAGTATTTGTTGTTGATGAACCATCTACATATTGTGTAGGACCAAGTGAAGTTGGGGCGTTAGGTGACGTGTTACTGAAAATAGCAAAATTTGTTAGAAAGTTTGGAGATGTTGTTGAATTTGTCTGGTCAAAAACACCCCCAATTATTAATTTATTACCGTTTGAAAATAAACTAGTTAAAGAAGTATAACCGTAAGAACGATTTAAATTTGGTAACCAAGAATAAAGACTACTGTTGCTCAGATTGAAAGCCATAGCTTCATCACCTGGCAGCTTATACTCGCCTCTAGTAAAGGATGAGTATGTATAACTTGGGTTTGGAATGCTTATTTGTCTACCAATATAAAGCAAATCATCTGTAGCTAATATAGTCTTAACGGGATAATGACTCCAACCACCATATGATTTTGTACCCAAATCTGGATTAAATGAGGTTACTGTTCCATCTGTTAAATTAAATCCAGCGACATCATCTCTGTACACTGGAGTTGTTGCATAATTTACAGCTGTAAATTGACCCCCGGCATACAAAGCATTGGAATTGAGAGAAATACTATATATAAGTATATCTTGGTCTTTTCTAACAACTTCAGTGGGCACAAGATAATAACTAGTTCCAGACCAATTTTGACCAACCTGACCAGAGGTATTGTCGCCCCAAGCAAAAAGTCTACCTGTTGTTTTTAAACCAACAGAATGATCTTCACCTCCATATGCATAAGCCCAATCTGTATCTGTACCAACCTGAGTTGGAGATAGACGTTGAGTTGTATCATTCAAACCTAATTTATAATTAGAGTTAAGTCCCCAAGCGTAGAGTGTTCCATTTTGTTTTACCGCAAAGCTCCAAGCATCACCTGCTCCCAGACTAGCCCAATCTGTATCTGTCCCAACTTGTGTAGGAGAAAGGCGCTGAGTTGTATCGCCCAAACCCAATCTTCCATTTGCATTATAACCCCAAGCCCAGAGAGTGTGGCTTGTTTTCAATGCAAGCACATGATCACTATCCGCAACGACATCAGACCAGTCTGTATCAGTTCCAACCTGTGTTGGAACATCTCGCTCAGTAGTGTCACCCAAACCCAATCTTCCATTTGCATTATAACCCCAAGCCCAGAGAGTGCCATCTGATTTTATAGCTAAACTAAATTCAGAACCTGCTGCAATTTTAATCCAATTAGTATCTGTACCAATTTGTGTTGGAGTATACCTATGAACTAAATCATTTTGACCTAACTCCCCATCATAATTTGAACCCCAAGCCCAGAGAGTTCCGTCAGACTTTAAAGCAAGTGTATGGTAAAGACCTAAAACAACACGACTCCAATCACTATCACTACCAACTTGTAAAATTGTCCTCTTAATCAATAAATCACCCAAACCAAGTTCTCCAAAAGCATTTAATCCCCATGACCACATAGTTCCATCAGTTTTTATACCTATGGCACTTGCATCGCCATCACTTGCAGCTATATCTTTCCAAGTATCAGTACCAACTTGTGTAGGGTCACTTGAATCTCGTTCATGATTGCCCAGCTCACCATAACAGTCACAGCCCCATGACCACAATGTTCCATTTGTTTTTAAGGATAATGTAAACTGAGTTCCAGCAGTAGTTGTAGCCCAATCAGTATCGCTAATTGGACTATTATGGATACTTGGGTTCCAACTCGTGACCGCACCATTTGTTAAGTTAAATGCTGCCAAGTTATACCTAGTTGCTGGAGTTGTTCCATTATTTACAGTACTAAACAATCCCGCAGCATATAGTGTTGTAGAAGAAAGTGCTATTGAATTGACTAAATGTTGATCTCCATTTATTGGGTCTGTGCCAGTGTCAATATCTGGATTCCAACTTGTAACTGTACCATCTGTAAGGTTGAACGAAGCTAGATTATTCCTAGTTGTTGCACCATTAACAGTTGTAAACAGGCCACCTGCATATAGATTTGTGTCATTAACAGCGATAGACTTTACATATGAACCATATGAAGTAGTAACATTAGGATCCCAACTAGTTGCAGTACCTGTAGTAAGATCAAAAGCGGCAAGACCATTTCGTACAGTACCGCCATTTACACTTTTAAATTGACCTCCGGCGTACAAATTACCTCCATGTATTGCTATTGAATAAACTCCAAAGTGATTTGTATCATCATAAATAACATTTGGATCCCAACTTGTAACCTGCCCTGTAGTTGGATCAATTGCAGCAAGGCCATTTCTATCTACATATGGTCCAACATATGTCATATTTTGAGTACCACCTCCAACATACACATCAGTCACGCTTGTAGTCGCATTAACATTTTCAAATCCGGTACCAGAACATGTACTATTCAACTTTGTATCTCCACAGATAGGATCAGGGTTCCAACTTGTTACCGTACCATTTACTAAATCAAATGCAGCATAATCATTACGAGCTGTATTAGTTGTACCTATATTCACATGATCAATATTTCCAGCAACATAAACAGCATTATTGTTTATAGCTAAGCTTCGAATGGCGTATGTACTGTTTGATGCACCAGTAATAGCTATATCTGGATTCCAACTTTGTACCACCCCACTAAAATCAAAGGCTGCAAGATTTACTCTAGTGGTTGTACTAGTTGTTGAGCTAGCTACTTCAAAAATACCTCCCACATAAACTGTAGTATCACTAACAGCTATAGCATAAATTGGTGGGCCTTGTGTTGGAAACTGCGGGTCAGTAACTCCACCCGTAAAGCTTGATTTTAGTGAACCATCAAGTAAGTCAAATGCAGCTAAACTCTTGTGAGCTATCGAGCTGACAGAAGTAAATGTTCCTCCAACATACAAAGTATCTGCAGAAGCTGCGGCAGATATAACTTTCGGTGACCCGGGTCCTCCAAAAGATGGATCCCAACTTGTTACAGTACCATCTGTAAGGTTAAATGCTGCTATTCCGCCACTTCTGGTTGCAGGTGTAGTTGTGGTATTAACTTGAGTAAAACCACTACCGTATATATAGGCAGTAGAACTGGCAATAAGCATTCCAACTGGTGAGGCATTTAAACTAGGATCCCAACTAGTAACAACTCCGTTACTTATATCAAATGCTGCAGCACGTTTTCTTAAAACAGGGGTTGAATTTATATTTACAGTTAAAAAATTACCGACAGAATACAGAGTACTACCATCTAAAACAATAGAATAGACTTCTCCATCAGTACTTGGATCAAAATTAGTGTCCAAACTTCCATTTGAATTTATGTGAGCTATGTTGTTCCTTGAAACGTCCTGTACTGTACTAAAGGAACCGCCAATATACCAACCACCTGAACCATCAGGAACAGCTGATCGTATTCGACCATTAGTCCTGCCTCTGGAGTTCAGAGTCGCAACTGCTGTACTTTGGTCAACAGCAATACCTCCACCAACCAGTGGAACACTCACCACTTCGTCAAAGAAACCTCCGACATATATTGTCCCATCTGGACCAATTACCGTTGAATACACCTCACCGTTAAACCCAATTGTGTCAGTCCTTGGAATAGAAGTGAACGCGCCCGTTTTATAAATATCAAAACTAAGAAAACAAATGAGGACCGAAATAAACAATACACTAAATGCAATAGTTGAAGACTTGTACCGAAAAATCTGATTAATAATTCTTTGGGGCATTACTGGTTTTATCTTTAATTTGATTTTTGGAAATCAAATACGCAGAAAACATTTACCTCACTAATTTGGCTAATTTAATTATACCAAAACACCCCTAAACATAAAGCTATTTATCAACAAAAAATGTGCTATTTTTTGAGCAATTTTTCAAAATTCTTGCTTACTTTTTCCAGTTTTGGATTAATAACTAACTCACAATATGGAGCTTCTTTATTTTTCTCAAAATAATCCTTGTGATAGCTCTCTGCTACGTAAAAAACATCAAGCGGCATAACTTCTGTAACCACAGGTTTTCCTTCTTCATTAGAATTATTAATTTCCACTATAAAATCCTCAGCGATTCGCTTTTGTTCTAGTGTTGTATAAAAAATAACAGAACGATACTGTGTACCAACATCATTACCTTGTCTGTTTACAGTTGTTGGGTCGTGACTACCGAAAAATACAGTGAGAAGATCTCTATAGCTCACCTCTTTTGGGTTAAATTCTATTTTAGTGCATTCAGCATGACCTGTTGTGCCAGAACTAACCTGCTCATATGTAGGATTTGGTGTTGTGCCACCTGAATACCCAGGTAAGACAGCCGAGACTCCTTTTAACATCTTGAAAACTGCTTCTGTACACCAGAAACAACCTCCACCAAATACTGCTATTTCTTTTTCCATAACCTTATTATATAACAAAACCACTCTTTTGAGTGGTTTTGTAAAATGAATATATTTTATTTTTTTATTTATTGTGTGACTCCTATTTTAAATGCTGCTAACTCGGCTGCCGGGTTACCCTGTCCTCCATGTTGAGCCATAAAAGAACTAGTTGCATCTACACCACACATACCCTTAATTGCTGCTTGACCTCCAGGATGCTGAGAAATCCAAGCAGTTAGGTTGTAAACTCCACCATTAACCACAGACCAACAGTCTGAAGCTGAATTATGTGTAGAAACCTGAGCAAGAGTATATTTTGGCAAAGTTGAGCCTGTAGAAGCTGAAACTGAGACATTTGGGACACTCACACCAGCAGATACTCTAGTTGTTCCACCTCTATCATCGTCATCATCGTCTTCTGATTCATTTTCATCATCTGAATCATCTCCTCTTCTTTCTGTTTTTTTAACTGATTCTGAATTACTTGATTTTACAGTAGAAGTTAGGCTCACTTTATCTTCTAAAGTCTCATCATCTGAATCTTCACTGTTTACTCCAATGTTTGCGGCGATTTCAGAATGACTTTTTACTTCTCTCTCAAAATCACCATCTATCTCGTCAGCAGATTTTGAGTCACCCTTTGCTCTGATCTTTATGACGTTCTCATTTATCAGATCAACTTCTTTTAAAAATGAATTTTTAATTTCTATACTCTGTTCTGCAGATAAACTTCCCTTTTCCTTCAATTTTTCTGCTTCAACTAAACGTTTTGCAGCCTGATGAACAGAAACTTTTGCATCAGCCTTTGCAGTTAAAGCTAAAGCAGACTCGAGTTTCTCATTTATATTGATTTTAATAGGATACAATGCATCTCCGGGTAAAGAATTTTCAGCTACAACCCCAGTTCCTCCACCAATTACTAACAGTATTAATAATGCTATAGGCATAATATGATAATTAAATTATAAATCAAAATAACGGTTAACCCAATTTGAGACGGCTTTCCAGCACGAATCTTACACCAAAACTAAACTATCATTACTGGTTCGATGATTATAGATTTGTAAATATATAATAAACCAAAAATTATAAAAAGTATGCCTATAGCGAGGATGACTGCCCTTATATTGTGCGCCCTAAACTCAACAAAGACTGTAAAGACTAGACCAATAACGACAAGTAATGCGATAAATAGATATACAAAACTCAAAGTCCTCTCTGGAGAGAGTAATGCTTGCTCTATAAAGCTAGAATATTTTATTTGAGGGGCAACCGTGGTTGCCACTGGTGTCTTTTCAACTGAAACAAAAAGTTCTGTTGTTCCATTTTCAGATGTTACTTCTGTTGAAGTTGATTCAGAAAGCACAGAACTCACATTTGTACCCAAGCCTATGTTAGAACTTGATTGGGGTTTACTCGAAACTACTTTTGGCACTTCTTTACTTGCACTAATAGTTGATACAGATTTTGCAGGTCTACCAAAAAGTTGAACAACAAAAGTTGTCATTCTACCTTTATACATACCATCTGCAGTTGCGATACCTACTTCAGAAAAATTATTGTTCATTATGTTGTCTCTGTGACCAGGTGAGTTCATCCAAGCAGTATTTACATCAACAGAATCATTAAAGTTAACAGCTAGATTTTCTCCAGCATAACTAAAATCATATCCAGCCTCCTTAAACCAATACCATGGAGTTTTGCCATCTGGACTTTTGTGAGCAAAGTAACCTTTTTCTGCCATATCATTAGCCTTGAGCTGTGCAGCCTTTTCCAAAACAGGATTGATGGCCAAGTGACTATAGTTTTTTGCATCACGATCCTTGTTTGCATAATCAACCAAAACCTTTGGCAATACAAGAGCGGTAAAATCTGTACTAACCAAAAATCTACCAGAAACTGCAACTAGAAATAGAACGAAAACAGTGAGCAGTATTATAAAAACAGAAAGTCCTCGAAATATATGTGGTCTATAATTATTTACTTTGTGAGGAATAAAATATTTCTTGAACCATTTGAACATTCTCAAATTGTAGCAATTGAAACCAAAAAATACAAATCAAGTTTTGTAAAGGTAACAAAAAGCCCTATTTCTAGGGCTTTTTGTGCCAAACTTTAAATTGTACTAGCTAATTATTGAGCGTTTGGGTTCAATGACCAAGGAACTAGTGGAGGTAACTCCAAAGATAGTTCTGGACATTCAAGCTGATTAATTTTCTTTACTGTTGATAGATATACAATACCTGTTGGACCTGTTAGACCCCATGGTTTTAGAATATCATCTCCATATTTTTCCTGGAACTTCTTAACTTGTACAAATGTTAGTGGTCCATAGAATCCAGTTACTGGAATGTTAGAACCTAGCCATTTGTTTAGGAAAGTCTGAAGTTTCTTTACTTGTTCAGAATTATTCTTTGAACTTCCAAGTTTGAAGTGTGAATTGATATAGATACCGCATGATTCACCCAAAACTTCACCCTGTGGAGCTCCATTACCAAGTACGAATCCAAAGTTAACTGGACCATTACCTCCTCCACCACCAGTTGTTCTGAATGTTGGAGTGTCATCTGTTGGCTCTTCCTCATCTATAACTACTGGGTTTGATGTTGAATAAGTTAGGTTATCAATAAGGAATCCTTTTCCTGTGTTTGCTGGATGAGCTGTTCCTCTAGCCTGGAAGATTAGAGTCTTTACGATTCTTGGTGATTGTTCTGCTGATGACTCTGAATCGAATCTATAATAATTCTCCCAACTTTTTCCAGTGTGAACCAAAACACCATCAATGTAGATTTTTACGATATCGTTAGATGCTCCGTCAACAAAGTCCATTACAAACTTAATTTTGTGTGGGATAGATCGATTTAGATTATCAGCAACTAGCACCTCATCAAAGCTTATTGGGCCTGTACCAGATACATCATCAAAGTAGACATCCAATCCACCTGCAGTATCTTCAAATCTTAGGTAGCTCATTCTTGAACCATCTCCTCGATCTGGTGAAACTGAAATATGTAGACCTGGTTGTTCCTGACATGGTTGAGTTGATGCAATATCAAACTGAGCCTCAAAGTGAGTTTGTCGAGTACCTGCTGAGAATGCGCCAGCTGTTGCAGAAGCCTCTCCAGCTCCATTTGCTACTCCTGGAGCAAACACCCAGTCTCCAAATGAACCACTTGTAGCTCCATCAGAGATTCTAAATGATTGTGAATCAAAGCTTGCATAACCATATGTGTTTGGCACAATAGCGAAGTCATATGGGCCTGTTGCTGACCAACCATTTTGTCCATTGATTGCGCCAGTTGTATAACTCTGAGTAGACTCAAATCTAATAGCTCCACTGTTATCTGATGTGTCTGTATAAGTCGCAGGACATGATGGTGGTTCAACTGGTCCTGGACAAGGTTTGTTTACAACAATCACTGTTCTATCTGATGTTATATCTGTAAATACAGGTGCTGTTTCAGTCAACGTAGCTGAAAGTGCTGATGAAAGATCATTGCCTGATTTGTAACCAAGTAAGTAATACTTTCCAACTTCACAAGCTTCTGAGTTTGAAACAACCACTGCACCGTCTACTACTTCTGAAGTTGTGTAATCTGCTGGAGCTTCCATTGGAGCAGTATCGGCTGAATATTTTAGAGTTGCTCCTCCATGATTATCTCCAAGCACATATGATCCTGATGATGATACACCACTATTCAAGTTGGCTGTTTGCCATGTTGCTGTCATTGGGAAAGCTGGAATCTCTGCATTGTCTGAAACCTGAGAAATTCCATCACCATTATCTAGATATTTGTATATATGTACCTTTAGTGTAGTTGCACCTTGTACCTCTCCACACTTATGGTTCCAAACTATCATGTAACTCTCACCATCAATAGTGAAAACTGGAGGAGTAAGACTTTTAGTTGCATTTTGTGCCTCACTCAGACTAGATCCTGAAGTGTAACCTACAAGTTCATACTGTTTACCTTCCTGACAGCTTGCTCCAACTAGACTTGTATCCAAGTTTTCGTTTGCAGTATATGTCGCACCAGCTGGCATTTCAGAAGTTGATGCCTCATAAGGCTCATCTCCATTTGTCCATCCTGAAGGACTTAGAGTAAATGGTGCATTATAAGTAGCAGTAAACATTGGGAATGATGCAGAAACTGCATTTATAATGTTTGCCTGTTCACCATCAATATATTTGAAAATGTGAACATGACCATTTGTTGGTTCATGAGGAGTTTCTGGAGGAACACATCTTAAACTTACACCATCAATATATCCACCATAGCTTGTATCTGTTCCAATATCATTGAATCCAATAACAGTTGATGTAGTCGTTGCTGTAAAGTTTCTAGTGTATGAAGTCCATACAGTATCTGAATTTGATGTTCCGTCTGCAGTTATAGATGAACCAAGAACTAATCCGCCTGCCTGAGCTTCTAGAGCGTTATCAGCAGAGTCTCGTCCTGGTCGTGGTGAATATTTGAACGTAAGAGCATAATTCATACCTGGAGTTGTAGAAATATTTTGAGAAATATTTACTGGGTGATAACCATCTAGTTCTGCGAACTGATCACCTAATCCTGGATCTGGGTTACCAGCAACGTGATTTTGGATTTCAAGTCCCAATACTCCACTTGTTAGTGGATTGAACCATGCTACCAACCATTTAAGAGCTGGATTTGAATCTGGAACTACACCCCATGTACCTGAACCCATAGCTGGATCTTCAAAAGAACCATTTTGTATTAATTCTACATTTGCGTCACAGACTGGAAGTTCACTTTGGCAAAGTGGTGAGTATGGTGAAATCGCTAGTGACTTGTCTGTAAACTCAAATGAAAGTTCTGAGCTTACTGTATGTCTTTCTGCAAAGAATACATCCACGATATGAGTACCTGCAGTCATGCTGATTGAACCAGACTGAGTACTTGCTGCATGTATACCATGGTTATCAACCTGCACTACTCCGTCAACCAATACCCAAGCATCATCATCAGATGAAAGCGTATAGGCATAGTTACCAGTTACAGGAACAATAACTTTTGCTGAAGAATGAACTCCAAAATGATATTCATGAGAATTTATTCTTTGAGATGGATCTGCATAAGGCGCAACGTTATATGGTGCAACATCAAATGGGTAGAAGTTTGAGCCGAACATTAAGTTCGAATCAACCTTATTAAATTTATAAAACTTTGGTGTGTACCACTGATAAGAATCTGATAAAGAATCTGCTGGGTTTCCTCTATCTGTAGACCAAATGACTTCTCCATCCTGCATAAATGGATCTGTTGCTTTGTAGTTGTAATACTGAGAATACCAGCCTGAGCTAGGAGTATCCACTAATGGACACTCTGTTGGTGGAGGAGTTAATTTTGGAGCATTAAATGCGAGACAGTTATATGTAGTATTTCCAACTACTGGATCTATCCAATCCCAGTTATCATAATTCAAAACATCAGTATTACAGTACAATTCTGCTGAAACATTATCTGAATTATCTGGGTGAGCTGGGAATGTAAATGGAATGTAACCGTCTTTCAAAACTTCTCTTACCCATATCTTTCCTCCAGAAGGAATACTTGTAGAAACACTTCCACTAGTATCTGTTAAACCAAATGTATTCCAACCATCAAGAGACCACATAAACTGCCATCCAGGTTCTACGTGACAATTTGGATGCTCAGAAATAAAAGTTGATGCAGTACTTGCTGTAATATCTGGACCTCCATTACCCCAGTTTGGTAAATCGGATTCAGAATCACAAACTATCTTTGTTGCATTTAGTGTTGCTGTAGGAGTTGGCTCTGGTTCTGGATTTACACACTCGTTGTTCTGTACTGAAACTTTGTACATAAGTCCTGCGGGATTAGCTGCTGGATCTGCACTTTGTTCAGCACTTTCCCAGTTTGTAACTGTGAATTCGATAGTGTTAACACCGCTCACAAGAAATGCTCCGATATTATATGAATCTTGTGTTGAACTTTGAAAATTATCTTGATCAAAAACTACAGGAACTACATTTCCATTTACTTTTACTGAATAACTGTTATCAGCCGCAACATCCAATGTTCCACCTGTTGGAGTTCCGACAATTATGAAATTTTCTACAAAAACTTTTGTTAGATCTCCATCATTTGTTGGGTTTTCAACCGGATTTGATGTCCAAATCCATGATGCGCCTGGAATGCTAGCTGTCCATGCGGGATGTGTTGGAGAAAGTAGCACTGCATTTTCGACACCTGGAACTTCTGTACTTGTATCACTAATGTATGAAGCGGATGCACTTGCATTACATGCAGGTGGTGTTGGGATATTTTCAGGATCATTACACCAATCATCTTGACCCTCTGAAGGTCCTCCGTATAAAAAGTCTCCGTGACCCAAATGAGCATTAAGTGAACTCTCATTTGGAGTATCCATATAGCTGTAACTATTTCCAGTCTTATGGCAAATTTCTATTTTGTTAGAATTAGAAGTTGCCATTGCAGACACAGGAAAAGCTCCTAAGGTTGATGTAACCATAGAAAGCATTATCAAAACAGAGAATATTTTTTTCATAATAGTAAATTAAAACTAGTAATAATTATTAATAATTTCACACAAGCAAAAACCGGCCAAAAAGACCGGTTATGCTATTAGCTCCCTATAGTCCAAGCGTCCAAATACGGACTATAGTTCATCGCTTTCTTCGAAACGCAAATCAAAACCATTTACTAAACGTAGTTTACACCTATAGTGCAAGCCGTCAAGCTTAATGAATAATTCATTAAGCTCATAAAGTCTTCATGAATGCATGCAATAACAGTAATCCAAGTAAACTTTCTTTGATTTACGAGATACTATTTGAAATTTTCTTACACGAAACCTGGGAAAAAGTCGGTCTTAATATTTGAACTACTTACTCCCATTTTAGATAAAGTTGCCTCAAATGCTGTGATCATGCCGTGCGGACCAGATATATAAAACATTCTTTCGGTAAAATCGGGAACATTTTCTCGTATCATTTTTTCATCCACAAACCCAACTGGCATATTTTGCGTAACTGGTGCACCAGCCAAATCATTTACAGCATATAACGTTTTAAGTCCCAACCTACTAGCATCATCGAAAATATCTTTGTAAACAATATCTGCTGGTGTTTTGTTTGAATAAAATAATACAGCGTCTCTGTTTTCGTTGTTATCAATCATATTTTTTACCATACTTCTAAATGGAGTTACTCCTATCCCGCCTGCAATAAAAACTAGTTTTTTATTTTTATCCAAAGGAAGAGTAAATTCACCAGATAACTGAGAAGCTATTATCTTGTCACCAGCGTTTAATGAACCTAGTTTTTTCTTGAAAGAACTCGAATTATCGTAAAACTTAACTCCGAGCCTCAAATCCTCCTCTGTTGGAGATGATGCAATAGTAAAATACCGTCTATTCCCTCTTTGATCTGGATTTTTATGACCCAAAGTCCACTCTAGATACTGCCCAGACTTAAATTGAAGTTTTTTATCAGTTTTCCAGACAAACTCATAAACATCTTTTGATAGTTGATTCATTTCTAACAGGGTTAAAACTAAACGAGCTCTAGGAGAAACTATATATGAAAAGATATTTCCAATAACCAGAGCCAACCCTGGAGTTGAGTACAAAATACCAAACTCGAACTGTGCACCGAACATAAAGCCGGTAATCAGTGCATAAATCATTTGTAACTTTTTTGTAGGAGGAGTTGTCAGTGGTTCAGTTAGCATTATTGAACCAAAAAACAGAATAGGTCCTGATATAAATGTTATCTTCAATATTTCATATATATTTGAAATAGAAGAAAAATTAAATAAAGAGATACTAACTAAACTCGCTATCACAAAAACGAAAAACATTTGAAACCTCTTTAGCTTTCTTAAAATAAGAAATCCCAACACAATAACTGGAAACATCATAGTTAAAGTTGCAACCCACCATGATGCAACACCACTTCCAAACAATCCTATAAGGAAAATAGAAATCGCCACTGGATTAAATATATGCTTTTTATCTATGGTCAGTAGATACTTTGAAACCATTGCGATAAAACCTACCAATGAAACCGTCAAAAAGTCATTTACTGTAACTGCTGGAAATAAAACAAAAAAAAGTATGTAACTAGTTATCCAAACAGACTCAACATTTGTCTGAACTTTAAATAAAGTTGAGAACAACTGATTTGTTACAAAACATGTTACCAACAAAATTATCAATGTAACGATCAAAGACAGCCCGCTATAAGATAGTATTCCCAAAAAACCCAGAGCTATAGCTATCAATGACAAAATAGTTAGTCCGTACAAAACAAGTTTGTACATTGTTATTCCATTTAAAAAATTATCTATATATTTCATACTGTAATAATATCACGATACTAAAATTATTTGATACGAAAAAACCGTCCTCAATGGACGGTCACCCGAGTGAGACAAGTCATCAGAAGTTCTTTCGAACAAAGGCTCCTTAGTCTCACTCGGGCATCACAGAACAACTGTCCCTAAGCTAGGAGCAAGTCCCTTTTAGTTCCGTGAATTTCAAAGAACGGTTCCCTCCTCTCGCCGAAACGAGAGGAGGGGTTTCGCAGACAGATGTCAGTAAGCTCTTTCAAGCACAACGGCTACAGTCTGCAAATTTTTAGGCTGCGGATTCCTTGCTCTCCACACCCTGCGAAGCGCGTTCGAGCTCCCACCACTTCTTCCAGAGCATTTCCACGAACTTGGTGGTCGCCTTCTTCATGGCCATCTTGTGGATGTGACCATCGGTGTAGCGTCTGGTGTGTTTCTCGAAGTCTTTCACACCTTCCTGTCCTCGCCGACAGTCTTGCCACGGCGTACCACAGACAGAGCATTCGGGAACGGGGTGCTTCTCGCGAAGCATCTTCTTGTACTCGCGGTACTTCTCCCCCCATTCCGAGTCAGGACGTTTGACGAACTGATCGGACAAGAGGTAGAGGGCCTGACGCCCACTCGGATGCCAGTTGGCCACCTCACCAACACGACGACGCGGAAAGCGACCGTCCGCATCAACATGTGCACCGAGGAATCGTTTGAGCTTTGGAGCCGTCTTGAACCGGCGAATATCGCCGACTGCAACGATGACCCCTGCCGCGATGACCTCGCCGACACCCTTGATGGACTTGAAGACACCGTTCCAGACAGAGAGCCGATGAACGATCACCTTGAGCTCCTTGTCCCGTCCGACTTCTTCCTTGATGAGCGCTTGGAGAATCATATCGTTTGCCTTTTTGGCATCCGCTTCATCCTCGATGAGCCCTTCAGGATAGTGACCTTCCTCAGAAAGGAAGGTCTGTCCGTTGACACGACTCGTGAGCCGCTGATCGCAGCCAATACGAGCCTGCTGTGCCTCACGGCGAGCGTAGAAGGCCTCCTTGACCAGGATCAGATCCCGATCGCGCGGACCAACCTCGTAGAAGAGTTCCGGAAAATTCCGGAAAATCTCGACGAGCGTGTCAGTGTCTTCGTCCTTGGACCGTTCACCACGACGCTGGTTCAGTTCGAACGCGGGCAGGCGATGAACACTTGCCCCGACGAACTCTCCACGCTTGGAAAGTGCAAAGGCAAACCGGTCTCCCGATCCACCGAGAGCCATGACGACCTTGTCGCCCGAAGCGAGTCCATCGTACTTGACTGGCACCTTGGAAACAACTTCCTTCTTGCCTCCATCACCATCGTCCACCTTGGTGTACTTCAGGTGATGCCGGCGGAACAGAGTGAGATCCTCCCCTTCTTCGTATGCCCGGTACAAGACCGGAAACCTTCCGAGAAGGAAGTCGAGCTCGTCTGTCTCCGTTTCGAGATCGTACGAGTCTTTCGTACTATCGTCGTTGTGAATCGTGACTTGTGTCGGTCGTGCTTCCCCGCTACGGGTCTGCTTGACCCTGTGACGAACTGCGATGATTCTCACACGCACTCCTTTTTCGCCGAAGCGAAATAGTCCTTGCGGACAGTTTTCAAATGAGGGGCAAATTCTCGGTAGTTATAAGCAAATTTCGCCTTTAACACGACGTACGTAGCCCCTCTTTCATTTAACAAGAATTGCAAAATGAAAGAGAGGGGTGAGACAGCTTTCAGATAGTTCTTACGAACACTCGACGAGAAGTCTCACCCTGTACTGGACATGCTGCCTCAAGTTCCGAAGAACAAGCGGATAAGAGTCCAGAACATTTGTGTCACTGTGTGGAACTGCACGTGCTACCATAAGTTCTCTCGAACACGCTAGTTTAGTGCAGTCCCACCTTGTGACCTGGTAAACAGTCAATATAAAGTCCTGGAGGAAAACACTGGGCAGTTTACCGAACTCAAAGAACGAGTTGAATGAAACACGACTTGCAAAGTCCATGGGACTAGGAAATTTAAGTTTCATTCAACTTTGCCAGGCAGCATACCAGTAGTTCATTCGAACACTGAGGGAGTAGCCCAGCAAACAGAAACCACTTATAGCAGAGTTGCACACGGTCTACCTTAGTCTTTCAACACATGGCAAATAGTGCAACTCTGCTTTTGTGGTTTAGAGGACAAAGGTCTCTTAGTTCTTTCGAACATGGTGATCCTAGTCCTCTAAAAGCGAGAGTGAGACACGACAACCTTAGCTGTTTTTAGCATCGTTGCGTTAGTCTCACTCACTGGCTGACAGCTGTACCCTAGTTCTTTTGAACAACCGGTAACTAGCCAGCCAATACGAAAGGGGCACCAGTTCAGTAGCTCTAAGTTAATGTTTCAACTTTGAACATGCACCATGTAGCCCCTCTTTCATTCGACACCAAATCAAATAATAGCTGCAAAATGAAAGAGAGGGGTGAGACATTCGTTCGATAGTTCTTTCGAACAAGCGAAACATAGTCTCACCCTGTACTGGACATTTCAGCTTAAGTCTTTTTGGACAAAAACTCTATAGTCCAGAACATTGAAGAACGAGAATTGGGAGGGCATACAACAACAAGCCCAGAGGGCACAGCATCAAAAGCCCTCCCAACCCATTGCTGGACACCCATGTCTTAGTTCTTTCGAACAGTTCGAAGGTAGTCCAGCAAATTTAATGCCTTTACGGAGAGCTCACATTTCTACTAGTCATTGCCGGCATAGACACTGTAAGCTCCCCGCTTCGGCCTTTCAGGACACCTCAAGAATAGTCTTTCGACCAGTGGATCAAAGTCCTGAAATTTGAAATCTTGCGAAACTCTAATATTAAAAGTGATTTTTGTCAATACCTACAGGAGAAATAGGTCCACATCGAAACCACTAGACTTTTCAATAGAAAAGTCAGCTTTGAGAACCAAATATTCAAATTTAAAACGTTTTTGTAAAATTTCTGGTCCAACAAAAAAAAATCCTGTGTTTAAAATATCTGCGAGCATTGTTGTCTCTGCCAAAGTCCAAATAGCTAAAATATCCTTTGGAGAAGATAGTGTATCTGGGTTGATAACATGATGAAAATCTCTCCATTTTCTACGATTTCCAGCTGAACCACACAAACTTTGATCCAAAATATCTATAGTTCCTATTGCCATTGTGTTGTCACCGGGATGCTCCAGACCCACCTTTAAACTTTCTCTATTTACACTTCTCTGTCGCATATCTCCTCCAGCATCTACACAATATGATCCTATACCATATTTTTCTATTATCTCTGAAACAATATCTACCAAATAACCCTTGCCGGCTGCACCAAAATCTAGAATGGTTGGCTCCAATAATGTTAGTTTGGGATTTTCCCACTTTATAACTTCATCCCAAGTCTTTGGCCTAACTAGCTCTTTTGGCACCAGAGAATAGTTTGCGTCATAACCAGCATCAACTAAAACCTGACCAATAAGTGGTGTAACCAAACCAGATGTCACATCGTACATTTTTTTATATAAAGAGAACATCAGATCACTGTCTTCAGGTAGTTCAAACTCGCCAGACTCTTTTGACATCTTTGTAACCAATGAGTCCTTGCGAAACCGTGAATAGATTAAATCAAACTCAGATATTCTATCGTGAATCTTTTGCAACAAAACAACCTCTGCTTCTTTAGAGAGGTCATCTTGTATGTCTATTGCCCAATGTGTCCCAATGGCTTCGAACTCTTACTTAACCATATATTTTTAATAACTTTTAAATTTGGATGAAGTCCGAGGCAGACGAAGAAAATAATTGGAGCTGTACTTATAAGTACTGTAACAATTATTTTACTGAAGTCCAACAAAGGGGTTCGCCAAATTTAAAAGTTATGCCTTTGCTTGTGCTTCAATTTTGGTTAGAGCGTCCATAAATCCTTTTGGAGTTAGAGAAGACCCAGAAACTTTAATAATATTTATATCTTCAATTTTTTTACCAACAACTACACTCTGATAACCAGAAATAAATTTATTTTGATACTGTTTAGATTCCCCTCTTGTGGCATTTGCGACTACGTTAGCAGAAGTAACTACATCATCTTTCAAAGTCACAGTAACAGCGACACTCTCTGACCCTCCTGGAGACATATAGTTTCCAACGGCAGAATACGAACCATCTTTATATATATTGGTATTTAAATCAACGACTAAATTATTAGAATCTACTGAAACGTTAGTAGTATCGTTAGTTACTGTATTTACATTAGATGTGCCAACAACAGTCTCATTTGTACTCTTTATATACTTGTAACTACCAAACGCAGATAAAGCAACAATAACTACCGCAATCGCCCACAACATTGGGCCCTTTCCATTATTCTGTTCGTCCATTATTTTATTTTCTTAAAAGTAATTTTAGTATTATATATTAATTTAAATCATCATCAAACTTTCTTTCTCCACCCTTTAGCATGATGCTTATTGTTTGCATTTTTATCTACATTATTTAATACGATTCCATGTTCTTGCAATATCTGTTTCATAGTTTTTCCAGATTTTAGTTCTTGCTTGACCTGTTCTTTATCAAGGCCTAGACCACTTGCAATAACCCCCGCCCTACCAACTGAATTCCACTTATGCGTAAAGTGCATTCCATTGGCTGAAGCATTTTGTGTATATGCCGGTATAGATAAATCTGAAGTTTCAGCAAATGCAGTATTCCCAGAACCCATAAGTATCATACCTGCAACAATTCCCGAACTCGCTCCTGCTATAATCGCTTTTTTAACTCTTTTGTATCTTTTATCTTTCATATTTTTAATTATTGTTATATCAGTTGATACAAAGAAGATTTTATTTTATTTCAAAAAAATACAAACGCGACAACTACACTGTTATTCTGTCAACTTACTTACTCCGTACGCTTTTATTCCTTCTTTTACCCTATCTCCAGCTATAAAAACACGATCTCCTGGTCGCAATACCAAAGTAAAGACATCTGAATTGTTTGGCATAAATACTTCGACAGTAACGTCATCAGAATCAGCATCAAAATCATTGTGTTTCATATAGAAAGTACTCGTACTCTCTATAGATACAACTTCGCCACGGAAAATACCTTGATTTCCATGTGACATTCTCAGGCCAGAGTAAAACCCACCAGCCAAAGGTAGATTTTTACTTTCCGCTCTGTTCATTAGTAACCTGTGAAATGAAGTGTAATTTATAAGAGTCGCTAGGGCTGTAATAGAAACCATAGTCACTATAAGCAAAAACAATATAGAACTGTTATAACCAAACCTAAAACTCTTTAGTAACCAATCAATAAATGCAATAAGACAAATATCGATAAGCAAAATAAGCCAAGGCAAGGCCAAAAAGAAATGATACATACCTCTGGGGCCAAATGCCAAAAGACTGAACTGCCCTCCAACTTTTATACTGTACAAAACATAACTAACTATTACAGAGGACAAAATAAAAGTAATGAAAATAGTCAGAGCAAGAGCAACTAGCTTAAGCATAAAATAATATTTTGGGCGCATGTTTACTTCCCCAGATCTTATTTTTGAAAGTATCTGGTCTTTGATGTCTATGCTATTTTTTTGTATATTTTCTTGATTCATATTTTTGGTATCTCTATGTTTGATTTCTCTATGGCTTCTTTCAAAATGTCCTTTGCTCTCATTATTCTTACTCCCACCGTACCTATAGGTATGTGGAGTATCTCAGCTATCTCTTTGTAACTTAACTCTTCGATATAAAACAGCACGAGTATTTCTCGATACTTTGGTTCAATCAGTGAAAGTCCTTTGTCTATAATCTCCTTCATCTCTTTTTGCTCTTTTTCCCGAACAACTGGATCATCTACAACTGTGTATGAAAGAAGTGTGTCAAAATCAAACAGATACTTTGGCCCAATAGAACTTTTCTTTATAGCATTTATATAGGTGTTGTGGGCAATACGATAAATCCACGGAGAAAATCTCTGTGTAGTATCAAAGCTATTTATATTCTTGAATGTTTTAATAAAAACATCTTGAACAGAGTCCTCTATGTTATCGCTATCAGAAAGAAACTTTCTTCCATAGCGAAAAATCTTTGCTTGATATCGCTCCATAAGTACACCGAATTTATCTATATCTCCGTCTTGAACTAACCTTGCCAGTTGTTCATCAGAGAGAGCCGTTATATCAGTATCCATTTGTATACTATACACCTAATACAGCCAAAAGTGAGAAAAAATTACATTAAAAGGTTCTCTACTTAGTGATATGAAATGATAGCTTATAGTCCCTTGTTTCAATCTGTTTTTTACTAGTATTAACTGGTTTAACATCTGTCATTGATATTTTATATATTCCAAAGACTATAGGTTTTGAATCAGAAGAAATTTCCTTTGCTTCACTTGTTTTTCCAGCAGAAAAATTCACCTGTGCACGCACTCTGCCAGCCTGAATACAGACTACATCAACTGGACATCTAGAATCTTCTAAAATTTTATTTAAGACCAAATTAAAATCTCCAACATTTTTACTTTCACCGACTTTCAAAGTTAGATCTAAAGGAAAAGAAATACTAACGGACGTCGTTGTATTTTTAACTCTTTCAAACTTAGAGCCTAAACAAAAAGCCAGCCAAAAAGTGCCGACAAAAACTACAATCGCGAGTAATTTTGAATACCATGTAACTCTGTTCCATTCTATGCTCATATACTGAAATTATATGATAAATAAAAGTCTAATCCAACGCATAATAGATAAATGTGGATAAGTCAGTTTTCTTAGGTATTGACGTATTTTAAAAATACTTTATAATTTATACAGGAGGGTCAATGAACGCTAATGGGTACCACCAACACGGAGAACTCCTCTTCCGTATGGCAAGAGGAAAGCCCGTAGAGGTCAAGGCCGGTGATTCGATCATCATGATCGACCAAACCGTCATGAAAGACGGTGTAGTCGTAAAGGTGACCGCAATTCACCTACCCTGTGCCGAACGTGGACTGCACGTTCTGGACCTCTTCGTTCCAAGGAGACGCATGGTGGTGAGAGCCACCATACACGAGGTCAGTCACTAGGATGACCCCGAAAAACTGAAGGAGGCCCAAAACACCGTGGCCTCCTTTTCTTATTTAAGTGGTGGAACTCCAGCTCGTATTTTTAATGCATCAATAAGAGAAGTTGAATTAAACTCTGAACTTAGTTGAGTCTTCCAATCCTTATCTGTTGTTTTTACATTTGGATCAACACCCAAACCTTCTATCGACTGGTTATCGTCTCGCAAAGTTATACTATTTACCAAAAGCAAAGTGTACTTAACACTTGGATCAATAACAGTTTCTATAGGATAAGTGTTTTCAACAGTTCCCCATCCACGAGTGTTTGTTCCAACAGTCTTTGCCAAATGAAGTCTTTTAAATGTTGCCGCTGTTAGTTCTGCGGTTGACTGTGTCATATTATCAGTAAGTATTGCGATTTCTTTGTATCTGTCTAAAAGCGAATACTTTGGCTGAACGGTTCTCTGAACTTGGTAATCTCCCTGATGGAAAAGGTCAAAGGCGTACTGATTTGGGCCAACAAAAATTCCAAGAAAATTTTGAAGAAAATCTAGAGAACCTCCAACATTTCCACGAAAATCAATTATCATACTATTTAGTTTTGGTGTGGTTGAAGCTCCATCAATTGCATACGCAAACTCACCAAAAGTTGTCGGCGATATTTTACTAACATACAAATACAGAGTGTTACCTATTTTGTGGGTAAAAATCGTTGGTTCAATGCCTGCTTGATCATAAAGAGTTTTACTTTGTGGGTTGGTTAAAACATTTTTTGTATAGGCCAGCTGTTCTCTTTCAGCCTTTGCTTCGGGTGAAGTAGAAGCCTTTAACTCTGTGTCTTTTTTGTCATAAGCCTTTACTACATCCTCTGACGAAGCCCCCTTTTCTAGACCAAGATTTTGATAAAGATTTTTTGTTGTATCGATGTTTGCAACATTTTGTCTGAGTGCAGTTTCCTGTTGCGTTGAGAGCATCCCGTTTCTACCGACTGGCTGTAGATTATACAAAGTTACTATTGCGGTGTTCAGAGCGATATTTCTTTTAGCTTCTGTTGATGTAGCCTCATTTATTGCTACTGAAAGCATTTGTGCCACCCCTTCACGTGTAGTTGTAGAGAGAACAAATGTTTTGCCGACTGTTTTTTCCAAAGCTAATTTATAAAAATTATTCAGATCATACTGTGTATGTGGAGCCCAGTAGTTCAAAAGTATAGAATCATAAACTTCCATATCAAAACGAACAAAATCATCTGACTCATATACAGTTTTGTACAAAACACTTTCTGTATTTTTATGATTCTTATAATAAAAACCAAAACTTAACAAACCAACAATAAAAATAATAGATAAAAGTTTTTTCATCTTATATTTTCATCCAATATTTAAAATATAAATAAATCAAAACAAGGAGCACTAATAAAATACTAAACAAAACAATATAATATTTTGAATGATGGCGAATAGACATATAACTATTATAAATGTTTTGATGCTGTTTGCAAAAAGACCACCTGTTAGAGTGGTCTTTTTTTCTGTCATGAAGCAGAGAATCAAGCGTTGATCAGACGTTGGCGCTGGAAAGCGAACTCCTCCATCAGTCGCACGAGCGACCTCTTGAAAGAATTGCCTTTGCTTGCTTTGGTGACAAACCCGTTGAACGGGTGCTTGGGCTGTTCCTTCATGGTGAACATGCCAAAGCTCAACACGACGAGCTTGCTGTTGATGGATTTCATCTTGTCCGCGAACTTGCGATCAGACTCAGATGTTCCAACGACCAGCAATTGAAGAGTGTTCTCCGTAGTCACTCTGCAAGCCTCCTCCTCATTGCTCGTCACGATGTAGTCTTCGCTCGACACCACGTCTGAGTGAGAAAGATCCTCCTTCAACCTCTCGACCAGTTCTTCTGAAAGCTGGTAAATAACAATCGCTGGCGACATGACCACCTCCTTTGAAAAAATACCACACACATCATGAAGGCCTAATTAATTCTAACTTTATCCTTTCTGAAAAATCTCGAAATCATTCAAATCTTCGTTTGGACCAGCTGGGATTAAGTTCAATTTTGCTGGCTTACCATTCCAAGTTGCTTTTATAATCGCCCCTTCTGATGCTTTAAAATCAATTTTGAATCTTTCTGTTGTTAGAACCTGAGCACACATTTCACCTTGAGTAGTTGCAGTAAACTCAAGTGTAACTTGTTCAGGCAAAGACTCTGAAACAACCGCCCTTGTGTCCAAAGCATAACAAGGAGTTGGCAGGTTTACTTCCCCTGCGACAATATGACTACCGCTTTTAAATTGATGTTTTGCTGTTATATCTGGAATATTTTCAGTCTCCTCACCCTTTACCTCTGGAACTGGTTCAGATGAATTATGAAATTTTACCCAACCCCAAGTACCAGCTACCACGAGAAAGAGGACAATAATAATACCCCATATAACACCCTTGTTCATTCCTTCATTTTCCATATGTTTTTTGTTAGTTAGTAATCTGCACTATATTATACCCTGAAACACGTAAATAAATTACAATCTACAAATTAACCTTTTCTACCTTTATATCTTTACCAAAAAATTTACTGCCCAGTTTTTGGAATTTATCTGAATGGTCTGTTGTACAAAACCTAATTTTTTTACCCTTTGATATTTTGTTTTCAATCTCAGAGTGTCTATTTAAATAATCCAAAAGCTTATTTGGGACAACCCTGGCCTCAGATATTATTTTTACATCTTTTCCAACTATCTTTTTAATTTTATTTTCCAAAATACCATAATGAGTGCACCCCAAAACCAAAGTATCTACTTTTTTGTCTACAAGTGGCTTCAGATACTGCTCTAAAATATTTTTTGTGGACAATTTATTTACTTCACCCAACTCAACTATAGGTACAAGTAACGGACAGGCTTTTTGAAAAACTTTTATTTTAGAATCAACTTTCCTAAACTCATCTAGAAATGCCTTCGACTCAACACTCGCTTCAGTTGCGATAACTCCAACTCTTTTATTTTTTGTCTTTATACCAGCGTCTTCAACAGCTGGAATCAAAACACCCAAAACTCTTTTGTTTGGGTATTTCTTTGGAAGATATTTTTGCTGAATAATACGCAAAGCTTCACTAGAAGCAGTGTTGCAAGCAAATATAATAATTTCACAGCCTTCTTTGAACAAAAAATCCACCGCCTGTTTTGAGAACTTAAGTATTACTTCTTGAGACCTATTTCCATATGGAGCGCGTGCGCTGTCACCCAAATACACATAATCGTAATCTGGTAATTTTTTAACTATTCCCTTCAAAATATCTAAACCACCAAAACCAGAATCAAAAACACCAATAGATTTAGACTTCTGACTACCGGCCATACTAATACTCGATGTTTATAGGAAAAGATATTGAAGCATCTTTTTCAGACATACCAGATGGGTTGTCTTTCTCAAAGACTAAAGTAGCTGGACCAATATATGAATCTGGAACTTTCAGATCTATTTTGAAATTAACAAAATCAGTTGTCATCCAATCACTCTGTGCTTGTGCTGGACCCTGAGCCAAGACATTGCCGTCTTTATCTAAAACTTTAACAGGAAATGATGCTTCAAAATACCAAGTACCTCTAGCTTTGCCAGTTACAGAAAAATCTTTACCCGTAACTGCTCCTGGGAACGGCAACTCTGGAACTATATCGTTTGTTGTTGCATTATTGTATGTGATTTTCTCTGGTATCTCCTCTGCAAACAACCTTCCGTCTGGAGTTCGACACTGTCTAGGATAACTCTCCATAACTGGATAATACTTTCCGCAATCCTCAAAAGATTTGATTTGAGACAAATCCACTTTTTTGGATCGACTAAAACTCAACCAACCAATAGCAATAACAACGATTAATATAAATATATACAGGAAATTTTTGTTTTTCATATTTAGTCGTATTATACCATCGAAACTAGCTAGTCAAAACTATCTACCACCATACCCTCGACCTCCCCTCATCGCACCATTTCCATACATCATCCCACCAGTTTCTGTATCAGAGAGTATTATCTGGTTATAATCTTGTTTCGAAATATATTTTGGTTCATATACAACACCTAGAGAACTTAACTGTGATGCAAATGCTCGCAAATGGTTTCTCGAACCACGATTTAAATTCTCATAAACCATTTTAATATCTTGGTTATCAGTTTTTGCAACATATTTATCCAAGTCGCTGATATCAAGATCTTCTATAGTTGCACCGACAGTCAGTGCATCCTCTCTAGATGTCAGGCCTTTGTTCACTAAACTCGTATACAAATTTTTCAAATCTGAATTTACAAATACTCCAACAGTATCATCAACGACTGGATCAGTAATGTTGTATTTTACCAACAAAGCTTTTACTGCATCTGTGTGAGTCTGCTCACTTTGAGAAATATTTGAGAAAATTTGCATTCCCCACTTTTTATACAAAGTTGTGTACACATCACGAGCAAGTTTTTCTTCCTCACGCATATACAGCAAACCCACTTTTTCATCTGCGGATATTTCCTGGTTAGGTAGATTTGTAATCTCTGAATTCATAGTCAGATAACCTACAGAATTCACCTTATTACCAGACCAAGTATTTTTAATAAACCTTGACTCTGCACCGTCATAAAACGACAAACCAACAACAGCAACCACCAACAAAACACCCAAAACTATCAGTGTAGTTTTCATATAGTTAATTATTAGCTTATACACCATTAGTACACCCACAAAAGTGGTTTTATAACATACAGAGAAAACTATAGATATCTGATATTTGTCAGATAAAAAATTCGCTCCACCCCGCCAATGTTCAAATATTTAACTATTATCCAAAAGTAAATGTAAATGCTTGTAATCCAGCTTTTGGTATTACGATTCGGAGTGTGTGTTTTCCATAATCAGAACCTTGGATAAGTGGGTAAAGCGTCTCATCTTTAATCAAGATTTTTTTAATAAATACATCATCTTTATATATTTCAACTTCAACCCCTTCTACTGATCCTGCCGCAATATATACATTCTTTGCTTCATATTTAAAAACAATACTTCCAGCACTTTTGTTTTCAGCATACTCTGGTGTCATATTCCATGTTCCTCCAAGATAAAGTCCATTAAAAGTAACGGAAGAAGGAACAGATAAATTTTGTTCGCCTGACCGAAGGGCATTACCATTTGCGAGATATTGGTTTCTAGATGATCCAAAATACACCTCAGGGCTTTTAACTTTAGTCGAATCGACTGGGATAACATCCAAAGGATTTGTAATCGTCGTCGAAACCTTGTCCTCCATACCCATGCGGGAAGCGCGTTCTTTAAGAGCCTCTTGGATTGCCTTTTCAGTCTCCTCATAATTTCCTTCACCAATATGGTCATAGACAATATATCCATCTATATCTATTAGATATTTACGTGGCCAATACTGGTTACCAAGTTCACTCCATGTTGAATAATCATTGTCCAAAACAACTGGGTATTTGATACCAAATTTTTCTACAGCCTTCTCAACATTTGATTGAATTTTTTCAAATGCAAATTCTGGTGTATGAAGACCAACCACCACAAGCCCTTGATCTTTGTATTTCTCATACCATTTATTTATATACGGCAAAGTTCGCTGGCAGTTAATACAGCTATATGTCCAGATATCTAGTAGCACCACCTTACCTTTTAACTCTGCTAACGTAATCGGTTTACCTTCTGTGTTTACATAACCGTCGATGGAACTCAATTCTGGAACCTTTTTGTATTTTAATCTTTTCTGCTCAACTGTTAGATACAAATCGGAATCTGTATTCATAGAACTTTCTTTTGCTACTTCCTTTGTTGATTTATTGTTTGAACTATCACTCTTTTGCAAAAGGCTTTGTTCGATTTTTGTTACATCAAACAGCCCGGCATCAAGAAGAAATATTTGAGTTTTTTTGTCGAACCCTCCTATGATAGCAATACCAACAATCAAAAAGACGACGCCGAGTGTTTTTTTGAACCATCCATTCGGATCTGCTACAACTCCAAGCTTATTCATTATCTTTTGTCCAACAACAGAAATAATCAGAAGAGAAAGACAAAGGCCAACAGTGTATGCAAGTAAATAAGTCAAACCGAGAAATAAATTACTTGGTAGAACTGTCGCCAAAACAATAAAGTAAGTTGGACTACAAGTAGAAAAAACCGGCCCAAGTGAAGCCCCCACAATGACATCACCGAGAAAACTCTTTTTTTGATCACCTCTACCTAAAAGAATATTTGATTTTGCACTAAGCTGTGCAGTAAATTGGTTTTCCCATATGGATGGGAAAATAGTAATCAGTCCAAGAAACAATACAATACCTCCAGAAATCCACTTCCATACGTATTCTGGAATATCAATAAAGAGTGTGCTCGCTTTTAGCAACAGGGTAAAAACAATAACCGATACTCCCAGAGATAGAATGACAGTAAAAGCTTTCTTCTTATTGAATACTGAAACACCTCCATCAAATAACGTACCCCCCACTATTACTGGCAAAAGTGGCAGAATACAAGGAGCAAGTACAGTCAAAACTCCAGCGATAAATGAAATAAAAAGTAATAACATGTTATTTAATTTCTGCTACAAGCGAAGCGAGAGTAGGGCTACCACTCCATTTTTTAATAAGGTTTCCATTCTTATCAACTTGTACAAAAGTATGCTGGTATGTAACACCATATTTCTGTTTTAATGCAGTTGAGTTGTCATAATTTACATCAAGGATTGTTACATCAGATGGCATTTTACCCAAGTTTGCTTTAATATCAGCATCTACAACTCGACAGGTTGGACACCAACTTGCTCTAAAGAAAAGAACAACGTTGTGTTCGGCATTTGCCATCGCTATCTTTTCTGGAGAATATGCCTCGTATGATCCAGCTTTCATCATTGAATCATCTGTGCTTGTCATGCTTGTATCGTCTTGTTTCATCATGGCTTTTTCTTCTGTGTTTTTTGTAGATTCCATAGAATCTTTGCCTACCGACTCTTTCAGCATCATTGCCTGATCACCTTTTTTATTTGAAAAGTATACTCCTCCAACAATAACCAAAATAACTGCAAACCCTATTATAATTCCTGTACTTTTATTCATAAATATTATTAGTATTAATTTTTAATATGTATTAAGTATATAAAATGTGAAATACCATGTAAAGTAGACTTTACATGGTATACGTGGATAAATATTAGCTTTAACTGCTACAGATTCCTATCACTCCAGATGCGTGTAGCGATTTTTGCTATCACCATCACAATAAGTGTTATAACAAGCCACTCATCAACACTATGAGTATATCCCTGAACAATAATCCCAAGTATCAATGAAGCAGACCCAGCAAGAAAAGCGTTTCTTCCAGCTAGCACCTTGTGTTGATCGTCTCGTTCATCTATAGACTTTTCTCTGAGAATAAAACTAGCAAATATACCGAACAGAACCAGTATACAAGCGAGCATACTCACCATCATCATGTTCGGCATCCAGAAATGAAATGGATTTAAAAGTAACACGGCAATAGCAATGAGCCCAAAGGTTACGACTGTTTCTTTAATATTATTTTTCATAAGAGATTTTAAAAATTTTCTCGACTGGCATCTTGAAAAAACCAGCGATTTTAAGTGCTAGTAAAATTGATGGTGTGTAATTACCTTTTTCCAGAGCGATGATGGTTTGACGACTAACATTTACCTTTGTCGCCAAATCTTCCTGCGTCACACCGCTTTCTGTGCGAAACTTACTTACTTCATTTTTAATACGTTCTGCCATACATTTGGATGTAGGTGATTATATATTTCTAATTTAGGAATGTAAAGTTGTCTTTACTACATAAATATTCTACAAGAGTGGTTTTATAACATTTTGAAAATAAGAAATAGTAATTATAAACTAATATTAACAGTCTGTACGAAGTTCGAACTTTATTGAGATAGAAAAGGGATGATAGTTTTAGGGAGTATCTTAACATTTAAAATGTTTGATGTCTCAATCCACTTAAAATCAATATGAGACTCTTGTGATTCAGTTTTGGTATCTTTATTAATCTCAGCATCAAAAATCATATTTACTTCAGCATGAGGCTCTAAACCATCATCATCAGTATAAAAGTGCTCAAGATAACCTTTAAATTTAAAACTTTTAATATCCTTTTCTGTCCACCCCAACTCCTCTGCCGTTTCTTTATAAATTGTCTTTTCAAAAGTATCTAGAAACTCCACATGACCGCCAGGAAGAAAATAATTGTTATTTTTTTTATTAAAACAAAGTAATACTTTGTTTTCTCTCTTAATCACTAATCTTACAATTAATTCAACTACACCTTTATATTTATTCATACACTTAATTTTTATTTATATTTTTAAACATTTCCAAAGCTCTTGCCATGATTCTATCTCCGATTTCACCCCAGTCAAAATATTGTTTGTAGTTTTTTGGATCAATTAATTTTATTTCAGTTATACTTCCATCTGGATCAGAAATGAAATCTCCATAAGGCTTCACTATGCAAAGATAGCGTAATTGATTGAATATGTTTCCGCTAAAGTGAACTTCCTGATACCCAATTGGAACGAAATGAACGATCTCCATATTTGATTCCTCTTTAACCTCCCTTTTTAAACACTCCTCAAAATTTTCTCCTTCTTCAATAGTTCCACCCGGGAGAACCCAGTGATTACCTTTACTGCTATAGACAATAATTATTTTATCCTCAAAAAAACAAACGCCGTATGCCTGAGTTACTTTCTTATCTAAAAGATGCTCAAACGAATCAGCATCTTCATATGTAACTTCTGCTAGTTTGCCTTCCTTATCAACGAATTGAGATTTTATTTGCATATTATTTATCTAGTTTTTTAACAAAAATAAGAATTTCTGTAAGAGCATTATTTTGTTTCTCATTAGCTACCTTACGAGTATTTTCAATAACCTCTTTCAAAACACTGAAGGTGTGCTCCGTATTTATTAATGGTTCGACAGAGATTTGATATGGATCTTTGAGTTTTTGATATTGATTCAAAAGAAATGTCAATGCATTTTCTTCTCTACGTAAAATCTTTTTGATTGATCCAAAAATAATCGATATAAAAAAGTCAATTCGATAAGATTCAGAAACGACAACTTTATTAGGATTATAACTCATTTCGCCAAGAGGAAGTTCAATTTCCCCAAATAAATTTTTACTTCCTTTAAATATGCATGATGTCGATTCTGGACAGAGAGAATAGTCAACAACCAATAAGCCGACCCTTGTCTTATATATGACTGAAGATTGAACCCCATTTATAGGAGCATTTTGCGGTGGTTCACAAATATGAATAATTTCCCCAACTTGGGCATAGTATTCAAAACGTTCTTCTAATGCTTTAGATATATTCTCATTATTAAACGTAAGCCAAACATCGATATCGCTCCACATATCAGCGTCGCCTCGAGCTATTGAACCGAAGTAGTGTCCTTCTATTGCAACAGGCTGGAATACTTTCTTAATTTTCTCCAATCTTGCTTTTCGTATTCTCGGCATGAAATATTGCATCGGAAAATCAGGATGTTCCTTGTTTATCGTATCTAGATTTTCTCCGTATAAGCCATGAAAACCGAACGGTTTTTTATATTCTCCATAGTCGGACTGAACACTGAACTTCATTGCAAGTTCTACGGGAGCAAATCTCAGACCTTCTTTTTCAAATAGATCCTTGTACCATGCACATAGGGCGATATCTTCCGGATGCATATTTATGATTTTTCCGTCACTAGCCAATTTCGCAGAAATCTCCAGAAATTTTTTACTACGCAAACAAAACCCTCCATTACCAACTACATAATGGGGTTTCGGAATATCTAACTTCCATTCTTTCCATGTACTCGTATCTATCGGTCCGCCAATATAGTCATAAGAAAGAAATTCTGGATTCCAGCGAGCAGCATTCAAGACGAATCCATCATATTGAACTAAGAGAACAAAGTCAGTATCAACATATTTATGCAAGTCCTCAATACAGAAACGGGAATAATCCTCTATAGATCCAATATGAGGTATTACAACTAAATGACTATCTTTTATGGGAAGCGAGGTTAATAATTTTACCGCACCAAATTCTATATCTTGTTGTGATACATCCATTGCAACCTGTAACCGTTCTACATTTAAACAATCAATACCGAGAAGGGTGACATTCGGGAGTTCAAGTTTTTTCATTAAGTAATTCTAACAAAAAATCACTGATCTTAAAAATCAGTGATTTTTTGTCTTGAATACTGCTCTCAGCAGGTATGCGGTGATGGAATAGATACTTGAGCCATTTCGACACTCCTCGGAGTCCGAAACTATCTCAAACTGGCTGGGGGGGAAGGAATCGGACCTTCATTAGAAGCTTCAAAGGCTCCTGTCCTGCCATTAGACGACCCCCCAAATTAAATATTTCTAAAAATTGCTTCTGACCACCCAGTAATCTGCCTAAGTAGTGAAGAACTGGAACTTACTCTAACCCGAATTAGACCATAATACAAGTCTTTTGTATTTCTTCTTTTTGTTTTTATATCATTTTTCTTATAGTAAATTGTGTTAAATTTTTCAATTTTAGACTTTGTGATTTTTGACCAATATTTCCTAACAACATCAATATTGTTCTGACTATTTCTATGAATATATATTTCAAAACCAATTCTATCCTCATTAATATTACATATTTCCTTTAACCACCTAAGAAACACTTGGATTATACGTGGATCTGAATTACTGAACCTAATACCGATTCCGTGTTGATATTCTTTTTCTTTCGAACCTTCTGCCCAATATAATACTATTCCAATTATCCACAATTCTCTTTTTGAAATGTGCTTAATATCAGACAAAGAATTCCTTAATATTTCTTGAGTTTTAATAATCCTTTGTTGCCTTCTGGCCTCTCCACCTCTTTTTCCTGCTGCTAATCTTTTCTCTGTTAATCTCTGAAATTGTTTTGTAGACAAACCAACATCTCTCAGCCATAAAGACAGCGTTGATTTTGCAACTGGAATTTCTTTCAAAATCTCGGAATAAGTTTTACCAGATTTCCTCATCTGAACCGCATTTTCCTTTATTGATATACTTATGGACATCTTTCGTGATTATAATTATACCATAACCCTAGTTCGTAAAGTTATAGATGTGGATAAATTATTTTGTTACAATTACGCTATGAACCCAATCCCCCTCACAGAAGAATATTTAGTGGCAGCAGTAAAAATGGTAAATGAAGTTTTCCCTCAAGACACCGACGCCATCTGGAATCCGGAGAAATCTCTTCCCCTCAGTCTCCGCCCACAAAGTGAATTGAAAGAAGATGCTTTTGTAGATTATTGGATTGTACTCGATGATAAAAATGAAATCATAGCTGTGACTGGTATGTACAGAATCAAAGACGATCCAGAGGATGTAGTGTGGCTTGGTTGGTATTGTGTTCGTGCTGACCAGAGAGGAAAAGGTCTTGGACGAAAACTATTGAATTGGACTGCTGACAAAGCCAAAGAAAGAGGCTTTAAGAAAATGAAACTATACACATCAACAGACCCGAACGAAGCTGCTGCGCAAATACTCTACGAAAAAGAGGGTTTCAAAATAACTGAAGAGAATGAAGGTGACGGTATTCACAAGACTTTATATAGAGAGAAAATATTATAAAAATTGGCTATAATATTCTCATGTACATAATATACGCACTGCTGGGAGCCCTCATGGCCAGCCTAGGAACAATATTCGCGAAACTTGGTTTAAAAGGTGTTGATGCAAATTTATTAACTGCTATTAGAGGTATCGTGATGGCTATCATTGTTACTATCGCTGCACTTTCTTTTGGTAAGCTTTCTTCTTCAACTCTTAGCACACTCAGTCAAAAGCAATGGATATTTGTTATCCTCTCTGCAATGGGCGGAGCACTTTCTTGGATTTTCTTTTATCAAGCCCTCTCTATGGGCCCAACTGTTGCTGTGACTGTAATAGATAAATTTTCTTTGGTGTTAACTGCAATACTCGCTGTTTTTGTTTTGTCAGAGGGCATAACTTTACAGTCTGGAATAGGGCTAGGGTTGGTTGCTCTCGGTACCCTACTCGTCTCTATCCCTTGGGAAAAGATTAAAATACTTTGGAGTTAAATTTAATTTAACTTAATTAATTTTGCTATAATACATATATGAAAAAACCATTTTTACATGCCTTAGCAGCGGCATTATATATAGTTGCTATAGTCCTTATTGCAGAGCGAGTTGGTAATGCATTAAAAAACCAGCCAGATACCATAGTCATCCCGATGACAATGCTGAGCCTATTTGTTTTGTCTGCCGCTATCATGGGATATATTTTCCTATCTGAACCATTACAACTACTCATAGAGGGTAAGAAAAAAGAAGCCGTGACTTTCTTTTCAAAAATCGTAGGATTTTTTGCTTGCTTCGTTTTGCTTTACACAATCATACTTTTTTTGATCTAAACAACTAGTAAATTAATTTTGATATACTAGTTAAATGCTTGAAGAACAAATAACTCCTAAAACGAATTTAATAAGCTCGGTTGTTCAGATCGCTTCAGTCTGGATTTTTTCCTATATTGGATATTATATTTTCCTGCCTGCACTCGGTTTTGATGGCGGATATAACACACATCCTATACAAATAACTATCTACTATCTCGTGTGGACCCTTATCTCTCTCCTAGCTTTTAAAGATATCTTTAGAGATAAAGTAATACTAGAAAAGAGAGTAGGAACCTATGTCTCGATAATAACAATAAATGCAATTATTCTTTTTTATGTTTTTTATATACTCCCGTTATTGCCATCAATAACCTGGACGCCACCATGGATGCCACCGTCGGAACTACTGAAAGCCACGACTTGGTATTTCCTACCGAAATCAATAGAAATATTTCTACAACAAATCCTGCTTCTAGCTCTTGTGATTTCTTTCTTGGATAATCAATACAAATTTAAGACCACGGCAGTTTGGTGCGCAATACTGTTTGGTGGGAGTCACCTCCTGTTGGTTTTCAACGCTGGTTTTATTTACGCCTCTGTTTTCACTGTTATAGCAGTTGTTTCATCTTTTATATTTACATACCTTTTGCTAGAAGTAAGAAATGGTTTTCTATACTCATATTTTTTACACTGGATGTTCTATGCACTAGTTGTCGTTATTACAAAAACAGTTTTTCACGTTTAAAACAAAACCCCTTTCGGGGTTTTGTTTTTTATCGAGCTTTCGAATTACTTTTTTCCTACCTGACATCCGCAAGAACATGTACCATCTTCATTTGCATGAACGTGTCCGCAAGCTTCACACTTCATTTCATCTGACATGTGTGTTTTTGATTATGTCTAATATATTCGACCTACCTGTATTATACAACCTATAACTTGTAAATATTCCATATATTCTACACTTGACTAATGAATAAATTTATGCTATCATTGTGGGTAGTAGTTATTTAAAAACAAACCCAAAGGAGGACCTGTGTCTACGACTGAAGGCGGCAACGCCCCGCTCGTCACGATACTCGTCCCCTGTTACCAGTACGGACGATATCTGAAAACTTGTCTGGATGGAATTTTCGCCCAGACGATAATCAACGAGATTTCATTTGAAATCATCGTCATCAACGACGGCTCAACAGATGAGACCGACGAGGTGATGTATGAATTCAATGATCCTCGGATTCGTTACATCCGTCTACCTGAAAACCAAGGCATCTGTAATGCGCTAGCACAAGGCATTACACTGGCAAAAGGAAAGTACTTTGCCAGGATTGATGCTGACGACAGGTGGAAGCCACACTTTCTCGAGGAAGTACTACCGATCCTCGAGAAACACCCTGATGTTGGACTTGTGTACGGCGATGTAATACACATCGACAAACACAACAACGTCATCCAGGATCCGAGCACGATCTGCTCGATCATCCACCACAACGGAAGAGACTTCAAAGGAGACGAATTCTTTTTCCAGCTTATGGGATGCAGTATTGGTACAGCTGGTGTGATTGGCAGAACTTCTGCCCTTCGTCCAGCAATACCTTTCCCAAGTAGTTTCACTTGGGGCTACCCATCTGACTGGTGGTTGCATATGGTGGTTCTAAGGGATCACCAGATGTACTACACCAGACGCGTCATCGGCGAGTACAGAATGCACGCCGAAAGCATGACGAGTCAGGGAAAAATTGTTTCTTCGTCCTACGAAGAAACAATGATCGGGGCTTTGGACATTCTCTTTAGCGAGGGAAGACGAGCGAGTGAACGTCGAAAGTCCTACGCGTACATGTGGACTAGTGTGGGTAACATACATTTCGAAAGAAACTATGGAGCCTGCGCAAGAAGAGCCTACATGAAAGCTGTGATGTACCGACCGGATTACATTTTCCGGAAGTCCATCGTCCGGCACTTTCTGTCGAGTCTTCTGCCAAGGCCTATGTACGAGGTAATAAAGAAAGGGGTAAAGAAAATGTTCTGAGCCGGCCTGTGCTAACGCAAGGGTCGGCTTTTACTATTAAAAAACTATTTTTGACTGATTATATTTACCAAAGCAAGTTCTAGTGGCAGAGATGGAATGTACGCTCCTGTTGTTTTTTCGTAAGCGCCTAAAAGCTCAACTAGATCAGATGAAGATAAACTTCCCTCTCCTTTGGCCAACGTACTGACAAATTCAAACTCAACTTCTGACAACTCGTCTTTTATAATATTTCCAGCATTAAAACGAACGAGGAGAAAAGCTCTAGACATGTGCAAAATCAATTTCAAAAAGACAGACATGTCTATATTTTGACTTACGGCTTTTTTTATAGAACCCAAACCAAGTTCCAAATTTTTGTTTACGATAGAAGTGATGACATCATTTACTAGGTCTATGGCTGGAGCTCCAGTTACTAAACGAACATCATCCTCACTAACTGCTGTTTGTTTTTTACTTTTACTATAAACCAAAATCTTTTGGAGAATTCCCAAAGTATCACGGAATGAACCATCACCCAAAAGAGCAACTAAATCTGATGATGCGTCATCTAATGTAAAACCTTCTTTCTTTGCGACGTTAGTTACAACTTTTTTCAAGACATCTTGTGATGGTTTTTTGAATGTATAAGTTTCGCAACGAGAAAGCACTGTTTCAGGTATTTTGTGAGTCTCTGTTGTCGCAAGAATAAATACAACATGAGATGGAGGCTCCTCCAAAGTTTTTAACAAAGCATTTGCAGCGGACTTTGAGAGCATGTGAACTTCATCCAAAATGTAGACTTTGTATTTTGACTCGAAAGGTAAAGTAAATACAGAATCATTGAGATTACGAATATCATCAACGCTTGTATTTGATGCTGCATCTATTTCATAAATATCATTTTTAGATGTGCCTATTGCGTCAGCAAATATTCTAGCAATAGAAGTTTTTCCTGTGCCACGTGTTCCAGAAAAAAGATATGCGTGAGAAATATCTCCGGACTTTGCCTCAGCGTCTAAAACTTTAACTATATGATCCTGTCCAACAACTTCAGAAAACTTTCCTGGCCTGTATTTTCTATATAATGCTTCTGACATATTAACTAGTATATCTTATTGTGGATTTTGGACAAAACAGTAACGCGAATGGGGGCCGTCAGATGACGGCCCCCTAAAAAAAATTTACCCGTAACGAGGCATGGCATCCTCCAGTTTACGACTGTTTGAGGTGGCACCGCGCCACTACGGTCTTAGGCTATGAAGCCTAGCTTCACTGCTGCCGTGCCGGCCCAGCTCGTGTTGAACACAGTTGATATTCCCTACCAAGGGCGAGCTCTTAGGCATCCATTATGTCAACTGGTCTAACTAAACAGTATCACATCCAAAAAACATACGTCAATTTTTTGTATTAAAAAAGTCGGGCGCAATGCATCCCGACGAACTGGGCCACCAGCAGTTGAAAGACTTGTCTACAACTGCCGGTGGCCAATCTACCTAGCCTCCCCAATACGTGAGGAGTATGATTGCCAACCAAGAGTCTCCCAAAACCCTCGATAAGCAATGAAATGTGGATGTGGCTCAAGCCCACACAAGACTGATTAGCCCCGTCAGTATTGTAAGGCGATCCAAACTTTCCACAGAGATCCAGACCGTGCATCCATTGGTACTTTTTGGGAAAAGCACCACACGGCGGACCATCTGACCATCATTATATACTTTTTACATGAAAAGTCAATGAGGTCAGTGGCTTTTAAAAGTTATCTTTTATGTAAACTTCTACAATATCAGAAATTTCTTTTGCATCTTTGGCTTCCATCAATCTAACTCTAAGTTCTTTTGCACCATCCCATCCGTTTACGTAAGCCTTATAATGTTTTTTCATTATTGCAAAACTTTTATGAGAAAGAATGCTCTCAAAAAGTTTTGTGTGTTCCACCATAACATGGAGTCTTTCTGGTATCGAAATATCATCCCTTTTAATTCCAACATTAAACAACCAAGGATTTCCAAAAATAGCTCGCCCGAGCATTACACCATCACAACCAGTCTCTATAACTTTTTTCTGTGAATCATTCAAATCCAAAGCATCACCATTACCAAAAATTAAAGTTTCGCTTTTGACTCCATTTGAATCAACAAAATCATTTCGAATCTCAACCGCTCTTTTTATATGTTCCCATCTTGCAGGAACCAGTGACATTTCTTTTCTTGTCCTTGCGTGGACAGTTATTACCGCAGGGTTTGTCTCCAATATTGCAGGTAACCAAGTTTCAAGTTCATTTTTATTGTAACCAATTCTAGTTTTTACACTTACTGGAATATTTTTACCATTTTTACTTGCACCTCTTTGGGCAGCACGAATTATTTCTTGGGCAAGTTTTGGATTTTTTATTAGACCAGCACCAGCACCTTGTTTTTCAATACTTTTATCAGGACAACCCATATTTATATCTATTCCATCAAAACCCAAATCCACTGCAAGTTCAGCAGCTTTTTCCATCATCTCTGGCTTACTTGTAAAAAATTGCGCAACTATAGGGCGCTCTTCTTCAGTAAATGCCAGGTCTTTTATCAATGCGTCATATCCCCCCAGAAAAAGTCCGTCTGCGGAAACAAACTCAGTCCAAGTCACATCTGGTTTTCCGTATTTTGCAATAATACTTCGAAAAGCAGGATCAGTAACATCCGCCATTGGAGCCAATACCATTATTCCGTCTGGTCTATTATTTTTTAAATCTTTCCAAAAATTCATACTCTATATATTCAAAAATAAACTTGCTAACGTAACTGGACCAACGCCACCAGGCACAGGAGTAATAAGCCCTGCTTTATCACTACAACCTGGATCAACATCCCCTACTATCTTTCCGTTTTGTTCACTGGTACCAGCATCTATTAGAATTACACCTTCTTTTATCATGTCTGGTTTTATCATATATGGAGAGCCTGCACCAGATATGATTATGTCTGCAGAATATATTAACTTTTTACTCAAACTCATATCTGTATTTTTATCTATTACCTTAAACTGGATGTTTTTTGATTTGAACATTGCACTAACTGGCTCTCCAACCAGCTTTCCAGTTCCAATAATCAGAATTTCTTTATTTTCAATTTCAATATTATAAAATTCCAATATCTCTGAAATCGCACGAGATACTGGAGGAACTTTCTCTATTGATTTGTTTTTATACAGAGTCTTTGCTTTGTCGCTCAAAACATCTATATCTAGTTCTACTGGAACCATATTTAACACTTCCTGGGTTGGTAAATCTTTAGGTAGTGGAAGCTGTATAACCATACCCACTACATCTCTAGATGTAATATCTCTTATGACTTTTTCAACTTGGTCAAAAGATAGAGACTCGGGATGAGCTTCTACTGTAGTTTTTATTCCCAAAGATTCTGCAAACCTGCATTTCATTGCAACAAACTGTTTACTTGCAGGATCATTACCAAAAATTACAAAACAAACCTCTTTTTTGGGTTTATCTTTTAAATTCAATATTATTTTTTCTTTTAGCTTGGCTGAGACTAGCTTTCCATCGGCTATCATAGTTTTTCCCCTTTTAGTTTGTAAAACAACTTATTGCCATAACGTAAGTCGATATACTCTATAGGCAAATCAGAATTTGTGCTAGTAGACATGGCAGGAGTTCTCAAAAGTGACTCAAGATTTTGAGAAATTTCATTAAGTGGTTTTTTCATATCAAATAAAATCTCTCCACCTCCAGATATAACCAATGAAAAGTCTCCTCCCTCACCAGCAACCAAATATATTGGGTGCAAAGACATTCGTCTAACGGATTCGATAAAACTATTTATTTCATCAAACTCTGTAGATGATGAAATATAGTAATTTCCTATCGGAGTGCTCGTGCCTATAGAACCATAATATTTAAAATATGCATTTCCAGAAAAGTATGGTGCCTCTGAAAAAATAGTACTGTTCTGGTCGATAAAATAACATTTTTGGTCATCTGAACCTTCACTCAACACTGGAGATGATGTAGAGACAGTCGCATGAATCAATAAAGATTCGCACCAAATAGCAAAAGGTTTTCTTTCTTCTATTGTGACAATCATGGTCGTCAAACCATCTAAGTCTATGTTTATATTTTCAATTCTCTTGAAGTTTTGTTTCAAATAGTCCTTTAATTTATTTTTTGGATACCAAAAACTACTATTTTTTGGGAAAAGCCAGAAATACGAACCGCTCATGTATTCAAAAGATTTTTCTCCCACATCTCCATTTGTCACAAGCACACCACCAGTCAAAACAATTTTAGTTATTCGAACCTCCTTCCTGTGAGATGCATAAGAAAATAATCCGATTGCCAATATAATGAAAAAAAATATTGCAGAATATTTTAGTATTCTTTTTTTTCTTTTTCTCCTTAAATATTCTTCACGAGAAGGCAATGTTGAATTATTTATTGGCATAGGTTTTTCAATTTTTGTTTTTTAGAGCACGCATAATCGCAGGCTTGCGATTTGCTCTCACTCAACGATCAAGAAAACTATTTTCCTCATTCCAGAGCCCTCTCGCAAACTCGGGCTCTGCCCTCAAACAGCACTCCAGGCTTCTTCTCATTCGTTGTCGTTATCTAATCACTTCCGCAGTCTCCAAAACCAAGAAAAAGTTCCTAGCGTTTAGAGATTACAGCTTGTCCGTTCATGTATGGACGTAGAACTTCTGGAACACTGATTGAACCATCTGCATTCTGATAGTTCTCAACCAACATAATAAGTGGCCTACCAGAAAGTGCTGTGTTGTTTAGAGAGTGCACAAATTTCATCTTTCCATCTTCGTCTCTGTATCTGATATTAAGTCTGCGAGTCTGGAAATCATGAAAATATGATGCTGAACCAGTCTCTCTATATGTAGCTTCTGACGGAAGCCAAACTTCTATATCGTATTTCTTTACCTGACCTAAGCCCAAATCCCCTCCACAGTTTGCAACTACATGGTAGTGAAGTCCTAGTGCTTCTGTTATTTCTTCACTGTTTCTTTGAATCTCTTCGTGATGCTTTACTGATTCTTCGTGAGAAGCCTCACACAATACTACTTGTTCATATTTGAAAAACTCGTGAACTCGTATTAAACCTTTTGTATCCTTTCCATGACTTCCAGCTTCTCGTCTAAAAGCAGGAGAAAAAGAAAGCATTTTGAGTGGCAAATCTTTTTTTTCTAAAACTTCATCCATATAGTAACCCATAGTTGCAACCTCTGCAGTTCCTGCCAAATAATCACCATCCTGAGTTTTATACAAATCCTCCTCACCTTGTGGTAAATATCCAGTTCCCATGAACACTTCACGTTTTAGTAATGACGGAACAATCATAGAAGTCCAGTTGTTTCCATCCAAGTTCTTTTTATAAAAATAATCTTGCGTGAAATTCCACAGAGCGTTCATAAGGCGAACACCGTCACCCTTTAGAAAATATCCTCTAAAGCCAGCAACTTTTGTTCCTCGTTCTAGATCAAGCATACCTAAATTTGTCATGAGTTCGATATGATCCTTTGGAGCGAAATCAAATACTGGCTTTTCACCCCAAACCTTTACCTCTTTGTTATCCTTGTCATCAACTCCTTCTGGAACAGACATGTCTGGAATGTTCGGAACTGCGACCATCAACACTTGCCAATCATGCATCACAGTTTTTAGTTCTTCCTCTTCTTTTTGCAGAGACTCTTTGAGAGTTTTCATCTCAGCTATCATTGTTGCCTTTTCTGCCGGGTCAGTGATACTAACTATTTTCTGGCTTACCTCGTTTTGCTCTGCTCTTTTTTTATCAATAGATAAAATTAGTTCTTTTCGTCTATCATCAACTTTTATAAGTGCTTCCACATCGAAATCAATGTGTTTTTTTATTGCCCCCATTGCCACGAGATCCTTATTTTCTCGAATGAATTTGATATCTAACATATTTAGGATTGTAACAGAATTTTTTATATATGAGAATAGCCGGTCTCCCGGCTATTTTAATTACTTCACCTCCTTTTTTGGTCAGACTTTCTTGTACCGACCGACAAGCTCACGCTTGAGAGCGTACAAAACACCACCGTCTCCCACAGTTCGCATTGGCACAACAAACAATCTTGTTGTGTTATCGTCAGACGGGTTGAGTCTCACATCCCGCTTCATGGGGTTCTCGATGTTGACTGTAGTACCAGCATAACAAACACCTGCCAATACAAGCTCCCTCAAACGATCATAATACACGGGGATGTTGTCAGTAAGTCTGACCAGCATGTACCCTCCTAATAATTAGGTTACCTTTTTAAATATCAGTGTCAATTATTTTGCTATACTATATATGTTATGGAAATCAGAGATCTTCCAAAGAAAGATTTTCCTCCACTATTAAATGAAATCAACGACCCACCGAAATCTTTACGGATCGTGGGCACCTTACCTCGAACCGAAAAATACCTAGCCGTTGTTGGTTCAAGAAAATATAGTGAGTATGGAAAAGCTGTTTGCGAAAAATTGATTGAGGGTTTACGAGGTTATCCTATTACTATAGTGTCTGGACTGGCACTCGGTATGGATTCTATTGGCCACAGAGCAGCACTCAAAGCCGGACTCCATACGATAGCAATCCCAGGTTCAGGACTTGATGAAAAGGTTATATATCCATCAAGCCATTTAAATCTAGCAAAAGAAATAGTGGAAAAAGGTGGATGTCTACTTTCGGAATTCCCAGATGACTACCGACCTCATTTATATAGTTTTGGACAACGCAACAGAATAGTAGCTGGTATGTGTCACGCAACACTTATAATAGAAGCTGAACTTAAATCCGGAACACTTATCACTTCAAAATATGCAATTGAGTACAACCGAGATGTTTTTACTGTTCCCAACTCAATCTTTTCTAAAACTTCTGAAGGTCCGCATATGTTACTACGACTTGGAGCTACACCCATAACTCAATCAAACGATATTATCACAGCTCTAGGACTAACTCCTCATGAGAATCTTTTTGAAAGACGAGACTACAAAGATTGCTCAAGTGACGAACACGAAGTTATAAATCTGCTTTCTGAACCGATATCGCGAGATCAAATCATTCAAAGACTCGACAAACCTGTTTATGTAACACAAACAATTCTAGCAACCATGGAAATTAAAGGGATCATAGAAGAAGTAATGGGAGAAATACATTTGAAATAGTTTTTTATTTCACGTATAAATAATGTAGAACTGGAGGGTTCATGATACTCGCACTTGAAAAAATGTCGGTGGATGTCCCGATTTCCGCCGGAGACAAGTTGCAGTGGAACAACGAAGGTAAGTTCATCACTGCACAGGCGCAAAGTGGGAAACCACTCTATTGGCAGGGCAACCAGTTGAAGAAGATGGCTAGCTGGTTGCGGAGCGATGAACAGTTCGACAGCTATGTGATGATTCTGGCAGAAATACTCAATCTCAAGGCTGTCCTCGTTGAAGGTGAACGTCACAGGACGTATAGATTTGAGTGATGTTCTTTCGTCCACAAACGGCTCCACGTATTATGCGTCGGAGCCGTTAAACTTTATTCCATATCCGACCTTTAATTTTGAGTAAAATCCGAGGAGGAATAGAAAAATAATTTGAGTCGTATACACAAGTACGGTGAAAATTATTTTTTGAATTCCGACAAAGGAGTTTGCCAAAATTAGAGGTTATATTGGACAAAAATTATTTTTATAGTAATACTAGATAGCAATGACAAAATTATTAATCGTTGAGTCTCCAGCAAAAGCAAAAACGATTTCAAAATATTTAGACGGAAAATACAAAGTAGTTGCTAGTGTTGGACACGTTAGAGATCTGCCCAAATCAAACAAAAAAGCCATCGACATCGAGGGTGGTTTTGTTCCCCACTACGAAATCTCAAAGGGTAAAGAGAAAGTTATTGAAGAGATTGCTGCTCTTGCAAAAAAAGCTGACGAAATATTACTGGCAACTGACCCCGATCGAGAAGGTGAAGCTATTGCTTGGCATGTTGCACAAGCTACTGGAATTAAAAACCCAAAACGTGTTGTATTCCACGAAATTACAGAGGAAGCTGTAAAAGAAGCTATTCAACACCCACGCAAAATAGATATGAATCTAAAAGAGGCTCAAGAAGCAAGACGGGTGCTAGACAGACTAGTGGGATATGACTTGTCAGGTCTAATATGGAAAAAAGTTAGATACGGATTGTCAGCGGGACGAGTGCAATCCCCAGCACTTCGTATAGTTATGGAACGTGAACGAGAAATCCGAGCTTTTAAATCACATACTTTCTGGATTATTTCCGCAGACGTCATAAGTAATTCAAATATACCTTTTACTGTTGTATGTGAAGAAGAGCCAACAGATAAAAAAGTTTTAGACAACATCGTAAAGATAGCTGAAAAAGCTGGTAAAGAAAATAAATGGGAAGTTAAAGATGTAAAAGAAACTGAAGTAAAAAAATCTCCACGACCGCCTTTTATCACATCCACCCTACAACAGTCTGCTTCATCACGACTAGGCTTTGCTCCATCTCGAACTATGGGAATCGCTCAGAAACTTTACGAGGAAGGACATATTACTTACATGAGAACGGACTCCACAAACCTTTCTAACCAGGCAATGGGAGATATTGAAAAAGTTGTAAATAAAAAATACGGAAAAGGAATATTTCAAGCACGAAAATACACAGCTAAAAGTAAAAACGCCCAAGAAGCACACGAAGCAATTCGTCCAACACATTTTGATGTTGAATCTGCTGGACACACAGATGAGCAAAAGAAACTTTACCAACTGATTTGGAGACGTGCTCTATCTTCACAAATGATAGATGCTCAAACTCTAAGAACAAAAATAACTGCTCACGCAAAGGACGAAGATATACCTGTTTTTTCTATTACTGGTTCACAAATCAAATCTGCTGGATGGCTTGTTGCAGATCCAGAATCTAGAGGTGACGATGTTGAGCTACCAAAAGTTTCAGCAGGTGAAAATTTAAAGTTAAACGAAATTAAAACTGAAGAAAAACAAACTGAACCACCTGGACGATATTCAGAAGCTGGATTAATTAAAGAACTAGAAAAAAGAGGCATTGGTAGACCTTCAACATATGCGTCTATTATAAAAACTTTGGAAGACCGCGGGTATGTTGAGAAAATCAACAAAGCTTTATTCCCTACTGATACTGGAGATGTAGTATCAAGTTTTCTAGAAGCAAACTTTCCAGACTATATTTCTGATGGATTTACTGCTGAAATGGAAGACAAACTAGACCTCATCGCAGAAGGAAAAGAAGAGTATGTAAAAACTCTAAAAACTTTCTATAAACCTTTTCTAGCTGAGGTCAAAAGCAAGGATAAAATGGATAAAGTCACAAACCTGGGTGATGCAGATCCAAAATTTAAATGCCCAGTTTGTGGAAGTCCGATGATCATAAAACTATCTCGATCCGGAAAATTCCTTTCATGCTCAAGATATCCTGACTGTGAAGGTGCACTAACTATGGATGGCGTTGAGATAAAGAAGGATGCGCCTATTGGAAATGACCCAGAGACAGGACTACCTATATTTGTTTTATTCGGAAAATATGGACCATACGTACAACTCGGAGAACGTGTAAAAGGTAAAGGCTCCAAAAAAGCTCTAAAGCCAAAGATGGCAAGTATTCCAAAAGAAAAAGATCTCACCGCAGTTACAGTCGCTGAAGCACTCCACTACTTGTCGCTTCCTAGAACACTAGGAGTTCATCCTGACACTGGCGAGACTATTACTGCCAATATCGGACGATTTGGTCCATATATAGCTCACAATACCAAGCCAAAGGCTGATTTCCGATCTCTCAAAACTGATGATGTGTATAAAATAGATTTACCACGAGCTTTAGAAATACTTAAAGAAGAAAAAAAGAAAAGAGGTTTTACAAAGAAAGAGAAACCTCAAACTTAATTTTTCTTCACGTCCTCGTTTTTGAGAGATACAGCATACTTTCTCTGCCTTCCGCAGACTCCCTTTGGTCGCCCCTACGGGGTTGAGTGCTCACGGCTAGAGAAAAGTATTGGTATCTCTGACAAAAGTCTGCGGATGTGAAGCCAAAATTAAGTTTTCGATTCAGTGTAAAGTGCAAAATTTAGATAATAGAAAAGGCCTCAACTCGGAGGCTCATCACGCTTGAACGTGAGACCTTTTCGTTGAGACCTAGTGCTTACGAGACTGAAGAAAGCTCTTCTCGAAAGTGTTGGGGCGTCCGAGCCGAACTGAACGGCCAGATGCTGGTCGGCGAAGCTTGACCATCATCACCTTGATCTTCTGGACCCAACCACGACTCACGTTCTTGCTCACCCGCACACTCATGTGGCCCCTCCTTGGAAGTCTGACTTAGTTTATAATACGTAGATTAAATTTTGTCAAAATGTAATATTAGTGAATCTACTGTAAACTTATAGAAATGAACGATATAAAGGAAATCTTTTCCCTCTTAAATAACCCTACAGAAGCTGATAAAAACCTTATACAAAAGGCATATAACTTTGCACAAAAGGCACATGCTGGGGGTGTTAGAAAAAGTGGAGAACCATATTTCAACCACCTATTTGGTACAGCTAAAAATATTGCTGAGCTTAGAATGAGTGCAACCACAATAGCCGCTGGATTTCTGCATGACATTATTGAAGACACAAAAATAACCCCAGAGGAACTTAAAAAGGAATTTGGAGATGAAATACTCTTTCTAGTTGAAGGGGTTACTAAACTTGGAAAAATACGCCACCAAGGGACTACAAGATACGATGAAAGTTTAAGAAAACTTTTTGTTGCTATGTCTCAGGACATTAGAGTTTTAATCATAAAACTCTGTGACAGACTGCATAACATGATGACTCTAGAATTTATCCCAAAGGAAAAACAACTACGCATAGCAAAAGAAACTCTGGAAATATATGCCCCTATCGCCTACCGACTAGGAATCAAGAAACTCCAACGTGATCTGGAAGATACGGCATTTAAATATGTCTACCCGAACGAATACGAAGAAATACGAAAAATAATGAAAGCGAAGCGTGAAAAAATAGAAGCTGAACTAACAAAGTTCGAAAAACTTTTAAAGAAAGAGTTGGCAAAAAACAACTTTACAGACTTTCATATTGATCATCGTGTTAAAAGCATGTATTCACTTTTCAAAAAGCTAAAAAAATACAAAGGTGATGTAGAAAGTATCTATGATATTTCTGCCTTGAGAGTAACTGTAAAAGAAGTAGCTGATTGTTACAAAGTTTTGGGTATAGTTCACAGCAACTGGAGACCGCTACCAGAGAGAATAAAAGACTATATAGCATCCCCTAAGCTTAATGGTTATCAGTCAATACATACAACTATTTTTACAGGAGATGGAGGTATTATAGAGGTTCAAATAAGAACCGATGAAATGGATAAGGAAGCAGAGTACGGAATAGCTTCTCATGTTTCTTATAAAGAAGGTTTAAAGAAAAAAACAACAAATCCTAACCTGTTGTGGATAAAAAGCATACTACCTGGCAAAAATATTTCAGATAGAAAATCATCTACATTAAATGATGTCCCAACTTGGATAAAAGAACTTGTAGAATACCAAAAAGAAGCCGGAGATGAGTTTATTGATGATATTAAATCAGATTTCTTTGAAGAGAGAATATTCGTGTTCACACCAAAAGGTGACGTTATAGACCTACCAAAGGACTCTTGTGTAATCGACTTTGCATACGCAATACACACAGATATAGGTGACCACATCTCATCTGCAAAAATAAATGGAAAGTTTTTGGCTATAACAACCACGCTAAAAAATGGTGACCGAGTAGAAGTTGAAACAAAAAAAGGATCAAAACCTAGTTTCAAATGGACAGAGTACTGTAAAACAACAATGGCTCGCAGAAAAATTAATCAGGCACTCGAAGATAAGAAGTAAATCTCCTGGATTTAAATTGAGAAATTCTTAATTGAATACAATTCCTCATCATCTTCGTTCTCTTCTTCTTTCTTTTCTTCTGGAGTTCTATCATCTAGATTTTCAGGCTCACTTTTTAAATCCTCTACTGTCATATCCACCGCAGATGTATCCTGAACATAGTTAGGAATATTTTCATTTACAGGTGGGATTGGATTTGCCTCGATGTGTCTATCCAGTTTTTCTGTTGGAGATTTTATCTTATTACTTTTGATTAAATCCAATATCTCATGAAGGTCTTGGGGAGAAAAGAAATCTATCATAATCTTGCCACCATTCTCTCTCTTTTCAATTGAAACTCTTGTACCAAGTGTCTCCGTTAGTCGCTCTTCCATTTCTTGAGTTTCTGGATCCAAAGTTGCTCCTTTCTTTTTGATTTTGTCATAAGCGATTCTTCTACCAATAGCCTCAGCTTCTCGCACAGTGAGCTTTTTGAACATTATCTCCTTGAAAAGAGTCATTTGTTCGTCTGGTCTATCGCCTAACATCATAAGCGGTCTTGCATGACCTTCTGATATCTTTCCAATTGAAAGTGCATCCAAAATTTCTGGTGGTAAAGCCAATAGTCTGATTGAGTTAGAAACATACTCACGACTTTTTCCAACTTTTTTTCCAATATCAACATGTTTAAAACCAAACTCATCAATAAGTCTTTGGAAAGCTCTAGCCCTATCAACAGGGTTTAGATCTTCTCTCTGAATGTTTTCGATAATAGCTAACTCTAGTTTCATCAAATCATTTTCTTCGTCTCCCACTTTTATCAAAGCTGGAACTTGAGTAAGACCAGCAAGCTTTGATGCTCGGAGTCTGCGTTCACCAGCTATTAGTTCATACTCTACAGCAAGTCCTCCGTCTTCTTTTGGAACTTCTTTTCTCGTAACAACTAAGGCCTGCAAAACACCATACTGTCGTATTGAATCAGCGAGACTTTGCAGTTGTGTTTGATCAAACTCTCGTCTAGGTTGAAATGGATTGGGAACAATCTTGTCTACATCTAACCAGAATATTGAGTCGTTATAGAATTGGGACATAAATTAGTAATAAAGTAAAAATTTATAAAGTTTATAAAGTAGATAATATCACGAAACTATGACCCACTCAAACTATGAACTTATTATTAAGATGATATAATCCTATAAATGAAAAAGATTAAAAAAGATACTAAAAACACTGATGATTTTCAGATAGTTGGAGGCAAAAAGCTTTCAGGATCAATACAGACAAACTGTTCAAAGAACGGGGCTATGGGTTTGTTCTGTGCATCGCTTCTAAACAAAGACGCTACTATTCTACACGGCATTCCACGTATAGAAGAAATTTCTAGAGCAATAGAAATTTTTGAGAGTATTGGTGTAAAAGTAGAATGGATAGGAAAAAATACAATAAAAATAACCCCTCCAAAAAAATTCAAACTCAATAATATAGACATGAAATCCGCGGGAAGGATTCGTTCTGTCCTAATGATGATAGGTTCACTTATCCACTCTGAAAATAAATTTAATATTCCTCATGAAGGTGGATGTAAAATGGGACAAAGAACTATAGCGGCTCATAGATACGGTCTTGAGTCTCTTGGTGTAAAAATATCCACAAAAGAAACCCACTACGAAATTAGTCACAAAAAACTCAGACCGGCAGAGATAGTCTTGTATGAAGCAAGTGATACTGCAACAGAAAACCTACTTATGGCTGCAGCACTTATACCAGGAAAAACAACTCTTAAATTCTGCCCGCCAAACTATCAAGTTCAGGAAGTTTGTTTTTTCCTGCAGAAATGTGGAGTAAAAATAGACGGTATAGGAACAACAACACTCACAATTCACGGGATAAAAGAAATAAATCAAAAAATAGAATACTACAACAGCGAAGACCCTATCGAGTCCATGATGTTTATTTCTGCAGCCATAGTTACAAACTCTAAATTAACCATAACTAGATGCCCTATTGATTTCCTTTCTCTAGAAATACTTAAGCTTGAAAAAATGGGTCTGAAATATGATAAATCAAAAGAATATCTAGCAGATAATGGTGGGACAAAACTTGTAGATATAACGATATATCCATCAAGGCTTAAAGCTCTATACGACAAAATCCACGCATCTGCATATCCAGGAATAAATACTGACAACTTGCCTTTCTTTGTGCCCATAGCAACACAAGCAAAAGGAAGTACTTTAGTACACGACTGGATGTGGGAAAACCGAGCAATTTATTTTACTGAATTAAATAAACTTGGAGCAAATATTGTTTTAGCTGACCAACACAGAGTTTTAATTCAAGGGCCAACTGAGCTAAAAGGAAACCAAGTTGTATGCCCTCCTGCTCTACGGCCAGCAATGATTGTTTTTGTAGCAATGCTCGGTGCAAAAGGTACTTCAATACTAAGAAATGTTTATTCCATAAAGCGAGGCTATGAAAATATAGCAGAAAGATTAAATGCTATAGGTGCTGATGTGAAAATATTGGATTAGACAAAAATCCCCTGTTGGGGATTTTATTGTGCCGGAGGAGGGACTCGATACTTACAGTATCAGTACCCCAATTGGATATTTTTTCAAAATATCTCAATCGGGTTTCGAGTCCTCACGAAAGTCAAAACATGACTTTCTCTCCGTGCAAAAAAATCCCCTGTTGGGGATTTTATTGTGCCGGAGGAGGGACTCGAACCCTCACGCCTTGCGACACACGATTTTGAGTCGTGCGCGTATACCAATTCCGCCACTCCGGCTTAAGAAACACTATATCATATTTTATATAAAAGTTTAGGGCCGACCCAAGGTCGGCCCTATGCTCAGCTTCGAAGGCGTTTGTACAAATTGTTTAGCTCTTGGGCCTGATCAGAATCAATCAAGCGAATAGAGTAAACCTTGATGCCCATCCTTCTCGTCCCTGGCTGAGCATCAACAGAACCAGGAACATCTGAAACCCACTCAAACTGCTTGAACATGCCAGGGTGTGGGCCGTGACCCTTGATCACCATAGGCAAGACATTTGAAATCGCGTAATCACACGCAGACTCAAGCAGAGATGCTTCCTTGTTTGAGTGTAGCGGAGATTGAAGATGATACTCATACACTCCTAACTTGGTAACCTGCTGGCCCCTTTTATGAGCCATCCAGATAGCGTTGAGAAGGCGCCTAAACTGTTTAGTATTTTGGTCCTGTTGCAAAATCCCCCCCCGCGCCATATATTGATGTTAATCCAAATCCATTGTAAAGTATGTCTTATTTTATGATAAAATCAAGAGATCAAATTTTAGTGATTCTAGGTCCAACCGCAACAGGCAAAAGCAACTTAGCTGTTAGACTAGCCAAAAAGCACAACGGTGAAATTATTTCCGCAGACTCAAGACAAGTTTATAAAGGATTAGATATTGGTACAGGCAAAGTTACCAAAAAAGAGATGCTTGGTATTCCCCATTATTTACTAGATGTAGTTTCTGCCAAAAAAGTGTTTTCTGTTTCTGAATTTCAAAAATTAGCAAATAGAAAAATTGAGGAGATTCTTTCCAAAAGAAAACTACCCATACTCGTGGGGGGGACTGGTTTTTATATCCAATCCATAGTTGATGGAATAATTCTGCCTGAAGTTCCTCCCAATAAAAAACTAAGAAATAAACTTCAAAAGAAAAGCCTTGATGAACTAGTTTCACTTTTAAGAGAAATAGATCCCTCTAGACTGAAAGATATTGACCAACATAATCCCGTACGACTGATACGAGCTATCGAGATAGCAAAGAAAATAGGTTCTGTGCCAAAACTCAAAAAACAAAAGTCTAAATATAACTTTATACAAATCGGCCTTACTCTCCCATCAGAAAATATAAAGGAAAAAATACATACACGCCTTTTAGCACGAATAAAAAAAGGTATGATAAGGGAAGCACAAAATCTACATAAAAATGGTCTTTCATGGAAACGAATGCGAGAGTTGGGTCTTGAATACAGATATATGGCTGATTTTCTAGAGGGAAAAATTACTAAAAAGGAATTGATAGAAAATCTCGATTCAGAAATTTATCGATACAGTAAAAGACAGATGACGTGGTTTAAAAGAGATAAAAATATTAAATGGTTTCATCCAGATCATTTACAAAAGACACAGCACTTTATACAGGAGTCGTTGATTAATAAATAGTTTTGTAGTAAAAATAATGCAGGAGGTCCGATATGATCGAGACCGTAGCGTACACTGCACTCGCCCTTGTAGTATTTTCACCGTTTTGGGGCACGATGTTGGCACTCATCGTTGCCTGCCGGCGACCACAGCAATAAGCTGACCATCTGCCTGCCCCGCGCCTTGTAAAGTCGCGGGGCACCGTTTTGCCTAAAGACCAATAATCCTGTAGGATTGGATAAATAGGGAGATTAGTTAAGTGGTATAACAGCGCTCTCCAAAAGCACTGTCGGGGGTTCGATTCCTCCATCTCCCGCATTATAAATAACAAAAAACCACCAATTGGTGGTTTTTTGTTATTTCTTAGTTTCTTTAAAAGTAACTCTCTTTCGAAGTTTTTTACTGTATTTCTTGAGCTCAATTTTTCGCTCAACTTTTCGTTTATTTTTAGAAGTCCAATAAACCTCTCCTGACTCCTTATTTCTTAATGGTATTAATCTGTCTTGTGACATAGTGTGTATAAATTACCAGAAATAGACCTAAAATGCAAGACTCCACAAAATGAAAGACCGCCCAGCTGAAAGTGCCACTGGGTGGTCTTTCAAGGCAGGGCGGTCGGTGCTAGCTGTGGACTATCACCTCGGTTGTTCCAGCAATGCGCTGAAGGATTATTCTGTGAGATCCTTCGCCACGGATAGCGACGACGGCACGGCCGTCTACGTCATCGAGAACGCAGGTCACGATACCAAGCTCATGACGATCGCCGACCTTCATTGCGCGAAAATCCTCGAGTGACATGGGGAGCCTCCATATATAAGAATAGTTCTAATATACTCTGCGGTCAAATGATATAAGCAGCAAGAATTGTATTAGCATCTATTTTATCGAGGATAAACCACCAGACACTGTCACTACTTTTATTTTTGAACTCACAAGATAATCTACCATTTGGTTAAAAACTGTCTTATTAACACAGTATTTATCAGTACAAGCATCTTGGATATCATGAGTTGTTATAATTAACCATTCTTTGTTTTGCACAGCATCATCTATCCAGCTTTTTATTTCATCAATAGTAGTATCCTTTTCAAGACCTTTTCTTTCTAGTTGATACCTGTCTGAACTAGGTGTCACAAAACCACCATTTGAAGTAGCCGCGTTATCAAACCCTGAGTCCTTTACTATTTGAATTGAATCTGAGTTATAAGATCCAAAAGGGTAAGAAAATGATATTACTGGACTTATGCCCCAAGATAAAATATCTTGTCTTGAACCATTTATTTCATACTGTTGATCAGAATATGAGAGCGTGGATAAATCGCGATGAGTTCTAGTGTGCGCACCTATTTCATGTCCATGAGAACTAACTTCCATGATCTGGTTATGACTCATATATCCAACAAACCCATCATCATATGTTTGATTAGAAACAACATATAATGTTCCTTTTAACCCCACACTATCTAAAACTGGAAAAGCATTCTGATATTGAGATAGCCAATTATCATCAAAACGTAGCGATACTGCCCCAGTAGCAAATACACCTTTAGGACTTTCATCCTTTTTTATTCCGACATTGTCTACATATAGAGACCCGTTTGTATTAATCAAATGAAAAACAGTGACTCCAACAACATTACTAGTTACATCAAAAGCTAGGGAGACACTGTTCCAATCAGGTGAAGCTGTCAAATAACCTATATCTTTATAAGTTACACTTCCATCAGTATTTTTATATTGCACTGTTACATATGTTGGAACAGTTGATTTATAATCGTCATAATACAAGTAGCTTCCAGGAGATAAATTTATTGGATCAAAATACCATTTTGCATCGCCACTTACTCTATCAGTAATAGCGACTCCGGCGGCTTTTCCATTTGTTGAATTTGAAACTGGATAAATAAAATTTACAGAATTGTTTCCCCACTTTCCCTTTTTCCAATTATCTGGAGTTGTAACGCCATATTCAAAGCCAGGATTTGAAACATAGTTACTTGTATTGGAAACAGAATCAATTTTATATAGTTCGTAGTTATCGGTGACCAGAGTCCTACTATTCTTTATAAGATGAAAAATCGTTAAGGAAACTACGTTATTGGGCACTACAAAGTTTACATTTGCAGTAGAAAAAACTGTGCTCGCAGGAAGAACCGCTATGTCTACATATTTATGTGAACCGTCTAACATTTTATAATCAACCGTCACAACACTATCTATCGTTGACTTATACTTATCAGAAAAAATATAAGTCTGACCAGGCTCTACATTTACATAGTCAAAATACCATTTTGCATCACCGCTGTTATACGAAGATATACCAACCTCTATTCCTGAGCCATTTGAGCCTAAAACAGGATAATGAAATGTTCTTGAGTTTACTCCATAACCTCCCTTATGCCATGAAACTGGCAAGCCATCACTACCTGTACTTTCCAAACCGGAGTTAGGGATTAAATTTACCTGCGAAAGTAAGGACTGGGTGCTTATAATATTTGCAGGTGAAGTAGTTTTTGAATTTAGTGGTGAAATATTTAGCAGTGATTCACCTGTAAAAACAGGGTCCCTAACAACTTCTGGCGTTTTAGTGCTCTCAAATTTTGGAGTTAAATGAGTACCAACTTTAGATTGAGGTTTACTCATTTCAGAAAAAACATTTACAGGATAATATATAATCCCCAACATAATTAAAAATAAATACATTTTCTTGATTTTTCTTGACATATGTATTCATCCTATACAAAAGACCGTGAAAATAGCGTGAGGTAATTGGCATAAATAAAAATGTACCATTCATTCTATATTCACCCCGATTTATTAAAATACACTAGACCAAGTTTATTTATTATTCTTATCTTTATAAATTTCATTAATAACTAATTAATACAAAAAAATATGAAAAACCAATCATTAATAGAATCGTATTTAGTTGGATTAGACTATCCTTGTAACAAAGAAAAAATTATTGAACACATAAAGCAAAATGGTGCTGTTGAAGAAGTTGTTAACATGTTAAAGGATCTACCTGACAAGGAATACAGGAGCTCTTCAGATATTGCCAGTGAACTAGACATAAACTCAAAAGAAATGGATGAAGAGTAAATTCGTGACTAATTGATTTTAATTGCTAATAAAAATCACTAGAATGACTTTTTCTTGGTGTAGATACAACTGACTCATTAATAAAAATTAGTTACAAGGTAAATAAAAATTTGAATCCCAACTTGGGTCAATAGGGATAGAGCCTACAGCATTTCCCACTTCATAGTAGTTATCACATACGCCCCCATCATTTCTGGCTTTTTGTAGATTAGTTGAGTCTTCAAAAGTAGTAAACATTATGTATGATTTTCTATTAGCCGTAACCAAATATGCATATATTGAGGTTCCTACTGAATTCACTGGATCAAGAGGAGCTGGATTTGAAATTATTCCAGTAGTATATAATCCCCCTGTTGTCCCAACACAATTTGGAACTGATGAGCCATGCGTACCATTTAAGAAACCGGAACTACCCGAACCATCCCACATGTATGAACCTGAACCAGCATCTCCACACGGGAATATTTCACTATTTATATCGTAGTAAAGATCTAAAGCTGTAGATAGATTCCTAAAATCTGCCATACGTCTTGCATCGCGAGCTCGTTTTCTTGCAGAGTTAAGATTCCCGATTATAAGCGTAGAAAATATACCAATAATAGCGATTACGACCAAGAGTTCAATTAAGGTGAAACCCTTGGACCTCCTATATGTATACATCCAGTATATTATACTACAATAAACATCTATCAAATATACTTATCAACAGTTGACTAAACAGGAGATTCCTAAACATACCTGACGTTCTACACAAAAATCCACTTATGCAGATTGTGGGCAGGATTCGAAACTTACAGTTTCAGTACAACAGTTTGATATTATATGCATCCGGTCCGGATTCTTTTTGATTTTTAATTCGTCGCCACTCATTAAAAATCAAAACGCTGAACTCCGACACTCGCTACTGCGGGTGTGGCCGAAGTTCCGTTCGAATCCTACACGCAAAGCTATGCTTTGCTCCGGTGCACAAAAATCCCCTTACGGGGATTATTTGTGCGGAGTACTGGAGAATGTTAAAACTGAGTTGATGAAAAGTGAAGTGAGTCCATATGTTCCTGATTTGAGTTATTATATAAAATTTTTGTAAACGAAAAGGCCAGCAACGTGCGCTGGCCTTTCATCGGATATACAGCCGATGTTCTGTCATTTCACCTGATAGTCCTTCACCACTACACCTTCCTCGATGGTTCCACGAGTGTGCATTGGAATCCAGACTGTGGCGACATGTTTGCCGAAAAGCAAACCCTTTCCGTCACGACCGTAGTGCTTGAAATGACCACGACAAATGTGGAGTGCGGTCTTCAGACCTTCCGTGCCAGCTTTTCCTTCTCCGTCTAGCACCTGCTTCATGTGATCGATTTGAAGCACATGATAGCGGAGCAGTGGTCGTCCTGTCCGTTTCTCGTGTTTTTTTGACAGTGGAAGGGGTGGTGTCTCTTTCCGAACTGACACATTGCGACAGTGCATGAAAGAAAGTGTCAGGAGGGAGTGCATTACAGCTCCCTGGAAGAGACCGATGTGATGAGTGGTCTGTTCCTCTGGGGATCCGTTGACGTTGTATAGATACTGCAAACTATAAAACAATCCAGCACCACGATCGCTTGGAAGTGTCCGCCCGTCCTTGAGCACTGGCATTGCAAAGCGACTGATCAGGGTTGGTTTGAATCCTCTAAACTGATAGAAAACAAAACCGACCATGTGCCACTCTACGCCATCAGCGAAGAACTTTGCTGATTTCGGATCGTCGAACCAGTATGGCTCGAGATCACCTTTCTTTTTCATCTGAAGAAGCACACCCACGTAATCGATACGGTCCCTCAGGCCAGGAATTCTGGCCTCGATGAACGTGTTTTCGAAAGGAAGCATCACGTTCGGGAAGTCATCTGGTTCAGGGAACTTTTCCTCCTTGGAGTTTTTTCCGCGATCCCAGTAATACTCCGCGACGTTGTCAGCTACTACGAGCTGAGCTTCAAACAAAAGCTGTCGAACGACCTGCGCTTCCACTCCTTTGTCTTTCACTCTGAGTTCAAAACCTTCTGTCAGTAGCTTGTCCAATAGTCTCATACCCAAATCACCACCTTTCTGACCGTGAATTTGGAGAACTGTCCAAAAAAATAATATCACATCAAAATTGATGTGTCAATTTTGTGCGGAGTACTGGAGAATGTTAGAACTGAGTTGATGAAATCAAAGGTGAGTCATTATATTCCAGATCTATCTATATTTTCAAAAATATTTTACTAACTATATAGTAAACACTATGCATAAACAAAACCCCGCCATCTCTCCGAAGAGAAATGGCGGGGGCATCAACCTAATTACCCAAAAACTTATACCAATCCCAACCCTCTTTGTACCACGTATTACGATAGGCACTCAAAGGATCAGACGGTAATCGAGGGTCTTCCTTGTAGCGTTTCTTGTAGTCGATGGAACCCTTCATCTTCAATCGCTTTGCCATTTTACTGGCTTCAGCAACCGTTGAGTAGAACCCAATACGACCAAAGAAGCTGTCCCAGCCACGCCATTGCTTTTTGTAGCGTTTGCCAGGATGTGCGTGAAGGCGGCTGTCCTCTTTATACCGTTGAAAGTACTCCGAGGAGTTCTTAATTCCGAGCTTTTTTACGGCTCGTTGAGCTTCAGCCAATGTCGCGTAAGGTACACGCAGTTCTTTCCCAAGAAATGCAATCCAGCCCGGAAAATCCTTGAAGGTTTCTTCTGGGTTACCTGGTAGACGTGGGTCAGAGTTTTTCTTACCTCGGTAGTCCATAGCTGAAGCAACACCGAGTTTCTGAACCGCTTTACTTGCCTGTTGCCAGGTTTTGTAAAGATTTTTCTTTGAACGACCGAAGAAAATTGCGTCTCCAGGGAAATCTGGGTAAGCGCTTCGAGGTACTGACGGTAGACGTGGATCATCTCGGAAGTTGGCTTGGTACTGTTTCTGGTTGGTGATACCGAGATGAACAGCAGCCTTACCAGCTTCCTGCCACGTCGGGTAGAACTCACGATTGCAATTGTCGAGAACCTTCATCAGATCCACGACCTTGTCAGAGAAAGTGAACTCAAACCCCTGTCCGGAAACTTCGAAGTTTCCTCGTTCGTATCCTTCACGGTCACGTTCACGTTGTTCCGTGTGGTGTTCGTGAATGTCCGAGATCTTGTTCATCATCTCGAGCACTAATTCAATACGCTCAAGATTTCCGACAAAGTCGAGGACGATAAGCTTGTCCTTTCCAGGACGAAGTCCACGACCTAACTGTTGACGGAAGACGGTCAAGGATCCAGTAACGCGACAGAAAGCAACAAGTCCAACGCTAGGCACGTTCACACCTTCGTTGAAGGCATTTACCGCACACACACGTCGAACAGTTCCATTCTTAAGAGCATCAAGCGTTTTCTGGTTTTGAAACCAGGTAGTCCTCTGAGTGCAAGCTGTCCCCGAATGAAACGTAGCAGACAACTTCAAAGACTTTCTCATTCGTTCAGCATGCTTAATTGATGCACAGAACACGACAGATTTTTCGTTGTATCCGTCAATTATACGTGCGATCTCTTTATCACGTTTACGAATGAAAATACGACGATTGACTTCTGCCATCGTAAAACGTCTCTTGCTCTCACGAATCTCCATTGCGATTTTCTGCAATGCATCTTCATCAAGACTTTCGTCAGTTACGACGTGGTACTCTACTCGTGGCAACCAACCACGAGCGATAGCTTCCTCTAGAGTAATGTTGATGACTTCCGATCCGAAAACGTTTCGGATATCAGCTTCATCGGCTCTATCAGGTGTAGCAGTGATACCAAGTCGTGCACCAACAAAGTGGTCAACGACAGGACGATAGGTGTCAGCTTCAGTGTGGTGAGCTTCATCCACAATGATGAGATCAAAGTGATTTCGCTTCCACAACTTCAGATTTCCACCCATGGTCTGCCAAGTGGCGAAGACTATGTCAGCTGTTTGTGCTCCATTCTTTGACATTCCATTGAAAACAGCCATCTTGGTTTTCTCGTTGAAAACCTGACGGAATTCGTCAATAGCGTGTTTCAGAATGAAGTTGTTGTGCACCAGAAAGAGTGCTCGTTTTGGACGGAACTCTTTCGTGATGAACGCAGCAGTGAAGGTCTTACCTAAACCAGTAGCAAGGACTACAAGGGCTCGTTTCTGGCGACCCTGTAGTCCTTTCAGGGCTGCCTTTACAGACAGTCGCTGATACGGACGTAGGGTGATCGTCATTTACGCCTCCTCTTTAGAAATTTGATGTTAAAGTGCTTCTGGTTTAGAATTATAACATATATATAATAAAAAATCAAGCTTAATGTGTTAAGTTCCAACTCAACTACTCACACAAAAAAATAACCCTATGAATAAAGGTTATTTTAGTGTGCGCCGGGTAGGATTCGAACCTACGAAGCCCGAAGGCGACAGATTTACAGTCTGTTGTGATAGACCACTCCACCACCGACGCATTAAGAACCTAAATAATTTAACACAAAAAAGGAATTAGGCCAATGCGCCCTCACTTACAAAACCATCAGTTACAAAAGATCCATTCTTTCCCTTCTTTACATTAAAGGTAAATTCTCCGGCTTTGTTTATATCAACATTTACTGAACCACCCTTTGAAATACCCTTACTGACCATAAGTGAGGCGATAGGAGTCAAAACCTTTGTTTGGATAAGCCTTTTTAGAGGTCTTGCTCCATATTGTGGGTTATAGCCTTCTTTAGTTAGATAATCCAAAACCGCATTTGAGAAAATTAGCTTAATTTCTTTCTGCTCAAGTCTTTCTTTAACTATATCAATCTGAATTTTTACAATTTTAGATATAGCTTCTCGACTCAAAACATCAAACACTATTATGTCATCTAGTCTGTTGAGAAACTCTGGTCTGAAATGATCTTTCAATGCATCTAATACTTTTGACTTAGCATCTTCATAGTTTGTTTTTTCAGTTCTGTCTGACGCAAAACCGATCTTTTCCATTCTATCTATGTATCTCGCTCCAATATTTGAAGTTAAAATAATTACCGTATTTCTAAAGTTAACAACTCTACCTTTACTATCTGTTAACTTTCCATTATCTAAAACCTGCAAAAGTATATTGAACACTTCTGGATGTGCTTTCTCTATTTCATCAAACAAAATAACAGAATATGGTCTATGTCTGACAGTTTCAGTTAAGTTTCCGCCTTCTTCATGACCGACATATCCTGGAGGAGCACCAATGATCTTTGAAACACTATGTTTCTCCATATACTCTGACATATCAACTCGTATAAGCGCTTTGTCATCATCAAACATAAAATGTGCTAGTGCCTTTGTAAGCTCAGTTTTACCTACTCCAGTTGGACCTAGGAAAAGGAATGACCCTATAGGTCTGTTTGGGTCAGAAATACCAGCACGACTACGCTTGATAGTATCAGAAATCTTCTGTACTGCCTCATCCTGTCCGACAATTTTCTCCTTTAATACCTGATCCATTCTGCTCAACTTGTCAGCTTCTTCTTCCAACATCCTAGTTACAGGAATACCAGTCCATTTTGAAACAATGGTTGCAATGTCATTTTCTGTTATTTCTTCTTTTAGAATTCTTCTAGAACTTTGAAGTTTCTTTAATCTTTTTGATTTTGTATCAAGATCTTTTTCCAAACCAGGTATTTTTCCATACCTTATTTCAGCGGCACGAGAAAGATCGGCTTTAGCTTCTGCAGTTTCAGCTTCTCGTCTAAGTTCTTCAAGTTGTTTTTTGATAGCTTTTATATCTGAAACAGTTTCCTTTTCATTATTCCATTTCAATTCAAGCTCGCCTATCTCTTCTTTTAGATCAGCAATCTCTTTCTCTATTTCTTTAAATCTAGCTTTTGATTTTGGATCAGTCTCTTTTTTTAATGCTTCGTGTTCTATCTGAAGCTTTACTATCTTTGAATGTGCAGACTGAAGAACAGGAGGTTTGTTTTCCATTGCAATTTTCAAATACGATGCAGACTCGTCTATCAAGTCCACTGCTTTGTCTGGCAAAAATCTATCAGAAATATATCTTGAACTTAGATTTACAGCAGAAACAATAGCTTCATCTGTAATACGAACCCCATGATAAAGTTCATACTTTTCTTTTAGCCCTCTCATGATAGTAACAGCATCGTCGATACTTGGCTCATTTACATACACTGGCTGAAACCTTCTAGAAAGAGCAGGGTCCTTTTCTATATGCTTCTGATACTCCTTTAGAGTTGTTGCACCAATAGCCCTAAGCTCTCCTCTAGCTAGAGCAGGTTTTAGCATGTTTGATGCGTCCATTGAACCTTCAGCGGAACCTGCACCAACTATAGTGTGGATCTCATCAACAAAAAGAATAACCTTTCCATCAGATCTCTCAACTTCTTTTAAAATATTTTTTAGTCTTTCTTCAAATTCACCTCTATATTTTGTTCCAGCAATAAGAAGACCCAAGTCCAAAGATACTAGTTCTTTATCTTTTAGAGATTCAGGAACTTCACCCATCGACATCCGTGTTGCCAGTCCTTCAACAATAGCTGTCTTTCCAACTCCGGCTTCTCCTATCAATATAGGATTATTTTTTGTTCTTCTAGAAAGTATTTGGATTATTCTTGCGATTTCATCATCACGGCCAATAACAGGATCAAGTTTATTTAGTTGTGCAAGTTTTGTTAGACTTCTTGTATATTTTGCCAATGCTTTAAACTTTTTTGGAGTTTCTGTCTCTACAGCTTTTGTATTTCTTATTTCTTCTATAACACGAAGTACAACTTCTTTATCAATTTTAAATTTCTTCAACAAATCCTTTGCCTGAGATGGAACCTCAGTAAGAGCTAGGAATAAATGCTCTGTTGAAACAAACTCATCATTGAGTTGAGTAATTTCCTTTCCAGAAGCCTCTATAGTCTGAGCTAACTCTGGAGTTAAATAAATCTGATATGATGCAGACAATGTTTGTCCCGGATCTATTCCTTCAATACCTTCGAGTAGTGAGTCAGTAAGCAAAACAGTATCCACTTCAAGCTTTTCTAAAATAGAAGTAACCATACTCTCCTCTTGTAAAATGAGGGCTGTAAGTAAGTGATAAGGATTTACATGGTTTTGACCACGTTCAATAGCAAGTTCATGTGCCTTGCGTATTGCTTCCTTTGCTTTAGTTGTAAAGTTATTAAATGGTTGCATAAAAGCCTTATTTTAGGCCTATTATATTACATTTTTGGCGAAAGTCAATTTAGTAAAACTGGTTTATTCTGTCTTTGAAACCTCATTTAGAATAGGAATTTCTTTTTTCAAGATCGATACTGGGACAAAAACCTTTGATGCCTCATCTGATAATCTAAAACCTATAACATCTCCCGAAAGATTAAATATTGGACTTCCATCAACCAAGTCTTTGGTTGATACATCTGTATTTATCCCCGACAGATATCTAGTAGTACTAGTTCCAACCCCAGATTCTTTCATATCAAGTGAAATAACACGTCCAACTGCGACAGAATTTGACTCTGAACCTCCCAAAGAGATCACAGTTTGTCCTAATTTAGGTTCTGAGTCACCCAAAACTGCAGGAGAAAAAACATAAGCTGTCTTTTCTGTAACTTTATCACCTTGATTTGCTTTAAATAAAATAAAATTTGTTTGTTTATCTAACCCCATAATTACTAGTGGGAACTCTTTTCCATCACTCATTATGACTGTGTATGTATTACTAGTTAGATAATTTTTCCTGTCTGCAGCTATAACTCCATCTTTTGTTATAACAATACCGATTCCATAAAAATCAACAGTTCCTGTAACTGAATCTTTTTCTTTGATACGAACAACACTGTTTATATTTTTATTAATTGAGTCCAATATCAAATCTTCCTCCTTGACCACAACAGTAGTAACCTCCTTTTGGCTTGGAGTTGTTACTGTAGCTGGAGTAACTGTTTCGATTGTTTTCTCTACGATTCTGTTTATATTTCTAGTCACCTCGAGTGGCGCCTGCTGTAAAAGAGAAGTGGTAATAATACCAGTAGCAATAGACGTAACAAAACTTATCAAAAGTACCAAAAGTATAATTTGATTTTTATTTAGATCTTCCATTTAGATACAATATTATCACAACAACTTATAATTTAAAACAATATTATTTAACAACTTTTGTTAGAACGTTCAATAAATAATCTATATCTTTTTTTTCTGTATCCCTGCCCAAAGTAAATCTCAAACTAGATAAACTACAATCCCCTTTACCAATACTTTGTATGACGTAAGAAGATGAATCCTCTTTCAGAGTACGACAAGATGACGAATATGAAGCACACACTCCATTTACGTCCAAAGATATAACAGCAAACTCAGCATCCAATCCCGGGAAACAAATATTTATATTGTTTGGAAGTCTGTTATGTTTTGAACCATTCAAACTTGCCTTTGGGAATTTATTTAAAATACTTTCAATAGCATAATCTCTAATTTTTTCTATTCTCAATGATTCAGACTCTCTGTCTTTGACAACAACTTCCAAAGCTTTGGCTAAACCAACAGTATTAATTACATTTTCTGTGCCACTTCTCAAACCTTTTTCCTGACCACCACCAAACATAACAGGTCTGATCAATACATCATTTCTTAAATACAAAAAACCTGAACTTCTTGGGCCATAAATTTTTATCCCATCTACTGTCATCATATCCACCCCTAAACGCAAAACATTTAAATCAAGATAAGATGGCGCTTGGCATGCGTCTGTGTGAAGGTAAGGTAGTCTTGTACTTTTTGATTTTCTATATTCCCTAACCACCTTTGCAATCTCATTTATAGGCTGGATAGTACCAATCTCATTGTTGGCATACATTATAGTTATAAGAACTGTATTATCTTTTAAAGCATCATTAATAGCCTTCACTGAAACAAGTCCGTCATCTCCAACTGGAATCATGGTAACTTCACCACCCCTTCTTTCAATCTCGTTTAACACCTCAATAATAGCGGGATGTTCGATATTTGAAGAAATAAAATGTGGAATAAAATTATCCCTCTTGTGAGCTTCAAAAACACCAAGCAAAGCTAAGTTATTTGATTCAGTTCCACCACTGGTAAAAATAATATCGTCTTTTTGTGAACTTATTATGTTAGCTATTTTTTTTCTAGCTGAAACAAGAAGTTCTTTTGAACCCAGAGACTCTGAATACAGTGCAGAAGGATTAAAATTTGATTTAATTGCAAATTTTTCCATCTCACGGACAACTTCATCCAAAATTGGTGTTGTAGAAGCAAAGTCCAAAAAAACTCTTTTTGGGCCTCCAAATACTTTATTTATTTTCTTCAAAAAATTCATAGCTTTATCATACAGACTCTTTTGCAAAATACAACAAAATGTAGTATAGTTTCCGAATGATTTTTGATCCTATATATATTACATATGGCCTTATAGCCTTATCTGTAATACTTATTGGATGGATAATTAGACTTGAAATAAAAATACGAAGACTTCTTATAGGAAAAAATGCAAGATCCCTAGAAGACTCAATAGTCTCTGCAAAGGAGAATCTTGAAAGATTAAATACATTCCAAGAAGAATCTACTTTATATTTTAAAAATATAGAACGACGACTCCGAAGAAGCCTCCAGGCAGTTGAAACAATAAGGTTTAATCCCTTTAAAGGTACTGGTGAAGGTGGTAACCAAAGCTTTTCCACGTCATTTCTCTCAGAAGATGGAGATGGAGCAGTAATGTCCAGCCTTTATTCTAGAGACAGAGTCAGTGTTTTTTCAAAACCACTTAAAAAATTTGATAGCAGTTTTGAACTTACAGAAGAAGAGAGAAGTGTAATCGATTCATCAAAAAAGAATCTTTTAAAATAAATCTTCTATATTTATGACACTAAACAAAAACTACCATGCAAAAAAACAAGGAAACACCTACAGCCAGTTTGGCACAAACTACAGAGAGACCCCCTGTGGTAGCAATAATGGGTCATATTGATCACGGTAAATCAACTCTACTTTCATATATAAGAAAAAGTTTTGAACCTTTAAATGAAGCTGGAGGAATCACACAGCACATATCTGCTTACGAAACTGAGCACACAACAAGGGAAGGTAAAAAAGAAACAATAACTTTTATTGACACACCTGGTCATGAAGCGTTTTCTGGAATTAGAAAAAGAGGTGCTTCAGTAGCTGACGTCGCAGTTTTGGTTGTATCTGCTGAGGATGGAGTAAAACCTCAAACAATAGAAGCTTTGAAATCAATAATAGACAGTAAAACTCCGTATATTGTTGCTATAAACAAAATTGATAAACCTGAGGCAAACATAGACAGAACAAAGCAAAGTCTAGCTGAAAATGAAATCTACCTAGAGGGTTGGGGTGGAGATGTGCCTTTTGTGGCATTGTCTGCGAAAACTGGAGAAGGTGTACCAGAACTTTTAGATATGATTTCTCTGGTAGCAGAACTTGAGAATTTAACTGGAGACAAAAACCTACTAGCAGAAGGTGTTGTTATAGAAAGTAACAGAGATACAAAAAAAGGTATAACAGCAACATGTATTGTAAAAAATGGAACGATAGAAAAAGGAATGTACATTACTTCTGGAACAGCTATCGCACCAGTTAGGATAATGGAAAATTATTTAGGAAAGCAGATTAATTCAGCAACATTCTCAAATCCGATTAGAATTATTGGTTGGGATGAACTACCTATAGTTGGAAACAAATTTAAAGCATGGAAAGATCGTGATGAGGCAAAAGAGGCCGTAGCAAATGCAAAAGAAAAATCTAAAGAACCAACTCACAACGATAGCCTAATCGACACAAACGAAAATATAATAAATATTCCTGTTATCGTGAAAGCAGACACAGGAAGTAGTCTGGAGGCAGTAATAAACCAGATTAAAAAATTGGAAACAGAAGTTATTAAACCTCAAATCGTATCATCTGGCATTGGAACTATTACTGAAAACGATGTTCGAGTAGCAACTGGCACTGAGAAAGCAATCATTATAGGTTTCAGTGTCAAAATAGATTCTCCAGCAAAAAATCTTGCTGAAAGAAGTGAAATTGAAATTAAAACCTTTGATATTATCTACAAAATGACTGAGTGGTTACAAGAGACTCTAAAGTCGAAAACACCGAAAATTAAAACTGTAGAATCAATCGGAACAGCCAAAGTACTGAAAGTTTTCAGCAAACTGAAAGATAAACAGATACTTGGTGGTAGAGTTGAAAAAGGTTATATTGCACTAGGTGCACAGGTTAAAATCATTCGAAGAGATACAGAGATTGGAGAAGGCAAAGTAAGAGAACTCCAGCAACAAAAAAATTCTACAGAAGAAGTCAAAGAAGGTACAGAGTTTGGAGCAATGATCGTTTCGAGTATCGAAATTGCACCCGGTGATCACCTACAAAGTTTTATAATTACTGAACAATAATATGTCTACTAGAGATGACAGAATAAAAGAGATACTTAGAGATTTGGGAGCACGTTTTTTACTGCTAAATGGAAATGGTTCATCACTTATTACCGTAACAAACGTAGAATTAACAAGTCGTGGAAAAAATGCTACTATCTTCTTTACGGTCTTTCCAGCAGAATTTGAAAAGACCGCTCTTGAATTCGCCAAAAGAAAGCGCAGTGAGTTCAAGGAGTTTGTGATGGATCAGTCAAAACTTGGCCGAGTCCCCCAGCTAGATTTTGAAATCGATACTGGTGAAAAAAATAGACAGAAGATAGATATTCTTTTAAACGAGGATAATAAGGTACAGTAACCAAGTAGCATGAGCGACAGTGAATTGTTACAGGGTCAAAGATCTGATGCAGATCAAAGTTAGCAAACAGTTTTCGTTAAATGGAACTAAATAATAAGGCGTAGTAGCCAAGTAGTAAGGCAAAGATCTGCAAAATCTTTATACGCGAGTGCGATTCTCGCCTACGCCTCATATAAACTTGTGGTACACAAAGTGCATATTGGTATAATATACGTATACCACTATGTTTAGAAAAAGAACTTGGTCAGAAACTGAACTTAAAAATGCTGTTAAAATTTCAAAAAGTTACAGAAATGTAATAAAGATTTTAGGTTTGAAGCCAACTGGTGGCAATTACGACCAAATAAAAAAATATATAAAAGAATATAAACTTTCAACTGTTCATTTTACTGGTATGGTATGGAATAAAGGAATGAAATTTGAATCGAGACCTTTTATAAAATTAACCGAAATATTAGTTGAAAATAGCACCTATCAAAGCTTCAAGTTGAAAAAAAGATTATTTTCAGCTAGACTAAAGAAACCTTCATGTGAAGAGTGTGGCTGGGCACAAGTATCGATTGATGGTAGGATTCCTTTAGAGCTTGACCATATCAATGGCAATAGACATGACAATAGAATAGAAAACCTTAGAGTGCTGTGCCCAAATTGTCATAGTCTAAAGCCAACACATAGGGGTATGAATCGAAAACGCCCGAGTGGTGGAATTGGTATACACGCAAGACTTAAAATTT
>CAZTQY010000001.1:109135-136639 GCA_964616425.1 uncultured Candidatus Saccharibacteria bacterium
GTGACCGTAAGGTCGTGTGGGTTCGACTCCCACCTCGGGCACTTGGCATGTTTTGAAAATATATAATTTGCACCTATAGCTCAGCTGGTAGAGCAGATCCCTCTTAAGGATAAGGTCCCAGGTTCGATCCCTGGTGGGTGCACAAGGCTTAAAATTGAGAAACAATTTTAAGCGCTTGTGCAAACCGGAGCGGTTCACGGTCGCAGTAGCGACTGTCGCGAGGTTAGGGTCCGAGGAAAATTTTTTCTGACGAGAAAAGATTTATCCAGGACACATGCATGATTGGGCAAGTGGCGGAATTGGTATACGCGCTAGTCTTAGGAACTAGTTCCTCACGGATTGGGAGTTCGAGTCTCCCCTTGCCCACACGAAAAATCCCCGCAAGGGGATTTTCTCGTGGGGCAAGGAGAAAGCTCTGGGAGAGCTTTCGTGGAGACTCGAAGCCCGATTGAGATTTTTTACGAACGAAGTGAAATAAAAAATCCAATTGGGGTACTGATCCTGTAAGGATCGAGTCTCCCAGTTTAAATTATTCCTGTCCGAGTCTCCATTCTAAAGAACGAGTACTGATCCTGTAAGGATGGAGTCTCAGACTCTTAGCATTCCCCACAATCATAAAAACCACTCAATGAGTGGTTTTTATGATTTCATTTAATTGAATTTATACAACTTTCTCTCCTCTAATAACTCTGATCAGAATTACTATCACAGCAATCACTAACAATATGTGTATAAAACCACCTATTGTATGAGCTGTAACAACCCCTAGAAGCCAAAGAATAACGAGGATAAATGCAATTGTACTTAACATACACTAATTATTAGTTTGAAATGTTGCTGGCCAAGTAATACTTTCATTACCAGATCCATCTCTTACATATACTACATAGTAGTAATATGTGTGAGGTGAAAGCCCTGTTATTGTAGCTGAATGTGAAGACTGTAGGTTTGTGTTTGCTAGAACACTAGAACCACCTATGCTAACTCCAGTTGATGCACTTGCCTCATTCATTGGTATAGGTGAAGCACTATAGTAAACAACTGCAGATGCATTCTCATTTGTATTCCAGTTTAAGCTTGCAGATGTATTTGTAGTACTTACACTCAGTGAATTAATAGCCGGAGAAGTGCTATTTCCTACAGGACCATTATATCCACCCATCTTTGCGTTTAGTGCTGCCATTGTAACTGGACCAACACGACCGTATCCTGTTGTTGCAGGTGTTCCAGCATGAACTATACCCTGAGCAGTTTGAAATCTTTCAACTGCAGCTTTAGTTAGCTGACCAAAATAACCAGTAACCAAGCCAGATGGATAAATACTAGAATCAGAAGCTAGATAGGTCTGAAGAGCTGAAACATCACTACCATTCATTCCAAGTTCCAAAGAACGAGAAAGAGTGGCAGCGTTAGCAGTAAATGCTATTCCAAACATAAGCAAAGATACTACTGCTGTTATTGATAATGCCAATACATATTTTGTACTTATTGGTGCGGAAATATTTATAGTTTTCATATATTTTTAAATTATTAACTTGTAAATTAGGTTTGGGTATAGGTTTAAAACTCGACCAAGCTCTTCACCTTCCCTCCATTAATTAAGCCGTTAGATACGCTGTAACATTACAAATTCATTTATTTATTTTTTATTAAGGTTTCTAAATCGCTAATTTGTCGTTCTAATTTACTAGTCCTTTTGGCTATTTCGGCTTCGAACTGATTGGTTCTAAGAGCCAACATTTCAGCCACGCCCATCATTTCTGTTATATCCTCCATTGCCAAAAGAATAATTGGATGGAAAATATTAGTATTTTTTCCTTTATGATATATTCGCCTAGCGTTTAATATCATTACTTTCTTGCCAATGTGCGGAAAATCATGCGTAACTTCAAATCCGTTAAAAAAGGAATTTTGTGGCAAAATATCCTCCAAAAGTTTTTTGAGGGATGGTATATTCCATTGGCCATTTCCAAGTTTATATACCAACTTGCCCTCCGTATCTCTTTCGTCAACTTGAAATATTCTATAAAAAGACTCGCTGGCAGCCATTACACACAGATCCTTGTCCAATATTAGAAAAGGTTCACGAACTGTATCTACTACAGTCTTAATATATGTCCAACTTTCCTCCCACAACATTTGTGCGTAATCTTTTCCGTGTCCATTTTCATCCTTTAGTTTTTTTATTAGGTTTTCCATAACTAACTAGCCGTTAGACTAGCTAAATAGTTGCAATACTTATTATCTAAAATGTGATATACTGTCATTAGTATTCAATTACCCCTTTCCCTGTAATCGCAGTGTAATACTTTTAAAGGATTATTACATTTAGAGATACAGCAAAACACTAAAATACTTATATTTTAAGACCTGCTTAGCAAAAGCGGTTATTAAATTGTCACACGAATGTAATTTTTGTGTAATATTTTTTGTATTTAATAGTCTCAGATAACACACTCAAAATTTATGAACAGAAAAGAAGAAAATATACAAAAAAACAATATGGAAGTTGCATATAGTGACTTCAATAAAGGTATGAACAAATACTCTTTTTTCAAACTTCATGAAAAAAATCTGTCAGAAGATGTTGTACAGGACACTTTCATTAAAACTTGGTCTTATTTAGTAAAAGGAGGCAAAATAATCTTAATGAAAAGTTTCCTGTACCACATATTAAATAATCTCATTATAGATGAATACAGAAAAAACAAACCCGTGTCTCTTGATAATCTCGTAGAAAATGGATTTGATCCAAAAAGCCCTGACTCTGATAGAGAGATAGATATCATCGATGGTAAAAAAGCTATAGATTTGATTAAAAAACTTCCATTAAAATATCAAAAGATAATGAAAATGAAATACGCACTAGAACTAACCTTGAGAGAAATGTCTTTGTTGACTGGCCAGACTAAAAACACTCTAGCTGTACAGATCCACCGCGGAGTCGAAAAACTAAAGATTTTATATAAACACGCATAGAACTAGGCGACTCTATTCTTTACTTCCCAACCTTCAAAAAGATCGATTATACTTTGAGCCACTAGCACCGCCATATCATTTCTCGCGCTTTCTCTTGCCGAAGCAATATGTGGAGTTAAAACAACATTATCCAAATCTTTTAAACCTTCTGTTAGTTTTGGCTCAAACTCAAAAACATCTAGTCCGGCACCAGCAATAGTTTTATTTTGCAGAGCAGATACTAGCGCCACCTCATCCACTACAGGTCCCCGAGAGGTATTTATTAGAAAGGCAGTCGGTTTCATTATTTTCAAATGACTTTCGTTTATTAGATGATGTGTAGAATCCATAAGCGGTACATGCAAACTGACAATGTCTGCAACTTTTAGTAACTCATTTACATCACTATAGTAAACCGCCCCGCAATCACTTTCTATTTTTTCATTTTTTGTGATGTCGTTATAAATAACATTTACACCAAAACCTTTTAAGATGTGTGCCACTCTTGCGCCAATATTTCCAACACCAATAAGTCCAACTGTTTTTCCAGACAAATCTGTTCCAACAAAGTTATATGGGGTCCACCCTTTGAACTTTCCTTCTCTCATAAACAAATCCCCTTCTACTAACCTAGTAGTCAGTGAAAGCATAAGTGCTACAGTATGTTCTGCAACTGCCAAACTAGATACTCCAGGGGTATTTGTAACAACAATATTTCTTTTTTTGGCTTCCACAATATCTATGTTATTAAAACCAGTTGCATAGTTTGAAACTATTTTGAGATTAGGAACTACATCAAAAACACTAGAATCTATTTTATCTGTTAGAAGCGAAACTAAACCAACATAGTCAGAACTTCCAAGCTTGCTCAGCAATTCTTCGTGACTTGGGGCGTGTTCATCAGGGTAAATATCTAATTCAAAACCTTTCTCCTCTAGCATCTTTATTCCAATATCTGGTATTTTTCTAGTTAAAAATATTTTATTCATTTTATTTTAATTTTTTAAAGATCGAACTTCTTTATTTATCATATGACCGTCTCCATCTAAACTATAAATAACAATGTCACTAAAAAGCATTTCAACACTGGAAATATCTTCATCACTAATTCTCTCTATATATTTCATTAATGCACGAATAGTATTTCCGTGAGAAACAATCAAAACATTCTTGCCGTTATCTATCATAGGAACTACTGTTTCTGTAAAAAATGGTACTACTCTTTCATACACCATCTTCAAACTTTCTCCATTTGGTATTGGACAATCCCAACCACGACGAATTTTATTGAACTCTTCCTCACCAATTATTTTTTCCATTTCCCATTTATTTTTACCAGTATAATCACCATAATCACGCTCATTTAAAGCAGATACATGCTCAGTTGGTAAAACCGAATCAGCCATACAAACACTCAATATAGAAGAAAGTGTTTCAATTGACCTGACTTGCATAGACGCAAAAGCATGATCAAAACAAATATCTTCAACTAGTTCTCCCAACTCTTTTGACTTTGCAAAACCACCTTCAGTCAAATGAACATCTCGGCTACCAGTCCACTGACCAAGTTTATTCCACTCTGACTCTTGATGTCGAACAATGACCAGCTTTCCGTGATTGATATTTTCACTTTTCAAATAACCAATTTGGTTTATACTGTTTGCATCGTTTAAATGCTTTTCTGATTCAGAAACTATTTTTTCCATCACACGTACTGACTCAACAGGATATTTACCTTTTGCTGTCTCTTCGGAAAGCATAACTGCATCGGCACCTTCGGTTATAGCCATAGAAACATCAGTAACTTCAGCTCGAGTAGGTTCTGAATTTTCAACCATTGAATACAACATCTGAGTTGCAACTATCACTGGTTTTCCAACCGACTTACATTTTTTTACAATCTGCATTTGAACAAAAGGGAGCTCCTCTATAGGAATCTCATTTCCCAGATCACCTCGCGCAACCATAACAGCATCAGAAACTCTGATAATTTCATCCATATTTTCAACAGCAACTTTTCTTTCAATTTTTGCAATTACTTTCTGAACACCACCTAAACTTTTTATAAAATCAGAACAAGCTACAACATCATCTGCACTTCCAACAAAAGACAGAGCAAAAAAATCTATTTTTTCTTTGATACCGAACTTGACCACCTCTTTATCATTATCTGTAAACGACGACTCAACATCCGAGTTGTATGTATGGTCTTTTCCTGTTTGGATCCTGGGCCCAGGTAAATCAGCAAGAATCTGTATCTTTTTTCCAGTGCTTAATTCAACCTTTCTTATGTTTTCTATGATTACTTTTTTCTCGTCAAAATTTCCCCAAGAAAAGTTCAACCGCACGACATTCATTCCAGAAAGTGACATTTCTTTTAACATTTCAACACTTTCAGAAGATCGGCCAATGGTTGCAATTATTTGAGCTCTAGAGTTCATATTTAGATTATACAACCCGTAAAGTATTAACACCAGAAAAACAGTGCAAAAATCTCTCAGAATATCCTTGTATATAGCCGTTTTTTGTGGTATATAAAACTTGACTTTTGTATTTATATGTGATAGAATACTATTTGTAACACAAAGAGCCGGCATCCCGCCGAACTCGAAGTGTCGGTTCTTTGAAAGGACTAGATTTATGGAGACCATTTTTGAATTGAGTGTCATCGTTGCAATCTTGATTGCCTCTATCCGCTCGATGGCGAGCGTGGACTTCTGCTTCACCTATCGGGTGACAAACCACGCCAAAATCATTGAGCGTGGTGGCACCCGGAACGTCGATGGCCCCAAAAAGGGCCTGTGGGTCGGAGGCCTCTTCGACCACATGATTGCAGATGAACCCGGATGGGTCATAAACTCTGATGGGAAATCTCTCAGGCCAGCTGTTGGAGATGAGGCGGAGATTCTATCTCCTCTCAACGACCTACTGAAGAGACTCTTTGGAGTTTACTACTTCGGATTTTCTCCGTTCGGATACCACGTAAAAAACTTTTATGTGGTGAAAGAAAAGGAGAACGTACGAGGAACTAACCCAGCAACATGGGTTTCGAAAGCCGAGAGTGTGCCTGTCACAGCTCTCAGGCTTCAGTTCCCCCGACCATTCGTGTTCACGAACGTTGAACTGGCAGACCAGCTCGACGTGAACCTGAAGGTGGTTAGTAAGATACGGGTCATCAACCCCTATCTCGCGCTGTACCACTACACCGACGACCTGTTTACGCAGGTTGAATCGATTCTTCAGGGATTTGTTATCGACAACCTCGGTAACAATGATGAATACACGATCACCTGGTTTCGGAGAGTAAAAAAGGGCTCCGACTCTGGGATCATGCATGAGCATGCAAAAGAGGGTTCCCCCCTTAACGTTGCTCTCTTGGAACAAGTTGGTCTTGTGTTCACCAGTCTTGCAAACAACGACTGGGAGCCAAGTGACCCACGAACCAAGGAAGCTATTCAGCTCGCGGCTATCCGTGAATCTGAAGGTAAAGCTGGAGTGGTGGCCGCCGAACAGCGAAAGCTGGCAACCATCAAGGACGCTGAAGCATACGCTGGCAAGCTTGAGCTCGAAACCAGAGCTGATGTCGCAAGACAGAATGCTTTGGCGGAGTCTCGAAGCAACTACGTGAAGCGCACAACAAAGGCTCTCGCTCTGAAAGGAGCAGACCCGAACGTAGTATCGCGTGGCGCTGCAGACATTCTCGAGGCAGAAGCTCACACGAGCAAAGACTCGAAAATCACAACCCTCGTCAAGGGAGACACCTCAAAGGTCGTCATCCCTGTTGGAGATAATAAATGATTCTCAGAATCATCACTGCGATCTTCGTTCTCATTTTCATTGGTGTCTTCGCGCATCGTCAAGGTTGGCATCGACAGATCGCCAACGTTGGTGGAGCTGCCAGTCCAGTTATGAACTGGTGGCAGAAAGCCAACTGGGAACTTGTTCTCGTTGGCCTCGCCCTCCTGAACCTCAACATCGCTCTGGTCTTTCCGGGGTGGTGGTGGGGGGTCTGGAGTCAGTACTGGCTTCAACTGCTTCTGCTTCATGGGATTTTGGGCCTTGCTGGTAGCATGCTACCCGCGAACACCAAGAACCCAGCGAAACACAAGATTGCAAAGGTTTTGCTGGTCACAACCAGCCTGAGCCTTGCATACTTTGCCTTCTTTGCTAACGAAGTGAAGAAGGTCGAAGAGCAGAAGAAGAACCTTTCTGCCCAGGAGGAGACAACCAAGCCTCCTACGCAGAATCCCACACAGCAGAAGAAATCTTCTGGGCCAGACCTGAAGCTCGTGTCTCCGCAGAACTGCGAGAGAATCGAGCGTTGGGTTATAGCAGAGCCTGACGGGTTTGGAGAAGTTATTCCAACGTGGAGTGACGAACCCACACCCCATCCGATTATGTTCGAGTACAACCCTGAGGGGCCTGTCACAGTGCGCAGGAGCGATGGTTCTACTGCTGAGACGGACCATGATGCTGGTGGTGACATCGGCAATACTCGGTCACTCGAGTTTCAATCTAGGGCAGACAAGGAAATCAAGGTGAAAGTCACCCTGATCCCTTGCACACCCTAAGCACACAGTCGTGCGGAGTCCCTTATATGGGACTCCGACACGGCTTTTTTGTTATTTAAAAACTACTCGACAAAGCGAGTAGTTTTTAAAATCCTTTCATTTTATATAAGATTTATATTGGTATATATTGAACGGCAGATTTGTCTATCCCAAATGTTCCAAGTACAAAGTTTATTATTCCATACACAGAGAACATTATAACCATCCCTACTATCCCCCAAAATATCGCCATCTGAGCATCCTTTCTTTCTTTATCTCCAACATCTAGACTCAAAAACTTAACACCTCCATAGATAAAGTATGCAAATGATATGGCGAACATTAAACTTATTATTGGGTTCAGTATTAAGGAGTTAACCTTATTTAGAAACGGAATTATAGTTATGTCCGGCATATAGAAAACTAATTATAGTCCTGGAACTGTAGGCAAGTTAACTGTGTTTACATTTGAAATACCCAATGTAGTCTGTAGCCAATAAACCAATCCGTAGATAGATAGCATCACTGCAATAGCAATAACACCCCAGATCATCTGGTTTCGTCCAGCTTCCTGAGCCTTTGGATCTCCAGCAGCTCGTAGGAATACAACAAGACCCCAAAAGAAGTAAATGATTGCTAGCGCAAATATGATAGGTATGATTCTTGCAACTATACCACCGATTTGAGTAACCAAACTTGTAACACCTCCAAGGTTCTGTGCAAATGCAAGTACCGGAGCAAAAGCCAAAGCTGAATAAATAAATTTCTTCATTATTTTAAAATTAACTATTAATAACTGATTCACTAATTCTAATACAAATCAGCAAATAAACAAGTCTATTGTGGATAAACGTGGTTCTAGTTTCCTAATATTGGTATTGTATAACCGCCTTGTTGCGGTGTATAAGTACCAGAGTTAGTACTTGTTGTTGTAGTTGAACCAGGCATCGGTATTCCAGTAAGAATTGATATGAAACCTAATATTCCATAAATCGACATTATAACGAATAAGGCTATTACCCCCCACAACATTTTTTGTTTACCTTCATCTCGAGCTTTTTGCTCACCGGCGTTAAGAATAAACTGACCCACTCCCCAAAAGAAATATACAAAAGCAAGAGTTATTACCAATGTCCAAATCTGATCAAATATTGAATCAAAATCTCTCAACAAACCCTTTAAACCATCCAGTGCAGCAAAAGAAACTGCTGGAACCAAAAGAGATGATACTAAAAGAAGCTTACTAATAATATTTTTCATTTATTTTAAATTGATTAATAATTAATATTGATAAAATAATCATAACACATAAAACAAATTATGGTGTATAAGTTGTTCCGTCTGGTAAAATTATTGTTGTACTAGTATCAACACTGCCTCCTGTAGGCAAAAATGGTAGACCACTAGAGTTTCCAATATCTAAATCGGTAGATATCAAACTAATAATTGTTCTAAATGTTAATAAAATAAACAAAACAGCTAGTCCCCATATCATGTATTTACGGCCATTTTCTATTTCAGTTTTACTACCAGAATTTAATATAAATTTTGAAAGACCCCAAAAAAATACTATAAATGCTGACGTTATCAGTATAGGTATCAACAAATCTATAATACTTATTATTTCAACAATCACTCCGGCAAATGTACTCTGAGACAGATCAAATGCGTAAGTAATAATTGGTGCAAAAAACAAACTTATTAGACTTATTGATTTATAATTTATAATTTTCATATTTAAATTTTATTTAGTCAGAGCATCAAACGTACTTTGAACAGCAGCAGAAATACCAACGGCTCCCAAAAGAATACCTGCACCTATCAATGACCACAATAAGTTAGATTTTGCTTTATCTATTGCCCCAGGATTGCCTTGAGCAAGAACAAACTGAAAACCAGCCCATATAATCCACATAGTTACAGCCACTGCAGCAATGGGAAGAATTACACTATTAAGAATTTTTGTTAACAAATCCATAAGACTATCACCGCCGTTAAAAGGATTTTCAATTTTTACATTAATTGTTTGTGTTGTCGCTGGAGTATTCCCAGTCGTTCCTGTATTTCCAGTTGTATTTGTATTGCCTGTAGTACCGGTATTACCAGTTGTATTACCTCCACCAGATGTACCCTGACCAAATGAGACTAGCGGAATGGACAATATATAAACAATCATCAAACTAAAAAATATTTTTTTCATTTATTTATTTTCTAAAATTACTGGTATATCTGGTTTTAATAAAGTATTAGCAATAAGTGTAACTATTAGCCAAGCACACAAAATAATCGCTATACCCTTTACAACGCTGAGCAACATCTTTGTGGCACTAGCTCTTTGAGAGACATTGCCGCCTGATGTCATATATTGAAAACCAGCATAGGCGATAATAAAAACAGTTAACTCAAGAACAAGGATAGTTATTTTATCTATAAAATTTACCGTTGCAGCTATTAGATCATCAAATGTGCAATTTCCATATACGCCATTGCTATCTACACACTCATAAGTAAAGCTATTTTGGATTACAGCAGAAAATGTTGTAACTGGAATTGAAAACAACAAAACCGTTATCAGTGGCGCCCAGAAAAAATATTTTTGAATAATTTTAAACATAGATTTATTTCAGCTGTGCTGTTAACTCATTGTTTGCTCGATCTAGGGCCTCAACCATCCTACTTTTACCTCCAGTTATTGATTCTATCATATTCATAAATGTGTTTGAACTAGAAACTGGATCTGGATCAATCCATGAATGTGATATCAATGCAGAGTCATAAAAAACTGAACGATATGCGTCTGTTGGTCTATCAGCTAGCAGATCTCTCCTAACCGGAGGAAGATTTGTAACAGCTTCCAAAGATTTTATAGATGATGGTTCAGTTAAAGCCGTGACTACAGTGTATGCTCCAGCAATCTGTTTTGATTGCTTTACTATAGACAGAGAGTACATGTGACCAAAAATAATTTTCTTGGTTGCTCCCTTTACCTGAGGGACATATGTAACATCAAAATTTAAGTTTGAATTCTTTTGTTGGATCGAAAATATTTCTGAAGCAAAACCTATGTACATAGCCAAGTTTCCAGATAAAAACATATTCAAAGAACTAGGAAGTGACCTGTTCCATGTATATGTATCCGCTGTTGGATTTGAAAACTGTGTGTAAAAATTTATCGCTGACCTGCTTGGAGGAACCGTGTAGTTAAAAGTTGAATTTAAAACAGAAACAACGTCAGCATTCTGTCTTGTAGTTATCGGCGTACCCGCTTGTAGTAACAACATAGAAATAATCTCTTTTGCATTTACAATATTTCTCCATTCACCTAGTGCCAGTGTTGCCTGTAAAATATTTGCGTTATTATCACGCTTTGTAATTGTGTTTATCAAACTATAAACCTGATCCCAATACTGTGGTGGCTGTGAAATAACATTATTTGAGAAAATATCCCTATTCCAATACATGACTAATGGGTCAACTATAAACGGCAAGGCAATAACTCCATCTGTACTCAGAAACAACTCACCTTCTTCAATAAAAGTATCTTTAAATGTTCTTGCAGTATAATTTTTATATGGAATAGTAAAAATCTTGTTTCTGTTTTGATATACCAAATCGTCTCTCAATATTACTACGTCTGGACCAGTACCATCAGCCAATGCTCCAATAAAATCCTGCTGGAAATCAGCCGTATCTTTTTTAACATATGTAACCTTGATAGATTTATTGCTTGATACAGAAGAAGCTTTATAAGCTGTATTAAAAACATCAGGGCTTATGGTCCCCCAGACTAAAATATCTGCTGAACCAGTAGTGTTAGTGCTTCTTGAAAAAGCAAAAATAAGTAAACCTACAAATATTCCTACAGAAAATATTCCTAAAACTGCTATTTTAAAATTACTCATAATTTTTTATATATAAAACCATAATGATGAGAGCCGGCATCGATTTCTCTATCCATATGGAAACCAGAATTTTCAAACAAAGCTTTGGCCTTATCCTTACTAACAACTGTTTTAGGAGTTGGACCAATTCCACCAAAAGAATCCGCCCATTCAACAACCAAAACTCTACCTCCTTGCTTTAATACCCTTTTAGCTTCGTTAATTAAACCATTTTTATCATCCAACTGAAAGAGAATATTGCTCAATATAACAATATCGACAGAACCATCTCTCAGTTTTGTACCTATTGGTTTTTCTATGTCTCCCCAAATAACTTCAACGTTATAAAGACCCTCTCTTGTTGCATTATTTTTAAGCTTCGTAAGAAGATCTTTATTTACATCTATAGCATATACTCTGCCGGTAGACATCAAAGCTTTTGCGACTGCGAGAGCATAGTGACCAGAACCACTACCAAAATCTGCTATCTCTTGACCGGCCTGTATTCCTAAACTTTCAATGTTTTTTACTGGATCAGAGAACATATAATAAGTTAGAAAGTTAAAAAGTTCATAAAGTAAGACTCTTGAAACTAATTATAGTACGAAAAAGTTTTAAATGCATCACAGGTTGTTCACAGCAGAAAATCTCTTACAAACTATAATTTTCCAGCAACAGAATATTTTTCTGTTGAAAAATTTCTTTCTACTCAGCTCTTCACGGCTTCCGTAGATGCTAGAAAATCATAGTTTGACGAGATTTTTTAAATAGTACTGTCAGTTTTAGAGTACCCATAAAATACGGATTGAAAAGTAGCTCGGAGGATTTTTGCTCAAGGTCAAGGCGGAATGAGAAAATGCGAGAAGCCTTATCGAGCATAAGGTGACGAGAATTTTTGAAATTCCAACGATGAGATTGAGTAAAAAGACCCGAGCGCTATAGACAGATGAGGGAGGCAATTGAATCCCCATCGCGAAGTTTCATAATGCGAACGCCTTGTGTCTGACGTCCAAGTACTGGGATTTCTTTTGCATCCACTCGTATAACTTGAGATTTCTTTGAAATAGCCACTATCTCACCCTCACCTTCAGCAAATACTTTTGCAGAAATAATCACACCTGTTTTTGGAGTTACGTTTGCAGTTTTGATACCACTACCACCTCGGTTCTGTATCTTGTATTCATCTATATCTGTACATTTTCCATAACCATTTGCAGAAATAACCATTAGACTACCTTTGTCCATTGAGTTTGGAACTGTCTCAGCAGAAATAACTTTGTCTCCTTTTCCGAGTTTTATTGCTCTCACACCCATAGCTGTTCGTCCCATCTCTCGAATATCTGACTCTTTGAAATGAATAGACTGACCTTTTTCAGTAACAACAATAACCGTGTCTTTTTCATGAGTGAAAGAAGCAGAAACTAACTCATCTTTGTCATCAAGTTTTATAGCGATAATTCCTGAAATACGTACATCGTGAAATGAAGCAGTTGCAACTTTCTTTGCCACACCCTCTTTTGTTACCATCATAAGCGAACTTGTCTCTTTCTTTACCTCTTTTGGCATAGGTAGAATAGAAGTTACACTCTCACCTTCTGATAAAGGCAAAAAGTTCTGAATAGACTTACCTTTTGTTGCACGACGGCCCTCTGGGATATCGTACATTTTTGTTTGGTATGCTTTTCCTTTGTTTGTGAAAAATAGTAGATCAGAATGAGTAGATGCAATAAGTAGCATTGTCACAAAATCCTCTTCTTTTGTATCCAAATCAACCACACCAACTCCCCCTCTCTTTTGTTTTCGGAATTCATCTGGATTTGTTCGCTTTATATATCCCCCAGCAGTTAGAACAAGAGCATTCTCTTCATCTGGGATTAAATCTTCAACAGAAAGAACTTGAGCTCCGCCCTTTATAATGCGAGTTCTTCTTTCATCACCATACTTTTCTTTGATCTCAGTTGATTCATCTTTTATTATTCCAAGAATTTTCTTTGGTGAAGCCAAAATAGCTTTCATTTCTTCTATAAACAACTGAACGGCTTTGAGTTCATCTTCGATTTTCTTTCTTTCTAGACCAGCAAGTCTTGAAAGTTTCATTTCCAAAATAGCGTTGGCTTGGATACTAGAAAACTTGAACTCTGACATCAACTTCTTGTGAGCTTCAGGAGTGTCCTTTGAACCTCGGATCAGTTTGATAATTTGGTCTATGTGATCAAGAGCTTTCTTGAGGCCAAGCAAAATATGCTCCCTCTCAAGTGCCTTCTTCAAATCATATTCTGTTCGACGTCGTATAACAGTTACTCTGTGAGTAATAAAGTTTTCCAAAATACCCTTGAGTGACATTGTCTCTGGAACACCGTTTACCAAAGCTAGCATGTTGTAGTGGAAAGTATCCTCTAGCTGAGTATGTTTATACAAATAATTTAAAACTGTTTGAGGATGAGCAGTTCCTTTGAGCTCAATCACAACTCGAATATCTTTTGCTGACTCATCGCGTATGTCTTTTATACCTTCTACTTTTTTCTCTCTATGTAGGTCAACAATTTTTAAAATAAGATCTGACTTATTAACACGAAATGGAATAGAAGTAATAACGATCTGAAACTGACCAGACTTTGTTTCTACAACTTCAGCATTTCCACGCACCACAACACCGCCTTTTCCACTTGCATATGCATGTGCAATATCTTTTTGGTTGAAAGCAATTCCTCCGATTGGGAAATCTGGACCTTTTATAAACTGCAAAAGATCTTCTGTCGTCGCGTCTTTGTTATCAGCAAGGTGAATTACAGCATCCATAACCTCATTTAGGTTGTGTGGTGGCATGTTTGTTGCCATTCCCACCGCAATTCCAAGAGTTCCATTCAACAGTAAGTTCGGCACAGCAGTTGGTAAAACTTTAGGCTCTTTTCTTGTACCATCGTAGTTAGGAACAAAATCAACCGTTTCTTTTTCAATATCTCGAAGAAGTTCAGCTGTTAACTTTGTCATCTTTGCTTCTGTATAACGCATTGCAGCAGCGTTATCTCCGTCGATTGAACCAAAGTTTCCTTGTCCCAAAATAAGCGGATACCGCATAGTAAAGTCCTGGGCCATTTTTACCATAGACTCGTACACAGCGGCGTCTCCATGAGGATGGTAGTTACCCAAAACCTCTCCAACCACTGCAGAAGATTTTCTAGGTTTTGAACCAGCAGTTAGTCCAAGCTCGTTCATAGCATACAAAATACGTCGATGAACAGGTTTCAATCCGTCTCGAACATCAGGAAGAGCACGGTCAGTAATAACTGACATCGCATAATCGATAAACGATGTTTTCATTTCATCAGTGATTTCCTGAGAAACTACATTTATATGTGGCAATACAGCTATTGGCTCATCTCCATTACTGTCTGACTTGAGTTTTTTGGCCATTGGATTATAAGTCGATTATAAAATTTATCCTACGATTATATCATACCTAGACTACAAATTCCAACCTATATACTTGGGTCAAAATCCTGAGTCGAAGAAGAATTTAAGTTCATATCGATACCACTTTCGGCACTATCCTCTGTTGTGTAGTGGGTACTAGTAGATATAGAAGAAACCAAATCTTTTACACTATTTAATTGCTCTTTTATACCACCAATGCCTTCAGATATATTCGACATAAAACTCGAAAACATACCTGTATTGTTTGAATTTGCTACTTGTTTCTGTTTTTCTTTGAAACTAAAATCTGGATAAATAACTGAAAGCCAAATAACAAATATTAAACCAGCTAAGGAAAATGAAGTAAGAAATGCAATTTTCTTTTTAGAACTTTCTGGCTTTTGCCTGAGTTTTTCAATTAAATCAAACATAATTCATTCAAATTAAATTTTTATTCACGTCCTCATTTTTGAGAGATACAGCATACTTTTCTCTGCTTTCCGCAGACTCCCTTTGGTCGCCCCTTCGGGGTTGAGTGCTCACAGCTAGAGAAAAGTATTGGTATCTCTGACAAAAGCCTGCGGATGCTCAGAAAAATTTATTTTCACTCCAACGTAAACTCAAAAACGAGGACGCGAAGAAAACATAATCTTAAAATATATTATACCACCTCTAGGACAATGATTTCTCCCTCTTTACCCTCCACATCCTTCTTTTTTATAGTCAGTTTATCTATCGGCTTTACTGACTCCTCTCCGGACTCCTTTAGAAACTTTTTCAAAGCATCTTTTTCACCAACCTCAGCAAAATGACTTGGAATAATGATTTTTGGTTCAAAAGCCACTGCTAGTTTGTGAGCAACTGCTGGATCCAGAACTCCATCTCCTCCAACCGGTACAAAAAGAATATCAATTCCATCCAAACCCTCTTTTGCTTCTGCACTTAGTTTTTCATCTGATAGGGCTCCAAGAAAACCAAGGTTGATACCCTCGAGTGACACAGTATATATAGTGTTTATGTGCTCTTTGCCACCATATACAGAATTTGATAGAAAGCCTTTTATAAAAACGCCTTGCACCTCATACTCACCAGGACCTTGGATAACGAAAGATTCTTTTTCACCACGAGAAGTCTGCTCAACACCGTTGTGCTCAGGAGAGTTAAGAGAAACTAGAGTTATGTCGCTACCGAACTTTGTAGACTTTATTTTTGAATCCTTTGAAATAGGATTTACAGCGATAGTTGTATCTCCAAATGAAACTTTAAAAAAATCCGCTCCGTGGTGTGTAATTATCATCCCTGTAGTGAAAAATGACATAGCTCTACGAGCAAAATATCAATTTAAATTTATTATAATTATTAATTTCGATCAATCTAATATTACCACGTAAAGAATTTATTCAATGTCATTTTCTACTACGGGGTCATAATGCCAACAGTATACCAGAAAAATTTTTTAGGTAAAAGAAAAGGCTGAAGTGATCTCTAAAATAGCACGACTACTCTCCAAATTCTTCATCGATTAATTTTCTCCACAATTCTGTATCTTTTTGTTTATATATATCAATTTTCTTTGAAAAATTATCAGACATTTTTCTAATCATAGAAGCATCTTCTGAAAAAATATTATATATTTCAGACAATTCTTCCTCATTCAAAACAATAAAAATATTTAGCAATGAATCCGCCTGCTCATCACTCAAATCACTCTTGTGAACCAGATCCAAAACTTTTCCTAAACTTGGTTTTTGTTTAATTATTATAGTCATTGCTGCTTTATTTAATTCTATAACCAACCACTACTGAACCGTGATATAAAATGAATACATCTGCTGTGCCATCTGTATTTATTGATTTGTAGGATATTCCACTATTTGGATATTTAAGGGAACTATTCAAATATTTGGATCTGTTTTCAAGAGTCCCTGGATCAACTTCCACCGAAGAAACCTCCACTCTATCAACACAACCGTTATTATCGCAAGTAGAACCAAGATATTCAGATGGTGTCAATAAAACACCGTCTGAATCAATAATCATTCGATTATCAGAAAGTACTTGTTGAGTAAATTCGTCTGAAATAACCAGTTTAAATTCAGGACCATCAAAAGTTTTATCATTAGGATCTTTTTTTTGTTTAAATGACATCACCTTATATGGTTCCTTATTAACCTTTTTTTCTATTTGAGCAGAACTTTTCAAATTAGTTTGTGCATCTAATCTATTTGCTGCACCATCAGCCAAAACTGCACTTGAAGCAAGCATAAACAAAAAACCCAATTTCCGAGCCTTATCTTTTAAGCCCTCCACCAAAGATTTCTCATGGTTAATTTCTTCATTAATAAAATCAGGGCTATCAAAGCCAGAAAACTCAACATCATCTTTTTGTTCCACTGTTCCAAATGACTCCATTTTTTTATAAAATCGCGTTTTAAATAATAATTTAATTTAATGCAACACAACAATGATTATACCATGTGATTTTATTATTTTCGATTATTATGATGTTTAAATTAATACATTGCAAGATTGGCCATTTTGAGTAAAAGAAAAGGCTCGGCAGGGACAGCGTCGAGCGCTTTCCTTGCCGAACCAGCATCAGGCGAACTTGCGTGCCGATCTTACCAGCCTCACAGGAATCATGAAGATTTCCTCGAGACATGTGAGAATGGCCAACGCGAGCGCACGATCAATCGAGCGCAAATGCGCGAGTGTTTCGATATTCACGCCAATCACCTCCTTAGGTGAGAAATTCACCTCCATCATTATAACATATTTATACGGCAATTGTCAATCTAATTCCTTATACTAAAAACTACATTGCAAATTAGCCCTTTTTCTGTATACTTATCCCTTGTATATTAATAGCCGCAATAGGACTTAACCTCGACCCATCCGGACACTGTAGTTAGGGATCGAAAAGCCTGGAGCACATATACTAAAATGGCGAAAGCACAAGTTATTGAAGAAGAAGTAGTGGAGGAAGCTGAAGTTAGTAAAAAAACTACAGCTATGGACAAAGTCCTAGATGCATCAGCAAATCCCCCATCTATCGACGACGTAGTAGAAGGTAAAGTTATAGGTATCGAAAAGTCAGCAGTCTATATCGACATACCACCTTTTGGAACTGGTATTATTTATGGACGAGAATATATAAACGCTCGAGATATCATAAAGAAAATCAATGTTGGAGACAGCGTTGCAGGTAAAGTTATAAGTATTTCTAACAAAGACGGTTACATCGAGATCTCTCTAAAGGAGGCTCGACAGGCATTGATCTGGTCAGAAGCAGAGGACGCTATCCGAGACAAAAAGATCTTTGAACTTCCTGTACAGGAAGCAAACAAAGGAGGTCTTATCCTTTCATGGCAAGGTATTTCTGGATTCCTTCCAGCTTCACAGCTTAAAACAGAACACTATCCACGAGTTTCAGATGGAGACAAGGATAGAATTCTAGAAGAGCTGAAGAAACTAGTTGGTCAGAAAATCTCTGTTGCTATCATAGGTGCTTCTCCAAAGGAAGGTAAACTTATCTTCTCTGAGAAAAACCCTGAGCAGAAGAACAAGGACTATATCATTGGTAAATACCAGCTGAACGACGAGGTTATGGGTGAAGTTACAGGAATGGTAGACTTTGGTGTATTCGTAAAGCTTGAGGAAGGTCTAGAAGGTCTAGTGCATATTTCAGAAATCGACTGGGCACTAGTTGAAAATCCAAAACTTCTATTCCATATCGGAGAGAAAATCAAAGTAAAGATTATTGAAATCAAAGACGGAAAGATATCTCTATCTATCAAAGCTCTAAAGGAAAACCCTTGGAAAGAAGCTGAGAAGAAATACAAGAAAGACGATGTAGTTGAGGGAGTTGTTATCAAATTCAACAAACATGGAGCTCTTGCATCTATCGAGGAAGGTATCGCTGGACTAGTTCACATTTCAGAGTTCGGTTCAGATGAGAAACTACACAGTTCTCTAGAACTAGGAAAGAACTACAAGTTCAAGATAACTATGTTCGACGCAAAGGAGCAGAAGATGACTTTGTCATTCATCGACGGAGACAAGAAAGCAGAGTAGGTCAAAACATTCAGATAGCAGAGAGGGCGGCCCGTGAGGGTCGCCCTTTTTGTAATCTCCATCATGATAGAAAGCCTTAGTGTTCAGGCTTTCCAAAGGAAGCCATGAGTTCACCATCAGAGCGGAGCAGTGTGCCCCACGACAATGGCGAACACTTTACAGCAAGGACCCTCGACATTCCCTTACCAAGGGAATCGATTTCTTCCCTGTGTGCAGTAAACCCAGACCCTCGTGGATCCTTTGGGAGGTAGTAAGTAAAGATGTACACTAACGACCCAGGAGCACCACAAACACTCATACACATAAGGATTTCCTCCGCCAAAACAATAACACAAAAATCAAAAAACTCAACTAGTTAAACCCTGTCATCGTTTTCTCGAGTCCTTCAGACACAAAAACTTCTAAAGCCTCATTTACCTTCTTTGATAGCTTCTTCAATTCTTTTAGTTCTTCATCTTTAAACTTTCCGAGTATAACTTTTGTTACAGCGTCCTCACCTTTTGGTTTTTTTATCTTTCCACTTGGAGTTGTTGGTGAAATACCAACTCGTACACGAGAAAACTTTTCTGTTTTTATATTTTTTATTATTGATTCAAGACCCTTGTGTCCTCCAGATGATTTGTTGAAAGAGATTTTGTTAGTTCCAAATGGTAAATCAAGATCGTCATAAATAACTAGTAGTTTTTCTGCAGATTTTGCACTTGTAACAAAAGGTTTTAGAGATTTACCAGAATTGTTCATAAAAGTTTCTGGTAAAACTAAAGTTACAGGAGTCTTTCCAACTTTTACTTTTGCAGTAGTTGCATTTATTTTTTTATCTAGTTTCCATTCTGCATTCAGAGATTTTCCAAACCATTCAACTAGCATCCTACCTGTATTATGCCGTGTTTCTTTGTATTCCTCTCCAGGATTTCCTAATCCAACAAATATATATGCCATTTAGTAATATTACCATAAAGCAAAAGCTCGTCGACTCACATCTAGAGAAAAGCCTTTCGCAGGAGTTTAGAAAACAAACGAAGTACTCTGAGTATTGTTTTCTTGAACGACGAGAAGTTCGCTAGCTCACCAGAGCTAGATAGATTGCTTTTTGATAGATGTGAGGAGAAAGAGATTGCGCGATTTTAATCAAATTATTACTAATTTGTGCCAAAGCCAAAATGGCTGTATACTAGGCCCATGAATGAAGAAAATGGTCCTATTTTAGAGGTAAAAAGTGACAAATCAACTGGTTGGATGAGCAAAAACAACCTTAAATCTCTAGGCAAAGAAATCCTTATTTTTCTTGCCATTGCTTTGGGAGTAGTACTACCGTTCCGAATATATGTAGCCGAACCATATCTAGTAGATGGTCGTTCAATGGATCCAACCTTTGCAACAGGAGACTATCTTATTGTAGACAAACTTTCATACAACTTTTCATCTCCACAGAGAAATTCTGTTGTGGTTTTCAAGGCAGTAAATGCTAAGCAACCAGACAAGAGTTTTATAAAAAGAATTATTGGACTTCCAGGCGAAACAGTAATAATAAAAGATGATACTGTAAAAATAATAAACTCTGAAAATCCTGACGGTTTTACATTAGACCAATCATATATAACTCACTCTGGAACTGGAACATATCAAAAGACATTATCTGGAGATGAATATTTTGTTATGGGAGACAATAGAACTGAAAGTTATGACTCTAGGTACTGGGGGGCATTAGATAAAAAATATATTACAGGCAAGCCAATCCTCAGACTTCTACCTATTAGCTCAATAGGAATAATGCCCGGAGCAGATAACAAATAATTTTTAAAATTATGGCTAAAAAAAGTACAGAAAAAGAATCATCTCACATCGAAATTGTCTGTGATAAAGTTGGTGAAATTGCAATAAACTATGGCTTTAATGTCATAAAAGCTCCTAACGTAACAAACGACGACATACACAAGTCAAAACAATTTAAAGAATTTGATCACTACGGAGATATAGAAGAAAAGGTGGCCCTAACCAGATGGTATACAGACAAGAGAATGGAGTTAGAAGCTCAACCTCTAGCCATACACTACAAAAAACCTTTAAATGGAGGTCCAAATAAGAAGAAGACTAATGTTGAAACTTATGGTTTTGAAATAATGGGTAGCAATAGATCAACTAGTGAATCTCTGTTGTTAAAATGTGTAATCGCAGTTTTAGAAGAGTTGGGACACAAAGACCTCTTTGTTGATATAAACAGCATTGGTGACAGAGAATCAATAGCAAGATTTGAAAGAGAAATTAATTCTTATTTCCGAAAACACACTCACCTACTTCCAGCAAAATTAAAAATCGATTTCAAGAAAAATCATTACTCAGTTATCAAAAATAATCCAAAAGAAGCGGATGAATTTCTAAAAAATGCTCCCCAAACAGTTGGGTCACTTTCTGATGTTGCCAGACTTCACTTTAAAGAGGTTCTAGAAAGCATAGAAGCTTTTAATGTTGCGTACAAAATAAAACCAAACATTATTTCAAATAAACTCTATGCTTCTTATACAATATTTGAAATCAGAGGATTATCAGAAAAAAAAGATGAGGATGGAGAACTTTTGGCATATGGTTACAGATACAACCACCTAGCTAAAAAAATGGGAGGTAAAAGAGAGATACCATCAATCGGGGCTACTATTTTCGCAAAAAAGAACCACTCACTCGCAAAAAAGGTTATAATAAAAAACATAAAGAAACCGAGATTTTACCTAGTTCAGCTTGGTAATACAGCAAAACTTAAAGCTTTAAATGTTGTTGAACTTTTACGAAAAAACAAGATACCTGTATACCACTCTATAACAAAGGATAAGATAACTGGGCAGTTAAATGGTGCCGAATACATGAAGTCTACCCACGTGCTCATAATGGGTCAAAAAGAGGCTATAGAGAACAGTATGGTGGTCAGAAACATCCTAAACAGAGAGCAAGAAACAGTGCCTTTGGCCAATCTAGTAGAGTTCCTTAAAAACCTTGGTTAAGGGCTGTAGCCGCTCTAAAACAGCCTGTCACACGTCATTCGCTCAGTAAACTAGTAATTTACGGCCAAAAGCCCTTAATACTTGAACTATTAAGGGGGTTATGTTAGAGTATTCCCCATATGATAAATGCAGAAGTAGTAAGAACAGGCAGTGAAAATAACCTAAACCTTATCCGACGATTTACAAAAAAAGTCCAAGGTTCAGGTGTTTTACCTCGTGTAAGAAGTATAAGATATGCAACACGAAACCAGTCAGAATATGTTAAGCAAAAGAAAACTCTAAAGGTTCTGAAGAGACGTGAAGAGGTGGCTGAGCTTATAAAAATGGGTAAAATGTCTGAATACACAGGAAGAGGAAGAAAATAAAAATGTTGGAAAACTTCAGCATAACTAACAAAACAAAAGGTGCGCTACCAAGCGTGCCTTTTGCAAAAATAAAAGATGTAGCATTAGGAAAAGACTATTCCCTATCTCTAGTCTTTGTTGGCGAAAGACGATCAAGAAAATTAAATAACAGTTATAGAGGAAAAGATAAATCAACAAATATTCTATCTTTTACTTTGGACAAGAAAAATGGAGAAATATTTATAACACCAGCAGTTGCAAAAAGACAAACTAAAAAATTTGATAGAAATTATCAAAATTTAATTGGATTTTTATTTATCCACGGTTTAATGCATTTGAAAGGATACGACCATGGTAGTACAATGGAAAGAGCAGAAGAAATATTGAGAAAAAAATTTCGAATTTAGACACTTATTTTTCTCAAGCTTTTTGAAGCATTGCACAGGAAATTAGAAAACAACGACGAACGAAAAGAAGACTGAAGCACTGTTTGAGCGTAGCGAGTTTGCGAGAAGGCTCTGGAGTGAGAACGATTGTTTTCTTGATTTCCGAGCATAGTAAAATCGCACCAGCGATTTATACGTGCTTAAAAAAAATTGAGAAAAATAATCTATGATGCGTAATATTACAGTAGGAATAGATATTGGAACATACCAAGTAAAAGTGGTAGTGGCAGAACTCGTCAAAGAAAACAACAAAAACGTTACAAAAATTCTCGGAACTGGCATGACCGAATCAAAAGGTCTGAGACATGGTTACATAATAAACAGCGCTGATGTTACATCTAGTATACAGAACGCAGTCAAACAAGCAGAGAAGACTTCAGGAGTTAAAATACACAAGGCCTATGTTGCAGTTGGTGGCATAGGTCTTTCTGGAATAACTTCAAGTTCCAGCACTATGATAGGCCGAGCGGATTTACAAATTACAGACTTAGATATTGAAAAATTATTACAGATATCTGAGGAAAGTATCTCGCCAAATCTAATCCAAAACCACAGAGTACTTCACAGTATTCCCCTTTCATATAAAATTGACGGTAAACCAGTTTTAGCAAAAACGCCCATCGACATGAAAGGCACAAAGCTTGAAGTGAAAATGCTTTTCATCACCTGTCTTGAGGCACATCTAAACGACCTTCTTGAAGCAGCAGACCAAGCAGGTATAGAAGTTATCGATGTTATGGCATCTCCTATCGCGGCTTCATTTGTAACCTTAACAAAAACTCAAAAAATAGCAGGTTGTGTACTTGCCAATATTGGTTCTGAAACTATTTCTATCGTTATATTTGAAAACAATATTCCGATTTCACTCGAGGTATTCCCTATTGGCTCAAACGATATTACAAATGATATTGCTCTTGGATTAAAAATCCCTTTGGAAGAAGCAGAAAATATAAAGGTAGGAGGTATAACATCTACAACTTTCTCAAAAAAGAAGTTAGATGAAATAATTTCAGCTAGACTAGCGGATATGTTTGAACTAATTGAAAATCATCTTAAAAAAGTTGGACGAAACGGACTTCTACCAGCTGGAATTTTTATTACTGGAGGTGGGGGCGGTATTGCAATCATTGAGGAGTTTGCAAAAGGCGCACTGAAACTGCCTTCACGAATTGCCAGTATGACTTTGGGAGATCAAAAAAGCAGTGTTAAAGATTCTACATGGGCAGTTGCATACGGTTTGTGTATGTTAGGCTTTTCAAAAGAAGAAAAAAGGAATTTGGGAATCAGACACACCATGAATCGAACAGGAGAAAAGATACTTAATTTCTTTAAACAGTTTCTTCCATAATATTTTCTAAAACCCGGTTTTTAGACTTAAAATAACTCAAAATATCCAACATAAAACTCTAAAAGGGTCAACTGTTTTTATTTAGAACCTTTGGTGTTATAGTACTGGTACGAAGAAAGATTTAACCGATTTTAACTGTATAAATACTAAATAAATATGCCTCAAATTAAACCTGAAGTAGAAGCATTTGCACGAATAAAGGTCCTTGGTATTGGAGGTTCTGGAAAGAACGCACTAAACCACATGATAAACTCCAAAGTAAAAGGTGTTGATTTTATCGCTATAAATACAGATTCTCAAGATTTACACCACGTACAGGCAAAAAGAAAGATTCATATTGGTAAAAACCTAACACGAGGACTAGGAGCAGGAATGAACCCAGAACTAGGTAAACGCGCTGTTGAAGAAACAAAAGAGGAAATCCAGGAAGCTATAAAAGGCGCAGACATGTGTTTTATAACTTGTGGACTTGGAGGGGGTACAGGAACAGGTGCAGCCCCTATTGTAGCGAGAATAGCAAAAGAGATGGGTGCCCTAACAGTAGCTGTTGTTACAAAGCCTTTCTTTTTTGAAGGTCAAATGAGAATGAAACTTGCAGAGCAAGGCCTAGAAGAACTACGAAGCGCTGTTGATGCAATCATAGTAATTCCTAACGATCGACTTCTTTCAACAATCAGTAAAGAGACAACAGCTAAATCAGCTTTTGCTATTTGTGATGATGTTCTAAAGTCAGCAGTAGAAGGCATCTCAGACCTTATTACAACTCCAGGATTAATCAACATTGACTTTGCTGATATCAAAGCAGTTATGGCAGATGCTGGTTCAGCGCTTATGGGTATAGGACTAGCTACTGGTGAAAAAAGAGCTGAGGAAGCCGCAAAAATGGCTATTAACTCCCCTCTTTTGGAAGTTTCAATCAACGGTGCAAAAGGGGTTCTATTCTCTATTGCTGGTGGCGATGACCTTGGAATGTTTGAAATCCAAGACGCAGCAAAAATCATAACCGAATCAGTTGACCCTAACGCTAGAATTATTTTTGGTACAGTAAAGGATGATAAACTTAAAAAGGGAGAAGTTAAAATAACAGTTATCGCATCAAATTTCCCTGAAAACTTCAATAAAAAAACTCTCTTCCAGTCATCAAATGTCACTGGAATTCCAAAGAAAGAAGAACCAGTTGAAGAGAAAGGAAAAATATACAACTCTATTCCATCACAACCATCATCAGAACCTACTAATGATGTTAAAAAAATCGAAGATGATGACGATGAATGGGGTGCTGTGCCAGCATTTCTCCGAAGATCAAAGATCAAATAAGCAAAATCATCCCATCTGCGTTGTTGCTGTTCAGTTTTGCTCATTCACCGTACGTCAAAGTACGGCTCACTTACAAAACTTCCAGCGCCTAGCATCTGGGTCAATTTTGTTTATTTTAATGTTTGTGGTTAACAAATTATTTTTATTATATACTTGAATTCATGACATACGATTTAATCATTATAGGTGGTGGGCCAGCTGGAGTTTCTGCCGGTGTTTATGCTGCAAGAAAAAAACTTAAAACCTTATTGATTGCTCCAGAATTCGGTGGACAGAGTATTGTATCAGACGGAATCGAGAACTGGATTGGAACAGTTAAAATATCTGGACAAGAACTGGCTGAAAACCTCAAAAAACACCTGCAAGCCTATGCAAACGACTCTGTTGAAATCAAAGAAGGCGACAGTGTAACAAATATAAAAAAAATAAACGATGAGTTCACTGTTGTAACTGACAACGGCGAATATCAAACAAAAACAATCCTTATTACAACTGGAAGCACCAGAAGAAAACTCGACAGACCAGGAGCAGTAGAATTTGATAATAAAGGCCTTACCTACTGTGCCTCTTGTGATGGTCCCCTGTTTGCGGGCCAAGACGTTGTGGTTATAGGTGGAGGAAATGCAGCCTTTGAAACATCCGCTCAACTACTGGCGTATTGTAAAAGTGTGACACTACTAAACCGCACAGAAAACTATCGAGCTGATGAGATTACTGTAAACAAACTGAAAACAAATAGCCATTTTAAAATAATAAATAACGCAGTTCCAAAAGAAATTAAAGGAGATAAATTTGTTTCATCGATAGTCTATGAAGACACTGTTACAAAAACGGATATAGAAATAAAAACTCCAGCGGTTTTTGTTGAGATCGGTCTTATACCTACAACTTACTTTGCAAAGGATATTATTAAGTTAAACAAAATAGGACAAATCCCTGTTGATCCGAGAACTCAACAAACAGAAATCAAAGGTATATGGGCAGCCGGAGATTGCACAGACGGACTTTACCACCAGAACAATATTGCCTCAGGAGATGCTGTCAAAGCTCTTGAGGATATATACGTTGAACTACACACAAGATAATTATTTCATAATCAAATAAGCGCCGTCCGAAATCGGAAGGGCGCTTGTGTAAACGGGTGAGCAACGAATCATCGAAGCTCGGAACTGGTGTGGGAGTCATCTTTGCGAAAGCATTGATGACCGAAGGAACATTGTAAGAGAGGGAGAAGGTTATGGATGGAGAGCTAGGTGCTTTCCGAAACCAAATTTATCTCAACCTCAACTTACACACACATTATACTCCCACACCCTATTTAATGTCAAGAATTTTATTGGTGCGCGATACAGGATTCGAACCTGTGGCCTTCTCAACGTCAATGAGACGCTCTACCAACTGAGCTAACCGCGCTTTAAATCGAACAAAATAAAACTAACATATTTTTTGCTTTTTGTACAAAAAATGCTATAGTTTTCCTGTGCTTTTGGCCTTATCGTCTAACGGTTAGGACGCGGCCTTTTCAAGGCTGCAATCCGGGTTCGATTCCCGGTAAGGTCACAAAATGAATATTTTGAGTGTAGAAACCTCCTGTGATGAGACAGCTATAAGTATTGTAGAAGCAAATGGTGAGATAGACTCACCTTCGTTTAAAATCCTTGGAAATGAACTCTACTCTCAAATAGCCGTTCACAAAGAATATGGTGGGGTTTTTCCTATGTTAGCAAAAAGAGAACACGCAAAAAATCTCTCACCTATTTTGGCAAAAACAATTACAGATGCAGGTCTTTTTATCACAGAAAATAATTCTTATACTGATGAGATTTGGACTGAGATAAAAACTATTTTAGAAAAAGAAGAAGGTCTTTTCCCCGCTTTTAAAGACACTTTTGAACACATCCAAAGACCAGAGATTGATGTTATTTCTGTGACTTCAGGCCCAGGACTGGAACCAGCATTGTGGGTAGGAATCAGTTTTGCTGTAGCGCTTGGGAAATTATGGAACATACCTGTTATCAGTGCTAACCACATGGAAGGACATATTGCTTCAGTTTTAATTGAAAATACAGATGAAAGAAAAGTTGAATTCCCAGCTTTGGCTGTTCTTATTTCTGGAGGACACACTGAAATCGTAAAAATAGATAACTGGGGAGAATACAAAGTTATAGGTCAAACAGTT
>CAZTQY010000001.1:136649-149049 GCA_964616425.1 uncultured Candidatus Saccharibacteria bacterium
TTGATGACGCTGTTGGAGAAGCATTTGATAAAGTAGCTAGACTACTAGGGCTTCCCTATCCCGGTGGACCAGAAATATCAAAATTAGCTGAGAAAGCAAGAACTGAAAACTTAAACCGTACAGCAAAACTTCCCCGACCAATGTTACATTCAAAAAATCTTAATTTCTCATTTTCTGGTCTTAAAACAGCTGTTTTGTATTACATTAGAGACAACTTTGCTGGAAGTTTTGAGAACATGACTGAAGAAGATAAAATGGATCTTGCTAGAGAATTTGAGGATTCCGTTATCGATATTTTGAAATTTAAAACCAATGAAGCTCTATCGGAATTCAATCCAAAAACTTTAATAATTGGAGGTGGTGTAATCGCAAATAAAAAGTTAAGAGAAGTTTTTGTTGATTTTGAAAAAATATTCCCAGGCTTGAAAGTGAAAACACCATCACGCAATCTATCAACAGACAACTCTCTCATGATTGCAGTAGCCTCATATATAAATATAAAACTATATCCTGAAATATTAAATAAACAAGAAAAAATAATTGCCAATGGAAATCTTAAGTTTGATTAGAAAAATATAATATGTTATAAAGTTTAAAAGAAGCACAAAACAGAAAGGACTCACACAATGTGAGTCCTTTCTGTTTTTCTAAATTTATTAAATTTAGTTTAGATCTATCTCTTGATTAATCTTTGCAATATTTTTATTGTTTTTATACTCCTTATACCAAAGATAAGATATAACCAATATAATTATAAGTAGGATAAGATTAACCCATCCAAATATACTTGCGCCTAGAATACATTGTGATGACTTTGAGAATAAATCTCTAAATGATGATCCGAATGGCCAAGCCATAAAAGCTAAAGCCATGTTAGCAAATCTTTTTCCTATTGATAGAACACCTGAGTTAACATCATCTGCAATATTTTTAGTTGTAGAAGATATACCAGCAAGAGTTGTTAATCCTGTCGTAGAATTTACACCACCACCCACAACGATTGGATCTATCTCAGTATTTCCAACACCAACGTCACCACTAGTTGAATTACTAATATATATACCCTCATTTTTAAGACTATTTAAGAAATTTCTATAGTTATCTATTTCTTCTTGCTGTTGAGTTGTTACAGGGAAAGCCATTTTACAATATATCTCGTTTACCTTTTTCTTTGTAAGAATATATGTGTAACTTGTAGGTGCAGTATGTCCCCAAGGAGTTAGAATATCGTCCTTATATCTCCACTGGAAAGCATCCAACGCTGTTATAGTCTGATCGTCATAGATACCTGTGACTTGAACAGTACTGAATCCTTCTAAGTCTCTTAGAAAAACTTGCAACTTCTTAACCTCTACTGGATTGTTGTTAAAATCCTTTCGTAGATAGTCGTATAGATAGTAACAAGAAGTTGTACTTGCTCCAGCAACTTCTGGAACTATAGGACCATTACTTCCGCCGTATGAGCCGACTATAGGGCCATTACCGCCTCCTCCTCCTCCACCACCACAATTTACTGTACAAGCTGGAGTAGGTGCAGGATTAATATTTGTATCAACACTAACTGTATTGTTTGTTGTATCACTATCAACCTGACTACCAGTAACACTTACTGTATTTGTAACTTTCTGACCCTCAGAACCAGTTTTTACCTTACCAACAATAGTTAAAGTAGTTGTAGAATGACCTAAAGGAAGATTTCCTATAGTCCATATATTTGTAGTTGTACTGTATGAGCCATATGTTGATGTTGCACTAATCAAATCTAATAGAGATGGAATAGTTTCTGTCAGACTAACTCCAGTTGCATCATATGGTCCATTATTAGTTACTGTAATGATGTATGTCAAAGTATCACCAGCATTAGCTGTTGTCATATCAACTGACTTTGTAACAGCAAGATTTGATACCACACTTCCTCCTCCACCACCACAATTTGTACAAGGTGCGGGATTGTATGTAACATAAACATTTGCTGACTGATCTTTGTTATCAGCAGTCAAAACAATTTGTCCGTCAGAATTCATGTTTCTAGCAGAATCGTCTGTAGTTGTTGCAGTAAACAATTCAGGACTATAGTTAAAGAAATCAAATACGTTATTTATTGGTTGACTGTATTTGTCACTATATTTTGGAGTATTCCAAAGTGAACCTGAAACTGAAAGTTGTGAATAATAATAAGTTCCATAATCCAAGTTAGTGTATGTAACACAATCTGCATCGTTCACTGTTGAAGAAATTACTTTTGTGTTTGGAGCAAAAGCAGATGCCTCCCAAGTCTTTGTTTGTATAGTAGTAGATGCAAAGTCAGTAGATGTCGCAAGATTTATTGTAAATGTACTTGCTGGTAGCCCAGAACTAGTTGTTGCTACAACATTTAGATTGTCAGCAAAAACTGTACAGAAAGTAATTTTTCCAGGCTTCTCACCTCCGCCTCCAGTTGTATCTTCAAGGACATTCACTGTCCTTGAGACTGGTGTTGCTGCCAAACCTTTAGAATCTGAAACGTTGTAAGTTATTACATATGTTCCAATTACAGCAGTATTAACAGTTCCTGATGAAACTATGTTTGCTGTAATATCACCATCTTCAAGGTCTTGTGCTGTTGCACCTAAATCTGTGTATGTTGAACCAACAGTTATATTCATTGGACTTGTTCCAACAAGCGTTAACACTGGAGGAGTATTTGCATTACATGGGTTGTTTGCTTTTATATCTAGAGACTTATCTATAAACTCAAATGAAAGCTGTGAATCATATGTATGTCTCTCTGCAAAGAAAATATTAACTATATGAGAACCTGAAGTTAAGTGAATACTACCAGTTTTATTTATAGGGCCGTGTATTCCACTATTGTCAACTCTCAATACTCCGTCTACATATACCCAAGCATCATCATCAGATGTCAGTGTATACTCGTAATCAGCTGTGGTTGTTGCTGTTACAATAGCACTAGAATGAACACCGAAATGGTAGTCATGACCGTTTGTTATTTCTTCTGGTGCTGAGTCAAAAGGGAAAAATCCGAATCCAAGTAACATATCTGCATCAACTCTAGAGAATCTAAAGAATTCAGAATCGTACCAGTTAGCTGTCCAACTAGACACAGTAGAAAGCGGATCTCCGTATGTATTTGCCCATTCAGCATCTGAAAGCTCCATACCTACAGTTGTTGAGGCATAGTTATAATATTCGCTATACCATCCATTTTCATTAACAGCCGGACAAGAATTTTCTACTTTCACATTAAAAGCTATGCAATGATATGTATCACCAGCAGTTACTGGATCTATCCAATCAAGGTTATCGTAGTAGACATGGTCGTTGTTGCAGTACATTTCAGCTGAGACATCATCTGTATCGTTAAGCCCAGTAAAAGGTATATAGCCATTTTTCAAGACTTCACGGACCCAGATTCTATTTCCACTTACAGGTATAGTTGCAGTTGTAACCCCATGATCATTTGTTGAAGATTCAAAAGTTACCCATGGAGTACTGAGTGGGCTTAATGTATTATCATCAGGAAAACCTGGCTCACTTTGAGCATACTGAAACTGCCAGTCAGCTTGTAAATGACAATTAGGATGAGTACTTAAAAATGTAGATGCTGTTGTTGAGTCAATATCTGGACCAACACCATTTCCCCAATTCGGCAGATCAGTCTCAGCATCACAAACTATTTTTGTTGCGACTACAGTAGCAGAAGTTTCTGGAGCTGGAACCACATTTACAGTTCTTGTTACAGGAGTAGCCGCCAAACCTTGTGAGTCTGATACGTTGTAAGTAACTGTATATGAACCTAGAGTATTACCATCAACTACTCCTGTTGTAGAAATATTTGAAGTTATATCTCCATCTTCTTGGTCATGAGCAGTAGCACCTTCTTCAACATAAAGAGAACCCTGTACCAAATTTACTGGGTTAGAACCAACTAGCGTAATCACGGGAGCTTGATTTACAGGATCCTGACATGAAGTAACAGCTACTTTAACAACAATATCGTTGTAATCGAAATCAGAAACTGAAAAAGGAAGGTCTTCTAAACCTAGAACAAATGTATCCGGATAATTAGGAACATTATAAGAAATTACATTGTCTTCGGAATTTTCGTTCAGACTTATTTCAGAAGTTCTATACGCATGACCTCCGAACTCCATATGCATAGCAAAGCCATAATCGCCGGCTGGAAGTTCGATAGTATAAACCTGTCCTGGGATTGCTTGAGGAATAGAAGGATAAATAGAATTACTTGCACCATTTTTAAACAATGGAACAAATGAATTTATGTCACCCTTTTTATAATAACCAAAAACATCACCAGCTGCAGTATAACCACTTAAAAAAGTGACCTCAAAAGTAGTTGTAGCTTTAGTTGTATGCCAAATTTGATCCTGAGTTTGATCACCTATCACTATTCCGGCATTTGAAACTATCTCAGCAAGAGTATGCTCCGGACTTGGGCCAATAGTTTCTGTTTTTGTATCACCTAAACTATCAACAGTGACGCAAGTTGAAGGAGCAAAATTATCAACGTTTGTATCTGCAAAAACAGTTGGTGAGACTTGTGTAAATATCACAACAAATAGCAACATAAAAACCAGTGCTTTCTTTGCAAATTTATTAGACTTCAGTGATGCGTATTCCATAATTGTTTTGATAATTTATTGCCGTTAAATTTAATTGAATAACTAATATATACACTTCTTTTCAATTTATGTCAATATGTACCTCAAATTGGATTATTACAAAATAGCTTTATTGTTAGCCATATTTATCAATATGTCCTTTAAACCATAATTTATGTCTTTTATATTTTTTTATGAGCCCAATTATAGTGCTGCTTTAAAAAATCTACATAAAGGACATTTATAGTTTTAGACAAAAAGCATGTCCTTTAAGGTCTAAACTGACGAAAAACTCCCAAATACCTACCAAGCGATAGATTAATGTGATAATCTAATCAAATGAACGAGATATTCTTATCCCCATATAATCCTAAGGAAACTGAAGGAAGAATCTATGAAGTTTGGGAAAAAAGTGGATTCTTTAATCCAGATATTTGTGTAGAAAAAGGGGTTACAAAACCCGATGCAAAACCTTTTGTGATTGTAATGCCACCACCAAATTCAAACGGGAACCTACACGCTGGTCACTCTTTATTTATCACATTGGAAGACATAATGACTAGATATAAAAGAATGTCTGGTTTTAAATCTCTTTGGATTCCTGGAGCAGATCACGCGGGATTTGAGACTCAAGTTGTATACGAAAAGAAACTTGAAAAGGAGGGTAGATCAAGATTTGGAATGGACCCAAATGATCTATACAAAGAAATTTTAAACTTTACACTAGAAAATAAATCCAACATGGAATCTCAAGTTAGATCCATGGGTGCTTCTTGTGACTGGTCTAGAGAAAAATTTACATTGGATGAAGATGTCGTAAATAAGACTCAAGACACATTTATTAGAATGTTTAATGACGGAATGATTTATCGTGGAAAGCGAACGATAAACTGGTGCTACAAACACCAAACTTCCCTATCTGATGTTGAAACAGATTCTATAGAAGAGTCTTCCCCATTTTATTATTTCAAATACGGTCCATTTGAAATAGGAACAGTTAGACCAGAGACTAAGTTTGGAGACAAATACGTAGTAATGCACCCTGCTGACAAAAGATACTCTGAATACAAGCATGGTCAAAAAATCCAACTTGAATGGATAAACGGTCCAATAGAAGCAACGATTATAAAAGATGAGGCTGTCGATATGGAGTTTGGTACTGGAGTTATGACAATTACTCCATGGCATTCTCAAATAGACTTTGAAATTGCACAAAGACACAACCTAGATATGGAGCAAATCATAGATTGGCGAGGAAAACTTCTGCCCATAGCTGGTGAATTTGCAGGAATGAATATAAAAGATGCTAGGCCAAAGATAGTTGAGAAACTCCAGTCAAAAGGCTTGGTTACTAGAATAGATGAAAAATATACTAATGTAGTCAAAAAGTGTTACAAATGTAACACGGTTATTGAACCTCAAATAAAAGACCAATGGTTTGTAAAGATGGCTCCATTAACAAAAATGGCTCTCGACTCAGTAGACAGAGGTGAAATAAAATTTATACCAGACAACTATGAAAAGATATTCAGGTATTGGATGGAAAATAGTATTGATTGGAATATATCTAGGCAGATAGTGTGGGGTATACCTATTCCCGCTTGGTTTAATGGAGAAAAAATGGTTGCAAGTAAAGAGCAACCAGAAGGTGAAGGCTGGGTAAAAGACGCAGATACTTTTGATACTTGGTTTTCTTCTGGTCAGTGGCCCCTCATGGTTACAGGTTTTCCCGATGGAAAAGATTTTCCAAAATACTATCCAACTGATGTGATGGAGACTGGTCACGATCTAATATTTAAATGGGTTCCGAGAATGGTTATATTTGGGCTATATCTTGGTGGTAAAGCTCCATTTCATACAGTCTATCTACATGGTCTCGTAAATGATGCTCAAGGAAAAAAGATGAGTAAGTCAAAAGGTAACGTTGTTAACCCATTAACACTTACCGATAAATATGGAACTGATGCCCTAAGACTGGCTCTGGTTATCGGAAATACACCTGGTACAGATTTGGCATTAAGAGAAGACAAAGTAAAAGGTTACAAAAACTTTGCAAATAAAATCTGGAATATAACTAGGTTTGTACTAGAAAGCACAAAGGATTGGAATGGAGTAAAACCTGAAGCTATATCGGAGTCAGCTGAGAAAAATATTGCTGAACTAAACGAATTAGTGATTGATATCACAAAAGATATGGATAACTACAGGTTCTATCTAGCTGGGGAAAAGTTATACCACTATGTTTGGCACACATTTGCTGATAAAATAATTGAGGAGTCAAAAGAAAGTTTGAAACAAGAAGATAAAAAGGCTTCAACTCAGTACATGCTCCGAGAAATACTAAATACTTGCCTAAAACTTTTACATCCTTTTATGCCATTTGTTACAGAAGAAATCTGGACTAAAATGGGAAATGAAAGACTCCTCATGGTCACAGAGTGGCCTAAGTAGCTACAAAAATGTTCCTTAATTTCATACAACAATACCCTTTCGTATTATCATTTATAATAGGACTAATCCCCGCTTTGATTTGGTTGTGGTTTTGGTTATCTGAAGATCGCCACCATGAACCAGCTAGACTACTAACCCTTTCGTTTATTGGTGGAATGGCCGCAGTTATGGTTGTTTTACCTCTCCAACAGTATGTGTACTACCATGTAGGCAGTGAGGGAGCAAAATCTTTTGCAATTTGGGCTGCTCTTGAAGAACTGGCTAAATTTATTTTCGTTTACTTTATAGCAATAAGAAACAAAAAGATCGCAGATGAACCTGTGGACGACATAATATACCTTATCGTATCTGCTTTGGGTTTTGTTACTTTAGAAAATACATTCTTTTTACTGGAACCTATACGAAACGGTGATATATTTAGCACTATCATAAATGGCAATCTTAGATTTGTAGGAGCTAGTCTACTACACATAATGTCTTCAGCAACCATCGGTATATGTTTAGCTTTATCTTTCTACAAGACAACTTCACAAAAGATTTTATATACTTTATCCGGAATTATTATAGCAATCGTATTGCATACAGCGTTCAATTTATTTATAATTAAACAAAGTGAAGGAAATATTTTCTTTGTATTCGGAATGGTGTGGTTAAGCATAGTTGTATTACTCCTTCTGTTTGAAAAAGTTAAGCACCTAAAAGCAAATAAACTTGAAATTTAAAAACAAAAATTTATGAAAGATAACCGTTCATTCTTTGAAAAACTAACAGGCAGTGTACGAATCGACGAAGAGTCAGAGATGGAAGAAGTTGATAGTAAACTCCCAGCTAAAACCAACTCAAATGGCGAGCCTTGGTTTGATGATGAACCAGAAGAAGGTCAACTGACTGTCGATATGTATCAAACTCCAACAGAGATCGTCATAAAAAGCATGGTAGCTGGTGTAAAACCAGAAGACTTAGACATTTCTATAGCTCGAGATACTGTCACAATAAAAGGTAAACGAGAGACAGAGAGATTTGTAAGAGAAGAAGACTACTTTCATCAAGAACTATATTGGGGTTCTTTTTCAAGAACAATAATGTTACCTACCGAAATCGATGTTGAAGAAGCCGATGCAGTTGAAAAGCACGGACTACTCATAATCCGCCTTCCTAAAGTAGACAAAAATCGACAGACTCGTCTAAAAGTAAAAGGATAAAAATTTATTATTCAAAAAACCACCTGATAGGTGGTTTTTTGAATTTATGGTGCCAAGACCCAGGTTCGAACTGGGGACCCTTCCCTCTTCAGGGGAATGCTCTACCAACTGAGCTATCTTGGCGTATTCAAACTACTGATTTAACTCTTTAAATGAATCCAAAACAGTATTTAGATTACTACTAAAAGAGTCTTTTGTACCTGTATAAGCCCCTGTAATACCGTCTATATATGGCTGGATGAGGTAATAAGCCCCAACAGCTGATCCTATAATAAACACCCAGTATAATATGCTCATAAAGCGAGCCAACCTCATAGAACGTTGTATAGAACGTAATATACCGTTGTTCTCCTCTTCTAAGGCTAAAGTCTTTTTAAGTAACTCTTTTTCTTCTGGTTGCATGGGGTATATTATAACAAAATCGTGTAAAAATCAAAGTTTTTAATTGTGCCATCGATACGAATCGAACGTACATCTATCCCTTAGGACGGGACTGTTCTATCCATTGAACTACGACGGCAAGCCTAAAGAGTTTACTCCATTTAAGCTTTTATTTCTAGGTAGACTTTTAGTTGATCCCAATCAGCTCAGCTAGTTTTGGCTTGTTGAAACCGATAATAACATCGTTATCTATAGTGATTACTGGCACACCTAGCTGACCAGAAATTTCCATCATTTCCCTTCTTTTATCAGGATCAACTGAAACATCAAAAGTTTCAAATGGAACATTATTAGCTTTGAAATACTCTTTTGCCATATTACAGAAATGACAAGTTGGTGTTGAATATACGGTTATTTTTTTCATTATATTAGTGATTATACGTCTATTGTTTGATAAATGTCACAATAGTATATCTAAAAAATTTAACTACAACAACTGGCCACTATTTTGTGAAAAAACCACGTATTTTGTCCCAAAAACCAGATTGATTTAAAGATTCAGACGTACTAGACTCCTCCTGTACTATTACAACCATGTTCTCATCTTCTTTCGCAACACTAAATTTTGATCTCACTTCCTCCTCTATGCCCTGTTGTGTTGCAAGCCTATCTATTTTGTATTGCAGGCTCTGACTCCTCTCTCTTAGAGCCTCTACATTCTTTTCTGAAACATTTTTCATTTCTTCGCTTTCAACTTTTTTTCTATACACAACCCATGTTGAGTGTGCAACTATCAATAAAATCAGAAAAAGTATAACAAGCGTTACCTTGCTATACATCCAACCTCTCACCTTGCGTTTTTGTTGAAAATCGAGCATTATAGTATCTAACTAATTATATGTTATTCGAGAAAAAGAACCAAAAAAAGTTTCAAGCAATATGGAAAGTGATAGCCATACTTATGGTTATAAGCATGGTGGCACTATACCTACCAGGTTTGTTCTCTTAGTTAGGAGTTAAGTGCAATCTCAGCCATTTTGAGTATACCCTCTTTGGTTTTGTTAACTGCCATAAATCTCGCATTGTGACAAAAAACTGCACCTGGAACACCAGTTATTTTTTCTAAATCTAAGTTCGTTTTTCCAGCCCAACTTTCTGGCAAATCTTTTCGTGCCTTATATGACCAAAAATCTCTTACACATTTTATAGACCATGTATCATTTTTGATATTGTTATACACGACATAAAGCGGTTCAGGAAGTTCTGGTAACACTCTCAGCCAGGGATACTCACTGTTTTCTAATATTATTAATCTTTTATCACTGGCATTTTTATATGCATCCAATACAAATTTTTCCCCCTCTAATTCGTCAGAGTAATACACGACCATCCTACTTAATAGAGCTTTTGCATATGAAACAAGTGTTAAAAAAGTTTCATCGATTTTGGAAACGTCTTCTTTCCAAGTTGGTGCAAATAAAATTTTTATCATACCAAGATCAAAAGCGTGCAAATCTTTTACTGGAGATTCAAACAAAGTCATACCCTTTGGGTCTGCATCAACAAAATCAACGGGTTGCACAAGCATCTTATCTATTCTTTCAGCTACTATTGGATTACCAGAAATAACAGCACCGTACTCCTTCCACACTAGCCCAAATGAAGCATATGGTATTCCATTATCACGTTTTCCAGCCCCACCTTCTTGGTGGTGATCAAAACGACAAATAGATGGGTGATATATACCACCAAAATCTACTAAGTAATCAGCTTTTTCAGCAATACTCATATCTCTAGAGCGAGTTATTGTAAACTCCTTACCTTCTTTTTCCAACAAAAGAGATAAAGTCGCAACAGCAAAAATGTCATCAGTATGAAAACCAGAACTATGAGTAACTACAGTAACTTTTTTATTATTTTCCATTCCGTGTCTTCCAGTCTTTATGGTAGTAAACAAATTTCATTGCTATAACATAAACAAAAACAGTAAATGACATGAAGGGTATTGTTATGTATGAGTATTGAGTAAAATACACCTTTGCACACTCACCACCTACAGCCGCACATCCTCCAGCCATCCCAAAAGAAAAGCCCCATTGAATAAATGACTGAAATAGAGCAACAAGAGCACCAATCACAGATAATGGAACAAGATAATCAATAATACCTTTATCTTTTTTATACATTGCAACAGCGAGTACTACCAACTGTGGATACATAAATATCCTCTGCCACCAACATAGATCACAAGGAGGAAAACCGACAATATCAGAATAGATCAAACTTCCAACAACAGCAGACAATATACTGAAAAATAATAATTCCAAAATATACTTATGTACAAAATCATATAGTTTTGCACGTGTACCAGAATGTACAACAGTTACAACCAAAACAACTGCAAAGATTAGATTGGATAGAAGAGTTAAAAAACCTATAAGAGGTGTGGCGTTAGCCTGGATAAAAGCTATCATTTATTTTTAATTATTCTGGTAAAACACAAGATGTTCGCTCAGCCAAATCAACCAATTCGATTTCACCCGTGACTATCTCTGGTGTTGTTGAACCTGTAGGGAAAAACCAAGTTGGGTATGTGGTTATACCATGATCTTTACAAACTTGTAACTGACCCTGTCCATCCGGTGTAGAACATTCTGTATAAGGTAAATACTGTGCTGACTTTCCGAACATAGCTTTTTGAGCTTGGCAATGTGGACACCAAAAAGCCCCATAGAACTGAACCCCTTTATCCTTTATGCACTTTGCAAAATCATCATACTTTCCAGGCTTACCAGGAGTCATAATAAGCCAAACTATACCCCCAATAGCCAAAAGACTGATAATGATATAAATAATTTTTTTCATGTGTTTAATTGTTATAAGATAGAATCAGAATATCACAAAAACTACCTATTTCCAATCACCTATTTACTAGCCATTCTCTTCTGATGCTCCTCTGTATCTATCAAGCCGCAAGATTTGTATTTTTTTCCTGAACCACAAGGACATGGGTCGTTTCGTCCAATTTTTTCTCCATCTGGGCCACGTTCTTTTTCAACAACCGGGACTGATTCTTTTGTTAAACTTTCAGCTCCTTCTCTAGCTTCAACCATCTTTACTGGCTCATTAAAAAATACTTGGTTTGGTACAATCTGTGGAATTATTTTTAGTATTTCCTGACCTATAGCAAACTCCATATCTTTGAAAAGCTGTAGACCTTCTTTTTTGTATTCAGTTAGAGGATCTCTCTGACCATATGCACGTAAGTTTACACTTGAACGCATGTAGTCCATCACTTCTAGATGTTCAACCCAGAACATATCTGTGGCTTGCAAAATAACTCGTCGTAAAGCATCTATATAACCAGCATCAGCATTTACCAACTTATCCTCTACAAACTTTTTCTCTTCATCAGTTGAAGTAGCCAGAATTTCTTCAATATAGGCTTTGATTTTTTCTACATTACCCAAAAGTATTTCTCTTCTTCTTCCATACATTATTTTTCTTTGGAAGTTCAAAACATCATCAAATTCCAAAACATGCTTTCTAGCATCAAAGTTAAAACCTTCGATTTTTTCCTGAGCTCCCTCAAGTGAACGAGTTATCAAACGGTTTTCAATAGGTTCATCCTCTTTTATACCCAACTTACCCATCATATTTTTAATATTGTCACCACCAAAAACACGCATCAAATGGTCATCTAAAGATACAAAAAACTGAGTTTCTCCAGGATCTCCTTGTCGG
>CAZTQY010000001.1:149059-187081 GCA_964616425.1 uncultured Candidatus Saccharibacteria bacterium
CCTGAACGTCCTCGCAACTGGTTGTCTATTCTTCGAGCATCATGCCTCTCTGTTCCCAAAACAAATAGTCCGCCCAAAGACTTTACCTCTTCATACATTTCAGGACTTCCTGGATTTCCACCAAGTTTAACATCCACGCCTCGTCCAGCCATGTTTGTTGCAATAGTTACTGCGCCCTTTCTACCAGCTTGAGCAACTATCTCACCCTCTCTACCGTGGTTTTTTGCATTCAAAATCTCATGAGGAATACCCTCTGCTTTCAAATATTCTGAAAGCATTTCATTTTTATCAATAGAAACAGTTCCCACCAAAACTGGTTGCCCTTTATCGTGTCTTGCTTTTATCTCTCTACTAATTGCTTTAAATTTTCCAGTTTCTGTTTGAAAAATAAGATCATTGTGATCAACTCTAGCTATCGGCTTGTTTGTTGGAACAGATACCACATTTAGACCGTAAACTTTATAAAACTCTTCTGAAGAAGTCTTTGCTGTACCAGTCATACCAGAAAGCTTTTTATATAATCTAAAATAGTTTTGGAAAGTAACAGATGCAAATGTTTTTGACTCTTTTTGTATGGTCACATGCTCTTTTGCCTCAATAGCCTGATGCAAACCTTCTGACCATCGTCGTCCAGGTTGGAGTCTGCCAGTAAACTCATCCACGATAACAATCTCGTTATCTTTTACAACATAGTCTTTATCTAAATTGAACAATGCTCTGGCTCTAACTGCAGTTTCTAGATGGTGAACATACTTTATACCTTTTTCTGTATATATATTGTCTACACCCAAATACTCCTCCGCCTTACTGATACCAGAATCAGTTAATGCTATAGTCTTGAACTTCTCATCAACAGTATAGTGCTCACCCTTTTCTAGTTTTGATGATATATCGGCAAACTTTGTATACAAATCATCAGAATCACCTGAAGGTGCAGAAATAATAAGAGGGGTTCTAGCTTCATCTATAAGTATAGAATCGATTTCATCCACCACTGCATAGTTAGGTTCTCTTTGTCGGAGGTTCCTTTCCTCATACTCAATATTGTCCCTCAAATAGTCAAAGCCAAACTCGTTGTTAGTTCCATACGTAATATCTGCATGATATGCCTCTCTTCTTGTACAAGGTCTCAAAAATTCAGTAACAACTTTAAATGAAGCGACTTCATCTCTCTTTTCATCAAGTTCTTTGTGAGTTGGATCATACAAAAATGACTCATCATGATTTACAACGCCAACAGAGACTCCAAGAAAATTATAAATTTCACCCATCCACACAGCATCTCGTCTAGAAAGATAATCATTAACAGTAACCACGTGAACGCCTTTTCCTGTGAGTGAGTTTAGATAAGTTGGCAAAGTTGCAACCAAAGTTTTTCCTTCTCCTGTTCGCATTTCAGCAATAGAACCTTTATGTAAAATAATTCCTCCAACCAGCTGAACATCAAAATGTCTTTGGTCTCTACATCGCTTTGATGCCTCTCTAACAACAGCAAAAGCTTCTGGCAAAATAGAGTCCAATGTCTCCCCATCCAGAATTCTCTTCTTAAATTCAGTAGTTTTATCCTTTAGCTGACTATCTGACAACGCTGAAATACCGCTCTCTAGAGCGTTTATTTTAGCTACTATAGGCTCAGCCTCCTTTAGGGCCTTGGCTGAATCATCTCCAAATATTGAACTTAAAAATGACATAACAGGCAAAATTATAGCACAATAATCAAAAAACTCACACCCGAAGATGTGAGTTTTTTGGCTTCAATCGAAGCAGGAAGACTAAGCTCGCTTTTTAGCTGACTTCTTCTTCTTTGCTACTTTCTTTGCTTTCTTTTTTGCTGCCATGATATTTTTTTTGTAAACTACTCCGCTAAGAGCAACCTACATAAATTATTTTTTTAAAGTTTAGAATGATAATAAATTTATTTCACTCTTCCGACCTACCATAATTATATATCAACAAAAAATAAAAAAAGTTTTTTTTAAAAAAAATTGTGGATAACTTAATATTTTTTTAAATTATTTTTTTAAATAAAAATAAAATAAAATAATTTTTGTAATAAAAAAACAACTCTATGATGATAGAGTTGTTTTTTTATTTTTTAATCTTAGCTTTGATTTATCTGTTTTATATATTCTTCACCTTGATCTTTGAAACTTGGATCTGATTTTATAATCTGGTTGATTATATCTATCGCTTTCTGTTTCTGTCCCATAGTTGCATATGTAGAAGCCAAAGAAAGTTTGTATTGTACGTTTGAAGGATCCTTTTCTATTCTAGCTGTTAAAATAGCCACTACACTATTGTAGTCACCTGTTGATGCGTATGTCTGGAGGAACCGATTATCATTTAAAATAGTATCCTGATCTATCTGTGCCGACAACTCTTTTAGAACTGCATCATTTTTTGTATATATTGCAGCTACTGCATACATTACCTTTGCATCTTTTGACTGAGGTGTTGTTTCATACGCTTCTTTCATCAAATCGAAAAACTTTGCAGTGTTTCCCTTTCCAAGATATGAAGCACCTAGTTCAGCATATATAGATTGTTTGTCTGGAGACTCTATAATAGCCCGCTCCAAATACTTGATAGCTTCATCGTATTTAGCAAATCTGTTGTAGAAACTTCCAGCAAAAACCAAATACCTAGCATCGTGTGGAGTTTGTTTTAGTTTTTCTTCTATTTTCTCTTGTGCTAAATCATAAAATTGTTTTTTAAGATTATCTGGAACATTGTTTGCAGCAGATATTTGAGTAGCTATCTGTATTAGTTGTTCCGTAGCTTCTGTACTACCAAATGAGTTATAAGAATAAACCTGCTTGAACAAAGCTAGATTTTTTTCAACACCACCCTGAGGAGTCATAGCTTTAATAAGTGTCTGGTTTGCAAGTATTGCTGGAACATTTACGAAATACACAGTGACCACAACCAACACAAGCACCACAGGAGCAACAATATAGTTCACTACATCATTAGAAAAATTCTTTGTGTAAAAACCAGACTGCTCAATTTCGCCAACTCTTTTTGTATTAGTAGAATGAACAAAGCCCAAAAGGGAGAAGAACATAACGTAACTGATGAGGTTATCGAACACAAATATATTGTGAAATACATAAGCTGCCACAAGACCAGTTAAAATACTTTTTTCTGAAAACTTCAAAAGACTATCTTTTCGCCATATATAGTAGAGCAATGCAACATAAAGACTAAGATAAGAAAGTAAACCAACTATTCCTCCAGAAATTAGCCAATCAAGGAAAATATCATGTGTTCTATCAAACCATTGTTCCTGGCCATACATTCGTGGATCATAATATTTATTGAATACAAAATTAAAATTCTCCTGTCCCCAACCTAGTATCGGATTTTCCTCAAAACCCTTTATTGCCATAGGCCAAACAAAGTAACGACCCTGAGTTTTAATTTCTGATATACCTAGAGTTGAGAAACGACTTAGAACTGGACTATTTTTAACAAAGTCAGTTTTTCTAAATGGAATAAAACTTACAACAACCAGTATTATCAAACCAATAGCGTAGTAGGATATTTTCTTTAGTTTAGTATTTTCTTTATCCAAGAAAATTATTATTAGCCCACTCACAAACAAACCACCTATCAATCCCAAAATAGCACCTCTTGTTGCAGTAAAGTACAAAATGATCAAATCCAGAACAGCTACAGATGCATAAGCCCATCTCTGCCAGTTAGGTCTAACTGAATCAATAAGTAGATACAGACATAGAAAAATATTAAATACTAGATATATAGCTAGATATGTTGAGTTACCAAATGTTCCATCCACTCTAACTCCACCCTGGTTTATGGTCGCCTTCCCCAACACCTGGAACAGACCGTAAATTGACATCATCGCGCTTGTACCGATAACTACATTGAAATAGTTTACCCACTTTGAAAATGTGTTGAACATAGATGTTGATACAATGTAGAACAAAACCAAATGTCCAATAAGAACAAAGCCCTCCATTCTCTCATAGTTACTCCATATACTTTTATAAACATTTACACCAAGCAAGTCTGTAACCAATACAGCAATTCCAAAAATAAAAACTGATTTTGTAATCCAAGACATTTTTGGTCTATATTGTGGATCCATAAAAGCCAGCAGCACAAAAGCTCCAAAAATTATTTCTGTAATTATCCTAAACGCAAAGCCCTTTCCAGATATAAAAGGGAAAAACATTGCACTAGGAACAAAAAACGGAATAAATGGGATAATAAACAAACCACCAAGAACTGAATATTTAAGTATATTTTTAAATGTTTGCATGACAAGAAGTATAGCAAAACTAGGTTTGAGTATCTAGTAATAGGGCCCAAAATAGAGTAATATGACGAAATATGGAAAGACTAAAAAATAGGTCAATCAAAGCTCTCCGGTCTCTAGAAAAGTACACAAAAACAGACATGGTTTATCTTGCCAAAGGTGGTTTTTGGCTTGGAATTGGACAGTTTGTAGCCACAGGCTCAGCCTTCCTTATATCAGTAGCTTTTGCTAATCTCCTATCTCCAGAAACATATGGGTTATATAAATTCGTTCTATCAATAAACTCTCTCATACTTATTACAACTCTTTCTGGTATGGACTCTGCTATTACCCAAGCAGTTTCAAGGGGTTTTGAGGGAACAATGGAAGTCGGGTTTAAAATAAAAATGAAATGGGGGTTCTTAGGTTCAATGATTTCGATTTTGATATCAATATATTACTTAGCACAGGGAAATATAACTTTAGCCATTTGTTTTGGAATTATTTCTATTTTTGCTCCATTTACTGAAAGTTCTGACATATATAATTCATTACTATGGGGGAAAAAACTATTTAATGTGCAAGCAAAATATAATGCAATTAATACTTTAATTATTCTAGCATCGACAACATCTGTATTATTCTTAACAAAAAATCTTTATATAGTTCTGGCTACTTATCTAATAGCACTTACTGTGCCAAACTTCTTTTTCATTAAGAGCATAAAAAAAACATACCAGGAAAACAAAGATGTTGACCCCGATGCTATTAAATACGGGAAACATTTAAGTATTATTGGTTTACTCAGCCTTCTAGTTTCCCAACTTGATAAAATTCTTGTTTTCCATTATATAGGTGCAACAAACCTTGCCATCTATTCACTAGCGGTTGCTCCAACAGATCAAGTTAAGGGTTTACTAAAAAACCTGAATTCTCTTGCAATGCCAAAATTTTCAGAAAAAACAACAGAACAAATTAAAAAAAGTATTTGGCACAAAGTCTGGCTTCTAGCACTTATAATGATAGTAGTTATTACTGGATACATTATTCTCGTCCCATTTTTGTTTAAAATATTCTTTCCAAAATATTTAGCCTCGATTATTTATTCACAAATAATATCTATTTCACTTATTTTTGCAGTTCTAGCCGGTTTTTTGGCAACAATACTAGAATCACAAAAAGCAAAAAGTGAGTTGTATAAATACAATATATACACAAGTCTCATAAACATAATAACGCTTTTTCCTTTGGTCTATTTTTACGGAATATGGGGAGCAATAATATCAAGGTCTATTTCAAGAATATTCTCACTAGGATATTCATCATATCTAATCAAAAAAAATTAAAATACTTATTTTAAATTATTGTAAATAGAATACCTTTCATTTGACCAAATTAATTTTAGATATCTTGGAATTTTCCATTTATCATTATCCATATCGATGAGTACATAAGATACACTATATTCATTTAATTTATCAGTTGGTTTTTTTAAAATTGACTCAAAATTTAAATTTAAATCATTAAAATATTTATCTCCTTTTATATCATATGGGCCAATTAATGAATCACAAAAAAGACTACTTATGAGTCTCTTGAATACGATACACTCCTTAGAAGTACGATTTATTAAATTGTATTGATGAATCGCATTTCCAACCCCGGCATACTTTCTAAAATCAGTTTTTATTTGATCTAGAGTTAATCCACTATATATTCTGGAAACTAGATACCTATCCGTAACTTCATCATCTGACACAATGTGAAAACCAACATAATTATTAAAAACAACATAATTATTGGTTAAAAGAGGAATGTACTCTGATATATCATCATTCGCCAAAACAACTGAACCTGCTTTTGCATTATCCCTTAGCCATAGTAATGGTTCAATATAAGACTCATTTACCAGTAATTTATTATTTATTCTTTTCCATACTCCAAACTGACCACTTTTAACATTAATTAAAAAAAATAAAATGACCATCAAAGGCAGAAGTGGCCTCCAATCATACCCGCCTCCATTCCAGTATACTTTCATTAAAATAACAAATAAAAATATACATATATATAAATCAACAAATCTACCAATATGTTGTGCTAGTTCAAAATCTATACCAGTGATAATACCACTAAGTAACGATATAATTAGTCCAATGCTCATTATTTGAAATAGAAAAAATTGTTCTTTTGAAAAATATTTTCTATTTAAATAAGTAATAATAATTATAAAAAATAATACCAAAGAATAAATCAGTCCAGCACTTGATAAAGAATGAGTATATAGCAAACCAAGTCTTTCTAGTGTTTCCGAATAATATAGTTGAGTAGTTTGCAGTAAAGTATAATAGATAAATGGTAAAGCTAAAATTAAAGACATAAAACCTGAAATAAATACAGATATGATATTTTTCTTATCAAACTTAAATAGATAGTTTAAAAAAATTAATACGTAAGCTATAGCCATTATATAAGCTAAATACGTATACATATATAAAGCTAAACCAGAATATAATCCGAGAGAAACCCTTCTCTTCCTCGAATCTGGATTTTTAATAAATAAAAATAATAATAAAACAAAACCCAGAAAGAAAGGGTAGACTACTTGCATAGCAATTGGTCTAGACAAATACCAGTACACAGCAAAGATAGTCGACAATACTCCCCAGAAGGACGCCTTCTCACCTAAGTCAAATTCAATAAAAATCCTCCATAATAATAAAGAAAAAACAATAAACCATAATATCTGATTTATAAATATAGCTTGATTTATTGTAAATCTTAAAAATAATGGTGCAGACCACAACCAATCAGCAACAAAAAAATTGGCTGAAACAGAATCCTGATGTTCCAACACATAAGGATTACCAATAAATGGATGACCCTTGTAAACATCTACTGCTCTAGTGTAATAAAATATAGAATCATCGGTTATTTGTACTGGGATTTGAGGATATGACCAATTAGATATTTTTAATATTAACAAAAATGGCATTATGGCCACTAGAATTGAAAAAAATAATGTTAAGTGAAGATACTTACTATTCATTAATTTTTATAATACTTAATATATCTTTTGCTCTATTACTCCACGTGTATTTCTCAACATCAGATCTGGCTTGATTGGCTAATTTCAGTGAAAAATCATAATCTGATAAGACTTTTTCTATCTGTTGTTGAAAAGATTCTGGATTATCCGGTTCAGCAAAAAAACAATTTTTATCATTTAATACTTCTCTAATTGAAAACAAATCTGATGCCACAATAGGTACACCGCTAGTCATGTACTCAAATAGCTTTAAAGGTGACGTATATCTAGATGATATGGCAGTATCAGAAGAATTTGGAATAACCAGCACATCAGCTGAATTAAGATAAGTAGGTATAATTTTTCTTTCAACAAAAGGCAGACAGATTATATTTGTAGTTTTTGAAAATTTATCCTTAAACTCACTTAGCTCAGGATCCACTCCTCCAATGAACAAGAACAGATATTCAGGTAATTTTTTTGCCGTCTCAGCCAAAGTATAAACTCCTTTCCATTTGTATAAATGACCGGTATACAGAACTATTTTTTTTTCATTTGGTAGACTTAACTTAGCCCGAGACTCCTCCTTTGTCTCATTTATACTGAACTCGTTAGTATCTACCCCGCTTGGAGAGATGTGAATCTTTGACTCTGGTACACCCATATTAACAAGTTCATCTTTTATATATTTATTTAGGACAAAAAAAGTTTTAACTTTTTTAATTAATAATTTAAAAAGAAACTTTGAACTTGAAATGCTGTGCAACTCCAAACAAATATTTTTACTTTTTGGAATAACCGAAAGAATAATATAGTCTCTCGTATATATGATATCATTTGTATTTAATTCTTTGCTAAATCTCAGAAACAATAGAAATGACAATGCATCTATCCAATAAAATAATTTACCAAAAGCTTCATAAGGACCCAGTAAATCAATACTATTCACCTTCTTTATCAAAAATATCTCAGATACTCCATAATACTTAAATGGATTCTTTTCAGATTCGTTATTTCTTTTATTTGGTACTACTAACTGAAGTTCAACTCCTTGCTTTGCAAACTCCTCACACACCTTCATTACTGCATAGCCTTGAGCTCTTGGAGTTGGAATCCTAACATTTGTAATATATTTAATTTTCATGCTTTTTTACTACAACACCAATAGATATCTTCAAAAACCACGGAAAAATGTAATCTAAATAATTATAAACTTTTTTTATAAAAGAAGTATTAATTTTTTTACTATTACTTATATTTTTATTATTTTCAGATGTAACTATCTTTTTCTGACCAAATATAGTGTTTTTTAAAATCTTAAAATTTCTAAATAGAATCAGCATGTCCCCATAACCGAATTGGAATAACATACCTGATTTATTTAACATAGATTTGAACTGCCTAGGATAGAATGATCTTTGTGTATAACCCTCATGTGAACTAGATATTTTTTTATACAAATCCCACCCATCAAACCTCAAGCGATTTACAGTGCTTAAAAAACAAAGACCTCCTGGCTTAAGAACTCTTTTTATTTCATTTAAAGCCTTATTCATGTCATCAACATGGCCAATAACCTGATCACCAAAAATAATATCAAATCTGTCATTATCAAATTTCATATCACAAATATCTCCCTCTATAAAGTTTACTGGTAAATTAAATCTGGAAGCCATTTTTTGTGATCTTTCAATCGATACTCTAGAATAATCATAGCCATAAGTTTTTACTTTAGGATATTTATACTGAATATAAGAAATTAGTTCACCCGTACCACTACCGATCTCAAAAATAGACATTCCTTCCTTTATATAAGGAATTAATGCAGAAATAGTTGGATTTTCCTTTGAAAAAAACAGATAATCATCTACGCTCATATGATCCATAGACTTACTATATTTTAAATCCCATAGTTTTGACTCACTATTCAACATATAAATATGGATCAGCCTGAAAAAAATTGTTCCAAGTAGATCTAGGTTTAGGTAAAATATTGTTATTTAATTTAGTCCAAGAAAAACCATCATCTGATACATACTTTGAAATAAATAGTTTACCCCTTGGTCCAACAGAGTGACCTATCAGATAATAAATCCCGTCTTCTTTCCAAACATAAGGACTTCCAATACCGTATATTGAAACATCAATAACCAGCCCAATCTTTGCTAAAGATTCAAATATGATATATGACCAACTTAATTTTGAAATAATAACAGATTTATTAGAATCGAACCTCCAATTTAAACCGTCAACAGATTCAGCGTATTCTATAGACCAGTTTCTATTAATTTTTTTTGTAAACCACATTCTATATTTATTATTCTCCTTCAAAACAAATGGATACCAGTACTTTAGATTATCTGAATCGCTACATAAATTCGTAATTTTTATTTCTTTCCATTTTATACCATTTTCGGACTCTGTATAACCTAAATTAGTACGATTATTTTTATAATAAATAAGCCACATTTTATACATTTGATTTTCACTATCAAAAATTACATGTGGGTGATGAAATCCTCCTCTATATTCTATGCCTTCATTTTCATCAAGGACAAAAACGGAATTCGAATCACCCCAAATTAATCCGTCTTTGGACTCTGTATAACAAATACTAATTGACCCATCTATTGATCTTCCTTGATACCACATTTTATAAACACCATTATGCTTAACAACACACGGATTACTTGTTTGAGACGAATCACTTCCCCCCTCTTTTCCAATTGGAATAATAGGTTTACTACCAAAATAATCCCAATTTAAAAAATCTGAAGAACTAACCAAACCAATTTGCTCTTCATTAGTTTTATTATTAAATCCAGCGTAATAAAGTTTATAATTCATTTAAAGATGTTTAAATATTCTATCACTTACTTTATCATCCCAGAAAGGAATTTTAGATTTCTTCTTATGACTCTTGAAATGGCTGAGAATTTCCTTATTCGTATTTTCATCAATTTCATTTATAGGAAATAACATGTTTGTGCCATGGGTGATGGTAACCGGCCTTTCAGTATTATCACGCAATGTAGCACATGGAATCTCAAGATGTGTAGTTTCCTCTTGAATACCGCCAGAATCGGTAACTACTCCGAAACTTTCCTTTACCAATTTCAAAAATTCAAAATATCCTAGAGGTTCAATTACTTTAAGATTATTAAGTAAGCTATTAAGTTTATAGGTTTTAATTTTGTTTCTTGTGCCTGGATGAAGAGGTAGAACCACAGGAACTTTTTCATTTATTTTATTCAAAAGTACGAGAAGTTTTTTAAGAATTTTCTTATCATCAGTATTCTCTTGTCTATGAATCGTTGAGACAATATACTTTTTTGATTTTAACTTAAGTAAGCTATGGATATCAGATTTATCAATATGCTCTGAAAAAGCTTCTAGACTCTCTATCATAATATTACCAACATGAATTATACGTTTTTGCTGTATACCTTCTTTCAGTAGATTTTCTTTTGCCGATTCTTCGGAAATAAAGAGAAGATCAGACAAATGATCAACAATTACCCTATTAATCTCTTCAGGCATTCTTCTATCATGACTTCTTAAACCAGATTCAATATGAAATAAATGATGATTATTCTTTGCTGCTGCCACAGCACCTGCAAGTGTAGAATTTATATCGCCAAAGACTATAACTCCAGTAAATTTATTATTCCCAAGATATTGCTTAAGAGTATCGAACATTTTTCCAATCTTTTCAGTATGATTTTCCCCCTTTATATCTAAATTAACATCTGGCTTTGGAATCTGCATGTCCTCAAAAAAAACTTTTGACATGTTGTCATCAAAGTGCTGACCGGTGTGGATAAGAGTAAATTTTATATGGGGGTTCTTTCGAGCTCCTCTAAAGAATGCAGCAGCTTTGACAAAGTTAGGTCGAGCACCAACTATTACGGCATAGTGCTTCTTTTTTGGTTTCATATTTTATATATACTCGCACAAATACAAACCCTAATCAAGAATGTTTTATTACAAAATATCAGTAAAAAAAGTCAATCCTAGATATGGTAGTATTCTTTCATCCAATCAATGGTTTTCTTTACACCATCCTCTAATGTAATTGTGATCTTGTGGTCCAGATCTTTTACAGCCTTTGATGTGTCTACTTTTTTTGATTTTGTAGTCAAAACTTCAGATTCTGCATAATTTATTAATTTTGGATCTGCTCCAGTATAATCCCAAATAATTTTAGCTAATGTCTCTATATCATGGTATTCAGAGCCTCCAATGTTATAAACTTCACCAGGTATAAAATTATTACTTATATTACAAAGTGTTCGACACGTATCTTCTAAGTATGTAGAAGTTCTATGATGACCCTTATAAACAGTTATGGGTAAACCATGTAATGCATGGTAACAGAACTTTGAGTTTACACTTCGGTATGGATGATACCACTCTCCAGGGCCATACGTATTGAAAAGTCTAACTCTCACAGTTTCTGTACCATGTTGAATTGCAGAATTCCTTATTTGCATTTCATTAACCCATTTTGACATTGCATAATCATTCATCTGCTTTATCTCATAGTTATCCATAACATCCTCAAACATAACGTCCTCAAAATCACCATATACTTCAGATGTTGAGAAATGAATTAGTTTAAATTTTAACTTCTCTTGCAGTCTGATGATATTTTTTGTACCTATAGCATTTGATCTCCATACTTGTTCATAAAAATCTTCTCCATTCCAACGTCCAAACTCCGCAGCAGTATGGTAAACATAATCAAAAGGCCCAGCCTTTTCAAATACTCTTTCTAACTGTCTGAAGTCTGCAACATCACACCTTGCATAAGTAAAATCTGATTTTGACATTTCATGTTCAAAACCTATTTCACCAAATTGATGACTCAGATCTATACCAAAAACATAGTCTCCCCTATCTCGCAACATTTTCACGAGATATGACCCAACAACTCCACGACTACCAGTTACAAGTATTCTTTTCATATATTTATATTACTCTTCTAGCTTTTAATACAATATGCCTACCACAATACTTAAATAGCGGAATTTTAGCGATAATTCTTTCAATAGCAAAAAACATATCCTGCATAAACTTTGGCTTATTTATTATTCTAATTATTGGACCAATTTTTGGACCATCAACAAAAGCTGCGCCACCCAATCTTTCAACTTTAAGACCATGCTTTTCAGCAAATTCAGAAAATGTTTTAAGAGTGAACTGACGAACGTGAGCATCTCCATGTTTCTTTATTCCTTCCATTGAAAAATCTGTAATTGGGATAAACGGAACAGGTTTAAAGAAATCTTTTATTCTTTTATATAATGTACCTCTATTGTTTAAATTTGGCACAGTAAAAACAACACCACCACCAACTTTTACTACACGTATTAGCTCATCAAGGAAAGGATCTACGTTTATTACGTGCTCTAGCACTTCTGAACAAATCAAACGATCAAAAGATTTATCAGGAAAAGGTAGTGTATCACCCTCAGTTAAAAGAAATTCAACATTATTTACATTATTTTCAGACGCTATTCTTTTTGCTGTATCAATAAACTCTACTCCAACATCAACCCCAACAACTCGCTTACATATTTCTGCAGCCTTAAATACCTGATGTCCTGATGCACATCCCACATCAATCATTTCATGCTCAGATTTTAAATCTAAATAACGAAATATTTCATTTTCTCTAGCAAGACCAGTTAGACCTACAATATTTGAGGCGCTATATTTATCTGTTAGATAAGAAATGGATTTATTTTGTGCAAAAGAATTCCACATTTCTATATATTTAATACTATTTTTATCTTGCATTTTTATTTATGAAATTATAAAGATTTCTACCAATTTTATCTATGTCCAAAACCTCATCAACAAGTCTAAGTGCCCCAACTCTTATAATATTTCTTTTTTCTAAATCACACAATTCTAACAGTCTATCATAAAGGCCATCAACACTTCCAGGGTTGACTAATGCGCCAGATATACCGTCAATTATATATTTTTCAATATCACCAACTCTGCTAAATACTACTGTTTTACCTAAGGCCAAGTATTCAGGAAACTTAGAAGGAAACGCGTATTCGGTTACCATATCACTAGGCCTAACAACAGTAAGGATATCAGCCGACATTAAAAGAGAGGGCATATCATCATGATTTTGTTTACCAAGTAATTTAAGAACTGACTCTAAATTATTATCCTTTATAAAATTTGATATTGATTCTTCAAGTGATGATGCAACTATAAACAACTTAAATTCTCCAGGTTTGTTATTTTGAAGTTTTACTAAAGTAGATAATACTGCATCCAAACCTTGGTACCATTTTGTATTTCCTGCATATCCTATTAGGACTGATTTTCCTTTCCAATCTAAAAGTTCCTTATTTGGATGAACATTTTCGTTAAAAATAGATATATCTACTCCGCCCGGTAGTACGTGATAGTTTTTAATTACATTTTTGTAATAATCTCCAAGTTTATAAGAAACACCTGTAGCAAAATCCAAAAAATAAGATAAGAAATAATCAGTATATTTTCTGATATTATAAGAAAAGAAATTTAAATTTTTATATATTTTTTCCTCCTCAACCAAAAGACTATGGTAATCTAAACTAATTTTTGATTTTGATAATACCTGTAGAACAGGAACTAACCACAACCCAGCACTAGTTTGTATATAAATAACATCTATTTTATTTTTATTTGCAAAATTTGAAATATTGAAAGGTCGACTATATCTATTACCCATAAGTAAAAATCTTTCATTTGGAAAATTTTTTGGTAATTTGGGTCCACAATAAAACACATCTGATCCGTTTTTTATTAATTGATAAAGAACATTTTTAACTCTAATCGGAGTACCTTTTGGTTCATCAATGTCTCCTGAAAAATAAACGAGTATCTTTAGCTTATTCATATAATTTTTTATAGTATATATGTTTTTTAATAAAATCAAATATTGTTGCAATAGATATAGACAAAACCATAAACAAGTAAGGTTCTGCTGGTAAACGGTACCTGGCGTAGGAAACTGGTCCAGTTAATATCGCAAAATACAATATCATAAACAAACAAAAAATAGAAAAAGTACGAGTTTTTTTATTTAAAATGGATAGTGTTGAGAGTAAGAACATTAATAACCACAAAACTCTCTCAGACAAGAAAACAAGTTTTTCAAATAAGTTGAATGATTTAGGTTTATCAAATATAGATTTATATATTGTTGTAGACATCTTTAGACTTGAGCCAAAGAAAAAAGATGTTGTTTTATAAATGTGAAAATAGGTGTATTTTATAAAGTTATTTTTTATAAATTCAATATTTATTTTATTAAGTACTTTAGTATTTATTGGCAATAAAATAGCTTCTTTATTCAGGCCATTTTCTTTATATAAATTCTCTCTAGCGAATTCCTCTATTACACCCTTATCCCAAGATAGAAACATTGGAATATTGTAGTAAAAAATATTATATGATGAAATAGTTGAAATAAAATATTGACCAGTATGAATTCTATTTCTATACATCCACGGAAAGACTGCTATGAAAAATGCCAAAACAAATACAATCATGAATTTAATTTTTTTCTTAGCATCTATATTTTCACTTGCAATTATATATAAAGGAAATGCTAAAACCAAAAACATAGAGATCGGCCTAAACAATACGGAAATACCAAGAATTAAACCGAGTAATACATATTTTTGTAAGCTACTTTCAGTCTTAAAAACTAAATAAGTGAAAAGAACTAATAGAAATACAAATGGTATGTCTGATAACAAAATCAAAGAATGAATGACAACTGCAGGCTCTAGTAAAAATAAAACTGAACTTATTATTGCAAGTTTGTTTGATACAAATGAAATAGATATTTTATAAATTAGTAATCCAGTAATCAGTGTCAGTATTACTTGTAATAGTGTTACAAAAAAATATGAGTCGAATATACTTTTACTAGCTGAAATAAATAATGGATAACCAGGGACTCTAAAATATTCAGGAATTTTTAAATCCATTGAAAAGAAGTGGTAGTTTGAAATATTTTGAGATAAAACTTTATATTCGAGAGAATCAGAACCAAGAACTGGCATTGAAGCTTCATGCAAAACAACACTTTGATTGCTATTTAAACTGATAGTAAAAAACCATAATGGCAAGTAAACAAAAATGCCTATTAATAATATAACTTTAATAATTTGAGGTAGACTCTTTATTTGGGACAGAACCTTTTTCATAATATTCCTTTTCTTCACCTACAGAATCAATATCATACATAACATTATCTATAATGCTCTTAGCTGCAAGCATCCCCATTTCCAACGAGTGATCTTGATTATTATACCTAAATCTACCTGGACGACCTATATAGTATAGATTTTCAAACCCATCCAAATAATCTTTAACAACACCTAAATATTTTTGATAATTTAAATCATAAACAGGGTAAACATTTTTTTGTTTTATCAAATAGTAATTTCTAACGTCCTTTTTTTCGAAAAATTTTGCCTCTGACAATTCTCTCAACGTAACACCAAATAACTCATCTTTTGACATGTTCCACATCTCATCATTTTCGAAGCAGAAAAACTCCACAAAAATAGATGTTTTGCCATTTGGACTCATTTCTTTTGAAAAATTTTTCATTTCACTAACCCTTGCTACTTTGTTTTCCTGTCTTGGGAAATATACCCACTGATCCTTCGTTAAAGAATCCTTGTCTAAAGTAATAAACAAATAAACCTGACTCCTATGCCTAAGCTTTGAAATTGATTCTTTAATATTTGAAGGAATTTTCGGCTCAAGTAATGATACAAACTCTGTTATAGGAACTGACTCAACGAGATTTTTACATTCAATGACAAACTCACCTTCTTTACCTCTCAAAACAACTTCGTAAATTAGATTATCATTATGTTTTACAGAAATAGGATAAGTTTCTAATAAAAATTTATAATTTTGTCTTTCTAATTTATTTTTTATAGTTTCGTATATTAGACCAGTCCCTTTTGATGGATAAAAAAATTCATCGACTAAACTTTTTGGTGTGCCAGTTTTATTACTAGAAAATATTTTAGAAATAAAATTTTTTAACACACTTGTAACATTTAAACCTTTTATTCTTTGCAGTGCCCATTCTGCATGTATCTCATTTGCTGGTATCCCCCAGATTTTTTCGGTGTAGTTAATAATATTAAACTCTGCCAAAGATCTCCCGAAGTTAGCTACTGCATAGTCCTCAAAAGTCATGATTTTCTTGCCAAATAACCCATATACCATCTTTGCCCACAGATAATCAAAAAGCATCCTGAAAGCCTTTATGAGACCTATATTGACCAATGCTTGGACTGGATTAACAGGATAGTCGAAGAACTTGCCGTCTATATACTGCCTAGTCTGGCGCCTTACTTTTATCCAGTCCTCTCCTATTAGCCCTTCAATAAAAGAATAAAGCTCCTGATTCTTTGAAAAAAATCTATGAGGACCGTTGTCTGTATAAAAGACTGATCCATCTTCTTCTTTAAACGTATAAGTTTTTGCTAATCCACCAACTTGAGAGGTTTTTTCAACAACAATAAAATCCTTTCCTTTTTTTGAAAGCTCTATTGCACATGATAGCCCGGCTGGACCAGCACCAATTATAAGTGTTTCAGTCTTTATTATTTCCATTATATTTTAATATCAGGCGCACCTCTACAATCATACAGTATAGCTGACATGTTTCTATCTATTTTATTGTACACAACCACACAAGAATCAAAATATTTTTGATAAATAGTATTTGGGTCAATACGAGGAACATTTAAAACAAAATAATGTTCCTTATATTTGTTTAGACTCAATACCTTTTCATTTATATCAAACTTTGGATCAATATAGAGTCTCTTTCTATATTTTCCAATTTCTTGAAGTTCGTTTCCTCCATTATCATTGTAAGTTGTTACAAACTTTATATCTGGGTCACTTTTTATAAAATCTACAGCACCACTCAAAAGCCCTGGGGCGTAACCATTCCAAAAACCAAATAAATACTCTTCAATAAAAATAAAATTATATGTAAAACATATTGGCAGTATAAATATTAAAACTAAGGTTCTTAAATTTGCCTTTAACTTTGAAACTATAATTGCAAAAAAAGATATTATCCAACTTAAAACAATGAACAAAAATGAAACATAAAAACCTAATGGTCCTGATCCACCAGAAAATGGATAAAGAAAATTCCATTTTAGATGAATTACTCTATCAATCCATAATGACTTAGGGTGGAGAGGTGGAACAAAATGTGGAACTGATTGCAAAACAATCAATACAATTGAAGTCGTAACTCCCAGCAAAACAAATTCTTTCATTCTTCGATTTTCTAAACTAAGATTTTTCGAAATAACTAAAGCTGAAATAACAACTAGTGGTAATACTAGTAGTTGAAGATACCTATCAAGAGCCCCGAGAGAAAAATCAAACAAAACCACATAAAATATAAAGGAAAATATTAGAAAAAAAATAAATACTTTTGTTTTTTTAAATATTTCCCTATCTCCCCAAAATGGAATAATTATAAGTAGTGGCGAAGAGTACAAGACAGCTTTAATACATTGAATTGCAGTTTGAAACCAATTCCTATTTCCTACAGCAAAATGTTCCCAGTATTTTATCGATCCAGATAAATCAAAAAAGGGAAATATGAACTTAACTAACACCAACAAAATGGCTAAACAAATTATACCTAACATTCCATAAACAGAGTACATAACATAATCCTTCCTTGATAACGAACCTTTCTTTGACCATATATAGTCTGCGAGTATTGCGCCTATCGCGATCAAAAAACTAACCTTTACAAGAAAACCCAGAATACAAGCTGTTAACAGAAGACTCAACCACTTATATTTTTCTCTACCATTTACGTTAATAAACTTAAAATATCCAACAAGAGACAGTAGGAAAAAGAATGGCATAACTTCTCCATCTGTGTCCACCATAAGCGAGGATAGAACCGAAAAATAAGATACGCTCCAAAGGACACATGCTACCAATGCCTCCTTTTTCCCAAACAAAAATCTAACCAAATAATATAATAGCAAAAGGTTTAATACACCAAAAAATAACGGTATGTAACGAAAGTTAGTATTGAAGCCAACAATCATTCCCCCTGTACGATATATGAACTGCGAAAGTGGAGGATGTGGTATGGATGTTTCACTTATATGATCAGGATTTACAATAAGAGGCCACTTATACTCATCTTGATGGAGCGGTAAATGAATTCCAGGTAGTCTTATTAATACAAAAACAATAACTAACAGAAATAAAATAATTACTTGGTTTTCTCTTAACCAATCAATATAATTTTTAAACATATTTAATAAATACTAACAAAATAAAAGAGATTTTATATACTTGACTTTGTTCATTAAAATGTTATTATTTCAAAAGAAAGGAGCCCAACGTGGCTTTGATAGACAGGCTTTCTCACTTGTGGGCAGTGGATGACTCTGATCGTCTACCAGACGATATCGAGCTCATCGCACTAGTCTCAATCGGTGCTACAAGGCATCGACTCACTAACGGAGCTGTGGCGACCGTAAACAAGGCTCTCAAGCTCCGAAAAAGATACCTCGCCCCAGTAGTTTATGGGGCATTCAAAGGGAACAACAACACAATCGAGGAGGAAACCAAACTCAGGATCTTTGGATGGCAGGGAGTCTATGCTGGGAAGGTAATGAGCACCATCGAAGAGTGCATCGCCTTCAAAGCCAAATTCCCCCATGCACAGAAGGTGGTATTTGTAACGGAAGAGGCTCACTCCAGAAGAGCAAGAATGATCTGGAAGTGTCTTTGGCCAGAGGCAGAAGTCTACATCGTTTCCGTGAAGCTCTCGGAGACCGTAGATGGCGAAAGCCTAATGTGGCCATACAGAAACGCCTGGACAGCCCTCTTGTTCCAAGCTCTGCCGACACCGTTTTACAAGATGCTCAGCATCTTGGGCCCGAGTGCCCTCAAAGCTGGGTCTGGCTTCCACCAACCCACCGCCACAAAATAGTACCATTGGCGGGTTTCTGAATTCCGCGCATGCAGAGATGTATGCGCGGTTTTAAATTTTCTTAGCTACAAAAAGCATCTGCCCAGCAAAAGGTTTTATTGGTGAATATAAATATGCTCGAATAACAATAGGTAAAATTGGAATAATAGATGGTCTAGATTTCAATGAAAAAGGCAAAAATCTAGGTTTGGATAGTTCAATTTCAAAACCAAAACTTACTAGAAATGCTCTTAGAGCGGTGTCTGAAAAAACTTTTTTGTGAGTGGGATCATCAAAGTATGTTTTATAAGAAAGTCTGTAATTCGGTTGCATTAGTATAAGCCTCCCACCAGTTTTTAAAACTCTTTTTACTTCTCCAACTGTTTTTGACAGCTCATCATCAGAAAGATGTTCAAACAGGTTACTCGCAAAAACAATATCAACAGTGTCTGCAGTCACTCCTTTCATATCAGTCACAGATGATTGTATAGTTATAATCCCATCTTTCGCATATTGTTTAAAATCTGGAGAGTAATCCAGAGCTATCCTTTTTTTTGAATCAACATTATTTATAAAATCACAATATCCAGCGCCTATATCCAATACTGTTGCATCTTTTGAAATAAATCTTGAAAGATAAGAAACTATTTCTTTCCACACAACAGCACGATCATTATTCCAAACATATCTAGATTTATAGTATGGATCAGTCATTTCATTTTATATTTTAATAAACCTGTACTTTATAATCATTGGCAACATCTTGAAACCTAGTTTTGCTGCCTTCCATACACTACCAGTATAGCCTGAAACACCAATTCTTGGTTTATACATTACTGGAATTTCAATTACTCTTTTTTCTTTACGAATTAGCCAAATCATCATTTCTGGAGAAAACTTTCCATCACCTCGTGACATATGAAAATATTTTTTTATATCTTCTAAAGATTTTCTATCCAATAATCTATATGTACACCCAACGTCAGTCAAAGTCGGACCGTTGTGTAAAACTTCTAGGACTTTTGCAACAGCCCAGTTTCCAAACCTAACAGACCATGGCATAAAAGCTCCAGACCAAATAGAAGCACGAGAAGTGCGTGTACCAAATACGACTGGATAGTCGTCACTATAAAGTAAAAACTTGTGTAAATCATTTGGCTCAAAAGTTCCATCAACCTCAGTCATCACAATCAAATCCCCTGTTGCTTCGCTAAGTGCTCGCATATAGGCATGACCGTAACCTTGTTTTGTTTCCAAAACTCTTACAGCCATAGTTTTTGCAATCTCTTCTTTTGTATTTCCTAACGCATTGTTATCAACCGCAATAATTTCATCTACAAAACCTGTAGCAAAAAAACCTTCTATAACATTTTTTATAGAACCCGCTTCGTTATATGTACCAAAAACTACACTGACTTTTTTATTTTTATACATGCTATTTCATTTCGATTAAAAGCTTTTTCACCAAAGTACTGAGGCTTTGTGATTTAACGAATTCACTCAATTCATCTTGTATTTCTATCTGCTCATGAGGCTCCAAAAGTATCTTTATCTTGGTTGCAATTATTTCTGGCTCTGCCTCTGTAAAACATTTTTCAGGGATCAATTTCTGCAGTGACTTATTTGAAACCAAAGGTATGGCACCGCAACTAGCAGACTCAACTATAGTTTTATCAAATGAACCTGAATCAGTAAAATTTAAACAAACCTCATGGCTACTATATATCTCTGGTAACTTATCAAATGAAACCCCCTCAACAAACTGAACATATGAAGCAATAGTACTTTCAGAAGCAAGTTTTTTTACTGATTCATAGTAATGTCTATCTCTTTCTAAATATGAACCCACTATTGTCAGAGAAACTTGCTCACCAGATAGAATCATGGTGTTTATCGCTGAAAGAGCCATTTCTATGTGTTTTATCGGGGCTATACGGCCCACCATGCATACAGAGTACTTCTTTCTAACAACACCTGATATTGGCCTAAATACGCCCGTATCTATACCTGCCGGCATTATGACAGCGTTATTAAACCTAGCCGTAAATGAGTCAGTTGATGTGCAAAATAGCTTTGTGGATAAAATAACTGCAATACGTGTCAGGATACTTCCATCTTTGTGGTTTCTCCATAAATAAACTGGAATATTTAGAATTTTCCAATATAAGCCTGCCAATAATATGTACTCCTGATTCATATGAACAAAAACCCTATCGTAAGAACCTTTAATCAAAAATAAATATTTGTACAAATTTACAATATAACTAATTTTTGAAATTCCTCGCTCTTTACCAAGAGAATATACTGTTACATTTTTTGGTAAATTGTACTCCCCTTTTTCTAGACAAATAACTTCCACAGATTCAAAATTATTAGAAATTTCTGTAATCCAACCATGGAAAAAACCGAGGACAGAATCATTTTTATCTACTTTTTGTGTAAATATTAAAAGTCTCATGTTATATCTATTTCAAGACTGTTATCTTTTTTGTATTTAAAAACAAAATGATGAGAAAGAAAGAAACTAACAAAAGCCACAATAATCCCTACAGCTATTTGAGCTAATATAACTTTTATCTCCATCTGGTTCACCAAGAAACCTGACAGAATATAATCCACAAAAATATACATCAATAAAGTGTTTAGAAACAAGCCAAACAAAGAAGTGCCAAGGTACATGATCGCTTGTTTTCTTGCACTCTCTCCGTGACTCTTGAATGTCCAAAACTTATGCAGGGTAAAACTGACACCAAATGCAACAATGAAAGCTAGGACGGCTGAAATAAGATAATGAAATCCTAATACAGAGTTTAAAACATATAAAACAACTAGATCAACAAACGCTGATGTGCCTCCAGATATTATGAACCGAATAGCGACGTGCCTGGTAAATCTGTCGATTAGCTCAATTATCATTTTTTAATTATATCATTATCAGAAACTCAAAGTTTAGAATTAAAAATTTATACTATATTTTACCGTATTGTCTAATATGTAGATATGAGATCCTCTAACAGCTTTACGTAAAGAGCCGAATATTCATCCATATTCAAATTTTTCATCTTGATCTCATCCAACATCTTTCTTTTAAAAACTTCTCTTTTAGTATTGTCATGTATCATAGATAAAATCGCATTAGAAATACAACTCTCATCTCCAACTGGGCAAACTAGACTATTTTCACCATTTTTAAATAAGTCAGTTTTAGCAAGCCCAACTTGAGTTGTAACTATAGGACAACCAGATGCGCCCGCTTCTACCAAAGTCATTCCATACCCCTCGTACTCTGATGTTAATAAAAACAAATCAGCAGTTTTAAAATATGAAATCAGATCATTTTTCCAACCTATAAAAACGATACTTTTCTCTATACCGAGCTTCTTTGCTTTTCTAACTAGACTACTTTTTTCTGGCCCAGAACCAGCTATGACCAAACCAGTATGAGGAAATTCCCCGAGAACATGTTTTAAAGATTCGATAGCGAGATCAATTCTTTTTTCTTTCGTTAACCTAGAAGCCATAAATATTGTAAATTTAAACTGTGGAAATTGTTCTTCCACGTTGGAGACAGGAACTTCGTCTATTATTTTTTTAACATCAACATAAACAGGCAAAACGTCTGGAACAACTTTTAATTTTGGAAATTCTTTTTGAATAGAATCTTTTATTGGTTCACTCACAACTCTTATTGATGATGACCTTGGGATTAAAAAGCGGGTAATGGGCACCTGAACTAAACCTGAATACCAAAAATTTGACCATGTAACCAGAGACTTTTTAAAATACGGACTAAAGATATCTGTATGAATTTGCAACTGAAAAGGAAATCTAAATTTTTTGGACAAAAAGTACCCCACAATACTCATTGGATCCTGGGCCGATATTACACTTTTATCTTTAACAAAATTATTTTCATTTATTATTCTTTTACCTATAATATACGCGCCCAATAAAAAACTTATCCTCGTAAATGAATTTGTTGGATACAGATAGAGATTATCTATTTTTTTAAAAGATAAATTATGTTTTTTTAGCGAAAAGACAATCACATGGAGCTCCTCCATCATTGATGCATATCGCAAAGAACGAGTGAGTACCGGACTCCCGTCTTCAAATAATTTTCTATCCATACCTATAGATAATACTTTCATTTTATTTTTTAAATAAAGGCATATAATCTCTTGCTACATCATCCCATGTACGAACAAATGAAAAACTTTTTATTTTTTCTACCTGACTTTTATAATTATTCTCATCTAGAAGCCATAATATTTTTTGCTTTATATCATTCTCATCTTTAGGGTCAGCAACCAAAGCATACTCCCCAATACGGTTCATGATTCCATTTTCCATAGTCACGATAAATGGCTTATTCAAACTCAAGGCATCGATTATCATATGAGGACTAATATCCCCTAGAGATACGAGTATTACAGCATAAGCTTCATTAATTTTCTCTAGAAATTTTTTATGCGTAGCGGGTTCTAAATCTAGAACTGCTCCATTTGATACAAGTTCGTTATCTGAAAATATTTTCTTTAAAAGATTTATGTTTTTCCACTTTAAAGGCCTAGTAGTGGCAACAAAACTTTTTATCTTTGGAACCTCACTATCTGCTTGTTTCAGTAAATCAACTTTCTCATAATGATTTTCTATCACCAAAGTTTTTTTAATATCTAGATTATATGGTTTCAGAAAAATGTCTCTTTGCCATTCTGTACTAAAAACCAATAAACCAACATTATTTAATGTCCATTTAATAAGCGAAAATATTATCTTCTCTTTAGTTGAAAAATTATTAATACTAGTCTCATAAAAGTCTTTCATGAGAACCATTTCTCCTGTTCTTTCAACATAGCCCTCCCACAAAAAATCTCCACCTGTTCGGATTATTGATTTCTTACCCAAAATTTTACTTGCTAATACAGTTGGAAACCCAACACTAAAAGTGTCTAGTATAAAAATAACATCTGATGAAATAACTTTAGGTAAAATTTTTATAAAATAATACAAATGTCTAAAACCAATAGGTAAACTGTTTTCTAGACCATATGTTTTAACAGATACAGAATGACCCATTTCTGACCAGATTCTGTACATATTTTCAGCATATTGAGCTGGACCAGAAGTATGTGGAGGATATATGCCAGTTGAAATCAATATTTTCATAAATTTCAGTATGCTTAATTATTTACGTTATCAAAAACTCTTTTCATCTTTTGAGCTACGCTTTCCCAGCTATACTTTTCGACCACCATATTATACGCATTGGCAACGATTTTTACTCTCAATCCTTGGTTACTCAAAATTAGGTTCACTGATTTTGCAATACTTTGAGGATTGTCTGGAGCACAGAAAATGCCAGTTATATTATCATCTATAAAATCCACTATTCCACCAACAGGAGTTGCTATAACTGGCAAACCTGCGGCCATAGCTTCAATGAACGAGTTACCAAAACCTTCTGACCTAGAAGGTCGTATAAAGATATCACAAACTGACAAATAGTCAGGTAGTTGTTCATGAGCAATAAATCCCAAAAACTTTACCCTGTTTTCCAGGTTAAGATCATCCACTAACTTTTGCAACTTTTGACCTTCTTCTCCTTTCCCGATTACAATCAGACTTATATTTTGTGGGAGGCATGCCAAAGCGGAAATAATATCATCTACAGCGTTTTTATGAGTTAGGCGACTAGATGTAACCAAAAATATATCGCCATCTTTTTTACCCAACTGACTAATAATATTATTTTTTCTATCTAGACTTACTTCTCGAGAAAAAATTGAAATATCTACTCCATTCGGAACCAAAAAAGATTCTTTTTTGTAACCAGTTTTTTGGGCTCTTTCCAGCAGAAAACTACTGAGCCCTGTAAGGTAGTCAGCTTTTAATAAAGCTGCTTTCCAAGACAAACCTATCAGTCCTCCCCAACCGTATTTCAAATGAGTATCTGAATCCCCCTCCTGGAGCGAAAGAACTATAGGAATTTTTCTTGAACGAGTCAAAAAATTTATGAAATTAAAAATATAACCAGCACCACTGGCAAAAGTTATCATCATGGCCCAGATGCAGAAATATTTATTTTTTTTATTCAAACTTCTAGCCAATAAAGCTCCTCTAAAAGGAATCAGAATTTTATCCAAAGTTAGATTTCCAAAACCCATTCTGTAAACATTTACTGAACCGATTTTTTCAAAATCAGGCAAATCCTTGCGCATTTTTACCGTGATCAAATCAAAATCGTAATCACTGGACAGTCGATCTGTTATTTCTTTTATAGCAACCTCTGCCCCGCCAACAAAAGGATAGTAAGCGGTAGAAAATACTAAAACTCGTTTCTTATCATTAGTTTCCATTTTATTTTTCTTCCATACTGAGTATCTGCCGTAGAACTTCCTCTGGAACTTCTGTCGTAGCTTTTACCTCTGGTGTTTTTTTGTTTTCAATTCTTTCTGGCTTTGTGCTTTGGTTTTCTACTGGAGCAGATTTATCTGGCTTTGATTCTGCTTCTCTTTTCTTTGATGAGTCAGCATTTGACGCAGAACCAATAACAGTAGAAAGGGCTTCCTTTAAACTGGATAAATTTTCTTTACTTGGGTTCTTCTTGTCTTTTACTAACGCAGACAGAGAAACTCGTTCTGGTTGCTTTTCCTCTACTTTTTCAGGCATTCTCATTTTTAATTCTTCTGCAGCCTTCATAAATGCAATTTTATTTTCATCAACCCTAGGCTCTTCCCTTTGAACTGGGCGCTGAGGTTGCGCAGGAGTATCCTGCCTTTTAGCTTCTTGTCCAAAGCTATTTTTATTTTCAGAGTAATTTGCTGAATGATTCTGAGACGGTTTTGTATCTTTTGCTGTATTGTTAGCTCCGACATCATGCCAATCGACTATAGACTTTTCGACTTCTGCTTTTGGATGAGCAAATTGTTTTCTAGAACTCTCGATAACATTCTCTTTAAAACTAATATCTGGTCTACCAATTGGACCCATTGTGGTAGCAGAAAATGGCTGGCTAGAAACCCCATCTATCATAAGTTTTAAATAAATCTGAGCGAAACCAAGATTTACCATATCTGCTGCTTCAAAAGTTGGTGCGAACTCTTTTTCCAAAACTTCTGCATCAAAAGCTCCAACTCGAAAAGATATCATGGTACCTACGTTACCAAAAACTGCGTCTCGCACCTCCTCCTCCATCTGTTCTATATACTGATGAGCTATAGTAAGGTTAAGTTTGTATTTTCTAGCTTCAGATAAAATATCAGCAAAAGACTTGTTTGCAAAAGATTGAAACTCGTCTACATACAAATAAAAGTTTGGAAGCCGAGCTAACTCTTTTTCATCTCTATCGGCACGGGACATAGCGGCAAGATAAATCTTTGTAATGAGCATTGAACCAAGCAAGTTTGCATTACCTTCGCCAACTTTTCCTTTAGATAAGTTGATAATCATAATCTTTCCCTTATCCATAATGTCTCGGAAATCAAAAGATGACTTTTCTTGGCCTATTATGTTTCTAACAAGCGGGTTAGATGTAAACTGACCTATCTTGTTTTGAATAGCTGGAATAGCTTCTGCGGCAAATCTTTCTGTATACCCAGCATATTCTTTTGTCCAATAAGCTTTTACTGATGGATCTGTTATATTTGCTATAACTTTGTTTCTATACTCTTTATCAGCTAGCATTTTGTTTATACCAAGCATTGTTGCACCTGGATACTCGAGCAGTGCTAAAATAGTGTTTTGCAAAATATATTGCATACGATCTGAAAAACTTTCTTCACCGAAAAGTTTTTTGAAGGCACTCATAAGGCCACTAACCACAAGATGCCTTTTTTCTTCACCAATATCTTCCATCACGTTGAAAGCAATAGGATGGTTTATATCGAAAGGAGCAAAATAAATAACATCTTTAACCCTATGCTCCGGCACATAGTCCAAAAGTTTTTCAGCAGTACCGCCATGGGGATCAATAAAAGTCATTCCGTTACCTCCTTGAATATCCTGGATAGCCATATTTTCGAGAAGAGTTGATTTACCCATCCCAGTCTTTCCGATAACGTACACATGCTTAAGTCTATCTTTGGCTTTTATACCAAATTTAATCTTTTTATTTCTAGCGTCTGTTTCAGCAAAATATGTTATTGCATTTGGATCCATTTAAAAACTATTATACAACTTTTGCACCTAATCACAAAATCCCTTACTCAGCACATCCTTTTTAGAGACACAGAATAAATTTGTGCTCAAATTTTTCTTTCTACTCATCTCTTCACGGATTCCGTAGAGTCTCTAAAAAGAATATACTCTCGACGATATTTTATAAATTCTCCAATGCTCCTTTAGTATATTTGTTTGAGGCAGACCACAAAGCCCACGATGAGAGACCGATATCATTTGTTGCTTTTATTTGTGCACGTACTTCTGCTGGACCGTAGTCAGCACCGAGGTCAAAATCCTGTAGCCATGGGCGTAGTTCCGCCAAAGTTTCCCCTGTTGTACTAGCCAGTGTTTCTCTTCTATCAACCGCAGACTTCATGGTGTACTGTATTACTTCATATGGGTGGTCGGCTGGATTTTTATAGTTCATAAAAGATGGAGGATAGTGGGATGGATAAACCATTGGCATAACATAATCAAAATAAGGTAAAGCATTTTCAAATATCTGGCCTATTCCCATGTCGTCAGTTGCTGTTGTGGTCATACCAAAAAGATCTGCAGATGTTTTCAAACCTGTATCTTTTAATTGTTCATGGAGATATGCAAAGAAATTCTTTAAAGCTATAGATTTTGGTGTTGATGAGCTTATTGGAAATGATATATCATGCATATTTCCATCAGATGGAAAACGAATATAATCAAAGTTTATTTCATCAAAACCGATCCTGTGAGACTCTTTTGCAATATCTATAATGTAATCCCAATACTCTCGACTACTAACATCGATCCAAGCAATACCTTTTCTATCTTTCCAAACAGCTGTTCCTGCAAGATTTTTTACTGCCAATTCTGGTCTATGTTTAACAAAATATGCGTCTTGGAAAACCGCTACGCGGCCTATCACATATATACCTTTTTTATGTAGAGCTTCAATAAAATCTTGCATATCAGAAACACGCACTTCTTCTGAACCAAAATCTTTTAACTTTTTGTTTCCATCCAAAGAAAAAACAACCTTTCCACTATAATCTTTGATATCTATAACTACCGCGTTTATTTCTGTATCATCAACAATTTTTACCAACCCGTCTCTCAAGCTCTTTGTCCCAGCAACCCAACTTGTCATATATATGGCCTTTAAAGGTTCTGGGGTTTCAACATAAGAAGGTATGAAAACTGGCTCTAACTTAGCAGGTGTTGTAGAAGAATCTCCGATATTTGCAACTGATTCGCCTACATAATAATGACTACTTAAAATCTTTGGTAATAAAATCAAAAGAATTAAAAAAGCAACAATAACAACAGATAGAAAAATTATCTGCCCATTTTTTTTAAGGAGATTAATCATAAAAATTATTCCTCTCTATTCTCAACTCTGTTGCCGACTCGGGTTCCAGATTCGATAGTATTGTCCCTAGGATAGATAGGAATATTTTCAACAAAAACAGGAGTAGATTTCCCCTTTCGTGATCTAGTCTTGGAAGTCTTTTTTGGTAAAGTAATTTTGACAGACATCAAGACCAAAGCGATTCCAGAAATAATTATTAAGACCGACTTCCAAGAACTTGGAAATCCCATAAAAGGTATTAGAAAAATAAAAATTCCAAGGAAAAATGTGCTTTTATTACTTATCATTCCGATATTATATACTGAACTTTAAATATAACAAAATAAATTTTTCTGAAAATTTGTGAGGATTTCTGAGTAAACTCAAGGCACGAATGAAAGCTGTACATTTAGTACTGCGCGCGGAAAAAATAAAACTAGCAACAAAGAAATCTGACAAAAAGACTATAAAACTATATAGTCTCAACCATCAACATGTTAGATGTAAGTCCCTTTGTGTTAAAAGGAACTCCACCAACCACAACAACCTTGTCCCCTTTCTTTACCAACTTTTCTTTTAGACAATACTCTCTTACCATTTTTACAACATCTTTGATTGAATCGTATCGAGGTACTGTTACTGATTTACAACCAAATGACAAACAAAGTTTGTTTGAAGTTTCTTCGTGTGAAGTCAGCGCCAGTATAGTCGCCTGTGGTTTATGTCTTGAGACCATTCGTGCAGTGAATCCAGAATCAGTTAGAGCAACGATAACTTTTGCACCAACATCGTGTGATGTTTTTACAACAGAACTTGTTATTGAATCAGCAACATTAGTATCACCGTTTATACCAACTCGAACTATATTTCTTTCTGGATAATTTGCTTCTATCTCAGAAGCAACAGTTGCCATAACAGTAACAGCATTGATTGGAAAATCTCCAAGAGTTGTCTCCTCAGAAAGCATAACTGCATCTGTACCATCTAGTATAGCGTTTGCAACGTCTGAAACTTCTGCACGAGTAGCCACCGGGCTCTTTATCATAGACTCCATCATTTGTGTAGCTGTAATAACTGGTTTACCTGCATCATTACATTTTTGAATCATCATTTTTTGATAACCAGGAACTTTTTGATATGGAACTTCAATAGCAAGGTCACCTCTAGCGATCATCAAACCATCTACAAGAGTGATTATTTCGTCTATATTTTTAACAGCCTGTGGAGTCTCGATCTTTGCGATAATATGCGCATTACACTTTTTCTTTTTCAATATTTCTCGTAACTCAACAATATCAGAAGGCTTTCGAACGAAAGACAACGCAATAAAATCAACTTTGTTTTTTATACCAAATTCTACATCCTTTAGATCTTTTTCAGTCAAACAACTCATTGAGATGTCTGTATCAGGAAGGTTTACTCCTCTTCTTCCTTTTGTGTTTCCTCCCACGATTATTTTACAAGTAACATCGTTACCTTTTATACTCAAAACTTCAAACTGCTTTTTACCATCATCAACCATAACTTTATCTCCAGGTTTTACTTCTTTTGGAAACTCCAAGTAGTTGATAGAAACTCGCTTCTCATCACCAACTATTTTTTCTGTTGTAATAACAATCTTGTCACCAGTTTTTAACTCAACTCTTTCTTGATAGAACTCACCAAGTCGGATTTTTGGACCAGAAAGATCTTGTAAGATAGCAGCTCTCATACCTGTTTTCTTCATAGCTGATCGAAGGTTGTTTACTCGGTTTTGATGTTCAGCAAAATCTCCGTGTGAGAAGTTTAGTCTCATAACGTTCATACCCGCCTTTAGCATTTTTGTCAGCATTTCCTCACTCTCTGTCGCTGGACCTATAGTAGCTACTATCTTTGTTTTTTTCATCTGTAAATTTTTATCAATAATAAAATACCCTTAAATTAAGCCGACATTGTAACCTATTTTTTACTTTTTATCAATCGTACCTCCCTTTATCTCTTTTCCCAAAACTTCAGCATTTTGATCAAAATCATAAGCATGAACTTCACCAGTTCCCACCTCTACGTTCTCTACCTCAAGGTCTGTTAGTTTATCCAAATGTTTTATTAAAGCTCTAAGTGTATTGCCGTGAGCTACCACTAAAACATTTTTTCCAGAGATCAAATCTTTTTTAATATTCTCCTCATAGTAAGGCATGACTCGAGTATGAACATCTTTCAATGTTTCTCCTTCTGGAATCTTTGTATCCCAACCTCTTCTTATCGAGTTAAACATCTCTTCTCCAACTTCATCTTTTACTTGCCACTTGTTTTTACCAGTATGAACACCATAGTGTCTCTCTCGCAATGCTTCACTTGGAATATTTGTTAAGTGATTTTTTCCAGTAGAATTTTTTATTTCCTCGAAAGTTTGATGGGTTCGCTTTAAATCCGAAGTGTAAACAACATCAATATTTTCTTCTTTTAAAAACTCACCTGCTTTTCGCGCCTCTTCTCTGCCCTCTTCTACCAACTCAACATCAGTCCAACCAGTCCATTGACCGAGTTTATTCCATTCTGACTTTCCGTGTCTAACCAAAAATAGTTTTGCCATAATTTTTATATTTAATCTTATATATTGCCTAAATTATAACTTTTGAATCCATAACTTTTTTCTTCATCTACGGAACCTGTGAAAAGGTGAGTAGAAGGAAAATTTTCAGCAGAAAATTATTCCGTTGATGAAAAAAGTTGTGGTGAAAAAGTTCTAATTAACTTTAAAGCACTTTTTTCCAGGGAATACTGCTTTCTTTCCAAAAGACTCTTCGATTCGAAGTAGCTGGTTATACTTTGCAGTTCGCTCTGATCGACAAAGTGAACCTGTCTTTATCTGTGCTGTTCCAAGACCCACAACAAAGTCAGCGATAGTTGCATCTTCTGTCTCTCCAGATCTATGAGAAATGATAGATGTAAATCCTGCCTTTCTTGCCATCTGAATAGCATCGATAGTTTCTGACACTGTTCCTATCTGGTTTAGCTTGATCAAAATTGAGTTTCCAGCTTTACCATCAATACCCATTTTTAGTCGATTTATATTTGTTACAAATAAATCATCTCCAACAATCTGAACTTTTCCTCCAAGAGTTTTTGTCATGAGTTTATAGCCCTCCCAGTCATCTTCAGAAAGTCCGTCCTCAATAGATACAATAGGAAACTTCTTTACCCAATCAGCATAGAACGCAACCATCTCTTCTGAAGATAAAACTTTCCCTTCTGTTTCTAGATGATACTTTCCATCCTTGTATAGCTCACTTGCAGCTCCATCGATTGCAATACCAACATCCTTTCCTGGAGTAAGACCCACATTCTTTACTGCCTCAAGTATTATCTCGATAGCAGCTTCGTTTGAAGGAAGTGACGGAGCATATCCACCCTCGTCACCAACAGATGTGTTTAACTTTCTAGCTTTCAAAAGTTTCTTCAGCTCATGGAAAATTTCTGTTCCCCACTGTAATGCTTGTGCAAAAGATTTTGCTCCAACTGGCATAACCATAAACTCCTGCAGGTCTGTAGAGTTTTCAGCATGCTTTCCACCGTTTAGTATGTTCATCATTGGAACAGGTAGAGAAACTGCTTTTGTTTTTGAAATATCTTTAAAATATTTCCAAAGAGGTTTCTTCATTGAAACAGCTTGTGCCTTTGCAAAAGCCATTGAAACTCCAAGAATAGCATTTGCACCTAGTTTTGTTTTGTTCTCTGTTCCGTCTAGTTTAATAAGCATTGTGTCGAGTGTTTTCTGATCAAGAGCTTTTCCTTTCAAAGCTTTTGCGATAGTTGTATTCACATTTGCTACAGCTTTCAAAACACCCTTTCCTCCATATCTTTTCTTGTCACCATCTCGGAGCTCACAAGCCTCATGACTGCCGGTTGATGCACCTGAAGGTACAGCTGCTCGTCCAAATGAACCATCTTGTAAATATAGGTCTACCTCCACTGTAGGGTTCCCTCGTGAATCCAGAATTTCTCTTCCAATCAGTTTGCTTATTTTTTGCATATATTAAATTTTATTGAATTACTAAAAAACAGATTATACCAGATAACCTTGTAAAAAATCCACAATCAATCCAATATTAAACTAAATAGGTTGCTTTTATACAACTGGAACAGCAGCTTGTGACTCAGGAACCACAGCAATATCTTTTTTAGACATTATTGTTTTGTATATTATCGCGTGTGTTGTAGCAACAAACGGAACAGACAAGATAAGCCCAAGACCGAATGGTATTGAAGCAATAATAGAAATTATGATTGAACACACAAAGAACCCGAGCATACTCCAGCTGTAGCCTTTTGTTGCCTCCCAACTCGCCTTTGTGGCATCCCAACCTTTCATCTTCTTATCGATAACAAAGTAGTACACAAGTGAAAGTCTCACAATGACAATAACGCCAGGGATAACTAGGAGTAACGTCCCAACAAATGCAAAGAAACAGAATATGATTGTAGCCCATATAAATGACAATGCTACACTTGTTTCTGGCATAAAATCATCTGTAGATGGAGCAACATCAGAAGCAACCTTCAACACAGCCTTATACAATCCCATACTAAAGATGAGAGAGACGATTGCACTCGCAATTGTAATTAACAAACTTCCTGGACCTCGTCCCATTTTTGTAAGAATATAGTAGACGACAAAGTAAATAAATGTTGCCGATGCAAGAAACACGATATGCTTTTTTGTTAATTCAAAACCCTTTTTAAATACCTCTTTTATAGAAAATGTTTTTTTCATAATGAAGTATTATACCACAATTTGATATTAGGCTATATATAACATAAACCCCTAACGGGGGGGTTTATGTAACATGCTTTGTGCGCGCACCAGGAATTTCGATGCTTACAGCATCAGTACACCTGTTCTGTTTTTCTGCGAAAAACTATCACAGGTTTTCGAATCCTGACGAAAGCCGTCCCACGGCTTTCTGTGCGCAAAAATCCCCTTACGGGGATTTGTTGGTGCGCGCACCAGGATTCGAACCTGGGACCTCACGAGTATCAGTCGAGCGCTCTAGCCAACTGAGCTATGCGCGCATTGGGGAACTTGAAAAATATAACAGAAAAACGGATATTTAACAAACAAAAAAGGAGATGCTGGTTTGGGACGACATACGCGCCCGTTACCAAACATCTCCTGCTACCACCGGGTTTTCGCCGGGGGCAGTTCCTTTCTCTCCTCTGTACCCAGCACCCAAGGACTCTGGTACGGCACAGTGCCGTCCGAAGTGTCCACGTACTGCTGAACGACCTCCTCGGGGTCATCATCCACGAAGAAGAATTCGTGGAGGTCGCGTGGAAGGGTTTTCACATCCTCCCACTTGAAGCAGAAGACGCTCGCTGTGAGCGACCCAATTCCAACGTCGCAGACCCACTTCACGGCACTCGCATCCCAAGTCTTGCCGTAGAACACAAGACCAAGAAAGGAGAGCAACGAGATGGACGAAAAGATCACGCCGAAGACTGAGCGAACAAGCTTGTTCATACTTCTATCCTCTGACAATCCAGCAGTAACTGGAGCGGATGATTCCGCAACTAGTTATAATTATACACCATAGTTAACGTATATGTCAAGTACTTATTTGCATAACAAAAACCACCCATTTGGGAGGTTTTTGTTATCGTGAATTAATCCTAAACCCTATTTGAAGGCGTTTATAAGCAGAGCATTTAGTCTAGTTCGAGTAATTTCCCCCACTATACCAGTAGGAGTAATATTGTATTTCTTTTGGAATTTCTTTACTGATTCAAGAGTTAAATTTCCGAAATAGCCAGTAATCAGATCAATAGGATGTCCAACTTCCCTTGAAAGCACTTTCTGCAAAACAGCTACATCTAGACCAGACGAACCCTTACTTAAAGTAGCAACAAAAGATGGCCCGTCTTCATTTTCTGCAACGATTATAGCTGTCGGAGAAACCTTCAATAGGTATGGTTCATAGGCTAAGTTGTTTAAACTATCTATTGCATGCAAACCTACGAAATAGGTTGTTTTCTTGGCAACATTTACATTCGTTGAGGAAATCCAATTCGTGGTTTCTGATGGAGCATTAACTGTTTTCAGTGCCTGCCAAGCACATCCAGTCTTCACCTTGTTTGTACAATTTGTACCTGTAGGTGCTGCCCACACTTGTACGTTTACAATATTTGAACCACCAGTGCTTGATATTCCCCACTTTACAGATAAGGTTGTGGCATTTGTTCTGGTGATACTCCAAGAATCTATAGTTATACCCAAAGGAACTGGAGGTGGTGGTGGAACAACCACAGTACCGGCATTATAAAGATTTGTGATTTCAGTACCACTCAAGCCATAGTTATATATATTCACTTCATCGAGACTACCGTCCAATGTATATGCACCATCTTTATATGCTTGTCCCAAACGTAATGGATGAGTTGCAGTTGCATTCATACCTATCTGGACATTTTGAGAACTGATTTGCACACCATTAAGGTACGCACTACATGCATCATTGTCAGCACTCCAGATATACACAACGTGTAGCCACTGGTTTGTTTTACCCACCACAGATACAGGACAAAGTCCTGTGTACTGTCCGTTTGCATCACTTGTATTAAGTGAAATATCTCCTCCAGCACCACTTGAACCTATTACATACTGATATAAGTTGGTTCCACCACCAGAAGCTTTTCCGAGAACTCCTGACCAAGCTTTTGGTAACGCATTGTAGTATACCCAAAACGAAGCCGACATATTTGTAGAGCTTGTATTTCCTATATCGCCCATATCAACATAATCATTGATACCATCAAACTTTAAAGCATTTCCAATTTTACCCGCAATCCAAAGAGCTTCAGTTACAAATCCCGGATGATTTTTACCTGAAGAGTCCGCAGTAGTTATCCCTGAAGTTTCATTGAGCTTCCATTGGCCTATTAGGGAAGTCGTTGGAACTGGAGGTGGAACAACCACAGTCCCCGCGTTGTAAAGATTTGTGATTTCAGTACCACTCAAACTGTAGTTGTATATCCCAACCTCATCAAGCTTTCCATTCAATGTGTACGAGCTATCTTTGTATGCTTGCCCTAAACGTAATGGATGAGTAGCTGTCGTGTTCATTCCGATTGTGACATTTTGTGAAGCAACCTGTACACCGTTAAAGTAAACACTACATGTGTCTGCATCAGAGTTCCATACATATACAACATGTAACCACTGGTTTGTTTTGCCTGAAAGAGATACTGGACAAAGTCCTGTATACTGTCCATTTGCATCACTTGTATTAAGTGAAATATCTCCTCCAGCACCACTTGAACCTATTACATACTGATATAAGTTGGTTCCACCACCAGAAGCTTTTCCGAGAACTCCTGACCATGCTGCAGGTAAGGTATTGTAATAAACCCAAAAAGAAACTGACATGCCGGCTGAGTTCGTGTTTCCGATATCACCCATATCGGCGTAATCATTTACACCGTCAAACTGAAGTCCATTTCCTGCTTTGCCTGAAGTCCACACAGCTTCTGTAACACTTCCTTGATGATTCTTACCGGATGTATCTGCAGCAACTAAACCTGAATTTTCATTGAGCTTCCATTGGCCTATGAGAGAAGTCGTTGGAACTGGAGGTGGAGGTGGGGGTGTTGTAACAGAATCATTACAAGTACCCCTAGCATAACATTCAGATAAACCAACCAAATGTGTAGCAATAGGTCTCCAAAAATTATTTCTAAAATAAACTATTGGATTTCCGCCAGAATTTACTTCATGATAGACGGTTGTATTTGGTTGACTATCAAACCATTGTACCCAAGGATTAATATTTCCATTTTGTAACCATGGGCGTGCGTCTTCGAGATATGGACCTCCAGAACCTCCATCGAACGATGGATTCGTGTACCCTGTTGTATCAACAACATATCCACCATAATCATGAAGTGCGTAGTAGAATGGCTTCATTGTTGAGCTGAGTGTACCAGCACTTATCATCGCATCTATTTCAGCATGATTTAAATCAAGATAGAAATGAGTCCCAGCGGGAACTCCCCCACTTGAACATTGATAAGTATCACCTGTTCCAGGATACATATACCCAGTTGAAGTACATGATACAGGCATTTGAAGTGCATGATTAATAGATCCAGAAATAACTTCGTTATAGCGTACTGTTTCTGCAGCATAATTTGGACCAGAAGTTGTTGAACCATTTATTCCTTTACTTTGAGTAATACTAGAAATAACCATTCCTTCAAAATTCGAGCAAATAGTTCCTCCACTTCCTATCCTATCTCCACTCTGAAAATTCCTAGATGGGGCACATCCATATACATCTATTACTGTGCCGTCTGGTTGAATTATCGTCATGTTTCTGTCACCACAAGTATTATAGTCAGTACAACCAGGTCTAGCGTTAGCAGGAATATAACCAGAAACTGATGTAGTAGTCACCCGAACATCGTTACTTGTACATCCATAGTATGCTCCATTATTTTGATCACAAGAAAAAGTGACTGGAATGTCACTTGTCGTTGCCTTATATATAGGAAATCCTCCATTTCCACCGCACGAACTTACTGCTCTATTACACCCCGTTATAAAATTATTATCTGCAGTATACCAAGTTAATTGTGGAGTGTTGTTTGCATAGACTCTTATGTTTGTCGTTAGGGTAGAATTTGTATTCTGAGGATTTGCTGGAAGTGGCAAATTCCACGGTGAATCATCAGCGTATGCTCTAAAGTTTGCTGGAGCAGGACCGTTATTGTTTATATTTACATAATTTGAAGGTGACGCAGCAAATATAATTGAAGTATTAAAAACAAAAAATAAAACTAAGATGAAAATTTTGTAAAAATTATTATTTTTTACACTACGCAGGAGTTTCTCAAAAAAATGTTTCATTTATCTTTGTTAATTCATAATATGAAAATTATACAATAGTGTTCATCTGTCAAGATACACTAGTTATACACATGGTACTTAGATATAACAAAAAACCGCCATGTTTGGCGGTTTTTTGATGTATCATCCTTTATTTTGTTCCGTTCTACTCCATTCTTCCATGGTTCCAGATTGTTTTAGGACATACAATCATTGTCCATTATGTGCTCAATTGAAGCACACAATATCGACGCACATTCTATCTTCCGAAGAAGTTAGACTTTTGTATCACTAAGTGATACAGGTTTCAAATTGAATTATTCCACGAGCAGCTTCCGCTACCCGTGCCTTGTTACGACTTACTCCCTGTTACCGA
>CAZTQY010000002.1:0-119154 GCA_964616425.1 uncultured Candidatus Saccharibacteria bacterium
GGCTCCGCGGGTAGGGATCGAACCTACGACCAATCGCTTAACAGGCGATTGCTCTACCACTGAGCTACCGCGGAATGTTGTAAAACATGTTCTGACTATTAAAATTAACAGCCAGAATTTGATTTACAAAAGATTCATAGCTCAGTGGAACCACTGGTCACGAGTCAAAGTCTGCTGACTTTGCTCTCGACCCCACCTCGCCCCGTCGGGCTACGGCCTTGCGAAATGATAACATCATTTCTCACTACCGCGGAATGTTGTACGTTTTAATGTACAGGTTGATAATACCAAAAATATTTTATAAAGCAATAAGTGGTTTTTACTCTAAATTATGTAATTTAGAGTGTTTTGCTATAATGTTTTTATGAATGTCAGAAAAACAAAATTCAGTTTGAAGGTTAAGAAGTCTGCTACGGGAAAAGGCCTTTTTTCTTTAGACAAAATTCCTAAAGGCTCATATATAATAGAATACATAGGGAAGGATATCCCTAAGGAACAACAAGAAATTGTTTCCGGTAAGTATATGTTTGCTACAGGTAGAGGTTTGATGATAGATGGGAATATACCTGAAAATCCAGCAAGGTATATAAACCATTCATGCCGTCCAAACTGTGAGGCTAGAGGTCCGAGAGGTCATGTTTATATTTATTCTTCAAGGAGTATCCAACCTGGTGAAGAGCTGACTTATGATTATGGAAAGGAGTATTTTAATGAATATATAAAACCATTCGGTTGTAGGTGTGTAAAGTGCAAAAGTAAGACTGTATAGTAATTATAAAAAGGTGGTATAATATATGTATTATGAATATCAAAATACGATCAATAAATTTTGAGATTACACCAGCAATAGATGACTATATTTCAAAGAAGATATCTTCTTTGGAGAAATTTTTAGAGAGAAAAGATGGGGAAGTTATATGTGAAGTTGAAATAGGCAGAACAACAAAGCATCATAACTCTGGAGATATTTTTAAAGCAGAAATAAATCTAACTCAACCTGGTTCAAAGCAAGTTTATGCAGTGGCAGAAGAAGTAGATTTATATACAGCAATTGATGTGGTTAGATACGAAGCTGAACGATCCATAGTTTCTAGAAAAACAAAAAATGATACTTTGTTCAGAAGAGGTGCAACTCAAGTAAAAAATTTAATAAAGAGAATAAATTTTAGAAAGAATTAAGATCGTTTACCCCGCAAGTAGTCTTCGTAATTCATTTCCTTTTTACCTTCAGGAATTATTCTTTCTAGTATTAGTTTATCATTCTCAATTTTTGCTGATTTCACAATTATTCTAGTTTTTTTGTCACTATTTGTGTCAAAATAATAAGCTCCAGGCCACACATTAAATGCTCTAATTTTTCTTAGATTTTTCTCTGGAGAATCGCTCAGGTCCAGTTCACCGTCGGCTTTTTGAATTTTTTTACATATGGTTGCAAGATTGTGATCTTGTTCGGTTTCATTTATTTCACCATTTATCAATTTTGGGATTATTTCAGATAGCATCCTTGCGCCAGTTTCAGCTGATATTTTTTCTAGTTTAGAATAATATGGAGGCCATTCAATATTTATTTTTTCTTGAGCAATAATCGGTCCATGATCCATTTCACTATCTAGACGCATTATGGTCACACCAGTTTCATTTTCTCCGAGTATTGAACTAGATATTGGTGAAGGCCCACGCAGTTTTGGAAGAAGTGATGGATGGATGTTTAGTGTTTTATATTTTGGAATATCTAAAATATTTTGAGGAATAATTTTCCCGTATGATGCAACGATAAATAAATCAAAAGGGCCATTTGAGTTTATGGATTCAAAACCCTCTTCACTTTTAAGTGATTTTAATTGAAGAGTTTTTATATTTTCACTATCTGCCCAAACTTTTGCCTCAGGGGGAGTTAGTAACATTTTTCTTCCTTTGGGTTTGTCTTCTGTAGTTATGACTAAGTCGGGCGTCATTCCTAGTCTTTTTAATTCATTTAGAACTATAACTGAAAGTTCTGAAGTTCCAAAAAATGCCCATTTGATTTTATTTTGCATTGCTTTTTTGAGATTTGAGTTTTTCTGGTGGTAGATCCTCTAAGTCTTTTGCCTTATCAATAAATAGAATACCATCCAAGTGGTCTGTTTCGTGCTGGAATATCTGAGCTAAAAGTCCGGTTCCACCCCTTTCAAATTTTTTGCCATTTTCATCGTATGCCTCAATTTTTACTTTTTTTGCTCGACTTACTTTTCCGTATAGGTATCTAACAGACAGACAACCTTCTTCAACAAATTTTCTTTCTTTAGATATTTTTTTAATTACTGGATTTATAAAAACTAGGTCTTCAAAGCCCAACTCGTTTACTGCTATTTTTGTACCAGTCTCTTCTGGAGATAAGCCGTTAGCAATCTCTTTTTCCTCCATCATGATTGTTCCTACTTTTTTTGAGACGACAAATATTCTAAGTGAGTATCCTATCTGTGGTGCTGCTATAGCAACACCATCATCTTGTGAATCCAAAGCTTCTTTCATGTCTTCTATAACCTTATTTAACTCTTTGGATCCGATTTGATCTAAAGGAACGTCTTCGGCTGTTTTTCTTAAAACTGGTGCGTCTTTTTGGAGTATTTTTTTCATATTTATTTAATCAAAATATCATAAATGTCTATAAAAGTGTAGCTGGGTCAATCCTCACGGCACAATGTGGTTGTATGATTCTGAGTTTAGAAAGCAGGTCCTCGTCTGGCCATTTACCCTTCTTTAATGATATTAGTCCATGGATAGAATGTTTGTTTTGACTTCCAGGGTTGAATGCATCAAAGACCTGTAGTTCATATGGTTTCATAAACTCAACAATTTCCTCCATTTCTTTTTTGATTGTAGATTTTTCTCCTTCTATTGTTATTTTTATATAAGTTGTAAACGGAGGGTATCCTATAGATTTTCTATCCTCTATTTCGTCCCTATAAAAGTCCATCAAGTTTCCTTTTAGTGCGTAATCAAATATCGTAGTTTTTACTTGCCTAGTCTGAACTAAAAACTGCTTATCGCTCACAGCTCTCATAGCCAAAAGTATATGAAATATTTTTTCATTTATCTGAAAGTCGGGGATTGAAAAATATGAATCTAGAGACACAACAGCTGTATTTTCGATTTTATCGTTTAGGTATGTCAGCGCCATTTCAGTTCCTATCAATATACTGCCTGGAGACTGATAAAAGTTGTCGCGAACTGCAACAGCTTGCTTGTGGGTGCTGACATGATCTTTATCCATTATAAAAATTTTTATATTCGGAAATAGATTTGTTATTTCTTCTGCGACTCTTTCTACACCTATACCTAAAGGATTCAGTCTCCAACCACCACAGTTTACACAAAGTTTTTGTGCATCATCACGTTCTCCACAATGGTTACATACAAACAGATTTTTTCCTTCACCTTTTGCATTTCGTTTCCCGTAGAGTACAGTCGGAGCACCACAATTTTTACATACAACTACAGTTCCACAGTCAGTACACACTGTTATAGGATAAAGCCCCTTTCTTGCACAAAACAAAAATGTTTTCTCATTATTTTCACTAGTATTTTGTATTAACTTTTTGAATTTTTCTCCAAATAGTGAAAACTCTTTCTTTTTCATGTCTGCTGGCTCTCTCATACTAACTAGCTCACAGTTCGCAGTCGTTAAAGATCTAAATTTTAAAGGGGATAGTTCAGTATATTTTCCTTTTTTTTCTTCCCATAATGTTTCAATTCGCAACAATGTGTCTCCGAGGACAAGTCTAATGTTCATTTCTTTTGCTAGAGATTCTGCAACATCACGTATATCTATATATGGCCTGGTCTGCATTTTATAAGCTCTTGAACTTTCTCGTTCCAATATGATTGAACCCAGATCTTTTCTGGGTAGTGACAAAAAAGAACCTGTACCAATGATGAGTGTAGGATGATTCTCCTCATTGATATTTTTCCATGTCGAAATAAGTTCTTTTTTTGATAACCCTGAGTGAAGTATGTGGGTGTATTTTTCAATACCTTTTTCTAGAGTGTTTCTTGCATTCAACAAGTCCTCTGTTGTTGGTAGACAAAAGAATACACTTTTTCCTTTTGCAAATTCTTCTCTAATAAGACTTCTGTATGTTGCATATCGTTCTTCGTCATCTGATTGAAGTAATCCGGTCTCGTAGAAACCACCTGTCTGTTTGATTTTTGTATCAATTGATAATTCAGAGCTGTTCTCTAGTATCGTTCCTGGTATTAGTGCTGAGAGTACACTACCAACACTGCCAGCGTTATAGTCTGCAATTTTTTGGCATGCTCGGATAAATTCATCTGATAAAAACGATCTTGATTCAATACTGTCTATTTTCTTAATACTGTATGTAAGCGATTTTAATTCAGATTTAATTTCTGTCGCGATGCGGTTTTCTGTTACAAGCCCATATATGGTCTTTTTCCGAAGGGGAATAGATACAATAGATCCGACAGAGACATCCGCTTTTGTAAAATATGTCAGAGTATCTTTCGGGATTCCTCTGCTGATTGGTATTACGGTTAGTATATTCATGTGAATCACAACTGCTGCAAGCGAGCGGTCACGTGACCATTGCTCGGCTCCGCACAGTTACAGCGTTGTATGACCATTATATCAGAAACATACACAACAATTTTATCGTGCTAGAAAACGTCTAGATGATGATTTGCATCAAGTTTTCGCCATCTAAAACGTATATAAAACTCGTGTCCATTTCGATGAAAGCAGGTCTAGTCCCTCTATATATTGGTAAGAAATTTTGAACTCCAGATGTATCAGTTTCTATTGCATAAATACTGTTTGCTGTAGAGAATATAATCGCGTCATTCCTGTCTTTGTAAAAAGAAACACTTCGTATAGCTGTATCTGGTTCAATAACTTTTATTTGTTTTTCTCCATTGCTTATCATGACTCCGTTATCGTCTACCCATAGTTTATATTTCTCATCTGAAGAAATCTTCGGTTTATCTTGTGTTGGTAGTTGGTCGCGTGTTATCTGATTTCGTATTTTCCAATATTCTGGATCACTTTGTGTGATTATTTGTCCTGAGGCATTTTGAGAAACAAAAAGTGGATTTAATATAATTTCTCCTTTTGATGGCATTACAAACTCCTTTGTCCATGGGAAGTATCCGTCACGACCAATTATTATGGAGTGGGCTTTTGGAGAAAGTTTTATTTTTACAGTTTCATTGTCTGTAGTAGTTTCTATTTTTTTTGAGTTGTCGATATAAATAGAAGTAAGTGGAAGAGGTACTTTAATTGTAAGATTTCCAGATTTACCCAAAGTAAGGTTGCTTGTAAATCTGTAACCATCAACATATAAATATATTCCTAAAATGACCACTACAGTTAGTATTGCAATCCAAAAATATTTGATTTTATTTGTTAATTTTTGCTCTTTTGCAATATTGTCCATATCGGCTATTATAGTTGTACATTTAATTTATGGCAATTTTCTCTAAAAAACTAGGAATAGATCTCGGGACAGCCAATATATTGGTTTTTGTTCCTGGTAGGGGGATTGTGCTAAATGAACCTTCAGTTGTCGCAGTTTCAGAAGAAGATAACCGAATAGTTGCTATCGGTCTTGAAGCCAAAGAAATGATAGGTAGAACTCCAGATAACATCATTGCGTATAGACCAATGAAAGACGGTGTTATTGCGGATTACCGAGTTACAGAAGCAATGCTCAGGTATTATATAGACAAAGCTCTTGGTAAATGGAATTTTGTAAAACCAGAGGTTTTAGTATCTGTGCCTGCTGGAGTTACTTCAACTGAAAGAAGAGCTGTAATAGAGGCCGCCATTCGTGCAGGGGCAAAGAACGCTTATGTTGTAAAAGAGCCCATCTTGGCTGCTATAGGAGCTGGTATACCTATCCACGAGGCTATGGGTCACATGATAGTTGATATTGGTGGTGGTACTACAGATGTGGCAGTCATATCTTTGGGAGGAATCGTTTCTTCGACTTCGGTAAAATGCGCTGGTAACAAAATAGATTATGCTATTGCAGACTATATTAAAAAAACTTTTAATCTTGGTATTGGAGATAAAACTGCAGAAGATATAAAAATAAAAGTAGGATCAGCTATACCTTTAGATGAAGAGCTTTCGATTGTTATAAAAGGCCGTGATTTTGTCACAGGACTTCCTCGAAGTGTGGAAATAAAAACTAATGAAATTGTAAAAGCGATCAGCAAAGACTTGCGAGAGATGATAAAAGCTATAAAAGATGTGTTACAAGAAACTCCACCAGAACTATCATCAGATATTATTGATCAGGGAATTATAATGACTGGGGGAACTTCTCAGCTCCGAAATTTTCCAGAACTTGTGTTCCGTCGAACAGGTGTAAAGGCTGTGTTAGCAAAAGATGCACTATATTGTGTAGTAAAGGGTACTGGAATAGCGCTGGAACATCTAGATATGTACAAAAAATCTGTAATTAGTAAGAGGTAGTCAGCTCGGGTCTTTTTGAGAGTTTGTGTTTAGATTTTGATATAATAATAAAATGCAAAGCTTGATTGACTCATACAAAAAGACAAATAATCTTCATCACGCGTATTTTCTGGTTGGAGACAAAAAGCATATTTTAAATTCCCTAATTTCTTTTATCGAAACTGAAGTTGGTTTTGAAACATCAGGCAATCCAGATTTTTGGTTAGGCGGTTTTGACAACTTGAGTATTGATGATGCTAGAGCAATTTCTCAGAGTTCAGAGAGAAAAGACTTTTCAAATGGAAAAAAGATTTTTATAATTCAAACTGATTTTATAAGTCTTGAAGCGCAGAACTCGTTACTCAAAGTTTTTGAAGAGCCTACAGAAGGTACTCATTTTTTTATTATTTCTCCGCAGGATATGCTTTTGCCGACATTGAGATCTAGAATGCAGATAATTGAGTTTAAAAGTTTAAATACTGAAAAAGTAGAAAGTATTTTAAATATGAAACTAAAAGATAGATTGTTAAAAGTTAAAGAAATAACAGACGGTATAAGTGACGAAGAGAAAACAAAACAAGATGCCATCAGACTTTTAAATAGTGTAGAAGAAGAACTGTATGGTTTGGGGGTGGAAAAATCACATTCTTCGCTAAGATTATGTGAAGAAACTCGTGCATCTCTGTATGATAGAGGGGCTCCAATTAAAATTATTCTAGAAAATTTACTTTTAAATGTATAAAATTCTGGTATAATCGCTATCTATATGGCATATAACACAGCACAATTTAAACAAAACCTTAAAGATGTCGAAGAGTGGCTAAAAAAAGAGTTCACTGGTATTAGAACTGGTCGAGCGAACCCATCTATTTTGGACGGAATAAAAGTCGAATCCTATGGAACAGAGTTACCGATTAACCAGGTGGCCAATATTTCAGTTGAAGACGCTCGTATGATACGTATTACTCCTTGGGATATGTCTCAAGTCAAATCTATCGAAAAAGCTATTATGGTTTCTGACCTTGGACTTTCAGTTTCTATTGACGATAGAGGTTTAAGAGTTAACTTCCCAGAACTGACTTCTGATCGAAGATCTGCACTTATAAAAATTGCAAAACAGAAACTAGAAGATGCAAAAGTCACGATTCGAGCAGAGAGAGAAAAATCAATAAAGGAAATTGATTCTGCGGAAAAAGCAAAGGAAATTTCTGAAGATGAAAAATTTAGAATGAAAGCTGATCTTCAGAAAGTTTTGGATGATGCAAATAGAGAGTTGGATGCATTGTTTACAAAGAAAGAGAAAGAGATAACTGAGTAACAGATTTTTTTCTCCTCATAACTTTTTTGAAGCACGCATAATTTCTGGGCTAGAAATTTGCTCGCTCTCGGCTACCCGCCTGCGAGAGGCTCCAAAAAAGTTATGAGTCAACAAAATCTTACAAACATATGAGTATAATAATATTTCTAATCATTTTAGCAGTTCTAATATTGGTCCATGAATTTGGACATTTTATTGTTGCAAAAAAATCTGGTATTCGTGTGGATGAGTTTGGACTAGGATTTCCTCCTAAAATCGCTTCAAAACAGTGGGGAAGTACGCTTTATACGCTTAACGCTATTCCATTTGGTGGATTTGTGAAAATCTTCGGGGAAGACTCTCACGGAGAAGTCTTGAGTGAAGATGACAGAAACGGAAGTTTTGTTTTTAAGCCTAAATGGATTCAAGCACTAGTTTTGGTTGCAGGAGTTACTTTTAATATTATTTTTGCTTGGCTACTGATTTCTTTTAGTTTTGCTATCGGGATTCCTTCATCTGTTGATTACCAAGGCGCTGGTACTGTAGTTGACCCACATCTTGTTGTAACTGAGGTAATGCAAGATTCTCCAGCCAAAGTCGCAGGATTAAAGACTGGGGACTATATAGTCTCTGTGGCTTCTTCAAACACATCTCTATCTGAACAAGAAATAAATGTGGAAAGTGTTCAAAATTTTATTTCGAGTTCAGATTCTATTTCAGTTTCATTTGTTCGTGGAAAAGATCCTGTAAAAACAGTAAATATTTTACCAAGTACAGATATTGTTCCAGGTAAAAAAGCTATAGGTATAGCGATGGATGAAATAGGTACACTAAAGCTTCCACTTCACCTTGCACTTTTAGAGGGAACAAAAGCAACATATTTTTTGACAGTAAATACAGCAAAAGGACTCATGACTTTTCTTTGGGGCGCTATTTTATTTAAATCTGACTTTTCTCAAGTTAGTGGTCCTATCGGTATAGCTGGTGTTGTTGGTGATGCAGCAAAGCTTGGGTTTACTTATCTTGTATCTTTGACTGCTTTGATATCAATAAACCTAGCGATAATAAACCTTCTTCCTTTTCCTGCGCTTGATGGGGGAAGGTTGTTGTTTGTTGCTATCGAGGCTATAAGACGAAAGCCAATTTCTCCGGTTTTTGTTAGAAATGCAAATTTTATTGGTTTTGCTTTCCTTTTGATTTTGATGTTTGTGGTTTCTGCGCATGACATTTTTAAACTGTTCTAGTTGATTTATTTTGAGGTAATGGTAGATTAATCTCTGGACGGAGCAGTTGACTTTCCTGGTAAGCGGTCCTAGAACTGATATCCCAGTGAGTCGAACAATTGCTCCGTCCGACGAATTCATTTCTGACTTCGTTTCAAGGCCCACATCGATGAAGGGCCTTTTTTGACCCAGTTACTTTTTTAATATAGTATTTAGGCATGCGACAATCACAACTTTTTACAAAGACAAGAAAAGAAATTCCAGCAGATGAAACAGCTAAAAATGCCCAGTTACTTATACGGGCTGGTTTTGTGCATAAAGAGTTGGCAGGAGTGTACTCATATTTACCATTAGGACTTAGAACATTAAATAAAATTGTCGAGGTTATACGACAAGAAATGAATGCAGTCGGTGGGCAGGAGTTGCTGATGTCTGCACTCCAAGACAAAGAACTTTGGACAAAAACCGATAGATGGGACGACAAAAATGTTGATAATTGGTTCAAAACAGAACTCAAGAGTGGTGGAGAGACAGGGCTAGGCATTACTCACGAGGAACCTTTGACTAGAATAATGAGTGGATATATTTCCTCATACAAAGATTTACCTGTTTTTGCGTATCAGTTTCAAAATAAATTTCGAAATGAAATGAGAGCTAAGAGTGGTGTTATGAGAGGAAAAGAGTTTTTGATGAAGGATATGTATAGTTTTTCTCTAGATGAAAAAAGTCACGAAGAAGACTATAACAAAATACGAAGTGCATATACTCGTATTTTTGATCGATTAGGTATTGGGGATAAAACTTTTGTCACATTTGCTGATGGGGGTATTTTTTCAGATTTTTCAGAAGAATTTCAGACTATTACTGAGGCTGGAGAAGATGTTATATATATACATGAAGATAAAAAAATTGCACTAAATAAAGAGGTTTACAATGACAAAACTATTGAAAAGCTTGGTTTGAATAAAAATGACTTAGTTGAAAAGAAAGCTGTTGAGGTAGGAAATATTTTCCATCTTGGAACTAGATTTTCAGATGCTTTGGGATTAGATTACAAAGATGAGTCAGGGGCTGAGCACGCTGTTGTTATGGGAAGTTATGGAATAGGGCCTACTCGTCTTCTTGGAACTATTGTGGAGACTCTTGCTGATGATAAAGGAATGATATGGCCAAAAGAGATAGCCCCATTTTCTGTACACTTGATAAAACTTGGAAACACTGATAGTACACAGGCATATGCTGATAGTCTCTATGCAAAATTGCAGAGTAATGGTATCGAAGTTCTCTATGATGATAGAGATCTCAGGCCAGGAGAAAAGTTCGCAGATTCAGATTTGATTGGTATTCCTGTGAGATTTGTTGTAAGTGACAAAACTGTTGCTGAGAATAAAATCGAAGTTAAGTATAGAAATACTTTAGAAGCACAGTTATTGTCAGAAGATGAAGCCTTGAAAATTTTGGTGTAGTCAAAGAGTCTTATTGACTCATGTCTCGAAAAAAGCCTTTCGCAAGAGTTTAGAAAATAAATGAGGTATTCCGAATATTATTTTCTTGAACGATGAGAAGTTCGCTAGCTCACCAGAGCTAGATAGATTGCTTTTTGAGAGATTTGAGGAATAAAAGACTCTTTGTGCTAATATAGCAAAAATGATTAAAAACTTTGAACAACTAAAACGACTGATTTCCAATGATATTGGTATAGATTTGGGTACTGCAAATACTCTAGTGTACCTTCATGGAAAGGGTGTGGTAATAAATGAGCCTTCTGTTGTGGCAGTAAACCAGAAAACTGGTCGTGTTGTGGCCGTAGGAAAAGATGCAAAAAATATGTTAGGTAGAACTCCTGCTCATATAATAGCCGTACGGCCTCTAGTAGATGGAGTCATTTCTGACTTTGAAGTGACAGAAGAAATGATAACTTATCTTTTGAATAAGGCTCAGAAATCAAACAAGAAACTTTTGGGTCCAAGAGTTGTTGTAGGTGTTCCATCTGGAATAACAAACGTTGAAATACGCGCGGTTAGAGATGCAACAAAAAACGCTGGTGCTTCTGAAGTCTATATAGTTGAGGAACCAATGGCTGCAGCAATAGGTATGAGAATGCCTATACTTGAGCCAGTTGGAAATATGATTATTGATATTGGTGGCGGAACAACAGATATCGCAGTGATATCTTTGGGTGGTGTTGTTCGATCAAAAAACCTTCGTGTAGCTGGAGACAAACTAAACAGCGACATAATGTCATATGTTCGTTCTGAATTTAAAATTTTGATAGGTGAGAAGACTGCAGAAAATATCAAAATATCAATCGGAGCTATTCTTCCAGGTGATGAACCACTAGAGGCTTCGATAAGAGGCCGAGATTTGATATCTGGTTTGCCAAGAGAAGTGGTTATAACGGATTCAGACATTAGAGAAGCTATTAGTCAGTCTATAAACACTCTGATAGAGGGTATTAAAGAAGTTCTTGAGACAACTCCACCAGAGGTTCTAGCTGATGTTATGCAAAGGGGGATATTTCTAGCTGGGGGAGGTGCACTAATAAAAGGCTTTGCTGAGCTTATAAATGAATATGTTAAAATACCAATCCATATAGCTCCTGATCCATTAACTGCAGTTGCCAGAGGTACTGGAATAATATTAGAAAACATGGAAATGTATAAGGACGTTTTAATTACAAATAAAGATGAACTACCTCCTAAGAAGTAAACCAAGAAACGAGATCAAAAAGAGGATTATTTTGGTTATCGCCACTTTTTCAGTCCTTGTTTTAGTTGGGCTTATCTCGTCTAGTTTTTTGAGAAACTTTTTTTACACTATTTCTAGACCTGTTTGGGAGTCTGAAAATATAATAACTATTCCATTTAGGAGTATCGGAGGCTTTTTTAAATTCAAAAGTAATTTGGTACAGCAAAATCTAGAATTGCAGGATGAATTGAATTCATTAAAGTTAAAAGAAATTGATTATGATATTTTATTAAAGGAGAATCAGGATTTAAAGAGTGATATTGGACGTGTAAGCGGTAAGAATCTTGTTTTCTCTAGAGTTTTGTCTAGACCTCCACGTTCACCATATGATACTTTTGTTATTGATATAGGTTCAACTTTGGGAGTCACACAGGCTAACAGAGTTTACCTTTCTGATAATGTTATTATTGGTGTTGTTACCACAGTCACACCCAACACCTCTCTTGTTCAGCTTTTTTCAACTGGTGGTAATAAACAAGAAGCAATTTTATCGAGAACTGGAACATCTTTTGTTTTGACAGGGAAAGGAGGGGCTAACTTTCAGTTAGAAGTTCCAAAGGATGCTGACATTGCGTGGGGTGATATGTTTCTATATCCTGGCATAAATTCATCAATATTGGGTAGTGTGTATTATATTGACATTAACTCTCAAAGTTCGTTTAAAACCATATATATCAAGACTCCAGGTAACGTTTTTAGAACCAAGTCAGTATTTGTAGACACAAATGTAAAGTAATATTGCCTTGTGTGATATTATATTTTGGTGAAAAGTATATATCAAAGAATAGGCTTATTTGTGCTTGTTTATCTGTCAGTTTTAACCCTACCGTGGTGGTTGTCGGTTTTGATATTGATCTCTCTGACAATTTATTTTCAAAACTATTTTGAAGTAATGTTTTTTGGATTTTTGATTGATATCTTGTATTCATACAAATATCCAATGCCATTTATGGGGCTTTTGATTTCGACAGTCTTTTTGATATTAGTTATTCTAATCAAAACACGAATCCGTACATAAAATGTTCCACAGTCTAAAAACAATTTTTCGAAGAAGAAATTTGAAGGCCAATAGAGACATAGATCCAGATGAGATTTTTCTCGACTCTCAAAATCTTCCGGAATTTGATACCAACCAGTTTGAGGGACGAATAGAAAAACCAATATCTAGAAATGTTTTTACATTTGTAGTTATGTTTGTTGTTATTGTTGGCTCAATATTTTGTTACAAATTGTGGAGTTTGCAGGTAACTAACGGTGAGACATTTAGAACTAGAAGTGATAACAACAGTCTACACAAAACATTAATATATGCGAATAGAGGTGTGATATATGATAGAAATGGTGTTCCACTAGTATGGAATGATGTAAATCCGGAATCTTCGGATTATTCTCTGCGTGTCTACGCTACTTCTACGGGACTTTCAACAGTAATAGGATATTTGAAATATCCAACAAAGGATTCTTCTGGTATTTACTATCAAGAAAAGTTTGATCCAAAGGATGGTATGGAGAAAATATACAATAATCAGTTATCAGGTCTAGATGGTACAAAAATAATAGAGACAGATGTAAAGGGAAATGTTATTTCTGAAAGTGTGGTGGATAAACCAGTAGATGGTCAAAACGTTGTTACTTCAATAGATATCAGGTTACAGAGACGACTCAACACATCTCTTTTGGATATTGCCGATCGTGCTGGCTACAAAGGTGGAGCCGGAATAATAATGGATGTTAAAACAGGTGAGATTTTGGCATCGAGTAACTTTCCAGAATATGATTCTCAAATAATGACTGATGGTTCAAACGGTACCAAAATCACTGAATGGATAAACTCAAGTAATCATCCATTTTTAAACAGAGCGATAGATGGTCTGTATACACCTGGGTCTATTATGAAATTGTTTGTGGCTATGGGAGTTTTGGATCAACAAGTTATTTCACCAACAAAACAGATTTTAAGTACGGGTTCAATCACAATACCTAACCCGTTTTATCCAGATAAACCATCAGTATTTATGGATTGGAAGGCCCATGGTTTAGTTGATCTACGCAGAGCAATAGCCGTTTCGTCCAATGTGTACTTTTATGAAGTTTCTGGCGGGTATAAAGATCAAAAGGGAATTGGAATAGATAACTTAGATAAATACGTAAGCATGTTCGGTTTTGGTGCTACGACGGGCCTTGATTTTCCTGGAGAAAAAAACGGAACAGTGCCAAGTCCAGAGTGGAAAAAGAAAACTTTTGATGGGGAAGACTGGCGAGTTGGAGATACGTATAACACCGCTATCGGTCAGTATGGTTTTCAAGTTTCACCAATCCAGGTTGTTAGAGCTGTTGGAGCTATAGCGACAAACGGAAAATTATTAACACCAACTTTTATAAAGGATAAAGCTGGCACACTACCAGTTTCAGATGTGGTTTTAAATCCTAGTTATTATCAGATTGTTAAAGAAGGAATGCGACAGGGTGTGACTGAGGGAACTTCACAAGCAATAAACTTTCCATTTGTTCGTGTTGCCTCAAAAACTGGAACAGCTCAAATCGGAGTAGCAAAAGATGAAGTTAACTCATGGGTAGTTGGCTTCTGGCCGTACGAAAATCCAAAGTACGCTTATGTAGTTGTGATGGAAAGAGGCTCAAAGAACAACCAATTTGGAGCGGTGTTGGTTATGCAAGAGTTTCTGGACTGGGTCCATGTATATACCCCAGAGTATTTGGAGTAAACCTCAGAATTTGGCGAACTCCTCGTTCCCAAATTAAAAATATTCGTCACCTTAGCCTTAACTAAGGCTCCTCATATTTTTAATTTCTCACGTCGGATTTCATCCAAATTCTGAGGTTAGAGATAACTTCTTTTTATCTGTCTTGAGTAAATTGACCGTAGTGTATTTTTAAGCTATACTATGCGGAATTAGTTAATTAAAAAAGCCCAAAACAATGAAGGAATATTTGACACAAGAGAAATATGACGAGTTTAAGGCGGAGTTAGCACTACTAAAAGGTACAAAGAGAAAAGAGGTGGCAGAAGCTCTAGAATATGCAAAGTCTTTGGGAGATTTGTCTGAAAATGCAGAGTATCATGAGGCACGAGATAACCAAGGTGTGATAGAAGATAGAATAGCTAAACTTGAGGATTTGCTAAAAAATGCAAGTATCATCAAGTCTAACAATACTGGTATGGTTGGGGTGGGCTCTGTGGTTACTGTTGAAAAAGATGGTAAAAAAGTTGAATATACTATCGTAGGTTCAGAAGAGTCTGATTTTGTAGCGAACAAAATTTCTATGCGTTCACCTTTTGGTCAGGCAATAATGGGTAAGAAAAAGGGGGATACTTTTACATTCAAAGCGCCTAATGGTGAGCTTACATATTCAGTTAAGGAAGTTAAGTAAAATATTTTCTCTAGTTTTTACAGACACGCATAAACCCCTGTTGGGGTTTTGCTTTGCTCGAAAATCAAGAAAACAATAGTCCTCACTCCAGAGCCTTCTCGCAAACTCGCTTCGCACCACACGGACACTAATGTGCCACTTAGTACTTCCAATTTCTAATCGCTCTACTCAAGAAATTTAGGTCGCTCAAACAATGCTCCAGGCTTCTTTCTGTTCGTCGTTGTTTTCTAATTTCCTGCGCAGGTCTATAAAAAATATAGAAAATTCTACTTTGGAGATTTTAGAATCAAATGTTAGTATATTGTCATGGCATCACTTGAAGAAATAAAGCAGGGACGACTTGCAAAGCTACAAATCTTAAAAGACAAAGGTATTAACCCGTATCCTGCATCAGTTCCTAGAGATTTTTCTATTAGTTACTTTAGGGAAAATTTTGATTCAAAGGTTTCTGAAGCCGGCAAAGTTTCTATCGCTGGAAGAGTTATGGCCTTGAGAGGTCAGGGAGCGATACTTTTTGCTGTACTTTTTGATGGGACTGAAAAAATTCAAGCAATAATAAAAAAAGACACCTTAACTGATGAAGTCTTTTCTCTTTTTGTCGATACAGTAGATATTGGAGATTTTATTTCTGTTACAGGAACTCCAATGCTTTCGAAAACTGGTGAACAGAGTGTTATGGCTGAGTCTTGGGTAATGGCTGGAAAGACACTGCTTCCTTTGCCTGAAAAATGGCACGGACTACAGGATGTTGATGAGAGATACAGAAAGCGATACTTAGACTTCCTTATGGATGACGATTTGCGAGCTTTGATCGTAAAGAAATCAAAGTTCTGGTCAGTGGCTAGAGATTTTCTAAACAAAGAAGGTTTCCTTGAGGTAGAGACTCCAACACTAGAGGTAACTACTGGTGGAGCCGAAGCTAGACCTTTTAAAACACATCATAACGACTTTGATCTAGATGTTTTTATGCGGATATCGGTTGGTGAGTTGTGGCAGAAGAGACTGATGTCTGCTGGTTTCGAAAAAACATTTGAGTTGGGAAGAGTATATAGAAACGAAGGTTCATCTCCTGAGCATTTGCAAGAATTCACAAACCTTGAGTTTTACGCTTCTTTCATGACTTTTGAAGATGGAAAAGAGTTAGTCAAAAAACTTTATAAAAAATTAGCAGAAGATACTTTTGGTAAAACAGAGTTTGAAACTCGAGGTCACAAGTTTGACCTAGCAGGAGAGTGGGAAGAGCTCGACTATGTCGAAACAGTAAAGAAAATGACTGGTGTAGACGTTATAAAAGACACTGTAGAAACTTTGCAGGCAAAACTAGATGAGCTAAAAGTAAAATACGATGGAAATAACAGAGAGAGGATGACAGATAGTTTGTGGAAGTACTGTCGAAAATCTATCGCAGGCCCAGCGTTTCTAGTAAACCATCCAAAACTAGTTGCGCCTCTTTCAAAGGAACATCCAGAAAATTCAAACCTTACAAAAACATTTCAAGTGATCCTGGCTGGTAGTGAACTTGGTCGTGCACATGCAGAACTTAATGATCCGATAGACCAAGCGCAGAGGTTTAGTAAACAAAAGGAACTTATCGAAGGGGGAGATGAAGAGGCAATGATGTCAGACGATGAGTATGTTGAAATGCTCGAGTATGGAATGCCCCCTACATTTGGTTTCGGCTTTGGAGAGAGACTCTTTGCATTCCTTGCGGATAAACCGTTACGAGAGTTGCAAACCTTCCCACTAATGCGCCCAAAATCCGAGTAAAATTATCTCATCTACGCGACCTTATTTTCTTATGAGCAATGCGAATTAGAAAATGGAAGTACTCTTGTGGTGTGTTGTTGCTGTTCAATTTTATTCATTCACCGTACGTCAAAGTACGGCTCACTCACAAAATCTCCAGCGCCTAGCATCTGAGGCAATTTAACTCAGATTAGAGACCACCAAAGTAGGTGGTTTTTTGGTACTCAAAATCATCTATTGACACAATCTGCTGGAGGTGTATAATATTATATGTGAATGGAAGAGGTGGCGTAAACGTGAACCTTTGGCGATATTCGCGGAGGATGGCGGTTACGCAGAAATACATCATTCCAATGTCACACCAGCTTGCGGAGGCTTCCAAATCGTCCTTACAGCCTTAGTTGTTCGGTCGATAAATAGATTCGCAGGCTGGAGTTCTTCTCAGGCATCAGTTCTTCCGAACAGGAGGTGCTCGTTGTATGAGTTTGGTTCCGGCAGGATGTAGGCCTGTCGGCAGAGATGGGGCCTGTTGTACCCATATAAGTTCTGTTCCGCAGGTGGGTGTCCACAATACACCAGGCACGGCCCCACCTGCGGAAATCTACAAGCTGACTTCGGTCGGCTTTTTTCGTATCTGAATTCCCAAAATAGAGCGAAATCATGAGTTTTTAAAACCCTGCGGAAGCAATTAGCAAATAACGACAAAGATAAAGTAAGCCTGAAGCATCTACCCCGCAGGGGCGACCAAAGGGAGTCTGCGTAAGGCTACGTATCGAGGAGATTAGTTGCTTGATTGCTGAGCAAGAGCAAAAATTCAACAGAATTTTATGTGTGTTTTAAAAACTCATGATTGAGCCAAAGTTATCCACTTTTTTGTGGATGTTTTTGGTAGACAGTGGGAAGTAGTGGTATATAATGTTATCTAAGTGGGAAGTAGTGGGAAACGCCAAAAAATTAAAATAATAAAATCATGCTTATAGGAGAATACACACATAGCATAGATGATAAAAATAGGCTTTCTCTTCCTGCAAAATTTCGAACAGAGCTTGGTAAAAAAATAGTTGTTACTCAAGGTTTGGATAACTGTCTTTGGGTTTTCAAACATGTAGAGTGGCAAAAGATTGAAGAGAAGTTAAATCAATCTTCAATCGGTCAAGCTGATAATCGAAGTTTTAACCGCTTGATGTTTTCTAGTGCAGTGGAGGCCGAAGTAGATTCTATCGGTCGAATACTTGTTCCAGAATTTTTAAGAGACAGAGCAAATTTAAAAAATAAAGTAGTAGTTATCGGGGTCTCTAGTCGAGTTGAAATTTGGAACGAGAAGACTTGGAGCGACTATAAGAAAGTCGTTGAAAAACAAGCTGATGCACTGGCAGAAAAGTTAGGCCAAGTTGGAGTCATATAAATATGATTCATAAGACTGTTCTTTTACATGAAGCTATAGATGGATTGGATATCAAAAATGGTGACATTTTTGTTGACGGTACATTGGGAGGAGGCGGACATAGTGAGGAAGTAGCAAAAAGGTTTGGTAATTCTGTTGTCATGATCGGAATTGACCTTGATCCTGAAGCAATAGAACGTGCCTCTGCACGACTTTCCCCACTAAATCCAAACATACAATACATTCATGGCAGTTTTCGCAACATAGATAATCTTTTGGAGACATCTGGTATCAAAAGTGCAGATAAAATTTTGCTTGATATTGGACTTTCTTCAAACCAGTTCGAGGATTCTGGTCGAGGTTTCTCATTTCAAAAGGATGAGCCTCTGATAATGTCATTCAAAAAGGATTTAAAACAGGAAGACCTTACCGCGAGAGAAATCGTTAACACTTGGGATTTAGAGAATATATCTACTATCCTCAAGAGCTATGGTGAAGAGCAGTTTGCTTGGAAAATTGCCAAGGCGATAGTAGCTAGAAGAGAGATAAAACCGATTGATACTACATTTGATCTGGTTGAAATCATAAAAATAGCCACTCCAAAGTGGTATCACCACAAAAGAATTCACCCAGCTACAAAAACATTTCAAGCTTTACGTATAACTGTAAATGATGAGATAGAGAGTTTGAAGGATGGTGTTGCAAAAGGGTTTAGTATTCTAAATCCTGGAGGTAGACTGGCGGTCATATCATTCCACAGCATCGAGGACAGAGTAATAAAAAATTTTTATAGAGATAGAGACAAGGAAGGTTTAGGTAAGGTGATTACAAAAAAACCCATAATACCTACTGAGGCGGAAATAGCAGAAAATCCTAGATCACGAAGTAGTAAATTGCGAATAATAGAGAAAACAACCGTGCGAAGCCGAGCAGTGGTCGCATGACCAAATATAATGACAGAAAAAGTATTACAAATAAATAATGAGAAGACTATATTCTGGAGTATTTTGGCACTCTTGCTGTTATCTTTTGGTTTCTATATGTATTTTATAAATGCAACAGTACATAATGTAGTTGCAAGACAAAATCTTGAAGCTGAAGCATCAAATCTAACACTGACTATTGGCAACCAAGAATTTCAATATATAACAAGCCGTAACAATGTAACATTAGCCCTCGCACATTCAATGGGTTTCAAAGATGTTTCAGAAAAAACATTTATATCAAGAGATGGTGGCAAGCAAGTTTCTCTTCTTTCCAGATAAAATATTTTTATATTTCATAGTTTTTTGATAAGATAGATATTGCTATTTTCTTTTTAATATGAAGAACAACTACATACTCAGAATTCGTATAATCTCTCTAGCTATTTTTGCGTTTGCTCTGTTACTTATCGGTCGATTGTATGTATTGCAGATAGTAAGAAACGATAACTATATAAATAAAGCAGACAGGCAGTATTCATCTTCGGCAAATAAAGTGTTTAGTCGGGGAACAATATATTTTCAAAATAAAGATAAAACTCTAGTATCAGCTGCCACACTAAAATCTGGTTTTATCGTTGCTATAAATCCAGAAATTTTACAAGAGCCTGATGATGTTTGGTTGAAGATAAAAGATTTAATTTCGATTGAGCATGATGCTTTCATATTGAAGGCTAACAAAAAAAATGATCCATATGAGGAGATTGCTACTCATGTGGACGAGGCTGTTGGAAAACAGATTTCTGATTTAAATATAAAAGGTTTACAAGTATATAAAGAGAGATGGAGGTTTTATCCAGGAGGTAACACAGCGGCTCATGTTTTAGGTATTTTGGGGTACAAGGGTGATGAATATGCTGGAAGGTATGGTCTTGAGAGTAAATATGAGACATTACTTGAGCGAAAAGATGGAGCGTATGTTAATTTTTTTGCTGAAATGTTTTCTGATATAAAAGCCGCGACTAATCCAAGTGAAGAAAATGAAGGAGATATAGTTACGACCATAGAACCTACTGTACAGACTTTTCTTCAGTCTGTTTTGGCTAGCACAACGGAAAAATGGGACTCAGATTTGACTGGAGGCATAATAATGGACCCAAAAACCGGAGAAATAATCGCCATGGAAACTTATCCGACTTTTGATCCAAATAACTCTGGTGAACAAAAGAATTCTGCAATATTCTCAAACCCTCTGGTGGAAAATGTGTATGAAATGGGTTCTATTATTAAACCGCTAACAGTGGCTGCTGGAATTGATCTTGGAGTTATAACATCCAAGTCAACGTACTACGACAAAGGTTTTGTGATGATAAGTGGAAAAAAGGTTTCTAACTTTGATGGTAAAGAAAGAGGAGTTGTTAATATGCAAGATTTACTCTCTCAGTCACTAAATGTTGGTGCTGCATATGTAGAAAAGCTAATAGGTAATAAAAAATTTGCTGAGTATATTAACTTGTATGGTTTGGGAGAGAAAACTGGTATTGAACTTCCAAATGAAGCAAAAGATTTGATATCTAGTCTAAAAGGAAATATTGATATTGATTTTGCAACTGCATCTTTTGGTCAGGGTATAGCTCTTACTCCAGTTTCAACTATTAGAGCACTGTCAGTCATTGCAAACGGTGGTTTTCTTGTTAACCCTCACTTGGTTAAAAGTATAAATTATAAAATCGGTGTTTCAAAAGATACTCCTATAGATCCAGGCAAATATGTTTTAAAGAGAGAGACCACTGAAGAGGTTGCGAGGATGATGACATACAGTGTGGACAATGTGCTTTCTAATGGTACACTCAAAATACCTAACTATAGTGTGGCTGCAAAGACAGGTACAGCACAGATAGCCAAGGAGGGTGGGGGTGGGTACTATGATGACCAGTTTCTACACTCATTTGTAGGTTTTTTCCCATCGTATAACCCAAGATTCATTATATTTTTGTACACTTTGCATCCAAAAGGAGCTCAGTTCGGTTCAGAAACACTAACACACCCTTTTATGGATATAGTCAACTTCCTCATTAACTACTACGAAATCCCCCCAGACCGTTGAAATTACTTTATATACTTCGTTGTGATTAGATTTTATTCGATCACTGTACGTTAGAGTACAGCTCACTCATAAAATCTCTCACGCCTTGTCTCTAAAGCAATTTCCATGGTCTGATCATTATAAATTTTATGGATTATCTTAAATTCTTAGCAAAGCAAATACTAAAGCATGAGGCAAAGCTCGTGTTAAAAAAGTATAATCCAAAAGTTATTGCTGTTATAGGTAGTGTTGGAAAATCTCTAACTAAAGAGGCTATATATCAGGTTTTATCAAAGAAATTTTTTGTTAGGAAAAGTGAAAAGAGTTTTACTGCAGAGTTAGGTATTCCGTTAACTATTATTGGTTGTGGTGAAGGTGTCGGTAGTATTGTTCAGCTTATTAGTAATATTTTTTTCGGACTTCGAGTTATACTTTTCAAATCAACATATCCAACTTGGCTTATTTTAGAAGTTGATGGAGACAAACCGGGCGACTTGGAAAAAGTCAGTTCGTATTTAAGAGTAGATATTTTGGTAATAACTGCCATAGGCGAAGTTCCTTCTCATATAGAAAAATTTGGTGACCTATACACTTTTTTGAAAGAAAAAGTTGCTATGGTTGATGCTGTGAGGTTTGGAGGGGGAGTGATATATAACGCAGATGATCTGGTTACAAGTAACCTTGCTCAAAATTCGAAAGTAAAAATGATCTCAGTTGGTATAGGAGAAGGTGGGACACAGATTTCCGGATCCAAATTTGAGATTTTGTATGGTACGGGGAAGACTGGTTCAGTTCCGACTGGTATGTCATTTTCAATAAAAAATAAAACCAATCTTTTGCCTGTTAATGTATTCGAAACTATTGGTATGCAAAATGAGTATGCTATCTTGTTTGCGTACGCTGTAGGTTTGGAATTTGGTCTTGAACCAGCTCAGTTAGTTCAGTCACTTGGTAAGTATAATACTTTGCCAGGACGAATGAGAATGATTCCTGGGATAAAGGATACACTCATAATAGACGATACATATAACTCATCACCAATAGCTATTGCAGAAGCAATAAATGTTTTGAAAGAAATAAAATCTGTTGAGAAAAAAATAGCAGTAGTGGGTGACATGCTAGAACTTGGTCAGTTCTCTGCAATAGAACACAGGCGAGTAGCACAGATGCTAAATGGTGTTGCGACAGATGTTATTTGTGTTGGCTTGCGGACACGTAAAGTCGTTGAGGAGCTAGTCAACTTTGGTTTTCCTGAATCAAAAATCAATTCTTTCGACACTTCAGATGAAGTTGAAAATTATTTACAAAATCTAATCAGCGAAGGAGATATTATTCTCGTGAAAGGCTCTCAGGCAATGCGAATGGAACGAATCGTAGAGGGGATAATGAGATATCCAGAGGAGAAGAAGAAACTGTTAGTCAGACAGGAGGAAGAGTGGAGGGGGAGAAATTGATTAAATTCCTAACTGAAATTTCCAATTCATTTTCACTATAGATAAATTAAATGGAGTTGAAATATTGCTTTGTTTTTTAAATGGAATCACTAAATCTTTTAATTTGATCAACATGGATTCTAAATCTTGTTCTGAAGCATTTGGAAAGGTTGCGTACACATAAATTTCAACAGGGGCAGCGTTTACAGTTATCTTGTTCTCTGAAGCAAAAACTGAAATATCTTTAGGATCATATTCTGTGGCTTTTGCTGCAAATCCATGAATTGCTTCAGCGACTATTTTAATTTCCTCTGGAGAGATTCTACTTTTTTCGTAATCAATTCTAACTATAGGCATAATATTAATTATAACATGTTGTGACCTTACCGGGAATCTTTCATTACATGAAGGGTCCCCGTGTTTGGATATTTTTGTTCGCAAAGCTCCAAAACTATCTCAAACAGGCTTCGATTTCCGACGTAGAGTCTCCCAGACTCTACTGTAAGGTCAAAGCTTTTTGCTTCGCCAAAACCTGTGACCTTACCGGGAAATTCGAAACTTACAGTTTCAGTACACCTTTTCTATTTTTTGTTTCTAACCGAACAAAAAATTATCAAAGGTTTTCGATTCCCTAAACAAAACATGTTTTGTTTTAAGGTCACAAAATTTCGTGACCTCAATTTTGTGACCTTACCGGGAATCGAACCCGGATTTAAGCCTTGAGAAGGCTTCGTCCTAACCGTTAGACGATAAGGCCAATAATCTAAATTTAAAACTAGGGAATCGAACCGGCTCTCCTCCTTACAGGAGCAGTATACCTTTCGCTCTCTGACTACAGAGTGCTCAAGGTCTTGCAGTTGGGTCCCTATCCCAACTTCACCTCTCAAAGACCTTGTCTAACCTCTAGACTATAAGGCCAATTGAACAGGAAAACTATAGCATTTTTTACAAAAAAATCAAAAATAAAAAATTGACAAGTAGCTATTTTGCTATTAAATGTATTTAGGAGGCAGCATGAAAATTCTGTTGGTAGAGGATGACTGGGTTGAGCGCGAGATGGCGCTCGATGACATCCGTGCACTGCTACCCAGAGCAGAAGTGACCGCGCTTATGAACGCTGGGGAAATGCTCCTCAAGGTTCAGGAGGGTACTGATCTGGGTGGCGTGGATGTTGTGGTCATGGAACACCACCTTCCTCTCTGGGCAATCGGTGAGTCAGAGGAGGAGTGGGACCAAGCAGTAGGCAATCTCGAAAGAGATTTTCCTGAGGTGATTAGGGAATGGGACGGTCAGTTAGCTGGTGAGCGGCTCGTCCGCTACATGCGATCGATAGGAATTCTGATTCCCGTTCTCTTCCACACGTACACTCAGGAATCACACATCGCTGAGGATGTTCGGAGAATGTCCAAAGTCTTCTACTGCTGCAAGCTACTTGAAAGGGAGCATCTTCCTGAAGCGATCACTGCGGCTGTGCAGGCTCGCTGAACAACCCGCTACAACTACGCACGGACGACCCGTTCGAAGTTGAGCGGGTTTTCCAATGTCAGGAAGGTGATATAATTTAATTATGTCATTCGAAAACATATTTGGTCCGGACAGTTTGAGCATAGAAAAGAACCGGATACTGGGTTTGCTCGAAAGAGATGGTCAGTCAGATGAAGCCATGTCCGCAGTACTGGCTTGGACAGAACAGATGGAAGTCAGATCGCTTATTTCATCTAGAGAAATGGTCCGTTTCAACGTAGATAGAGCTGCTCTATACGAGGCAATTGGCGATATAGAAGGAATGTTTGAAACACTTGCCGAAGCTTTTTATCAAATCAAATCAGAAAAGGATTCAGGAAATGAACCAGGGGATTGGCAGGAGTTGTATGATAAGGTTGAAGGACTTTTAAAAGAAATGGATGCAAAATATCCAACTAATAACGAGTAACATGTTAAAGAACAAAGTACAGTCACTCACAAATGCTCTGAGAGGTGTTGGATTCGTCTGGAAGGAGGAGTCAAACTTTGGTGTTATTATCTTTTTTGCCGTATTGGCACTTTGTATAGGATATTATTTTGATTTCACTCTCATTGAGTACTCTATCTGTGCTGTTATCATCACCATAGTTATGGTTGCTGAGATGGTTAACACTGCTATCGAGGATATATGTAACAAGATAGAGCCAAATCAGGATCCATCGATTGGTAAAATAAAAGACATTTCAAGTGGGTTTGTGCTTATTGCTTCTCTTGGTGCAGGCGTTGCAGGACTTTTGGTATTCTTCAATCATTTCACATTTTAGTAAAATTTGTTGGCTATAACCGAATAAGATATAATTGATTCATGGAAAATTATTCTGAAAAGTTAAACTTTACTAGTCCAGAAGCTGAGATAGCCTACTTACGAGAAAAAATAGCAAACAAGGAACTTGAACTTCGAGAAAAGAAAGTTGATTTTAAAATTGATGAAGTTGTGAGTAGTGAGATCAGTCGATACAGAGATAAACTCTCTAAAGATGTTTTGGATGAGACTCTAGCCTTGTCAAAAGTAGACTTAGAGTCCCTCGTACTAGATCTCGCTCCAGAGAGGCACGACAAAAAAATAGAAGAGCTACTAGGTATACTTGATACAAAAGGGGTAAAGAATGCTATGTCTGTTTTATCCGAGTTCAAAGATCCCCATCTAGAGGATGATTTTCATAGGTTTCTGGTTCAATACGTAAAGAAAGGTTTTAAACCAAAAGAGTTAAATGTTTCCGACAAGGAGTACCGTGGTCTTAATATGACACTTTACGAGGTGGTTCTACCAGAGGATCCTTCAGATTCAGGTAATGAAAAGAAAAGTAAAACTCTCAAAGAGTTGATTTCTAGTATGGAGCAGTTTCTGGCTGGTATGCTCTCTGTTACAACAAAGGACGATACAAAAAGTTATAAAGAAAACTACATCGTACTCGAAATAGCAAACGCTAACGGCAGTGACCAGTTTATTTTCTATGTTGCTGTTCCGAACATTCACAAGTCACTTTTTGAAAAACAAATTATCTCTGTTTTCCATAATGCAAAACTGACAGAGGCAACAGGGGACTACAATATTTTCAACGGAGAAGGTGTTTCTTTGGGCTCATATGTTACATCATCAGTAAATCCTATTTATCCTTTCAAAACATATGAGGCGTTTGACCATGATCCATTAAATATAATTCTCAATAGCTTTTCTAAAATTGAAAAAGAGGGTGAGGGAGCTGGTATCCAAATAGTTTTCTCTCCAAAGTCTGACTACTATAATAAAAAATATAACTATGCTATCGAAAAGATAGAAAAAGGGGTTCCAACAAAAGAAGCTATAGATTTGCCAGAAACAGTTACAGGTGAGTTGCGAAAAGGCTTGTTCTCATTTTTTAAATCTGTTCCAAGTAAAAAAGAAGGTGAGGAAGAAAAGCCTGAAAAAATAGATACAGAAGCAATAGAGAAAATAAAACGAAAGACAGCGAGTACAATAGTGTCAACAAATATTCGCTTGATAGCATCTGCAAAGAGTCGTCCAGATGCTGAGAGAATTCTGCAAAGTCTAGAGTCTAGTTTTAACCAGTTTACAGACACGTCTTCGGGCGGGCTCAAGGCTGTTAGGTTAGATGCAAAAGCATTGATGAAGATGTTTAGAGAGTACTCTTTTAGAGTGTTTAACCCTGAGCAGAACTTGCCACTTAACCTTACAGAGTTTGCAACTCTTATACATTTTAATACTTCTACACTTGTCCCAACTCCTCAACTGAAACAATCACAAACTATTTCTGCTCCGGCTCCAGCAGATATGCAGAATGCTGGGACATTTTTGGGAGTAAATACCTATAGAAATGTTGATACACCAATCTACATGCAGGATGAGGATAGGTTGAGACATTTGTACACTATTGGTCAGACAGGTACGGGTAAAACACGTTTCCTAAAGAGTTTAATTATTCAAGATATAAAAGCTGGCCATGGAGCATGTTTTATTGATCCACACGGAACAGATGTTTTAGATATCTTGGCAAATATTCCACAAGAACGATACAACGATGTTATTTATTTTGACCCTAGTCATGTAGAGCGACCTATGGCTCTCAATATGCTTGAGTACGATAGAAATTTCCCAGAGCAGAAAACTTTTGTTGTAAACGAACTATTTAGTATTTTCCAAAAATTGTACGGAGCGGTTCCAGAATCTCTTGGGCCTATGTTCGAACAGTATTTCAGAAATGCGACTATGCTTGTGATCGAGGACCCAGACTCAGGTTGTACTTTGTTGGATGTTTCTCGTGTTATGACAAACAAAGAGTTTCGTAAGATGAAACTTGAGAAATGTAAAAATCCAGTTGTTGTTCAGTTCTGGACAGAGGTTGCAGAGAAAGCTGGTGGTGAGGCATCTCTCGCGAACATCGTCCCGTACATCACATCAAAGTTTGATGTCTTCCTTGCAAACGATATTATGAGACCTATCATCGCCCAAGAAAAATCTTCTTTCAACTTTAGGGAGATAATGGATAACAAAAAAATCCTTTTGGTAAATCTATCAAAAGGTAGACTAGGGGACATAAATGCGAACCTTATCGGACTTATTTTAGTAGGAAAGATACTTATGGCTGCACTATCACGAGTTGACTCTGCTTCTGGAAACTTTCCACCGTTTTATCTATATATAGATGAGTTCCAGAATATTACAACAGATTCTATTTCAACTATTTTGTCAGAGGCGCGAAAGTATAAACTTTCACTTAACATTGCACACCAGTTTATTGCTCAGTTGCAAGAAAACATCAGAGATGCAGTGTTCGGAAACGTAGGATCTATAGTTGCGCACAGGGTCGGAGCAGAGGATGCAGAATATTTGGAAAAACAGTTTTCTCCAGAGTTTACGGCAAAGGATATTATGAATATTGATAACTTGAATTCTTATGTGAAAATGTTGGTGGGTGGAAAACCAGTAAAAGCATTTAATATGAAAGACTCACAGCCTCCAGAAGGAAACCCAGCAATCGTAGACAAATTGAAACAACTGTCATTTCTTGAGTATGGAGGGGATAGGGAAGCAGTCGAAGCCGAAATTCTAAGAAAGTATAATAAATAATTTCAAAATATCTTATAGAAAGCGAAAGGACCCGACGCAACATGTGTGCGCAGGGTCCTGATGAGGGACTAGTCGATGGGAAACTCTATTTCGTTTCCCTGATCGGCGGCAGCCTCTGCTCCAGAGAGAAGCTTGTCGAGGCGTACAGCCTCGAGGCATTCTTCTTTTTCGACCCCTCTCAAATCGTGGGGTAAATCAAGAAGTGACGCCACTTCCTCAGGGGTGAGGTCATCGCGGTCTTTGCAGGCCGCATCATGAGCCATAGGCTCCTCCTCTGTACTACATTATAATACACATTATGACTCTTTGTCAAGCTAGTTATCCACATAGCGAAAGAGCCAACCTGGTTTCCCAAATTGGCTCCGTGAAAGTTCTCATCGGCTTTTCACTCCTTTTTTGTTTTGGAGTTCCAAAGCCTCTTTCTTGATGTTTCTCCTTGCGGTTTCTTTTGTTTCTCCAAAGAAGCCAAAATGGATTAGACAGTCATTTAGAACTGTCTCGAACAGGTCGGGGTCCGTATTGCCTTGCATCCTTTGTCTGTCGTACTCGGAGTTTACCCACCGAGCCATCTTGTGGTTTTCTTTCATTAGAGACCTCTAAAAACAGTCTAAAACTAATTTTATTTTTGGTCTAGTAGTAGCAAATTTATAAGAAAAAGGCTGGTGCTGCGTAGGTACTGCAGGCGACCAGCCTTTTTAGGTGACGACGCGACGATCTGTCATAGTTGGCTCCTACGCCGCCGAGGCTTTTAAAAGATTCTTGTACTCCACACCGATCTGTTTTCGTAGTTCCAGATCGCATGGATTGTCGCCGTTTCGCTCCATCACTCGACTGACGATTGAATCGAGTTCTGACGCTGATGCGCCATCGCTGTCGGCATAAATCTTTTCTGCCATCTGTTTGACAGTCATCTTCTTCTTGTGCACTTTTATCACCCCCTCCCTAACAATATTATACTGTTAAGTTAAAAATTATAAAAGTCGGTAAAATTAAACTAAGAAAATAGCTTTAGATGCTAGGCGCGAGCGAGTACTACGACCAAGCTGTACATTTAGTACTGTGCGTGGAGTATACGGAGTGAGCAACAACGCAGATGAAGCTATTTTATTAGTTTAGTAGTTCGTCAACTACTGCTTTGACTGTATCTCCATCTGCCTTTCCTTTGAGATCTTTCATGAGAGCACCCATGAACATTCCAGCTTTTGATTTATCAACTGCTCCCATCTCTGCCATTTTAGCTTTTGCAATTGTCATTACATCTTCTTTACTCATCATTGCTGGTAGGTATGTTTCTAGTATTGCGAGTTCGGCTTTTTCGTCCTCAGCGAGTTCTGGTCGTCCACCACTAACGAACTGTTCGATTGAATCCTTTCTCTGCTTTACAGCGCGACGTATAACCGCAAGTGCATCTTCATCAGATAACTCATCTTGTGGCATTTTGCCTAGCTTTACTAACTCGTTTGTAAATGCTGATGAAAGTCCACGAACAACACCAAGCTTTACTGAATCTTTGGCTTTCATAGCTTCTTTCATCTGCTCCTTAATATCTATTTGTATTGTCATAATATCTATAGATTACCATATTGAAACTTATTTTGGTAGAATTGAATACATGGAAATTACAACTATAATTTTTATTATTATTGCTCTTGGAATTGGCTTTGCATTGGCCTATTTTCTCCGTCCAAAACAGGAAACAAATGATACCGGTCTCAAACTTATACTTCAACAGATAAACGAATTAAATAGGGTCGTAGATGCAAAGATCGGTGAAAGTACGAAAAACATGAACGAGTCGATGCGGAATCAGTTTGATCGTTCAGCGAGTTTGATAAGAGATGTGACAGAGGGTCTAACCAAACTAGATGAGACAAACCGACAGGTGGTTTCGTTCGCGGACCAGTTACAAAACCTTCAGGATATTTTGAAAAACCCAAAACAGCGGGGGATACTCGGTGAGTACTACCTCGAGACACTTTTGAAAAATGTTTTGGCTCCGAGTCAGTATCAAATGCAGTACGGGTTCAAAAACGGGGAGATGGTGGACTGTGTGGTTTTTGTAAAAGATAAAATCATCCCTGTAGACTCCAAGTTTTCGCTCGAGAACTATAACAGGATGATAGAAACAAATGATAAGTCAGAAAAAGAAAGACTTGAGAAAATTTTCGTAAACGACCTCAAACTTCGCATATCAGAAACAGCAAAATACATAAGGCCGGAGGAGGGGACTATGGATTTTGCCTTTATGTTCATCCCTCACGAGGCGATTTACTACGACTTACTCATCAACAAAATCGGGGCGGTAACAGAAGAGACAGATAACCTTATCCAGCGTGCTGCAGGTAAGTACAAAGTCATTATTGTTTCTCCAACATCGTTCCTTGCATACCTCCAGACCGTTCTACAGGGTCTAAAAGCGATGCAAATAGAGGAAACAACAAAAGACATCATAAAGAGAGTATCTGAGATAGGAACTCATTTAAAAAAGTATGAGGAGTATCACAACAAGATGGGAAGTTCGCTTTCTACAGTGGTCAGTCACTTTAACAATTCAAGCAAGGAGTTCAAAAAGATAGATAAAGATGTGGTGCGAATAACGGGGGAATCAAACGGTTTTGAACCCTCACTTATCGATAAACCAGATAACGAGGAATAATATGTATAAATCATTTACAGCAAAAGAATATAAACAACATTTCGGTTTCCCTGAAGATTATGAGATTAAATCATTCATATCATATGGAACTTGGAATGACGAAAAGTTTATTGAAAAATTCAATGTGATATTAGGTGAGTTGGGTATACAATACTCAGGCAAGAAGCTTCAGGGTTTTCTCAGTCATATATATGAATTTACAATAGATGGTAAAACCCACTGGTTTGCTTTGCAATATGGTGGCGCGATGCTTTCCGAGTATGTTCATTTGGCATGTTTGTTTGGCTCTCAAAAAAATATTCATATTGGAAGTTGTGGTGGATTATATAGTGAATTAAATTCTCTCGATTTAATAGTACCTGAATGGAGTTATGGTAACGACAGTGTTACTAGGATGTATGCTCGAGATGTAAATGATCATAAACATTATTCGAATCAGAAGCTTTCTGAGGAGCTTATAAGTTTATTGACCATTCAAAATAAAGTTTGGAAAGGCCCAATATTTACATGTCAGGCTATGCTGGGAGAAACCTGGGAAGATGTTCAAGAGTGGTCAAATAATGGTTATTACGGGGTAGAAATGGAAACATCTACAGTTTTTGCCGTATCAAACCACTACAGTGTTCCTTGCGCAAGTATGGTTTATGTATCTGATAATCTTATCAAAGGGCAAACAGTTCACGATGAGAGTCATAACTCAGAAAAGGAGACTAGAGATAAAGTAAAGGACGAAGTATTTAGGGTTGCAATAAAGGCCGTAATGTAGGCTTGCCAAGACCGGTCATTTTTGCTATATTCTTAGCACTATGGAATTTGCAGTAATACACACAGGAGGAAAGCAATACAAGGTCTCAAAGGGGGACACCGTAAAGATTGAGAAAATCAAGGGTGATTTCAAGGTAGGAGACAAGATTGTTTTCGACAAAGTGCTACTAGTTGAGGATGGAAAAGATACTAAAATCGGTACTCCATACATTGCTACTGGCAAGGTAGAGGCTACTCTAGAAGCTGTTGGAAGAAACAAGACAGTTGAGGTTATAAAATACAAACAAAAGTCTCGATATTTCAAGAAGAATGGTCATAGACAGCCTTGGTTCAAAGTGAAGATAGCAGAGATAAAATAATAAAAGAATTGGCGCCCCGTGGGGCGCCTTTTCGTTGGACTTAGAACACGATGTGAAGACGTCAGTTATCGAGTAACGCCTTCATCGTACTTATGTCGAGAACATCTGCAACGAGCTTTGCTACTTCCTCTGACACTCCAGCTTGAATTGTGTCGCGAATGAAGCATCGCTCGACATCCGCGTCGGCCAATGCGGCCTTGTTCCACTCGTTGTTACGAGCGGAAATTTCGGGTTCGAATTCCATAACGGAGCCTTTCTGTCAGCCGGGTTGTTCCAGCAGTTCAGTTCGAATCTCGAGGAGCGCCTGAATAATCGCTTCCTCGGGATCGGATAGACCTTTCTTGAGACTATCTAGGTAGTCTGCTGCACGTTTTTCGGTCCAGCCGTGCTTGTTGGCAATTTCTCGGATTTTTCGCTTGCGAATTTCTGGGCTCAGTGCCATTCCGGGCCTCCGGATATAAGTGTATATAAATAATATTCTTTTACAATACGATGAAAGACCCGGGTACATGGAGTTAGGGTCTCCATCTCGCGGGTCTTGATTAGTCGACAGAAACAGCGGCCTCCATCTCTTTGTACATGCGCACCCATGCGAGGATCTCTCGCACAGCTGCACGAGTCGAAAGGCGCGCTCTTTCTTTGTGGTCGAGGACGATATCGCAGACCTCTTCCCAAGAGCAGTTGAGCTCGTTGGCGATAAGCGCCACCAAACGTGACGGTCTTTTCATTGTTTACACTCCCTTTACAACATTAATAAAAAAATTTCATTACTGCAAATTTTAGAACTTTCAGATTTGGATGAAATTCGAGGCAACCAAGAAAAATAAGAGGAGTCTTATCTAGTATAAGGTGACGAGAATTTTTTGATGGTTAACGAAGAAGTTCGCCAAATATGAAAGCTCTACTGTCGGTTCTTCAAAGCGTTTTTAATTGTGTCGCTATCAGAGTATTCCAGTTCTGTTCCTGTTGATAATCCACGACCGAGGGTTGATATTTTGATACTATTTTTATCAGCAAGTGGTTTTAAAATTTGTTCGAGATAGGTTAGAGTGTTTTCTCCCTCTGGGTTGTAACTTAATGCGAGGATAATTTCTGAAAGCCCGTTCGAAACTTTCTTTTCAATATTTTCTATAAGTTCCTTTTGCCGTACTCGTTTTTCCGGATTTTTTTCAAGTATTGGAACTGTGCCTCCGAGTACAAAATAGTAACCGTTGTAGAAATGTGTTTTTTCTATATTTTCAAAATCAACATCATGAGAAACTATCATTAGTGACTTTTTGTCTCGACTGCTATCTCGACAGATAGGACATGTATTCGAGTTGTCATTTAAAAAGAATCTAAAACATGTATCACATGAGTGAACGGTTGCTCGTACGTCGTTAATGAGTCTAGCTAGGTCGTTTGCGTATGCGGGGTTTCTGTTAAGTAAAAAATACACAAACCTTTTGGCCTGTCTCGGTCCTATTCCAGGAAACTCTTTGAAGAGTTCTATGAGTCTCTGAGTATTATCCATAATTAGAAATCACTAAACTCTTTGTCCGCTCCGCCATACTGAGACTTATCCATACTCTGGAATGTAGCTTTTTTATCATTGAAGAATAGTTCGACTTTTCCAGTCTCTCCATTTCTATGTTTTTCAATAAGGATTTCTGCTATGTTTGTTCTTTCTGACTCATCCTTGTACTTGTCTTCTCTGTGAATGAACATAACCACATCGGCATCCTGCTCGATGGAACCTGAGTCTCGTAGGTCAGATAGTCTTGGCCGTCCGCCACGTTGCTCCACGGCTCTGGATAGCTGTGACAGTGCCAAAACTGGACAGTCTAGTTCGCGAGCCAAGTTTTTGAGTGAGCGAGATATTTCTGTCACTTGTTGAACTACGTTGTCGTTTTTTGTTGAAGTTGGGACCATGAGTTGTAGGTAGTCCACAACAATAAGTCCAAGACCATGTTCACTCTTTAACCTTCGTGCGATAGAGCGCATTTTTAGGATATTGTTTCCTGGTTGATCATCTATGAAAATAGGAGCCTTGTTTAGCTTGTCGAGAGACTCACGGATAGCTTCAAAGTCATCTTGGCGAGAAAGTTTTCCTGTTCTGAGTTTCCAAGCATCAACATTTGCTTGTGCTGCAAGCATTCTATCTACCAACTGCTGACTACTCATTTCGAGAGAGAAAATGCCAACAGGGATGTTGTGGTTTACTGCTGCTTGCCGTGCTATATCGAGAGCAAATGAAGTCTTTCCTACAGATGGTCTAGCCGCAAGAATAATGAGGTCAGATTTTTGTAGTCCTGAAAGTTTGTTATCTATCGCTTCAAATCCAGTTGGGATTCCTCGTAAACCTTTGTCGTCGCTGTGTAGTCGGTCTAGTCTTTCCCAAGCTTCTGTCAGCTCATCTTTGATAGGAACAAATTTGTGTGCAGTGTTAAAGTTTGTGACATCAAAAAGTTTTTTCTCTGCATTGTCTAGCATTTCCTCCAACTCTTTGTTTTCGTCGTAACCGATTTGTGATATGTGATCAGATGCTTCGATGAGTCGTCTCATCATGTATTTCTTTTGAACTATTTCGGCATAGTAGCCGATGTTACTAGAAGATGGCACAGAGTTAACAACTTCTGTGAGATATGTGTTTCCACCGATTTGGTCCAGCCAACCTTTTTCTTTAAGCTTTGCTGAAACAGAAAGTAAATCAATAGGGGAACGCTTTGTAAAAAGTTCCATCATTGTTTCGAAAATCACTCGATGCTTTTCAGAATAAAAAGAATCTTGGTTAACAATATCTGTAACATCGAAAAGAGATTCTGGTCTCAACATAACAGAACCAAGGAACGCCATCTCAGCCTCCAAGTTTTGTGGAGGTATTCGCATTCTGTTTGGAAATGTTTGTGGAATTACATTCTGAATCTTTTGGACCATAATGAAATCATTTTAGCATGGCCTTGTTTTTATACGCCACTTGCGCAAAGGTACTAAACTGTGGGAAAGCTGTGTTTAACGAGGAGTAACCACTGTACCATCTGGTGTATCTTTGACTTCAAACCCAAATTCTTCGATTTTGGCTCTTAATTCATCACTTTTTGTAAAATCTTTAGTATTTCTAGCTAAATCTCGTTCTTTTATAAGGTTTTGTACTTCTTCAGGTATTTTTATAGATTCAGTAAGTTTATATCCAGCAAGTTCTAAACCTAAAACTCTATCAAAATCTAAAATAGTTGCTTTTTTATCTGCATCTGATATTTCTCTATCTTTTATTATTTCCCACACCAATGCTAATGCCTTTGGTGTATCTAAATCATCATTAACTAGTTCATTGAATTTATTCACTATTATTTTTCCATTATCTGGGTATGAATAAATTTTCAGTCTCAGAGTTTTAATTGAAGTATCTGCTCCCTCTAGTGCCTCCCAACTAAATTGTAGTGGTGATGAATATCTAGCTCCAAGAAAAACATACCGGAGTGCTAGTGGATCAATTCCTTTGTCTTTCAAAGATTGCAATTTTATAAAATTGTCACCAGACTTTGCCATTTTTTCGCTACCATTTTCTGTCGCCATATTTAGGTGTGCATTGTGTAACCAGTATTTTGCATATGGATTTCCAGCACAAACGGCCTGAGCTATTTCGTTACTGTGGTGAACAGGTATGTGATCGATACCACCAGTGTGAATATCGAATTCTGGTCCTAGGTATTTTACTGACATTGCAGAACACTCGATATGCCATCCAGGAAAACCTTTTCCAAATTGAGAATCGTATCCAATTTTATTGTCGAATTTCCATAAAGCAAAATCCAAGTGGTTCTTCTTCTCCTTTACAGGTATCACTCTGGCAAATTCTTCAATAAGTTTTTTTCTATCTATTCCAAAAATATTATTATAATCTTTGTATTTTGAGGTTTCAAAATATACTCCGTCAGAAGTTGAATAAGTAAAACCTTTGTCAGTTAGTGTTTGAACTAGATTAATATCTTCCTGTATGTGGTCGCTAGCAAAAGGGAAATGTTCAGGTAGTTCAATATTCAGAGAAGCTAAATCTTTTTTAAATTCTTCAAAGTAAAAGTTTGCTACCTCTCGCATTGCTTCTAGTGTTAGAGGTTTACCTTCTCTTTTCAGAGCTTTTGTCATTTTATCCTCACCGTCATCGTTGTCTGAGGAAAGGTGACCAATATCAGTTATATTTATAACTTGGTTTACTTTATAGCCGTTGTATTCAAAAGTTCGTCTCAAGATGTCAGCAAAGACATAGCTTCGTAGGTTTCCAATATGAGCGTAGTTATATACAGTCGGTCCACAGTTATACATAGAAACCTCACCTTGTTTCAAGGGTTCAAATTTTCTCTTTTCTTTAGTTAGTGTGTCGTTTAGGTATATGTCCATATCTATATCCATTTTTTATGCTTTGCGTAGACAAAGGCTACTGATGCATAAGCTACCATAGATACAATAACTATCCAAAAGCCGTTTGAGTTGTTTTCAAGTGGGACACCTCCAACTCTCATAGCAAAAATCCAAGATATTAGGTTCATTGGGAGCAGTATTCCTCCTAGAACTGTTAGTTGTTTTACAGTTTCATTTTGTTTTGAGGTTAAAAGTGAGTTGTTTGTGTCCCGAAGTTCTCTTAACATTTCTAAGTTAGACTTTATAGTTGTGTTAATTTTCAAGTAGTCAACCAAAATAGAGTCAATCTCATGTGCAAAATTTTCTCCAAATATTCTTCCTCCATGATCCCGAAGTGATTCTAGGATTTTGAAATGCAAATCTGTTGTTCTTTTGAAATCTAACAGCGTTCTTGTGACTTCAGAGATTGAAATCACCATTTCCTTTTCCTTTCCTTTGAAAATATCGCTTGTTATGTCGTCTGTTATATCATCTATGTATTCTAGTTCTTCAAAAAGTGAATTATATAGTTCTTTTAACATTCTCATTAACAAAATATGGTCATGAGCCTTTTTCTTGTCTCCACTTTTTTCAAGAATCTCGTGAACCTCTAAATCCTTTGAGAATTTATGTAGCGCATCGATCGTATCGTATCTTGCAGTTATTAGAGCGTCTTTTCCAATAATAAAATCGATTTCTTGGCTTCTACCTGTTGTGTGAGAATGTTTAAAAACAGGGAAGTGGAGTATGCAATACACATATGTATCATGGAATTCTATTCTGGGTTTTGGTGTAGCTGAAGTTAGTTCTTTTGCTACGAACGGGTGAATATTGTAAGTATTCATTAATTCATGAATTTCTTCTGGAGTCCCGTTATCAACATCTATCCAAGTTTCTCCACTGTACTTGTGTTCAGTTATCATATGCATTAATTATATCTGAATATACATTTCACTACAATATTTTTTTGAACCTATCTAGAGTTTTTTATTAAACTATTTAAAAACAAATTTAAACTTGCAAAACTTTTCAGAGGTTGCGATAATTGAATGCAATGAGAGACTTTTTTAAGTATAGAGCATATGTTCTAGTAGCCATCGCAGTTGTGGGTGGCATATTTTTTTCTGGGTACTATTTTGGTAGAAACAGTATGTCAGACGAAGAGAAAATTTTTTCTTTAATGAACAAAACTGATTCAGAAAATAAAATTGATTTTGCTCCATTTTGGAAAGCTTGGAATATAATCAATGAAAAATATGTTCCAACAAATAGCACAACTACTGAAAAGGTAGACGACCAAGATAGAGTTTACGGTGCTATTGAGGGTATGGTTAAGTCACTAGGTGATCCGTACACGACTTTTTTCCCACCGGTTGAATCAAAACAGTTTAATGAGACTATTGCAGGACAAATCGAGGGTGTAGGTATGGAAGTTGGAATGAAAGATGATGTTCTTACTGTTATTGCTCCAGTAAAAGGTACACCAGCGTACAAAGCAGGAATAAAAGCGGGGGACAAAATACTAAAAATAGATGATTTAATTACTTCTGGACTAAGTGTTGAAGAAGCTGTCAAAAATATTCGTGGCAAGAAGGGAACTGCAGTTAAACTTACTCTTTTGAGAGATGGGGTAAAAGATCCATATGTGATTGATGTTGTTAGGGATGTAATAAATATGCCTACGGTTGATACGGAGACAAATGGTGATGTATTTATTATTCGTCTATATTCATTCTCTGCTATTTCCCCAAACCTTTTCAGAGATGCGCTACGTGACTTTGTGCAGTCTGGAAAATACAAATTGATTATTGATTTGCGCGGAAACCCTGGAGGATACCTAGAAGCTGCTCAAGACATGGCTTCATGGTTTCTACCAACAGGAAAGGTTATCGTTAGTGAGGATTTTAGAGACGAGAAAGATAAACAAATTTTCCGATCTAGAGGATACAATATATTTAACGAAAATCTTAAACTAGTCATTTTGATTGATGGAGGTTCCGCTTCTGCTTCAGAGATTCTGGCTGGAGCACTTCACGACCATGGTATTGCAACACTTGTTGGTTCTCAGTCATTTGGAAAGGGTTCAGTTCAGGAACTCGTGGATATAACAGAAGATACAAGTCTTAAAGTTACTATTGCAAAATGGCTTACGCCAAATGGAATATCTATTTCACACAACGGACTTACTCCAGATGTTGAAGTTAAACTAGATGAGAAGAAATATCTGGAAGATAAGACCGATACTCAACTAAACAAAGCATTAGAAATTCTTTCAAAATAATTCCAAAAACACCCCATATACGTTGTTGCTGTTCAATTTTTCTCATTCACCGTACGTCAAAGTACGTATCACTCGCAAAATTTCCAGCGCCTAGTATCTGAGGCATTTTTGAAATTATTACGTTTATGCTAATATGGGAAATATGAAAGTTATATTCCTAAAAGACGTCAAAAATGTCGGACGAAAATATGACATAAAAGATGTGGCTGATGGCTACGCGATAAATATGCTTTTGCCAAAAAAGCTGGCTGAAATAGCAACTCCTCAAGCTATAAAGAAAGTTGAGGACATGAAGAATAATGATCTTACTCAGAAAAGGATTCAAGAAGAATTGCTACAGAAGAATCTAGAAGTTATAAACAGTATGAAGATTACTGTTAACGGAAAGGCAAATGAAAAGGGGCATCTCTTTGCTGGTATTACAAAAGAAATGCTAGTTTCTGAAATACAAAAATCATCTCGACTTAGTATTGATCCAAACCTCATTCAACTTTCAAAGCCAATCAAAGAAGTTGGGGAGCACAAAGTTACAATTCAAGCTGGTAATAAAAAAGCAGAGTTTACACTAATTATTACTGGAAACTAAATATAAGAAAACCGCCGGACTGACAGATATCGCCAGCTGGCGGTTTTCTGTAGTTCGGCGGTTGTTACTTGGTTTTGCGCCTCTTCCTGTCGGTGAAGTCCTGCTGGAGCCAAGCGTCCACGTCGACTCCCCGAGAATCAAGGATGGAGCACCAAACCATGATGGCTGTGTCTCCGATGCCTTCGTACTCCATCAACTGATGGAGGTCAATCCTCCGGGCGAGCTCGTGCACTCCCTTGGGTTTGAACCTTTGCAAAACGAGATCGAGATTGGCGGCAGCGAAGAAGTTCGCAGTTTCCGCCTTCACAACCATGTCACGTCGGGTGAACTGGTCTTTGCCGACCTGTACAATCGTCTCAGGGAGACGATCGACGTAGTTCTTACCGATGTGGTCTTTCCAGCGTTTGTGTGCCATGTACGCCACTCCTTTGAGGCGTTTCAATGATAATTATATCACTTTATATGTACATGTCAAGTACTTTTAAGTAAGAAAAAACGCCCAACTGGGCGCTAGTTCCTATATAACGTGGATGACTTTCTTTACGTGAGTCGTGTTGTCGAAATGCATCTTTCGCTTTGTTCCAAACTTAACTTTTCCGGATATAAGAGAAAAGATAGTGTGGTCCTTGCCCATAGATACTCCTTTTCCAGGAAGAACGTCAGTTCCTCTCTGTCGGATAAGTATTGAGCCGGCCTGTGCCAAATCTCCTTCGGTGATTTTAACACCCAAGTATTTTGGATTTGAATCTCGGCCGTTTTTGGTTGTTCCCGCGGACTTTTTATGTGCCATGACTAATTAATATATGATAAAATGTTGTGGATATGAGTATAAATGATTTATATGAAAAAATCAAGCCTTTTTATACCATACTTCTAGTGTTGGTTATTTGTGGGATAATCGCCTCATTAGTTAAGCTATCTATGCTTGAAAATGGTAAAACTGGCATTAAAATCAGTTATCCAAATGCTGAAATGGCTAGTTTGGTCCTAGTTTCTACTCAGGATGAAGCCTCTAATGGTGTAGCCTCTAGTCTAACTCAAGATCCATCTTCTACTCAGTCAGGAGAGGTTATTGGTTCAAAGTCTGGAAAGAAATATTATTTTCCATGGTGCGGAACTGTAAAAAGAATTAAACCAGAGAATCAAGTTCATTTTGTTTCGATTGATGAGGCAAAAAAAGCGGGCTTTACACCGGGAGGAAATTGTAAAGGCCTAAAGTAGTCCGGTCCTTTTTCCTAAATTTCTTTGTTGTTCGTTTGCGTTTGCTCCACGCGCAGTATACTTATACAGCTTGGTCGCAAGCCGCACTCACGCCTCGAACTTTAGAAAAAATTTACCGGACTCAATTTAAATAATCCACTTGTTTATTTTAAGTTCATGAAAAATATGTTACAGTATTTTTATGCAATATCTTACATTTATAGCGAGAGTTAAGTCTCTTTTTACAAAGAAACGAGTCATTTGGGGTTTAGTAATAATTTTCCTTATTTTCATTGGATGGTTTTTCTTTATTAGAAAGCCAAACAATTCTAGTGTGCAAACAGCTCAAGTTGTTAAAAAAGATATAAAAAGAACTGTTCTAACAACCGGTCAAGTTGTGAGTTCAATCGATCTCAGTTTAAGTTTCCAATCCAGCGGTGTGGTTAGAAGAATCAACGTAAAAGAAGGGGATAACGTATATGCAGGTCAGGTTTTGGCCGTGCTTGATCAAGGTAATGTATCTGGAAGTCTAGAGAGTGCAAAAGGTGCTCTAGCTCAGGCCAAGGCAAATTATGAGAAAGTTAAGGCTGCTGCAAGTGCCCAAGATATAGCTGTCAGTCAGGCGTCTGTTGATTCCGCAACGGTAACTCTGGAGAATGCAAAACAGGATCTGATTAATGAAATTACAAATGCTTATAACAATGCAAATACGGCTATCTTGTCTTATACGAACATTTTGTACTCAAATCCACAGTCAAATTATCCTCAGTTTAGTATTGCTGGCACAGTTCAAACAAATGCTCAAGCAGTTAGTAATGCCAATAATGATCGTGTAGTTATAAATGGTTTACTAGCATCTTGGCAAGTCAGCGTCTACTCTTTGACAGAAGCAAATATGGAGCAAGTTGCTACAGAATCACTAAATAATTTGTTGAAAGTTGGAAGTTATTTAAATAATATAATTAATATTTTAACTTCGTACACACAGGTTGCAACTGGTGGAAGTCAAACATCTCTTACTACATATCAAACTGGAGTTGCTACTGCAAAAAGTACAGTTGATACATCATACACAGCTATATTGAATGACCTCCAAGCGATAAAAACAGCTAGTTATGCATTGGCTTCAGCTAAGGCTTCTCTGGCTCTAAAACAATCTCCCGCTAGACCAGAAGATATCAGTATTGCAGAGGCGCAGGTTCAGTCTGCACAAGGTCAGTACGATTTGGCTTTATCGGCATTAAATAACACAGTGATCGTCGCGCCAGAAAGTGGAACTATTACACAAGTAGATATAAAACTTGGTGAACAGGCCACTGCAATGAAAGAAGTTATAAAACTTCTAAATGTTGGACAGCTACACACAGAGGCGCAGGTTAGTGAGGCTGATATTGCTTCAGTTTTTGTTGGACAAACGATAGACAACACTTTTGATGCTTTGGGTCCAGATAAACATTTTGAAAGTAAAGTTTTGACAGTAAATCCAGCTGCGACACTCGTCTCTGGTGTGGTTAACTACAAAATAACAGGAAGTTTGGAAAATATTCCAGAAGTTAGACCTGGTATGACATCCAACATGACTATTCTTGTTGCAGAAAAGAAAGATGTATTAGTTGCTCCTTCATCTTCGATAATAAATCAAGATGGTAAGAAATTTGTGAGAATAATCGATGATCCAAAAACAAAAACATATCATCAGGTTGAAGTAACTACTGGACTTGAAGCAGATGGTGGGGAAGTTGAGGTGTTATCTGGATTGACTACAGACAATCAAGTTGTGACTTACATTAAATAAAATAAATAATGCCAATAATACGTACAGAAAACCTACAAAAAGAATATTTTAATGAAGGGGTTGGTACTCCAGTATTGTTTGGAGTTAACTTTATTATGGAAAAAGGTGAGTTTGTTGCAATCATGGGCCCTTCAGGTTCAGGAAAATCAACTCTCATGCATATACTAGGCTTTCTAGACAAGGCTACTGCTGGTTTGTATGAGTTTGAAGGACAGGACACGAGAAACTTTGACAAAGATTATCTAGCGAAACTTAGAAATGAGCGAATAGGTTTCGTCTTCCAATCTTTTAATCTACTTTCTAGAACAACAGTTTTGGACAACGTTAAACTTCCGCTGATGTATAGCAATAAAACAAACCATGATGACTTGGCTAAAAAAGCTTTGGCTGATGTCGGGCTTTCTCATCGTTTGGGTTACTATACCAACCAGATTTCTGGTGGAGAAAAACAGAGAGTTGCTATTGCTAGAGCTTTGGTTAACGATCCAGCTGTTATTTTTGCAGATGAACCAACTGGAAACTTGGATTCAAAGTCGGGTAATGCCGTGCTGTCTATTCTTCAGGAACTCAACGCAAAAGGTCACACTATTATTTTGGTTACTCATGAGATGGACACCGCCAATCACGCAAAGAGAATTATTCGTGTAAAGGATGGAATGATTGTGGCAGATGAATTGGTAAAGCATAGAACATTTGCTACAGCAGGAAGCGAGTTGAAGAAATAGTTTCTTAAAACAAAATGGGTTTTACATCTACCATAAAAGCAACAGTAAAAAACTTACTGGCCAGAAAGGGTCGAACTTTTTTGACGATGCTCGGTATCATTATTGGTGTTGCTGGAGTGATAATTATTATCTCACTTGGTGCTGGTGCTCAAAGTTTAGTTTTGGGACAAGTAAATAAACTTGGTTCAAACCTGCTAAGTATTCAACCTGGAAAAAGTGATACAAACGGTCCACCAGCCCAAGTGTATGGGGTTATTATAACTTCTCTTATCGAAGATGATGCGATGGCTCTCCGATCACAAGTGCCCCACGCTTCAGCTGTTAATTCACTCGTAAGAGGTGTTGGAACTGTTACCTGGCAAAATAAAACTATTGATACCAATTTTGTTGGAACAGACTCTGGTTATTCAGCTGTAGTTGATTTTACAATGAGTGATGGAGCTTTTATGAACCAGTCAGAGGCAGATGGTGGGGCGAACGTGGTAGTTCTCGGTTCTACTGTTGCAGACTCACTTTTCAAGGGAACTGGTGTAGATCCAATAGGTCAAGTTATAAAAGTAAAAACGTCGACAGCATCCAACTCAGGGAGTTTGGGTATACCACTTCGTATAGTCGGAGTGGTGAACCCACGAGGTAGTGCATTTTTCCAGGACCAAGATGACCAAATATTTGTTCCTCTTGCTATTGGCCAAAGTCAGTTGTTAGGAATCCGCTATCTTCAAGTAATAAACATGAAAGTGGATAAGGCAGATAATATTGATCAGACTATAGTTGATGTGACTAGAGTTCTAAAACAAAGACATCATATCTTAACTGATGATAATATTGATTTTACTGTTAGAAACCAAGCTACAGCTATCGGACTTCTAACAACTATAACAAACGCATTGAGTTTGTTTCTAACTTCTATGGCCGCTGTATCTCTACTGGTTGGTGGAATTGGTATTTTAAATATAATGTTGGTAACTGTTGCAGAGAGGACAAGAGAGATTGGTCTTCGCAAAGCGGTGGGAGCAACAAATAAAAATATTATGAAGCAGTTTTTGATTGAGTCTGGTATTTTAACAGCACTTGGTGGTCTTATTGGTATAATAGTCGGTGTCATCATTTCCTATTTAATGTCTGTTTTGATGAACTATCTCGGTTATGACTGGGCATTTGTTATATCTCTTTGGTCGGTCGTTTTAGCAATCTCAGTGTCGGTTTTGACTGGTGTTATATTCGGACTTTATCCATCATATAAAGCATCAAAGCTTGATCCGATAGATGCTTTAAGATACGAATAAAATGATTAAACTACTAAAACAATCCATCAAAGCATTGAGCGCCAACAAGGGCAGAACTTTTTTGACGATGCTTGGTATTATCATTGGTATCGCAACTGTTGTGTTGGTGCTTTCTGCTGGTGAAGGTTTTAGAAGTCTGATCAACTCACAGGTAGCAACACTTGGAACAAACACTCTTTTCATACAAACACGTGTTCCTCCAACAACGAAAAACCGAGCTAGTAACAGTTCGGGTCCTGGAGGTTCTTTTACTGGAGTAACAATAACAAGTTTCAAAGAACGTGATCTAGATAATATTAAAAAACTTTCCAACGTAGAGGGTGCATATGGAATTGTGACAGGCCAAATCTCATCAAGTTACAGAAGTAACAAAAAGACAGTTATATATTATGGTGCTGGTGCAGAGCGATTTAGTATTGATAAAAGTGAACTATCATCTGGAAGATTTTATACAGAGAGTGAGGACAGTGGAGGGGCTCAAGTAGTAATACTCGGTAGCAACGTTGCTAGTGATTTGTTCGGCCAAGACGAACCTGTTGGAAAACTTTTGCGTCTCGGCAGTTTAAATTTTCTAGTTATTGGTGTTTACAAACCACAGGGGGCTTTGAGTGGAAACGATGATTTAGTTTTCATGCCATTAACAACCGCTCAGAAAAAAATGTTGGGTGTGGATTACATTTCTGTCGGTATAGTTGCTCTCCGAGACATTAACCTCAGTGACGCAACAGCAGAAGAAATAAAAGCAGTTATGCGAGATAACCATTCTATAACCAACCCTGACAAAGACGACTTTGATGTGCAAACACAGGCTCAAGCGCTAGAAACATTCAATACTATTTTTGGTGGCGTGACTTATCTTCTGGTTGCCATAGCCGCGATATCACTTATCGTTGGGGGAGTTGGGATTATGAACATTATGTACGTTGTTGTGACAGAGAGAACATCTGAAATAGGTTTGAAAAAAGCTATTGGTGCGCGCGAGTCTGATATTTTGAAAGAATTTTTGCTCGAAGCTGTTTTGGTCACTGTTTTCGGGGGGATAATAGGTCTTTTGTTCGGATCGTTTCTGGGATTTATAATTTCGGTCATTGCTCAGTCGTTTAACCTAGAGTGGACATTTTCTGTACCGCTGTATGCCATTTTCATCGCATTCGGAGTTTCTGGAGCGATCGGTATTTTCTTTGGAGTTTTTCCGGCGAGGTCTGCCGCCAAGATGGATCCGATTGAAGCACTTCGCTATGAATAGTTAAAACTTCCAAAACTGGCGAATTTCTATGTTCTCGAATTTGTTTCCTTCACGCGGAGTACATTTGTACACCTTGGTCGTAAACAAATCCTGCGAACTACGAACTTCACTCAGTTTGTGAAAGTTTAATTTGTATTTAATTGTGATATATTCATTAATATGAAACTAACTTATGCAGACATAATTTCATCACTTGCACTTATTACAGCAACTGCTGCATTAGTCTGGAATATAATTAGAGATCTAATATTAGATAGAGTGTCAATTAAGTTAGATATTAAATTTGGAGAAATTGGGAATATTAAAAATTCAATGACTGCATTATTTGTTGAAGCGGGAAGCTTAAAACCAGTTCACAAGTTTGATAAGGTTGGAATGCTTGTCAAAATAATAAATACTGGGAGAAGAGAAATTGTTGTAAGTGGTGTGGGTGGAAAATTAATAGATGGTAACGATATATCAATGGCTGTTGACGGTCTTCCTAAACTACTAAAACCATATGAAGAATTTTCGAGCCTATCTGAAATTAAAGTTGACTTCAAGGATATGATTATTAATAAAAAAATACTTGAGTTGTGGGCAAAAGATACAAAGGGTAAGAAGTGGTTTTTGACAGCTCAATCATGGAAGAATTTAAGCGATAGTGCCGAATATATTAATCTTAATAAGCATATTTAAAATAAATGAAAACCGCGAGATGCGTGAGACTTGCGTCTCGCGATTCTCGCGGTTGGTCCTGACTCTCGTCAGTGTTTTCGTTGTCGGACGACAACTACTTCGATGGCTTATAAGCCCGTCCAGTGATGCTACCTTCGTGCCGAGCCATGATCTCGGAAGCGCGCTGGTTGTACACCTGCGCAGTTTCGATATCAATGTTCGTGAAGTAGTGATACCAGGCTTCTTCAACACTGGTCGGAACAACTAAGTCCGACGCGTGCTTTCCAAAGCTGTGATGCCACTGCTCCGACGAAATCTCTTTTCCGGCAATCGCTGCAAGCGTGCGAGCCTTCTCGTAGCTCGTGAATACTTCGCTGACTGGCGAACCGAAGTTCAACCAATACAGATCAGTTTCCACGAGATCGAGTTGAGACCCGAGCGTCGCAATCGACCACTCAAGAAATTCGATACTCCGCTCACAAGAGTCGGTTGTCTCACCTGGAGATCCGAAGATCAAGGAATAGTGGAGATGCGTGCCACTCTTTCGAATGTTGCGCACCGCCTCATAGTTCTCCTCAATCCGCGAACCTTTACCCAAAGAAGACTTTATGACACCTTGTGCGAGGATTCTGCCGTCACCTGAATCCATCCCTACGTTCACCAGAAGTCGGTCACTCACGAGTGAGAGCCAACTATCAAGGAGTTCGGGTTGGAGGGCGAGGCCTTGAGCACGACCATAGATTGTCAGAGCATCGAATGAAGCTCCAACTTTCTGCAGTCGTTCTACAAGTGGACGCATCTCATAAGCTGAATCGGTCGTGTTGAAGATCATGCGGATCCCTAACGACTCGTAAGCTTCGAGTGTACGTCTCAAGTAATCCTCAGAAGGAATACGAATATCAGCAACTCCTGCAATCGTGCAGTAACTGCAAACATCCGTACCACGGGTGCGGGTGCACCCCTGAGCAAACAGAGCGATGCCATTTCGGACAGCGTCACCGTTCTGATGTTTGTGACCGAACACCTTTCGGTAATTCGACCATACCTCTTTCCAGTACGAATCCGGGAAAAGATCAAACTTCGGAACGATGAAGACATCTTCGACATCGAAGGCGCCTTGTCGCTCAAGTTCCTTTAGGTTCTTGAGTTCTGACATAAGCACCTGCTGGACGTTTGATCGTGCCGATCCGCCACTCATCACAGCCACTCCAGGAATTTGAAGCCTTGAGAGCTCCACTTTCCCGAATTGACGGAAGAAGTTACGAATCGACGCGAGGCTATTGGAAGTGAAGACCACATCAATGGGGTGACCTGGCAAACTCAAGATCTCGTTTGCTCGGAAGATTGCTGAATCGTTTCCAGAGATAACTGCCGAAGCTCCAAGTGTCTTGGCCTGCTTAGCCAACTCAACTCCGCGTTCCACTCCAGTCACAACGAGACCAAGGCCGACGACATCGCCTGGTTGAACGAGTTTCTCAAGATCGCAATGACCTTGAACGAGCTCGTCCCACAAGACAACATCATAACCTTCCTCGTGTGCAGCCGTCCCAACGTAGAGCATTCCCAAGTGAGGCCATGTTCGGTATTGTCTACCAACCTCGACATCCCACAAAGTTTGCTCAACATTGATCAGCACGAAGCGCCGACGAGCTTGCTGTGCGACAGCGAAGAACGCTGATGCACAGAAGATTTCGGGCTTGCGGGTCAGGTCCGAACGAACAACGATCACCGTATGGTGTTTCTCTGGAATATCGTACAGATGAACGAGCTGATATTTCTTGACCGGATCACGTTCTTCCGCGATGGCAGCTGATAACCAGTTGTCATGCAGGTTTCTGTTTACGAAAACGTGTCTCTCCACATCGTGATGGATGTAAGCCGGATTCCCGAATATTAGTTCGGGAATCGCTGCTTCACCTGACCAGACCGTCTCTGTTTTGAACAGGGAGGCGATCATGAGAACTGCGATTACAAGTTTGCGCATGACCTGCCTCCAAGATATAGGGGTTTACAAAGAGCTTTTTCATCCAGTATTATACTCTTATTTTAGTATATTGTCAATGTACTGTTAATAAAAATCAGAATCCTAAACATTTAGATATTTATATGTTAATCTTTCACTATGTCGGAATACACGATACTTTTATTTTATAAATACGTTCATATAGAAAACCCAGAGGAGCTTCGGGATGAGCAGAGGGCACTTTGTGAAAAGTTGGGTCTAAAAGGGCGAATAATCGTTGCACATGAGGGCATTAACGTTACTGTAGAAGGAACTACAGAAGCCACAAATGAATATTTAAGGGTCTATCTTGCAGACCCGCGTTTTGCCGACACTCATATAAAGAAAAGCGCGGGAACAGGGAACTCATTTCCAAAACTTTCAGTTAAAGTTCGAAAAGAAATTGTTTCTCTACATTTGGAAAACGACATCAACCCAAACGAGTTAACTGGGCATCATTTGAAACCAGAAGAACTGAAACAGTGGTATGAATCAGGAAAGGATTTTGTTGTTATCGATTTCCGAAACGACTATGAGTTTAAAGTTGGTAGATTCAAAAACTCTATCATGCCAACACTACAGAATTTCCGCGACATTCCAAAAGCTCTAGGTGAGATAGAAGATTTAAAAGATAAAACTGTTTTAACTGTTTGTACTGGAGGTGTGAGGTGTGAAAAAGCTTCAGGACTTTTGAAACGCGAAGGTTTTAAAGACGTTCACCAGTTGGATGGTGGCATGGTTACATATATGGAAAAGTTTCCTGGTGGGGAGTTCGAGGGATCACTATATGTTTTCGACAAACGCATAACAATGACTTTTGATCCGGCAGACAAACACAAAGTGATAGGAAAGTGTGATAAATGCGAAACAGCAAGTGAGAGATATGTAAATTGTAAATATCCTAGATGCAATAAACATTTTATATGTTGCGAAGCTTGCTCTGAGGAGGATGGAAGATCATTCTGTAGTGAGGAATGTCGAGAAAAAGTGATAGTAACAGCGTAAAAATGCAAAATAAAAATACAATAAAAACATCTTGGGATTTGAGTGTGTTTTACAAGGGTGAAAATGATCCAAAGATAGAGAAGGATATTAAAAAAGCAGAAAAAGCTATAGCTGACTTCGAAAAGAAGTACCGCAACAAAGACTTTACTTCTACACCAAAGAAGCTACTTGCTGCATTAAAGGATGACCAAGTCATAAATGATCTAGTATCAAAAGTTAAAGGTCCTTCATATTTTCATTATCGAACAGACTTGAATTCAGATGATTCTGTTGCACAGGCGATGTCTACAAAAATTTCAAATAGACTGACATTGTCTATGAACAAGCTAGTATTTTTTGGTATCGCTATTTCAAAAATTCCAACAAAGGAGCATAAAAAGTTTTTGGCTGATAAAGAACTTGAACCATACAGATATTCACTTAAAAATATTTTTGAAAATGCAAAGCATGTTCTAACAGAAAAGGAGGAGCAGTTGGTTGGGCTACTTTCAAATACAAGTTATGGAATGTGGGTGGATGGTCAGGACAAACTACTTTCTCAACAGGTTGTAGACTTTAACGGCAAGAAACTACCTATTGCAGAAGCTATGTCTGTTGTCTCTTCATTACCAAAAAAAGATAGACACGAACTGTCTGACAAAATAAGTACAACTCTAAAATCTATTAGCCATTTTGCGGAGGCTGAAATAAACGCTGTATATAACTTTAAAAAAGTTATGGATGAAAGGAGGGGATTCAAACAACCATACGATGGAACTTTTTTGAGTTATCAAAACGATGAAAAAACTATTTTGCTTTTGGTTGACGTTGTGACAAAAGGTTTCAAGATAAGTCAGCGTTTTTATCGTTTGCATGCAAAACTTTTGAAAGAAAAGAAGTTAGTAGTATCAGACCGAAGTGTGAAAATAGGGGAGATTAACAAAAAATTTGATTTTGATGCTGCAGTTTCGCTGGTTGGAGAGGTGTTTGAAAAAGTTGGACCACAGTACAAGAAAATTTTTGACAAAATATTAGATGGACAGACAGATGTTTTTCCAAAGAAAGGTAAAACTGGAGGAGCATATTGTTCAGGTGGATATAACTCACCTACACTGGTTTTGCTCAACCACACCGATGATCTACGTTCACTTGAAACTCTAGCACACGAGATGGGCCATGCAGTTCACACAGAACTCGCAAAGTCTCAACCATCTTGGTATCAGGATTACTCTATGTCTACTGCAGAAGTTGCAAGTACTTTTTTTGAACAAGTTACACTTTCTGAAATTGAAAAACAACTGACTGATGATGAAAAAGTAATACTTCTTCATAACCAGCTTATGGGTGATGTCTCTACTATATTCAGACAAATAGCTTGTTTCAACTTTGAACTCGAGTTGCACCAGAGAATACGTGCAGAAGGACAGCTTTCAAAAGAAGATATGGCAAAACTTTTGCGAAAACACCTAGAGTCTTATCTTGGGGAAGCATTTAACGTGACAGATGATGATGGATACTATTTTGTAAGCTGGTCACATATACGTAGATTTTTCTACGTTTACACATATGCCTATGGACAGTTAATAAGCCGAGCACTGTTTGAAAATTGGAAGAAAGATAAAAAGTATGCAGAGAAAATAGAAAAGTTTCTGTCTCTTGGTGGTTCTATGACACCAGAAGAAATATTTAAAAAAGTTGGAATTAATGTAAAAGATCCGAAATTCTTTGAATCTGGCTTGAAAAGTATTGAAAAAGATATAGAAAAATTAGAAAAACTAACAAAATAGTTTAAAAATTATTTTGTTATGTTATACTAGAATTAAATAAAATTATTTAATTCTGGTAATGAAAAGATTTTTCTACTACACTCCAATTTTTCTCCAGAAAATCGCTTTTTTTGTTTTTGGATTTTTATATAAAGTCTTTTTGAGGATTGAAATCAAGGGGAAAGAAAATCTACTTGGTTTAACTGGTCCAATAATTCTTGCGGCAAACCATACTAGTGAGCTAGATGTAACAGCAACACCTCTTTTGCTACCATTTTTCTCACCACTTCTACCTGTGTACTTTGTCTCAGCGCCAAAGGAGGCTTTTACAACTTTTGGTTGGAGAAACTATATTTACGGTGGAGTTTTCTTTAATGTACTCGGTGGATACGCTATACATTCTGGTCACAAGGACTACTCCGTCTCCCTTACTGACCATTTGCAGTTGCTAAAGAAAGGTAGAACAGTTTATATTTTTCCGGAAGGCAAAAGGACTTTAGATGGAAATCTAAATCCTGCCAGAGGGGGGTTAGGATACTTGGCATTTGAATCAAAAGCTACAGTTGTTCCGATTGCAATTAACACTTTTCATGCGCTCAGCTGGAAAGTGTTTTTGTTAAGACAGAGGAAAGTGGTGATTGAAATTATGAAACCAATAAAAGCAGAAGAGCTATTTGGAACTGACGAGCCAATAGTGGATGATTACCGTATGGCTTCACAAATCGTGATGGATAAGATTAGAGATAATTTAAGCAGTTAATTTATGAAATCATTTAAAAATTTTATTTTAGATTTGTTTTTTATTTTGAAAGGATTTTTTAAAAAAAAGGAAATCCAGGAGTATAAGTTTGCATTTATTGTTCATTCTAGAAATTATCATGATATTTTTAGAAAATTCCCAGGTTTTAAATGGGTTCCCAAAAAAATAGTTCTATTTATTATGAAACATATGTGGCCAATTACATTGTCAAAAGTTACTGGCGTAAAATCTATTGAGACAGGAAAAGATATAGGGGGATATGTCTTGGGTATAACGATGACAGCTGATCAAATGCTGAAAAATCGTGAATATGCACTGAAAAAGATCAGGCAATCTCTGTATCTGGCAAAGGGAAGAGGTGTAAAAATCGTAGGTTTAGGAGGTCTAACGTCATCTATGTCAAAAGGCGGTCTAGATCTACTTGATATTCCTATAAATATAACAACGGGACATGCATATACTGCATATAATGTAACTCAGAATCTCGAGAAGATTGCGGAGATTTTCGGTATTCCAAAGAAACAAATCAAGGTGGCTATCGTTGGAGCTGCGGGTTCTGTGGGTTCAATGTCTTCAAACCTATTGGCTAGATCTGGATATGGATCAATTGTTTTGATTGATTTGAAAAGAAAACATGAGGCTTTTGTTGAGTTGAAAGAGCAAATGATAAAGTTAAACCCAGAAATTAATGTTACTTTTTCTGATAGCATAGTGGATATTAAAGGATGCGATTTTGTTGTTACTGCCACAAACACAGCGGAAGCTTTAGTAACGAACGATATAGTAGAAGATGGAATGGTTATTATAGATGATGCACAGCCTTCAGATATACACTCTGATGTTTTGAAAATGGAAAACGTATTAGTGTTAGAAGCTGGTGTTGTTCATACACCAAACATAAACAGTAACTTTAACTATGGATTGAAAAATCGGACAGATAATTTTTGTTGTATGGCGGAGTTGCTAATACTCGCGAGTATGGAATGGGACAAGCACTATGTTATAAACAGAGCAACTCTTGAAAATATTGACCACATATCTAAACTTGGTGAGCAGTTAGAATTTAATCTTGCTTCGTTCCAAAACTTTCAAGAATCCATATCACATGATAAAATTGAACATGTAAAGAAGATTGCTCAAAAAAAACATGGCATTTAATTTTGATTTAATTAATATTTTTATCCTGCTCGTTATCGTTTCAAATTCTATTTTAGGGTTATTTATTTATTTGAGTAATAGAAAAGAACCCGTAAATATAAATTTCTTTATATTTTCTATTACAGCCACAATGTGGGGTGTAACAATGTTCTTATTTAGAAGTTTTCCTGAGTTCAACAGTGATGGATTTTTTGCTCGAATTTTATATGCGAGTGCTGCCACTATCCCATTTGTATTTCTGTATTTCATTAGATTTTTTCCTACAAGTAGGTTTGGTATGACCAGAATAAAAATTCAGCTACTTTCCGTGCCTTTTCTAATAGTTTTTTCACTTGCTCTATTGCCAAACATGTTGATAGTTTCTAGCTATCAGCCAGTGGTTGGAGAACCTATAATAGTATTCAATAAACTATTTCATACTTTTTATGCACTATATATAACTAGCTACTTTTCAATCTGTTACTTTCTTTTATTTTACAAATATTATAAGTCAGAAGGTATTGAAAAAATTCAATTAGCATATGTTATTACTGGAACTCTAGTAGCAACAATGATTGGTGTATCTACCAATCTAATTTTCCCGTACTTTGGTGATTTCAAATTTAATTGGATGGGACAAATTGGAGTTATTTCAATGATTGGAGCTATAGCATATTCAATAATGAAACATAAGTTGTTTAACATGAAAGTTCTTGCAACCCAGTTTACTGTAGTTATTCTTTGTATTTCATTATTCACAAAAGTTCTGTTTTCTGTTGATCAGAAAGATTTTATTATCAATATTATAATCCTAATCATTACTGGAATTATTGGTCTGTTTCTTATTAGGAGTGTTATTGGTGAAGTGCGTCAGAGAGAACAGATTGAAAAATTGGCAGATGATCTAAGGATCGCAAATCAAGGCCAATCCAGTATTATGCATTTTATGAACCATCAGGTTAAAGGTAGGCTGGGGAATATAAAAAATATTTTTGCTGAACTAATGACTGATGACTATGGTCAAATGCCTCCAGACTCTAAACCTCTATTGAACAAAGGCTTAGATGAAGCAGATATTGGAGTGAATTATGTGCAAAATATTCTGAAGGGGGCTTCTGCTGAAAATGGAACTTTACCATATGATATGAAATTGATGGACTTTAAGTCAGTGGTCACTGATGCGTTTGAAAAACAGAGAGATCGTGCTGAAAGTCGTGGATTAAAATTTAATCTTGCAGTTTCAGAAGGGGACTATTCAATGACTGGAGATTCGTTGCAGTTAGGAGAATCGATTAGAAATCTGATAGATAATTCCATAAACTATACACAAGAAGGAGAGATAAATCTTCAGCTATCCGTTTCTGACAATAAGATAAGATTGGCAATAAAAGATACGGGTGTTGGGCTTTCTCCAGAAGATAAAGCCAAATTATTTAAATCTGGTGGACGTGGTGATGAATCAATAAAGATTAATATAAACTCAACAGGGTACGGGCTAGTTTTTGTAAAAGGAGTAGTGGAGTCACACAAAGGTAAAGTTTGGGCAGAGTCAGACGGCCGTGGAAAAGGATCTGTGTTTATAGTAGAAATACCAAAAAGTTAGATATTGTAAATAAATAGTTTTTTAACTAATTTATCGCTATCCTTTCCTACAACTATAATTTCGTCTGCTTTTCGATCGGCGCATTCAAAATCACAAGAAATAATTCTTTTTGGAGTATTCGAGTTTTTGATTATCTGGGGTATTAAATTTGAGACAGCATTCGGAAAGAGATATAAAAAAATGTGAGTTGCGTCCTGAGTATCTGTTTTAAAGATATTTTCTCTTTGTATGTGAATATTTTTGTATTTTCTGGTATTAAATTTTGCTATTAGAAATGGTAAAAAAGCCACTTCTATTCCAACGGCTTTTATATTAGGAAATTGCTTTACTGCTTGTATTAAAATTCTTCCATCTCCACAGCCTAGATCATATAGAACGCTATTTTCTGATAGCTTCAAACCATCAGTAATTAAATTTAATTTTTCATTTGCGATGCTCACAAATGGTGCGTCTGTCGTAAATATCGCTAAGATTTGAATTGACAGTAGAAAAATAATAATGGATAGGACTGCGAGTGAAGATAGCAGTATTAGGATGTAAGCAAAAATCATTAGTAAAATATATATGATGTAGTGAGTATTTACAATTATGATAGTATACAAATATGTCACAAGAATCAGTTTGGGATAGGGAATACAGGAATTCAAAATTTCTCACAAAGGAAAACAAACCTCAGTCGGACGTGGTTCGTTTTGTGCAGTTTCTTAGAAAAGATCAGAAATTAGTAACAGAAGCACTAAAAGTTTTAGATCTTGGTTCTGGAGCAGGTAGAAATAGCTTTTATTTTGCTGATATGGGGAATATGGTCACAGGTTTAGAAATTTCTAAAACAGCAGTTGGTATTGCAGATCAATATGCAAAAGATGCGGGACTGAACATAAGCTATGTTAAGCAAAGTATAGGGGATGAGTTTCCGTGCGAGGACAACTCTATCGATATTGCTCTCGACATAACATCATCTAACTCTCTTACCGAGAAAGAACGTGAGGTTTTTCTTTCTGAAACAAATCGAGTCTTAAAAAATGGCGGGTATTTTTTTACAAAAGCTCTGTGCAAAGAAGGAGATGAAAACGCGAAATATTTGATAAAAAATAACCCTGGCAAAGAAAAAGATACATACATAATGCCTGAAGTAGGTGTAACTGAGAGAGTTTGGACAAAAGAAGATTTTGTTTCAACGTATGAAAAGTATTTTGAAATTATTTTTATAGATAAGAAAACTAGTTATTCAAAAATAAAAGGACGTTCCTATAAACGTAACTTTTGGATCGTGTATATGAAAAAGCGAGCGGCCGGGAACTAGTCCCAACCGCCCACTACTATCGCTTTGAAATCCATCTCAGAATCTGGGTTGCTACCCAGGGGGCTTGCCATGACGCGAGCGTCAGATGGCCAACGTTCTTGAGTTCGATGATTTCAGCTTGCTGACCTGCTGAAAGCATTTTTCTCCCAAGCTTCCACTGAGCTTTGCAGTTGATCCACCTGTCCTGGTCACCAAACACGTGAAGAGTCGGATAGTTGTATCCGTGGAAGACTGGAGGAACAAAAGCAAGTGTTCTGGCTTCATTGCCCGAGATCATGGTTCTGTGTCTCACGGCTCTTTCGATGTTGCTGTGAATTCCAGGTTCCACGAGTACTCGATATTCGTGCTCGGTTGTTCGAATCATCCTGCCGAGCATGAGGTCAGAAACTCGACCCCTCATAACTTTCCAAAGGGTTTCAGTCATGTACTGGATGCCCCATGGCATAGCCGGTGAGAGCATCACGACTCCAGCAAGTGGTCGTCTCAGTTGATGCAGTCTTTCGGCTACAATACGCACAGCGCTGCCGCCAGCAGACTGACCAACCAAGAAGACGGCTTCCGAACCAGTGACATGACTGTAGTACGCGTCAAGTACCAATCTAACACGATCTTCGTGTGTTACGACACTAGAAGTGTCGATAACCACAACCTCGTGGTCGGCACTCAACAGTTTCCTTTTCAAGAAATCGAACGTAACTTCCGGATGGCCTCCAAGACCATCCACACAAATTACAGTGGCCATGAAGGCCCTCCTTCTATTTTTACTATTACATTAATTATAGTGTGAGTCAATACTTGACTAAATACTGATATCTGTTAAAGTCATGACTAATGACAAATATTGGTAACCAACTGAATATTGGAGGAAAAGGCCGAACAGGTTTTGTTTCTTCTGTTGTATCTAAAAAAACACCAGCAGCATATGCGGGTGGGTTACGCTGTATTTCTAGAACTTAATCAAAAGCGATTGAGTCCTAAAAATGCCGCGTTACGCGGCATTTTTAGTTCTTTGGGTTCTTTAATAACATAAGTTTGCACAAGGAGGACGCATGACCGAGTTGGACCGTAAAAGCCCATTTCTGTACCTGTTTGGTAAGATGTGGGAGTACTCTGCAGGAGACCGAATCAAGGTTGTTCTGTACGTTAGCCTGGCAATTGTAAGTGAGATTGTGAACACATTCTGGGCTCCACTTGTCATGGCACGGATCATGAATATTGTAAGCACAGAAGGTATCACTGAGACAAGCACTCATCAGTTGATACTTCTCACATTACTCTTCCCGGTCGGTACTATGATTGTTTGGCTTTTTCATGGACCATCACGGTACATTGAAAACATCAATGCATTCATGGCCAAAGTACGCTACCGGGAACATCAACTCAAAGGTGTCATGGGTATGCCACTTGAGTGGCATACTGAGCGACACACTGGTAATGTTCTCGATCGGATCGAGAAGGGCGCGATGTCTATTTTTGATTTTTCATCAGAGACATCGCAATTCCTAAAGCCGATCATCAAGCTCATTGGTTGTTTTGGTGGTGTGGTTTACTTTAGCAACATTTCAGCAGTCGTTGTGATTGCGATCATGGTGATTGGAGTAGCTATTACGATCAAGATCGACACAGTGTGTGCTCCGCTCATCAAAGAGCTTAGTAGACAGGAGAATGTATTGTCCGAAGGTGTCCATGACGCAATCAACAACATCTCGACTGTCATTACGCTCCGCGTAGAGAAGCCAGTATTCACTTCACTCATGCATAAAATCATGAGCCCACTTTCAGTGTTCAAAAAAAACGCGGCACTGAATGAGATCAAATGGTTCCTGACGAGTATGTGTTGTGCAGTCATGACTGTTCTTGTCTACTGTGTGTACTTCTTTCAACACGAAAGTGTTGCAACGAAGGTGTCAGTTGGGAGCTTTTTCCTGGTTGTCAGTTATCTCGACAAGATCAGTGAACTGTTTTATCAGTTTACCGACCTCTACGGGTGGACGATCCGGCGAAAGTTTCGGCTGCAAAATGGCGACGAGCTCGCTGCTGAGTTTACAGAGCGGAGTTTTGTTGACCACGTATTGCCCGAACACTGGAAAGTGTTGCAAGTAAGAGACCTGAGTTTCTCCTACGGGATGGTAAACGATCGACAACTGCAACAACTCGACGATGTATCATGTGATATTTTCCGCAAAGAAAATATTGCCATCGTTGGGCGCAGTGGGGGTGGCAAAACTACCTTCCTCAGTATTCTGCGGAATATTTTCTTTCCACAGAAAGGTACAGTCCTGGTAGACGGGGAAGAGATTCTCACAGGGTTTGGTGGTATCAGTGAAGCAATTGGACTTGTTCAGCAGGATCCTCAGATCTTTGAGCGTACTATTCGCGAGAATATTACGCTCGGGGCTGAGTATTCAGATGAGCTTATCCAACACTACGCCAAGATCGCACTCTTTGCTCATGTTGTTGAAGCGTTCCCTAAAAAGTACGATTCAATGATCAAGGAGCAGGGTGTAAATCTGTCAGGAGGCGAAATCCAGCGTCTTGCACTCACGAGGGCACTCCTCGCAAGTCACGACAAAGACATCGTCCTCCTCGACGAGCCGACAAGCAGTTTGGATCCTGCTACTGCACCGGGTGTGCTCAGAAACATCATCCAGCAGTTTCAGGATAAGACTATCATTGCATCGATCCATTCGATGCAACTGCTTCCACTCTTTGATCGAGTCTTTGTTTTCGACAAAGGCAAGATCGTTGGGATGGGGACACCGTCGGAGTTGCTCGCAAACTGTCCAAAGTTCATTGAACTGTGGGAGGAACAGTTTATACCTACGAGGTAGTTTTTAAAGACCCCGCATCGAAAGATGCGGGGTTTCTCTTTATACAAAAGATTTGCTAAAATACTTTTATGACTAAAAAAACATTACTTTCTGGAGTAAAACCTACAGGACGGCCACATATTGGAAACTATTTTGGCGCTATGAAGCAGTTTGTTGATATGCAGGATGAATACAATGCTATTTATATGATAGCCGACTATCACGCACTTAACTTTATCCAAAATAAAGAAGAATTAAACAAAGCAATAATTGACCTAACTATTGATTATCTAGCTCTGGGATTAGACCCAAAGAAATCTATTATTTTCAAGCAGTCAGATGTAATGGAACATACAGAACTTACATGGATTTTCGATACTATAACAACAATGCCTTATTTAGAGCGTGCACATGCATACAAAGATGCAGAGGCAAAAGACAAGGAAATAACAGTTGGTACTTTTAATTACCCAATGCTAATGGCTTCAGATATTCTTTTGTACGATACTGATGCTGTACCAGTTGGTCAGGATCAGAAACAACATGTTGAATACGCTCGAGATACTGCACAAAAATTTAATTTTACATTTGGAAAAGAAGTTTTTAAACTTCCTGAGTCAAAGATTTTATCAGAAGTTGCAGTTGTGCCTGGACTAGATGGTCAGAAAATGAGTAAAAGTTATGGAAACACAATTCCGCTTTTTGCTACATTGGATGAAATCACAAAAGCAGTGATGTCTATTCCTACTGACTCAAAACCAATGAATGAATCTCGTAATGCAGATGAGGATAATGTTTATAAACTACACAAACTATTTTCAAAACCAGAAGACTTGTATGTTTTACATGAGAGATATGCAAAAGGTGAAATAGGACACAAAGAATCTAAAGAAATATTGATAAAAAATATAGATGCATTTATTTCACCACTACGTGAAAAGAGAGAGCAAATTGCTCATGATATCGACTATGTTCTAGATGTTCTGAAAGACGGTGGTAAACGTGCAAAAGCAAAAGCTGAAAAGAAAATGGAAGCAGTGCGCGAGGCTATTGGAGTGAAATTATATTAGAAATATAATGTTAAATATAAATTTTTATCCAGACTCAGATTTAGGTGACTATACACAAGCAGTAAAAGAGTATGAAGAAATTTGGAAAATAGATGGTAAAAAAATTTGTGATCAATGGGAAAAAATTACTAATTTATCTTTCAAAGAAAGTAATATTAATGCTATAGTAGCAAATCTAAGATCAGGTTCTCATCCTCTAACCTTAAGAAGTGATCTTACTTTAGATCAAAAGAAGATTATTCTAATACATGAGCTTGGTCATAGAATTTTATATAAAAGAGTGAACTGGATGAAATCCGTTGATTCGTTTGGACATCATAAATTTTTGTATTTGGTTCTTTGTGATGTCTTCGAGGATTTATTCGGTAAAGAATTCTTACTTAAAGCTATCGAATATGATAATACTCTACCTGATCTATATGGTAACTCGTGGAAGTGGGTATCGGTATATTCAAAGGAAGAAAGGTTAAATTTATTTAACAAAATACTAAATGGAGATCTTTCAGTAATTACTAAATAATGTATAAATCTATATTATTACCAAGAGAAAAATACAATGAATCTGCAAATAAATGGGGTAAATCACCCATAATGATGGAGATTAAAAATGATAAGCAAGTGCTTTTTTATTTTGGTGCAAATCATTCTAGGAATCCAGAAGATAGTCAGTACCCAGCTTTAAGAGAGTATTGGGATAAGTTTATTGAAAAAACAAAGGATAAAAATAAAGTAGTTTTAATTGAGGGGGGGTTGAGAAAATTGTCAGCAGATGATACAGAGACTAAGGCTATTGAACATGGGGCAGAGGCTGGATTGATTACAATACTTGCAAATATTCAAGGCGTAGCTATAGAGTCTCCAGATATCAATGAATCTGATATGTTTGATTTATTAAAAGATTCAGTTCAACGCGACGAATTTCTTTTGTTATGGTTTCTTATATGGTTTGATAATTTTCAAAGATTCCCTGAACCTAAACCAGATTTTGATAAATTCTTTGAAAGTTGGAAAGAAAGACAATCCAAGAGAGCTTTGTGGGAGGGGTTAGATCTTTCTTTTCAGTCGTTAAGAGATTTATACAAAAGAATTATTGGAAGAGAATTTAACGAAAAAGAGGACCAGAATATTTTAATTGATCCTAACAAATTCGGAGCAAGAACAAATGAGATTGTTCGTATGCAAAGTGATTTGAGGGAAGAACGAGTTGTGTCAGAGATAGTTCGTCACTGGAATCTGGGTGAAAGTATTTTTGTTGTATTTGGAAATGGACACTTAATAATTCAAGAACCAGCTTTAAAAATTTTATTAAAATAAAATGAGTGAAGGAATAGAAAGAATTCAATCAGGAAAGGAAATTTTAAAAAGCTTAGAGTCTGAAGGTGTTTATGTTTTTCATGGGTCTTTAAATCCAGATATTGAAATACTTGAACCAAGGCAAAGTACCCATGTGGACTTAAGAAAACCAACAGAAATGATAAGGGATGGTGAACCTACTGTTTCAGCGACTCCCTATTCTGAAATTGCCATTTTCAGGTCTATTATGAGAGGTTCAAATCTCGGTGTTAAAGATTTGGTTACAAAATTTGGTATAGTAGATGGTAACGTTGGATTTTATGTTTCTACGCAAGAAGCAATAGAGAAAGTGAGAGAGAAAAAAGGTTATGTTTATGTATTTAATAAATCAGACTTTGAACCGTATGATAGAAATGGAAATATCAGTGAGAAAAGTATGGAATGGAGATCATATAAGCCAGTAAAACCAATTAGAGTAGTTGAGGTTAATTATGAGGATTTACCGGAAGTGGAAAAAATAACAGTAGGTGATAAGTAGGTTCAAGAAATAAACGACGAGGCCCGCGGGGTTAGCGCGGGCCGTTGGTGTGCATGGGAGCTGTGCAGATGTGTTCCTCGAATACAGAGTCAGCGGGTCTCATAGTTGGAAAGAATGGTGTCCCTCCGCATACTTCACAAACCGGCGGTCTTTTGCCGAATTTCTGAACCTCCTCACCTTTGGTGATGATTGTTCGGAGATCATCGAGTGTGAATGAGATGTTACCAAGATCAACGATTGTTCCTCCTGCAACAATATCTCCAGCGAAGACATCTTCGACGTGGATTTCCAATCTACGTCGGTCTTCGCTGATTGGAAAAGTGAGGTATTCCTTATTCATCTGCTCCTCCTATGTTCAGATTATATTTATAGCCATCAATGTCAAGTTGTGTTAGTATTTTATTTATCATGAAAAGAACTTATATAAAGGATCTAGGACAGTTTATAGGGCAGGAAGTAAACATTCGAGGCTGGGTAGATGTTCGTCGAGACCAAGGAAAAATGGTTTTTATGGATATCAGAGATATGACTGGAAAGGTTCAGTCTGTGGTTTTGCCTAATCACGTTGAGGCATTAGAAGCTGTAAAAGAGGTGAGAAACGAGTGGGTCCTCTCTATACAAGGTTTGGTAAATAAGCGTCCTGAGAGAAATATAAAAGCAGGTGTTATGAACGGGGTTATTGAGATAGAAATTTTGGCTATAAATGTTTTGGCTAAAGCTGAACCGCTTCCTTTTGATATGTCAGTAGATGGATATAATCTAGATTTGTCTACCGAGTTGGATAATAGAGCATTAGTTTTGAGACAACCAAAAATTCAAGCTATTTTCAAAGTTCAAGAAACAGTGATTGATTCTTTCAGAGAGTTTATGAAAAAGAATATGTTTTTTGAATTTCAGGCTCCAGCTATTACACCAGCAACTGCGGAGGGTGGGGCAGAAGTTTTCCAAGTTGATTATTTTGACAAGAAAGCTTTTCTAACTCAGTCTCCACAGTTGTACAAGCAGATTGTTATGTCTGCTTTTGAACGAGCTTTTTCTGTAAACAAAGTTTTTCGCGCAGAACCATCATCAACAACTCGTCACCTGACTGAAATAGTTTCACTCGATGCAGAAATGGGATTTATAGATTCATGGACTGATGTGAGAGATATGGCAGAAGAGACAGTGCGATATATATTGAATCAAGTTTCTACAAAGAACGCTGAACATTTGAAGGTGCTAAATGTTGAACTGCCCGTTATGTTAGACAAGACTCCAACAATGTCCCTAAAAGAAGTTCAGCAAAAAATATTTGATAAAACAGGAAGAGATGTAAGAGGTGAAAAAGATACGAACCCACAGGATGAAAGAGAGATTTGTGAAATCATAAAAGAAGAAACTGGTTCTGACTTTGTGTTCATCTACGGTTATCCGACTCGCAAGAAACCATTTTACGTTTACCCAAATCCAGAGGAACCAGAGTTCAACGAAGGTATGGATCTCATCTGTCGCGGTGTTGAGTGGCTTTCAGGTGGAAGAAGAATAAATGAATATGACCAACTCATGAAACATGTTGAGGAGTGGGGAATGGATCCAAATAAAATCAAAATGTTCTTGCAGGCATTCAAATACGGAGTTCCTCCCGAAGGTGGTTTTGCTTTTGGTGCTGAACGCATTACTATGCAGCTATTGGGTCTAAAAAATGTTCGTGAGGCGTCTATGTTCCCACGAGATATGAACAGAATCGATGAACGACTAACTGATGAGGGGTATTAATTTATGAAAAAAGTATTTATCGTTCATGGTCTTCAAGGTAGTCCTAACGGGGGTTGGAGACCTTGGCTTATGAGTGAACTTGAAAATAATGAAATATATGCTTGTGCGCTACCTATGCCTCGATCAGAGGCGCCTATAGTTTTAGAGTGGGTGGAAGAAATAACTCGTGTTGTAGACATGAATCCAAATGATGAGATATGTCTCGTAGGTCACAGTCTAGGCGTACCTGCTATTTTGAGATATTTAGAAGATGATGATTCAAGAAAAATAAGTAAAGTAGTCTTAGTCTCTGGTCCGTCAGAGAAAAATGGTAATCCTAAGATTGAAAATTTTTTGGAAACCCCATTTAATTTTGAAATGATAAAAAACAAAGTTGATCAATTTTACATTATTCATGGAGTAAACGATCCAGTTGTGCCTTTCGCAAATGCAGAAACTCTAGCAACTGAACTTGGAGGAAAACTAATTCCTATTGAAAACGGTGGTCACTTAAACGGTTCTAGTGGCTGGAGACAGTTACCACAAGCATTGGAAGTTTTGATATGAGTCTATGAGCAAAGAAAAATCTAAAAATATTGGTTTTGATCTTGATGATGTGCTACTCGATTTTTGTGATGCATTGTTGAAGCATTTGAACGCCAAGTACAATAAGGATGTAAAAAGAGAAGCGATAAATCACTATTTTGTTGAGGATTTTTTTGGTATTCCACGGAGTGAAGGACGAGAACTATTTGATAATTTCTTCTTTCATGAGGACCACTTACATGCAGTTCCAGTATCAGGGGCTCAAGAAGTTATTGAGAGTTTGAGTAAAGATAGTAATCTACATATAATTACAGCTAAGCCAGAAATATTGAGAGATATTACGCTTACATGGTTAAGAACCCACTACCCCGAAAGATTTAGTAGTGTTCATTTTGCGAATTTTTTTACAGATACTCATGAAAAAAGAAAGAAGTCAGAAATTTGTTTAGAGCACAACATTGATATTTTCGTAGATGACTCATATGAAACCGCAATTGATGTATCGTCTGTCGGAATACCAGTTTTGTTATTTGATGCTCCATGGAATCAACAAGATTATCTTCCAAAAGGAGTTACAAGAATATATTCGTGGCGCGATATAGAAAAAGAAATACATAATTTGCTACAATAGACTCGTGGAATCATCCTACAACGTAAAAACACATATATTTGAGGGGCCACTTGATACGCTCCTTTCTCTTATAGAAAAGCGGAAACTTTTCATAAACGACATATCGCTTGCTCAGGTGGCTGACGATTATATTTCATATGTTAGATCACTAACAGATTTTCCACTTGCTGACTCAGCACACTTTGTTTTGATTGCATCAACACTTGTTCTCATAAAGTCCAAGTCTCTTTTGCCAAACTTGTCACTAACAGAGGAGGAGCAGAGTAATATCGACGATCTCGAAGATAGATTGAAGCAGTATCAGAAATACAAAGCATTGAGCGCACATCTCAAAGAAAGATTCGGAATAAACGTAGAGTATCTACGGCTCCCTTCAAAAGAAAAAATCGTCGTTTTCACTCCTGACAAAAATACTTCAGTTGCGAGAATAAGTGAGGTAATAAAATCTGTAATATCTGGAATGCCGAAAAAGGAATTTGTTCCAAAAGCCATTGTGCAAAAAGTCATAAGTCTTGAAGAGATGATGGACAGTTTAGCTGACAGAATAACAAAGAGTATGAAAATGAGTTTTCGTGATTTTGCCCGTTCGACAAGCTCAGGGCAAGCTGGACCAGAAAAGATAAATGTTATAGTTTCTTTTTTGGCCATGCTGGAGTTGGTAAAACAGGGAATAATACAGGTTCGTCAGGATAAGGATTTTCATGATATTGAGATAGAGACAAATGAGGTTGGTGTGCCAAATTATTAATTTGCAAATCTCTTTCTCGCAGCATGTTTTACTCAACACACATAAATCGTTGCTACGATTTTGCTTTTCTCGGCCCGTCGGCCTGTGAAGGTCTCGTAAAACATGCAGCTTAAAGAGATTTTATATATAATGTTACATAATGAAATCTTCAGAACTTATAAAACAAATAGAAGCGGTACTTTTCTACCTTGCTGAGCCAGTAAAGATTGATTTTTTGGCTAAAACATTGGAAGTCTCAAAAAAAGAAATCGAAGCTGGGCTTAAAGAACTAGAGGAAACTTTGGGTCAAAGAGGCGTAAGGATTGTAAATCATAATGATGAAGTTGTTCTAACTACCGCACCTGAACTCGCTCCATTAATTGAAAAGATTATTAAAGAAGAACGAGAAAGAGACCTCGGACGTGCAGGCATAGAGACCCTAGCCATCATAGCTTATAAAGGTCCAGTTTCTAAAAAAGAAATAGAATACATAAGAGGGGTTAACTCCCAGTTTGCCTTGAGAAATCTCCTTCTCCGAGGGCTTGTGGAAAGAAGGGCTAGTTCCTGGGATGAACGTGTTATAGTTTATAGTATTACTGCTGACTCATTGCGTTATTTGGGTTTGAGTAGTATCACTGAATTGCCAGAATATATGGAAGTTAGAAAGCAACTAGAAGTTGAATCAGAAGATGAATCTGAAACTGATCTGCCTCAACGGCAGACAAGTACAAAAGAAAATGATGGCCAGTAGTAGAAAATAGCATCGGATAAATCCATAAATTGGTAATAGTATGATAAAATTAACATTATTAAATATATATTTAAAGACAACATTCTGTTCATAGAACTATGTCATTTTTCACTACTGGGATGGATAAAATAGAATATTTTAGAAATAAATACGGAATATCAAGTGGACTTTTTATGTTTAATGTTTTTCTAGTGCTCTCTATTGTTGGAGTGTCTTTTGCTATTGTTGCAACAAAAAATAAAATTGTTTCTATAGAAACAAAAGCTCCTGAAAAAATTATTTCTACAAAGATGTTTGATAATTTGAACTTGGTGGCTAAGGCTGTATATGTTTACGATGTAAATGCAAAAAAAGTGATTTTTGAAAAGAATTCAGACTCTCAACTACCTTTGGCTTCGTTAACAAAACTCATGACAGCAATAACTGCAATGGATATGTTGCCAAATGATTCAAAGATCACAATCAAAAAAGAATTTCTTGCTGAGGAAGGGGACACTGGTTTGTTGGCGAATGAATCTTGGAAACTAAAAGATCTACTTGATTTTTCACTAGTTGCTTCTTCGAATGATGGTGCTAGGTCTATTGCTTCGGTAATAGGAGCTTTTGATTTAAAAACAGATGATTATGATTTGGGTAGAAAGGATTTTATAGAAAAAATGAACATAAAAGCTAAAGAGCTTGGACTTACTCAAACATATTTTATAAATGAAAGCGGTCTTGATGTTAATACATCAACTAGCGGTGGTTATGGTTCTGCACAGGATGTTGGAAACCTTTTAAAGTATATTTTAGTTACAAATCAAGATATTCTTGAAGCAACAAAATACAAAAATTTTAGTGTTGATTCTGATACTACTGAACACATGGCAAAAAATACTAATTCAAGTGTTAGTAATATCCCTGGGTTGTTAGCCTCAAAGACTGGATATACTGATTTGGCTGGTGGAAATTTGGCTGTAGCTTTTGATCCGTCTGTCGGTAAACCTATTGTGATTGTAGTTTTAGGATCTACTATAAATGGACGGTTTAGTGATGTGAAAAGTCTGGTTGATGCAAGTTTGGAATATGTGCAGGAATAAGGTAAACTGGATGATATGTGTGGAATATCTGGCGTAATAGAGCCATCAATTAAGCATAAAGATAAGGTTATTGAGGCCATGGTCTCAAGAATAATCCATAGAGGTCCTGATGAGGATGGTTTTTATGTTGATAAAAATGTTGGTCTAGGGATGCGTAGGTTGTCTATTATAGACCTTTCAACTGGACATCAACCAATAACATCTGAAGACGAAAATTTACTTATCTTTTTTAACGGAGAGATTTATAACTACCTTGAACTCAAGAAAAACCTTTTAGAGAAAAAATACAAATTTAAAACTGATTCTGATACAGAAGTTATACTCCATATGTACGAAGAGTATGGAGAAAAGATGCTGACTCAACTTCGTGGAATGTTTACTTTTTGTATATACGATCTTGAAAAGAAAGAAGTCTTTATCGCTAGAGATTTTTTTGGAATAAAACCACTTTACTATTTAGTCCAAAATGAAAAGGTTGTCGCGTTTTCTTCTGAAGCTAAAAGTTTCCTATCTTTTCCTGGATTTGTTCCAGAAGTAAATGATGACGCAGTTTATAACTATCTTTCTTTTCAATACAACCCACTTGTAGAATCTTTTTTCAAAGACATCTACAAACTTCCACCTGCTCACTATATGAAGGTTGATATAGTTACTGGAAAAACAGACATTAAAAAATACTGGTCTTTTGATTTTGAACAAGATAGGGAATTGGATGAGAAAAAAACAAAGATTGATTTGCTCTATACCATCAAAGATTCTGTTAGGCACCACATGATAGCAGATGTTCCAGTAGGAGCTTTTCTTTCTGGTGGAGTAGATAGCAGTATTATCGCGAGTTTGATGCAGGATATCCGAGGTGAAAAGAAAATCAAAACGTTTACAGTTGGTTGGGACACACTAACGGAGGGAGAGGAAGCAAAAGAAACATCTGACAAACTCGGTACAGACCATACTGAGATTACCATCGATCCAACTGAGTATTTTTCAGTGTTAGGAAAAGCAGTTTATCATTTTGATGAACCGGTTGCAGACCCATCGGCCATTGGAATATATTTTTTGGCACGAGAAGCTAGAAAAAGCGTAAAAGTAGTTCTCTCTGGTGAAGGATCAGATGAGTTGTTTGGTGGTTATAATATTTATACAACTCCTTTTGCTTCGAACAAGATGTTGTGGTTGCCAAAGTCAATAATTGATTTCGCTTTAAAGCTTCCTTTTAATTTTTTCGGCAAAAACTATTTAAAACGAGTTAATCAGAAAATTGAAGATTGGTATTTCGGTCAAAAATATTTTAGCGATTCTATTTTTGATAGGGAAGAGATCAAGAAGATTTGGAAGGGTGAAAAAAGTACATTTCAGTCTATGAATTTTTTGTACAAAAAGGCTGGTAAACTTTCTGACTCTACAAAAATGCAATATATAGATATAAACACATGGTTAGTTGGAGATATATTGGCAAAGGCAGATAAAATGACTATGGCACATAGTCTAGAGCTCCGAGTGCCGTTTCTAGATATAGAGGTGGCAGAGCTAGCCAGAACGCTTCCAGACCGGTTCAAATGGCATAATGGAGCCACAAAGTACTTGCTAAGAGAGGCCTTCTCAAAAATCATTCCTGAGTCAACTAGAAATCGTAGAAAACTTGGTTTTCCAACACCAATAAAAGACTGGATGACTAAAGAAAATAAAGGAATTTATGAGACGATTTTAAATAATAAATATATTCAAGATAAACTTGATATTGAATACATCGGTAAGTTGGTTGCTGATCATGTTGATGGAAGGAGAGATAATTCAAGAAAGATATATACTCTACTTATGCTAGCCTTGTGGTATGATACATTTATCAGTTAGAAAGTTAAAAGTTATAAAGTAAAAAGTAGATTCAAATTTTATGATAGATGTTCTAAAGGTAGTTATCCCTTCAGTCCTTACATTCGTTATTGGTGTTTTGATTACTCCATTTTTCACAAATTTATTTTATAAATACAGAATGTGGAAAAAGAGTTCGAGAATAGATAACTCGGACGGTGTTTCGAAGGAGTTTTCCGATGTTCATAACACATCCGCTGAACTGTCTACTCCTAGGATAGGGGGTGTAATAATATGGATTTCTGTTCTGTTAACTGTTTTATTCATATATCTGCTTTCTATTATTTGGCCAACAGATCTCACTTTAAAACTCAACTTCTTTAGTCGAAGTCAAACTTATGTTCCGCTAGGCGCTTTGATTTTAGCATCTCTTATTGGCCTTGCTGATGATTTCATGCAGATTTTTGGAAAAGGAGATTATTCAAAAGACCCATTAATCTACAGAAAAATAAAAATCATATTCGTATCTCTGATAGGTCTAGCGATAGGTTTTTGGTTTTATGACAAATTGGATATTAGAAGTATTCATATTCCTTTTGGTGGTTTATTGGAACTCGGTATTTGGTTTGTTCCATTTTTCGTCTTAGTAATGCTTGCCGTATTCTCAACAAGCGTTGTTGATGGAATGGATGGTTTGGCTGGGGGAATAATGTCACTAATATATTTAGCATTTGCAGTGATTGCATATGTACATCAACAAATAGATATATCTGCTTTGTGTGCAGTTGTATCTGGAGGAACCTTGGCTTTTCTTTGGTACAACATTCCTCCCGCTCGTTTCTATATGGGAGAAACTGGTATGGTTGGTCTAACAGTAACGCTAGCCGTAATCGCTTTTTTGACGGACTCGGTACTTATTTTACCAATCATAGCTGCACCTTTAGTCGCGACTTCACTTTCAGTTATTATCCAGATAATAGGGTATAAGTATTTTGGTAAAAGACGAGTATTTAAGGTTGCTCCACTTCATCACCATTTTGAAGCTATTGGTTGGTCTAGGTCTAAAGTTGTAATGAGATATTGGGTTATTACAGCTGTTTTTGCTATGACAGGAGTGATTATTGCACTCGTTAGTTAATACGACAAAGCGGCCACGTTTTTAACGGGCCGCTCAGTTGGAGAACATCAAGTAGATGTAGATGAACGTGCATATGGCGTTCGCAATTGTCCCAATAACGACATCCAACACCAGTTTCTCATCCCTTTTGTGTCCTGCTAGAGTATGAACAGTCCCAATAACTGCAGAGTTAATGCAGATATATAGGAATAGCAGGAAAGGCAAAAAGAAAGCGGAGATGAATACGATCACTATCGTATTCAACATGCTCATCATAATAATCACCTCTGTTTGTAACTCTATCAGAGAAAAAAGTAAGGTCAAATTATTTTTATAAGAAAAAATAAGTGGTATACTGTTTGTTGTATTTACTATGCACAAATTAAAAGTTGACATACCATTTTTAATATCTATCTTGATACTGGTTATTGCTGGCTATTTAATTTTTGCATCTGCATCTCTTGGGTTGTTGTCTAAACAAGCAGCAAAATATTCTAATGTTGCGTTCAATCAAACCTTTTTCGGTTTGTTTTTAGGCTCAGTTGCATGCTTTTTTGCATCAAAGTTTGATTATAAAAATTATCGTAAATACGCATTTTATATTTTTATTGCTTCTGCTATTGCCACACTTCTTGTATTTGTGCCACATCTTGGTGTTGGGCACGGTGGAGCACAAAGGTGGATATATATTGGTCAAATGTCATTTCAGCCTTCTGAGTTGCTCAAAATAGGCTTTATAATGTATTTTGCCGCATGGCTTTCTTCGGTAAAAGATAAAGCTCAAACATTGAAATACGGGCTACTTCCTTTTGGAGTGATTATTGGAATTGTTGGTCTAATATTGTTGGCACAACCTGATACCGATACATTTTTAATAATTGTTTTTTCAGGTTTGTCTATGTATTTATCTGCTGGTGGACGTTGGAGGTATATTTTTATCATTGGAATTATTGGTGTTATCGGACTTGGTGCTCTCGCTATGACTAGACCATATGTCATGAGTCGTATAAATACGTTTGTTCATCCAGAAAAAAATGCCCAGGGAAGTGGTTACCAGATCCAACAGTCTCTTATTGCGATAGGTAGTGGAGGTATGTTTGGACGAGGCTTTGGACAAAGTATCCAAAAGTTCAATGTACTACCAGAACCTATTGGAGACTCTATATTTGCGGTAGCAAGTGAAGAATTCGGCTTTGTTGGCGCCTTAGGAATAGTCATTTTGTTCCTTTTCTTCTCATTTAGAGGGCTTAAAATAGCCGGGCAAGTACCAGATTCATTTGGTAGACTTATGGTTGTTGGAATTGTTATACTGATTGTATCCCAGGCTTTTGTAAATATAGGCGCTATGGTAGGTGTTTTACCACTTTCGGGTATTACATTGCCATTTGTTAGCCATGGTGGAACTGCTTTATTTATGACATTGGCTGAAGTTGGGATTGTTCTAAACATATCCAAAAACAAGAAAAACAAATAAAATTACATCATCTGTGTTGTTGCAATTCAATTTTGCTCATTTACCGTACTAGTTGTACGGCTCAATCACAAAATCTCTTGCGCCTAGCATCTGATATAATTTAATTTGTTTTAAAAAAATATAAAATTATGAAAATATTACTGACTGGTGGGGGAACTGGTGGACATTTCTACCCTATAATTGCTATCGCAGAAGAGTTAAATGAGACAGCAAAGGAAAATAGGCTTTTGAAACCAGAACTATATTTTATGTCTACTGATCCATACAACGAAACTTTGTTGTATGAGAACAATATAACTTTTGTTGGCGTTTCTGCAGGGAAAGTGAGACGTAAAATGTCTTTAGTAAATATTTTTCTTAATTTTCTTGATTTGTTCAGTACATTCTTTGGTGTTATTGGAGCAACATGGAATATGTTTAAAATATATCCTGACGTTGTCTTTGGAAAAGGTGGGTATGCAAGTTTTCCAGCTTTGTTTGCAGCGAGAATATTATTTATTCCTGTTGTGATTCACGAGTCAGACAATAAACCAGGAAAAGTTAACAAATGGGCTGGAAAGTTTGCTAGAAAGATTGCTGTTTCATACCCTGAAGCAGCTGCATATTTCAAAGCAGATAAAACTGCTTATACCGGAAACCCGATACGCAAATCAACTCTTGATCCACTTTCAACTGACTCACATGAATTTTTTGGTTTTGATCCAAACATTCAGACTATACTTATACTCGGTGGGTCAACAGGTTCAAGGTTTATAAATGAGGCTATTATGGATGCTTTACCAGAATTGGTAAAAAAATATCAAATAATTCATCAGGTTGGAAACAATAATGCTGGTGTAATGAAAGAGACAAGTGAAGTCGTATTACAAGGAAGCCAGTTCAAAAATCGATACAAAATGTTTCCGTATTTAAATGTTATAACTCTACGGCGAGCATCTGGTGTTGCTAATATGGTTATATCTAGAGCTGGTTCGACTATATTTGAAATCGCTTCGTGGGAGAAGCCATCTATTATTGTCCCAATACCAGAACCAACAAGCCATGACCAGAGAACAAACGCTTATGCTTATGCGAGAACTGGTTCAGCTATAGTGATTGAGGAGAAAAATATGGCACCTGGAGTTTTGGTTTCTGAGATAGATAGAATACTTTCAAATCCAACTGAAATCCAAAAAATGTCTGAATCAGCAAAAGCCTTTGCCAGAAGAGATTCTGCAGAACTGATAGCAAAAGAGATACTAACAATTGGCCTTGAGCATGAAAAATAATATGAATAATGCAACAGAAAAAATAGTCACACGGTTTGCTCCATCACCAACTGGTTTTATGCATATTGGCGGTGTTCGTACTGCGCTCTTTGCTTATTTGTATGCAAGGAAAAATAGTGGAACTTTCATTTTGCGTATAGAAGACACAGATAAAGAAAGAGAGGTTCCGGGTTCCATAAAACATATTCAAGAGTCTTTGGCTTGGCTAGGAATTGATTGGGACTTTGGTCCTGATAAACCAGGAAGTTTTGGTTCGTGTATTCAGTCAGAGAGACTTCCTACCTATACAGAGCATGCATATAGACTAATAGAAAAAGGTTTAGCCTATCCTGATCCATATACTCAAGAAGAGCTAGCTGATTTCCGTAAAAAAGCAGATGAAGAAAAAAAGCCATTTCTTTTTAGAGACTATAGACCAGAGACTTTTGAAAAATGGGATGGTAAAAAACCTCTACGCTTTAAAGTTCCAGAAATAAAAAGATACAAATGGAATGATATTGTTCGTGGCGAACTAGAAGCTGGTGAGGAAGCTTTGGACGACTTTATTTTAATAAAAAGTGATGGTTATCCAACCTATAATTTTGCTCATATAATAGATGATCTCAATATGGGAGTTACACATATAATGAGGGGTGATGAATTTATTTCCAGTACTCCAAGATTTTTGAGTTTATATGATGCTTTGGAAATTAAACCTCCAGTATTCGTTTCACTTCCTCCAATTTTACGAGATGACAGAACAAAGAAACTGGGTAAACGAGATGGGGCTAAAGATATTTTAGAGTATAGGGAGGAAGGATATTTGCCAGAAGCAATGATAAATTTCCTTGCTCTTATTGGTTGGAATCCAGGAACAGAACAAGAGCTTTTCACAAAACAGGAACTTATAGATACATTTGATATTTATAAAATCCAAAAGGCTGGAGGGGCCTTTAACGAAGAAAAGCTTGATTGGATGAACAAGGAGCATTTGAAACTTTTACCAGTTGAAACAGTAAGAATAGAGATACAAAAACGTCTTAAAAATAGCCCAACAATTTCTGAAATAGATAAGTTAAATGATACTAATTTTTTAGCCAAAGTTTCAGATATCATAATGGAACATATTTCAAAATGGTCAGATGTAGATACTATGATTGGGGCAGGGGAGATAGAGTATTTCTTTGTAGCACCTGAGTACGATCATACCCTACTCTACTGGAAGGGAAATGAAGACAAGGAAAAAACAATGAAGCATCTCAAATGGGTAATTGATGTCTTAAATAGTTCTTCGTCAGAAGACTTTGAATCAGTGGATAAAATAAAATCATTGATTTTTGACTATGCAACAGAAAATGGCCGAGGTGATGTTCTTTGGCCATTACGAGTTTCTCTTTCTGGAAAAGATAAAAGTCCAGATCCATTTACTTTGTTGTATACTTTGGGCAAAGATGAAAGCATAAAAAGAATAACAAACGCTGTTGGAAAACTATCATAATGATTAAATGGAAAATTCAATACATTCTACTAATATCCCTTTTGTTTATATCAGTTAACACATTCGCACAAGCGATAACTGATGTTGACTCTCTAAAAAATAAAATAGAAGAAAGAAATAACCAAATCAAACAGCTTGAATCAGAAATCAATCTTTATAATACTGAAATAATCAATACTCAAGGCCAAGCAAAGACTCTACAATCAACTATAAATACTTTAGATTTAACTAAAAAAAAGATAACAACAGATATTAGTTTAACTGAGACCAAGATTACAAAAGCTAATCTAACAATCCAAGATCTAGACACTCAGATTATAGATACCAAAGAGACTATTGATAATAACAAGTTAGCAATAAGTTCTGCAATAAAAAATGCATATTATTTGGAAGAAGGTGGTTTTATTTTTCAACTGTTATCTAAATCAAATATTGGTGATTTTTGGACTGACATAGACAATGTAAGACAGATACGTGAAAGTATTCGTGATAAATCAAAAGAGTTAGCACTTCTTCAGAAAGATATGCAGGTAAAGCAAGAATCTCTAAAAGGTCAAAAAACACAGCTTGTTGGTTTAAAGCAGGACTTATCTGGTAAAAAGCAGGCTGTTGAACTGACAGCAAAGGAAAAAGCGGATTTGCTTAAACAAACTAAAAATAAAGAGCAAACTTTTAAAGAAATTGTTAAAACAAAAGAACAATTAAAGGCTCAGTTTGAAAAAGATGTTTATGATTTTGAGTCGCAGTTACACTACCTGATTGATCCTACTAGTTATCCGAAACCAAAAACTGGTATATTCTCTTGGCCGTTGGATAATGTATATATAACACAGTTGTTTGGTAAAACTGTTGGAGCGGAAAAACTTTATACATCTGGTTCACATAATGGAATAGATCTTAGAGCTAGTGTTGGGACAAGGGTTAAAAATGTTTTAGATGGTACTGTTATGGGAACTGGTAATACAGATATATATCCTGGCTGCTACTCTTTTGGTAAATGGGTATTTGTGCAACATGACAATGGTTTGTCTACTATATATGGTCACCTTTCTGTCATATCTGTTCAGAAGGGACAAAAACTATCTACAGGTGAGACTATCGGTTTTTCTGGGAATACTGGATATTCGACTGGCCCGCACTTGCATATAAGTGTTTATGCATCTCAAGGTGTGCGTATTGAGAAATTTGTTAACAGTAGAGGTTGTAAAGAAGCTACTTTGCCTTTAGCTGATATTAGAGCTTACCTTGATCCAATGAGTTATTTCCCAAAGTATTAATATATAAATATATTTATAGTATAATTTGATAATGAGAAAAAACAGAATGGATAGGGGATTTGTTTCAAAAATTATACTGATTATCATTGCGCTAGTGGCAATAAAATACTATTATCACTTTGATATTATCGAGTGGATTAAATCAGATCAAGGTCAGAAAATTATTGATCCACTTGTTACTTTCTCCAAAAATGCGTATGCATTTATAGATAACCTTGTTAAGGGCTGGACTACCTAATCAACACAATCATATTTAAAACTATAAAACCCGCTCCCAACGACTTGCGCTGGGGCGGGTTTTAGAATCTGTCACGAAGGAGCATGGCAAGTACAAAGAGGCGTAGTGGTTTTTTTGACCACTCCTCGTCCGCATCTGCTGAGTCAGCCTCAAGTATCTTATCCACGAGTGCTGAATTTGATAGTTGGTTTGCAGTCTCGGTGCAGACTTCAATGATGGTTCGAAATTCTGAGTCTCCTTTCTTGGTTGCGACTTCTTGTACCAACGGTAGAGTGACATCAACGATACGATCAGCAAGTCGTGAAGCGTGCTCTAGTTTGCGAACGTCGATTGGTGCTTCTCGACTCAGATCTTCCTTCTGGTACTGAGTCAGTTCCTGTTTTTGTTTACCGAACCAGTCTTCATAGCCGCGTAGTACGACTTTGTCTGACAAGCCTTCCTCCTTTCTTCTGGCAGAATTAAAGCATAAATTTAAAGTTACAGCAATTAGAAATTAAATCATATATTAAAAAGGGCAGGGTGAGGTTGGGGAGGGACCCAACTGCAAGACTTTCTTGAGATTTTTTGAGAGCAAAGCTAATTAAAAAATCCAAAAGGTGTACAGTCCAAGTAGGGGACTTCCCTACTAAAGAACAGCAAAAATAAAGCATTAGAAAATAGGCTTAGTTGGTATATTTTGGGGTAGGTACATAGCACTAAAGAAATGTTTTGAGATGAAAATAATTGATGCGGAATAAATAATAGATAAAAATATTTATATGAATTACTAAAAATCTTAAAAGTTCTAAAATCAAAGTTCTCCCTTAGAGTACCTACTCAAAAGATATATTGTGCGACACGAATATAATCGCTCCCCCTCAGTAAATATACCTGAACAAGTACAAACTAAATTAAATAAATTATGTTAATCTTGTATTTGGAGGTGTGACTTTGCTCAGCATTTTGCATTCGATTTATTTGGTAGTTTCCGTGTTCGTGATTTCCGCACTTGTTTATGCGGTTGTCTGTCCACTGTTCAGTCTACGGTTCCTTGGCGACCTGCGCAGAGTCACACTGACTTCGTATCTTGTGCTTGTGCTTGGAAGGCTCATTGGCTTCCCACTTTTCTTGGTGTTGATGGTAGTTTGCAGTATTCCACCAGGTTTGTTTAGTCGACGAGGCCGTCTGTAAGCATTCTCAAGTCACACCCATCAAAGATCCGCCTAGCGCGGATCTTGTCTTTAATATTTATTTGAACATATAAAAACCACCCTCACGGATGGTTTTTATATTTAGTAGTTCTGATTTTTCAGTTTTACTTGTTGATAGCTAAGTTTGAGTTTACATACTTACCCCAACAAGGCTTTGATGAAGACCAAGGCTGTGTACCTTCTCGCTCATATAGATCTCGAGCGTAGGCTACGTTACCTTCTAGAGTATAGATGTTATAGTTCTTTTTCTGAGCTTGATCTAAGTGATAATACTCATTAATTTGCATAACACCAACGTCAGCATTGTTTACAACTCCTCGGTGGATTTCTCCATCTGAGTCAAGTTGTCTAAAATGTGACTCACATCTAGCAACCTCAATCATAATAGGTGCATCTGAGAAGTATTGTCTGACGTACTTTTCAGTAGACATCATGTTATCAACATCTTCATTTGATACCTTTCTTATGAGTGATGATTCAGTAACTGAATTTTCAAGCTTTGGAGTATCTTTGATAGCTATTGGGCTGTTTACTCCTCCTATGGCTGAAATAACCATGAACAAACTAATCGCTGTGAAATTTAAAATAAGCTATTGTTAAGGGGTAATTCTATCGTAATGAAGGAAGTTAAGGACCGTGATTGGTTAGTTGGCTTCCTTCAAAGGAAAAACTCAGACTTTCTGAGTTCCTATATATACTAACATACTTACCCCCACCCTGTCAAGATAAAACAACAAAAATAGGGTCTTGTATATAGCATTAATACTTATATTTTAAGCCATATTTTATTGATTTCTAACTGCACAAGATATGGCAAAAAATACAAGTTTTTACTTATAGTTTCACAAAATATATAAAATCTGATTACAAAAATGCAAGTAGAGCAAAAATACCAATGTTCCAATAGAAAATTCGGCTAAGAGGGGTAAAAAGTGCATCAGTAGACGTAGTAAAGTTGTGTAATGAATCATAATTTACAACAGAATATGAAAAAACAACAACTAAAATGAGCATAATCAAAGCAAGACCAGAAGTTCTAAATAAGTGTTGGACCCCTGAATGCATAGACTCTGAAAATATGTAACTGTTTATAATAATACTTAGTGGAACTAGGAAGATCAGAAATACAGCTATTTTGTTTAGAACTAGCATCTTGTCCTGTAGAACAAGTAACTTATTTATAAACGGTAGTGTGCTGAAAAGTATACTTGCGGGGTAGTATGCAAGTATAAAAGATATCACTCTTCCCTTTCCTGCATATAGGGCAATAATTAGAAACATAATAAAACCAACTACAAAAAAGAGCATATCTCCTTTGAGAAAATGCCCTATTTGTGAAAAAGTGCTAGATGCTATGTTCATATTTACATTATATGTAAATATGAACATAGTAACAACAACTTTCTCCCCAAAGTTTGGTATTATGTAGTTATGTATAAAGATATAGACCTGAGTATATTCCCTCCCGAACGAAAAGAAGAATTGGAAAAGATATTCCGCTACGCTTACTTTGAAGTATTTTTTTATAGGTCAGATATATGGAGACATTCCCACAGAGTGCTCTGGTTACTGGAGGAGATAGTTCCTACTGCTAAAAAATACATCACTTTTGATGTAGAGAAGGCTCGTACGCTTGCGCTTGTACATGATGATGCAGAGATGGTTACTGGAGATGTTCAAGCTATAGTAAAACTCAGAATGACGCCTGAAGAGTTAGAAGCATTGGGTAACCAAGAAGAAGAAGCTATCAAGAAGTTAGCCCAAAGTTATCCAAAACAAATTAACGGTTACTCTTATGAAGAATTGCTTATGCATGCAGCTCGAAAAGACTGTATTGAGGCACAGCTTGTATCATATGTAGACAAACTAGATGCATACTGTGAAAGTTTGCATGAGGTATATGCTGGAAACATTGCACTTCTGAGGTCAGTAACTTTCAACGCCAATGCTTTACCACTTTTCCCATATAAGTTTCCGGCTTTGAAAGAGTTACTTTCGAACAAGGATTCAGTATTGACCCACATTACTGATCAAGTTTCACCTTTTGACATACCAGCTTCAAGATTTAGTCATCTAAATCGTCCATTTGATGAAGAATCAGTAAAGATAGATGCGGATTTTCCGTTTTATAATACTTGGAAAAAGATAGTCATCGAAAAAGGCCATATTGATTGGCTTATAAACCAAAAAGAATTCTTACCCAAGTAGACCCTATATTCCCTCTTTCTTTAAGCCTTCAATCGTTTTTCTCGCCTCCTTTGAAAGTTTTTTAGGTAATTCAATATGGATTTTTATGAGTATATCCCCTCTACTTCCCCTTTCAACAGGTACACCCTTACCTTTTATCCGCAATATTTCCCCATGAGATACTCCTTCTGGGATTTTTACTTTGATTGCACCATCGAGTGTGTTGACTGTATGTTCCCCACCCAAAAGTGCGTCTGTAAGCTTTATATTTAGATCCATAACTAGGTTAGAACCTTCTTTTCTGAAGATTGGGTGCCTTTTAACATGAACTTTTATATACAGGTCACCACTTTGTCCTCCTGTTATAGCTTCACCTCCACCAGAGAGTCGAATCATTTCTCCATTTTCAATTCCAGATGGAATTTTTACTTTGATTTCAGACTCTTTTTTGTAGACTCCATGTCCATGGCATGTATGACATTTAACTTTTGGAACTTTACCAGTGCCATGACAATTTTCACAAACTGCATTTGTTTCAAACTGTCCAAAGAAAGTTCTTTTAACTTCTCTGATGTTTCCTTTGCCGTTACATTTATCGCAAGTAACTTGATCAGATCCCTTTTCAGCTCCGGAACCTCCACATGTATCACATTTTGAAACCTTGTTTAATAGAATAGTTCTTTCAACTCCAAAAATTGACTCATCAAAGTTTAACTCAATATCTACAGAGATATCTCTTCCACGTTTTGCTTGTCGTCTACCACCACCAAATACGTCTCCAAAGATATCACCAAAATCGAACTCAAAACCACCATTTGCTCCCTGAGTAAATTGAGAGAAATCAAAACCTTCGAAACCACCACCTTGTCCACCAAAACCTCCCATGTTTGGGCCAGCAGATCCGAATTGGTTATACTGTGCACGTTTCTGATCGTCAGATAGAACTGAATACGCCTCGTTAATCTCTTTAAATTTCGTGTCATCGCCAGTTTTCTTATCTGGATGGTACTTGTGTGCCAAAGTACGGAAAGCGCGCTTTATTTCGTCCTTTCCGGCCTTTTTATCGATACCAAGTATTTCGTAGTAGTCTCTATTTGCCATGGTTTTATTATATGGTTTTATGATTTTAAGTACACTTGACGGCTTGCAATATAAATCGTAATGTTTGCTTTGGAGGTCTAAATGAAGGTTCTCGTTGGCAATAACTGAATGCGGGAGGTCAGCTATGCTGACGACCGGTACGTGGATGTAGTTTCAATGGATGGGACTATTTCCATCCGTGTGATCATGGAGAAAAACAATGTCGTTGTCACGGCAAGGTCTGGCACGATGGTTGTCGATCATCAGTGCGCCCACCCCGCAGTTCGGATCGAGAAAGCTTGAGCATCACGGCCGACCAAATTTGGTCGGCCGTTAATTGTTATTTATTTTCTTCTGCCTGCTTCTCCTCAAAGTCCGCATCTCTCACCTTCTCATCCTTTGGGGCTTCGCCTCCTGTCTGACCTGCAGCGGCTTGTTCTTGAGATGCTTTGTTTATTATCTCCCCTATTTTCTGTAACTCAGTTGAAAGTTCAGTTGTTGCTTTTTTTATGGCATCCATATCCTCACCTTCTCGAGCCTTCTTTGCATCAGCTATTTTTGACTCGATAGTAGTTTTAAGATCAGCAGGAACTTTGTCTCCAGCGTCTGTTAGTGATTTCTCTGCTGTGTAGATCAGTTGCTCTGCAATGTTTTTTGCTTCAACCAAATCTTTTTTCTTTGCATCTTCTGTCGCATGAGCCTCAGCATCTTTTTGCATCTTTTCGATGTCTTCTTTTGAAAGACCTGACCGAGCTTCGATACGGATAGATTGCTCTTTGTTTGTCGCCTTGTCCTTTGCTTTTACAGAAAGAATTCCGTTTGCATCAACATCGAACATAACCTCTACCTGAGGCATACCTCGTGGTGCTGGTGGAATACCATCTAGGATAAACCGTCCGAGTGATTTGTTGTCGCTCGCCATTGCACGCTCACCTTGAACAATATGTATCTCTACAGATGTCTGATTGTCAGCAGCGGTTGAGAAAACTTGTGAACGTGATGCAGGAATAGTCGTATTTCGCTCTACAAGCTTTGTAGCAACGCCTCCCATAGTTTCGATACCTAGAGATAGCGGTATAACATCTAGAAGCAATACATCCTTTACATCTCCAGACATAATACCTCCCTGGATTGCAGCACCGAGTGCTACTACTTCGTCTGGGTTGATAGATTTGTTAGGTTCCTTTCCAAAGTATTCTTTTACCTTGTCGGCAATCTTTGGCATTCGAGTCTGTCCTCCAACTAGGATGACTTCGTTTATCTGTGAGTTAGAGAAACCAGAAGCCTCCATAGCTCGTTTTGTTATGGCCATTGCTCGGTCGATAAACTCTGATGTTAGCTCCTCAAGTTTTGCTCGAGTGATTTTGATAAGTAGGTGTCGTGGACCTGAAGAGTCTGAAGTAATGAACGGAATATTTACTTCTGACTCCATCGCTGTAGAAAGTTCAATCTTTGCTTTTTCAGCAGCTTCGTCTAGTCGCTGTAGCGCTAAGGTGTCACCTCTTAAGTCGATTCCTGACTCTTTTTTGAACTCATCTGCAAGGAAGTTTATGATTTTCTGATCTATATCTTTTCCTCCAAGGTGTGAGTCTCCGTCAGTAGACTTTACTTCGATAACAGAGTCACCAACTTCTAGAACTGAAACATCGAATGTTCCACCTCCAAAGTCGAATACTACGATTTTCTCTTCCTTCTTTCCTTTGTCGAAACCGTAGGCTAACGCCGCAGCTGTTGGTTCATTGATAATTCGGAGAACCTCTAGACCCGCGATAGCACCAGCGTCTTTTGTCGCTTGTCTCTGTGCATCGTTAAAGTATGCAGGCACTGTGATGATAGCCTGAGTTACTTTCTCACCAGTTTTCGCTTCTGCATCAGCTTTCATTTTTGAAAGGATCATTGCAGATACTTCTTCTGGAGAATAGTCCTTATCACTTATCTTTACTCGCACTCCGCCTGTTCCAGACTTTGAAATCTCGAACGGTACGATGCCTTTGTCTTTCTGAACTGCTTCATCGTCAAAAGTGTGACCAATGAATCTTTTTATTCCAAAAACTGTGTTCTTTGGATTTGTAACTGCTTGTCGTTTTGCAAGAAGACCAACAAGTCTCTCTCCTGTTTTTGAAACAGCGACAATAGAAGGAGTAGTTCTAGCTCCCTCCGCATTTTCTAATATTTTAGGATTCCCTGCTTCCATGATGGCAACAGCGGAATTTGTTGTTCCCAAGTCGATACCTATGATTTTTGACATATGATTGTTGGTTAATGTTACAGAGCTTTCAAATGTGGCGAACTCCTTGTTTCGACTTTGAAAATCTTCGTCACCTTATACTCGATAAGGCTTCTCTTATTTTCAAACTCTCGACTTCGGATTTCATCCAAATTATGAAAGCGTGTGGTTAAGTTAAATTGATAAATTGACAAATGATTCTAAATCTGTAGTGTTTATTTTAGAGGTCAGTATATATGGATGTGAAGGTAGATCGTAGAGGTCGTGTAATTCTTCGTGCAACGACAGATGAGGATTCAAAAACCCTACTGAGACTCTCCAAGATAAGAGGTCGTGTTCTCAGCATCTTTTGCTATTCACGCAATGGTGCTGGAAAGTTCGAACATGTTGCCATTGAGTCAAAGAAACAAAAGAAGTAAACTCGCCGAGGAAGCCAATCAAAGCCCTCGGCTTTCTCATATTAAATAGTTGGTGCTCTGGGCTTAGAACCTGAGAAGTATAATATTTCAGAATATACAAAAGGACTTACTACTGATTTATAAAAAGAGTTAAGTTTAGTTGAAACTTTATTTGAAAAACCAACAAGAGACAGAACTTTTCCAGCCAGTTCTTTTATATCTAGATATACAAAATCAACAAGTCGAGCTTTTATACGTCCAGCATTTTCATATATAGCAAACCGTGCACGGACAAGTCGACCTTCTTTGTCTCGAAGGACTTTTTCGACTATATTATTTTGTGATTTAACTATCTGCATTTTTATTCAAAATGTGCGACGCGGACTTTTGGCGCGCGGATTTCTTTTCCATTCAGTTCGTAACCTACCTGTACTACGTCGAGTATTTTACCATCGTCTTTTTTGTCGTCAACTTTTATAGTCTCTACCGCTTCATCCCGACTAGCATTATACATTTCACCAATAGGGTTTATTACCTTAAGAGCGTGGTTTCCAAGGACAGTCATGAGTTGTGAGTTGATGTACTCAACCCCAACTCTCCAGTTCTTATCTACTTTTTCCCAAGCTTCTTTGTTTTTAAACGCAGACTCAAAAGAGTCGAGTACAGGAAGTAGCTCCGCAATAACATCTGCTTTGGCAAATTTTATAAACTCTCTTTTATCCTCCTCGTCTTTTTTTCGTAGATTTACAAAGTCAGCCTTGTCTCTCTGCCATTTGTCCATTAGGTCAGCATTTTTTGCCTCAAGCTCTTTTATACGAGCCTTGAGTTTGTCGGTCTTGTCTTTCATCTCAGGAGCAAGATTTTCTGACATGTCCTCAAAAGTGACATCATCTCCTGGATCTGTATCTATCTCTATTTCATTATCTTTATTGAGTTCATCTGTCATAGTTTCGCTATTTTAGCATATTTTTGAGGAGGTTCAAAATTATTGACAAATAGTGTTATTAGTTCTATAATTTAACAGTTGGCTCCTACTGCATGAAGCAGTGTGGAATTCGTTCATTGAAAGCTGAGGTGTCGAATGCATCGAACACTTACGCCAGAGGGCCGTCCCTACCGCCCGACAAGTTTTTTCATCCAGATCCGTAAGGAAGAAATCCGTCCTATGGATTTTCTGGATCATTTGTCCACCGGCAAGGAGTTCGCGATTCCTGTGAGAAAAATCAACCTTCTTTCTCTTCTGAAGGGGGTAGTGACGAAAGTCACTTGCTTCCGTGACGGGATGCTAGTCACATTCAGACCATGCCCAGGTGGTCTTCTCCATCCAAGAAGCCTGGAAAACCCATACGGGTGGACTGAGGCTCACATCTGGGTAAACGTTAGAAGTGGAGAGATCATCTCAGCAGGACTGCTGAACTAGACTGTACCGTCGTTGTGACGGCGGATTAACCGCCAGCACGAGGCGGTTTTTTCGTATAAAAATTTAACAATTTCCCCAATGTGGCGCGTGAGTTCTTGCAGACTCACTTCTTGGAAATACCACAGGAGTACTTCAAATTTCTAATCGCTTCGCACCACAGGAGTACTTCTTGTTTTATGAATAAAACAAAGTCGCTCAAGAAATTTTGGTCGCCCACGATTTTCCAACGCTCGCTTCGCTCACTGCCTTCCGACACGGGAGAGACCTTTCTCTCCCGACCCCACTCTCACCACGGTGGTCAAAACTGCACAGAAAATAAAATACTCCCGGAGGAGTATTTTATTTCTTTTATCGTTTTGACCACTGTGGAGCTTTTCTCGCTTTCTTCAGACCGAACTTTCTTCGTTCCTTGGCTCGTGGATCTCGTTTTAGATATCCAGCTTTCTTTAGAGTCTTTCGTAATTCACCTGAGTGTTCTACAAGAGCTCGAGCGATACCGTGTCGTAGAGCTTCTGCCTGTGAGTGCATTCCTCCACCAACGATTTTAGCTGTAACTTTATATTTATCCTTTACTTCCCCATCCATTAGAGGTTGTTTGATAAGGTTTTGCATTTCTGCGATTGGGAAATATCCAGCTAGATCTTTTTCGTTTATTTCAAAAGTGTTCTTTGATGCAGGAGTAAGTCGAACACGTGCGATAGCTGTCTTTCGTCGTCCAACTGTTTCTATGTATTGCTCGCCTTTTTGTATTTTTGTTTCCATATTGTTTTAATTGTTTCGTTTTCCGCCTCTTCGGCGGAAGTGCCGATGAGGCACTATTCTGAAATTGTTAGGTTGTTCATCATCTTCTGTCGAAGTTTATTCTTTGGAAGCATACCCCAAACAGCTTCTTTGAACAACTCACTGTTTCCGTGCTTTGCAGCTACTTGTCTTGCTGTAGGCTTTCGTAGTCCTCCTGGGTATCCAGAGTAGTAACTGATAGTTTCTAGATCATATTTCTTGTCAGAAATAGAAGCCTTACCAGCATTTTTGATTTCAACTTTAACCTCTGGAATAGTATTTCTCGCAAAAGATGCTAAGTTTTTACCCATAAGGTAAACAGCAGCCTGTGTAGCTATTCGTCCGACTTTCTTGTTTTCTGCATCTAATACGTATTTCATAAAGGTTATATTACTTATTTATTACACAAATTCAACTATTGCCATTAAACTTCCATCTGAAAGTCGTGCAGGAAGCTTTGTGATTCGTGTATAGCCACCAGCTCGAGTCGCATATTTTGGAGAGATTTCTTTTACTATTTTTGTTGCTGCAATTGATCCAACTTTTGAAACAAGAGCTCTTCTTGAAGCAACTGTTCCAGATCTTCCTTGTGTAACTAGTTTTTCAACAAAAGGTCTAAGTTCTCTAGCTTTTGCATCTGTAGTTTTAATCTTTCCATTTACCACAAGCGCCAAAGCAAGTGACTTCATAAGTCCGCTTCTCACTTTTCTTACTCGTCCGAATTTTCTTGTAACGTTGTGGTGTCTCATTGTGGTAAATTTAAACTATTATTTAAGTGTTATTCCAAAAGATTCTAGAACTTCTTTTATCTCAGTTAGACCTTTTGATCCAAGTCCTTCAATTTCTAGAATATCTTTTTCTTTCTTTCTTGCCAAACCTCCAACTGTTCTGATGTTTGCATTTGAAAGCGCATTCAAAGTTCTAGCAGAAAGGTTAAGTGTTTCTATTCGTGTTTTAAGAGAGTCATCATCTATTATTTCAGCTCCAACAGATTCTTTTGATGAAGTAGAAGGTAGTATAACTTCCTCTTCCTTGAAACCTACGATAGCTTTTAGCTGGTGAATCATAGTCTCGATAGACTTCTCAAGAGCTTCTTTTGGAGTAATAGTTCCATCTGTTTCAATTATCATTCTTAGTCTATTGAAATCAGTTCTATCTCCAACTCGCATGTTTTCTACTTCATAACTTGCTCGTCTTATTGGTGTAAAAATAGCATCAAGAGTTATGTAACCAATATCTACTCTGTTTTTCTGTAGTTCTTCTTTTGTAACAAAGCCTAGGCCCTTTTCTACTGTAATTTCCATATCAAGTTCAGCTTTTGGATCTGTAATATTTGCAATCACTAGCTCTGGGTTCATTATTTCAACTCCTCCAGAAACTTTTATATCACCAGCTGTGACAGCTTTTGCACCTTTTACCTTTAGAGTTAGAGTTTGTGCTTCATCAGCAACAACACTCAATCGAATTTTCTTCAAATTCAAAAGTATAGTTATAGCATCTTCCTTTATTCCAGGAATAACTGAAAATTCATGTGAGATACCAGCGATTTTTACTGATGTAACAGCAGAACCAGGTAGTGAAGAAAGTATAATTCTTCTTAGACTGTTACCTAGAGTGTGGCCGTAACCTGGGTACAAACCATCTATCTCATAAGTACCTGAGAATTTTTCCTCAGAGACAATTTTTGGTTTTGAAGGCAATACAATGTTGAAATCAGACATATAGGGTGTTTTATTTTAGTTAAATTATAATTCTCGCAATATACACTATTTCCAATAAAAAATCAATACTATCTACTGTAAAACTCTACCACAGTGTTTAGGTCAAACATGTTCTCTGTTTTGACGTATTGTGGCATTCCCTGAATCTCAGCAATCTTCTTTGTTGAATCAAATTTGATCCAAGATGGGATTGTTGGAGAATTCTTTATTTTCTCATCAAGGTCAGCAAACAAAGGCTTCTTTAGAGATCTTTCAGCTATTGTTATTTTGTCTCCAATTCTCAATCTTCGAGAAGGAGTATCAACTCGTCGTCCGTTTACTGCAATATGGCCATGAGATACCATCTGTCGAGCGCCACTTCTTGTAGGTGAAAATCCTAGTCTGTAAATAACACTGTCTAGTCTTAGTTCAAGAAATTCAAAAATAGTCTGAGGTGCATTTGTAGCTTTTGATTCAATAGCTTCTTTAACCACCATTGCAAATTGTCTCTCAGGCATACCATAAATAAATCTAGCTTTTTGCTTTTCAATAAGTTGTAGTCCGTACTCAGATTTTGGTTTAGTAAAACCTCTACTTTTACCTCGTCTTTCTAGGTGAAGCGCATATTTTTGAGTTTGAGTTTTCTCAAATATTGGTGCTCCTAGGCGTCTTGCTATTTTGTATTTTGGTCCTGTGATCATATGTTTGTTTTAATAAATGGGGTTATACTCGTCTAGGCTTCTTTGGCTTCGGTCCGTTGTGAGGCACAGGAGTTACATCCTTTATGGCTGTTATGTTTATTCCTTTTGAAATGAAACCTCTGATTCCTGACTCTCGTCCAGAACCAACACCTTTAACAACAACTGCAACCTCTTTCATGCCCATAGCACCAGCTTTTGCTCCTAGAATTTCTCCAACCTTTGCGGCAGCAAAAGGAGTTCCCTTTTTTGCACCTCTAAAACCAATAGCTCCAGATGAAGAGGTAGCCAAAACGTTACCTTTTGTGTCAGTAAGGATAATCTGTGTGTTGTTGTATGTAGATTGAACATATAGAGTACCAGTCTCTACTTTTTTCTTAGATACTGTAGGAGTAGCTACTTTTGTAGCCTCTTCTCCTTCCCCTGTTTTAACTATACGTTTCTTTCCCATTTTATTATTTATTCGTTATTTATTATTTTTTATCTGCAGTCTTTCTTCCAGTACCCATTGTTTTCTTTGCACCTCTCTTTGTTCTTGCATTTGTCTTTGTTCTCTGACCTCGAGTTGGAAGATTTCTTGCATGTCTACTACCTCTGTATGTCTTAATATCCTTAAGTCTCTTTATGTTACCAGCCACTTCTCGCTTAAGATCTCCTTCTATCTTGTAGCTTTCTACAACTTTTCTTATAGCGTTCTCCTGGTCAACTGTAAGATCTTTTGGTTTCAAACCATATTCAACCTTTGCAATGTCTAAAATAGTATGAGCCAAAGGTCTACCAACACCAAACAAAACGGTCAGTCCGATTTCGATTCTTTTCTCTTCTGGTAATGTTATTCCTAATATTCTCATTTTTTTATTTAAAATTTAGTTGTTATCCTTGTCTTTGCTTATGTCTTGCGTTTAGTTTACATACAACATAAACATAGCCCTTTCTTCGGACAACCTGGCAACCTGAACATATTTTTTTAACTGAAGATTTTACTTTCATCTGTTTTATATTTCTAACCTCTTTTTACTATTCTGCCCTTACCACCGTATGGTTCAAGCTCAACAGTGACTCTGTCACCAACCATTACTCTAATACGGTGAAGTCGCATTTTTCCTGACAAATATGTCAGCATTTCTTCTCCATTGTCGTCCCTTTTGACTTTAAAAAAAGTGTTTGGTAATGCCTCAATAACTTGAGCATTTACTATCGCTTCTTTTTTGTTAGGTTCTTGCATTATTTTGATCCCAATTCAATTCAAGACGTCTTTTAAGTAACAGGTTGTATGGTAACAGAATTAGCCCTGTTTCGTCAACCCCAGTGCCGTGGTATAGAAAACTGCTACTGTAGAGTGTTGATTAATGTCACTTTATTTGGGTCAGTTGGAATAGTCTGATTCCAAAATGGCTGAGTCTCTATCCAGGCTTCTTTGATTGTAGGATATTTTACTATTATATTTTTAGCTTGATTCTTGGACAGGCCCAAAAGTTCAGATTTGATCTTATTTTCATCAAATACCCATACAAAATTAGGGCTACCTTTTAGTGAAAAAGTTATAGAATTAGCCGTATTAAGTGATGATGTTGTTCCTGAAGCAAAAGCAAAATCCAAGTCATCCAAGTTTATAACTTTTACAACATCATTAACAGCAGATGGCACTAACTCAGCCAATAGAGTTCTAGATAGTATTCCTTTGTCGAAAATTACAGCAGTCGCTGTTCCGTGTTTTTTTAATACAGCTCCACCATTTGAACCATTTATATTTGTTACTGGGTCAAACTTATACACAAGAGATGTTGGATACAATACAAAATCTGATGGTATTTGGGTTGTAATATCTTTTGCCAAGCTGGCCTTGAGTGAATCTTCAAGTTCATTTTCTGACTGACTTAATACCTCTTTAGAAACAGTTTTTTGCATACCTGAAAATCCACCAGTCATCTCGGTTTTAGATCTAGCATAGATTTTTGTATATTTTGGATCACCCTTCAGTCCAGGAATCGTAAAATCTTTTAAACCAACATTATATTCAGCTCCAGTTTTATCAGCTTCAACGAGGACCTCAACACTACCTGCAACTGTTTTACCTGATTTTATGGATGTTCCAGGGACTGTTACTGGGTCAATAAGTCTAAAAATAAGGCCTTCTTCAGTCTCAAAACGGGTTGTAGCAATCAATTTCTGTGATTGTGAGCTATATGAGTTGTATATAACTATAGTGCCACGCGCCTTTGTTTGGACCATTGATTCACCTGTTGATTCAACATTTTTCTCAATATCTTTTGATACTGTAACTATTTGAAAGCCTAATCCACCAGACGAAAGGTCTTTTTTTGCTGAAAATGTTGAGTTTAGGTCGACCGTTTGATTTTTTGGAGTAATAGTCACCTTCGCACTTTTAAAGAATGCTGATATACCAAATGCAACCAATATAAGCAGGACTCCAATACTTGTGTATAAAACTTTTTTTGATTTTTTCTTTGGTTCATCAAATTCGTATTTATATGAGTTGTTGATTATTACAGGGGGTCTATTCTTGCTAATATTATCAACTCTCGTTGGAGTCTCTGTTTTTATTGAAACAGGTCTTGAAAAGTCTTCAACTTCTATAGTCTCTGGCTCAACCACAGGTTCTTTTTCTCTAGTTATCTTTGGTGTTGTTCTTTTTGCATTAGAAGCTAAGGTTGAACCTCTTTCAGATAGTTTTACATTTCTTATTGATTTTTTTGGTGGAATTACATCCTGTACAAGATTTTTGTTGGGCATTTTAGTAATTGTACATCAAACAAAATTCTTTGCCAATAAAAAATATCTGTGGATTGTTACAAATTCAATATTTTTTTATAGAAAAGAGCTACAAATGAAATAAACTCATCTGCCCTATATGGTGATTCATTTTTACAGAAATCTTTTACAGAGTTTTCATCAATATTTGTTAAATTCATAGTTTTTCTAAATGAAGCTGTCGCATCTACTTTGGATAATTGGAGAAAACTATTGTAAATCGGTGTTACATCACTACTAGCCATCAAATATAAGTTTTCTGGTAAAGAAAGTGTTGGGGAGATTTCTAAAAGTGAATTTTCAAAATAAATTGCCCATTCTTTTTCTACTTGTGTTATGACTTCCTGCATTTTTACCTTTTGAGAGTCGTCTATTATTTCAGAATTATATAGATGGAGCAGTGATTCAGCTATTTCAATGGGGACATCAAAAGCTTTGCTGATTTGTCTCAATATAAAATTCCTTCCTGACGGCATAGTAGTAGTTTGCATAATAACTGAGTCTTGAACTAAAGTCATGTCTGTCATATCACCAGTAATATCCATAATCAAAAAGTCATTAACCCCACTAAAGAAGTCTCGAATAACAGAAAAAGCCACCAATGGAAAAGTATGAATAGCAATTTTTTCTTTGTGGATATGCCCATATCTGAGTATAGAATCATAAACTTTCTCTACAATTCCCCTATCCATCGCTGATAAACAGACAAAAGCATCTATATTTTTAGTCTTTTTTCCTATTGGGTTTGTTAAACTGTATCCGTTAATTTTTGTATGAATAATATTTTTTTCAACAATCTCAAATGTATCGTTAGTATTGGCTGTTAATTCGTTTACAAAAGAGACTTCCTCCTTATCGATCACATTATCAAGAAATTTTTCAGAAATAATAAAGTCATTTTCGTTTGCAATATTTATATGTTTTGTTTTAGAAATGAACCACGGAGATGAGAAAGAAATGATAGCTGATTCTATATTTTTTGAATTATTTGACCAGTATTTATGAGTAAATCCTCTCTTTGTTATATTTATTAGTTGTGAGTCTAGTTTTGAAATCATTGAGTCTATCAAACGTGATGCTTGTGGTACGTCGTTTAAAACTATATTTTCAGTAGAAATATACAAAAAAACTGGCAATTCTTTTCCATTAAATAATACTAGTGCACACGTGATTGTGCTATTCCCGACATCAACAACTAAAGACACTTGTTTCTCTTTTTTACCAAAAGACAAAAATGACATGAAGTTATTTTATCATAATTTATTCCAAAACGGCTTTGATTCGTCGAACTCCGGCCGAAACAGCCTCCTCTTTTACTATCTTGAACTTTCCAAGAGTTCCAGTGTTTTCCACATGAGGCCCTCCACAAAACTCTTTTGAATACGCAGAGTCTATAGAGTTGCCGATGTAGTAGACATTTACTTCATCAGGATATTTTTCACCAAAAAAGTGTAAAGCTCCAGTTTTTTCTGCTTCATCTTTCTTCATTACCTCTTTTTTTACTGGTAAGTTAGCTTGAATTTTATCATTAACAATATCTTCAACTTTTTTCTTCTCTTCATCGGTCATTTTTCGTTCAAAAGCAAAGTCGAAACGTAGTCTCTCTGCTGTTATGTTGCTACCCTTTTGTTGAACTGAGTCCCCCAAGACATCTCTCAGTGCTTGATGCAGTAGGTGTGTAGTTGTGTGGTATTTTATTTCCATTTCCCCAGTGCTTCCAAGTCCTCCTTTGAATTTTTGTTCACTTCCAGCACGTGAAAGCTCTTGGTGTTTTTTGAATTCTTGATAGAATTTTTCTTCATCCACCTCAATATCCTTTTCTTTAGCTAGTTCTTTAGTGATTTCTATTGGAAAACCATATGTAGTAAAGAGAATAAATGGATCAACCCCTTTTTCAAATTGTTTTATTCCATCTTCAAGTGTCTTTGTAAATTTAATAATTTCCTCTTCTATTTTTTGCTTGATTAAAATTTCATTGTTCTTAATCTCTGGATGAGAACTGACATAAATATCAGAAATTGTGTCAATTAAGCTAGATATTTCGGCCGAGTTTAACTTTCTTTGATCTGTTTTTATAACAGCTCTTCTTAATAAACGTCTCAAAATATAGCCTCTGTCTGTATTTGAGGGGTTAACTCCATCTACAATCATAAATACGGATGTCCTGATGTGATCAGCAATTATCCTTTGATTTTTAGTATTTTCAGTTAACTTATTTGTGATATCAAGTAAGTGTGAAAACACATCAGTGTCAAAAACACTAGATTTCCCTTGAATAACAGCTACCATTCTTTCAAAACCAGCTCCAGTATCAACATTTCTATTTTCTAGCTTACTAACCACTTTTCCATCTTTTGATAAAAACTCCATAAATACGTTATTCCAAATTTCTACAACTCTTTGCTCATCATCTGCTTTTAGATACTCATCCAAAGTCATCCCAGAATTCAAAGTTCCAGTTAAATCGTAAAACATTTCGGTATCGGGTCCACAAGGTCCGTTAGGACCAGCACTCCACCAGTTTTTGTTTGCGGGTCTAAAATATATTCGATCTCCTGTTACACCATTTTTCTCAAATATTTCTTTCCAAATAGCAGCTGATTCTTCATCACGAGGTGCATTTTCATCACCCTCGAAACATGTAACGTAAAGTCTCTGAGGGTCTAAACCAAAACCTTCTTCTTTTGATGTTAGAAGTTCATAACTCCAGTTTATGGATTCATTCTTCCAATAATCTCCCAAAGACCAGTTACCAAGCATCTCAAAAAAGGTTAAGTGAGTATTATCACCAACTTCATCAATATCATTTGTCCTGACGCATTTTTGAGCATCTGCGAGTCTAGTACCTTGTGGATGCTTTTCACCAAGGAGATATGGAACTAGTGGTTGCATTCCAGCTGTATTGAACAAAACTGAAGGATCATTTTCTGGTACTAAAGAAGCAGAAGGGATTATGGCATGGCCTCTTTTCTCAAAAAAAGCGAGGAAACGTTGTCGTATTTCGTTGGATGTCATATGAACTCTATGATTACACAAAAACAGTAAAAATTAAAGATTTCTAAATATATTTCTTCAAAACTTGGAAGTCTTTTAAAATTGTTTCTTTATTATCGCCCTGATACAAAGCAACAGCTGGGTGATACAAAGGTATGATAGTCACATTCCCGTATTCTGTTTTTGCAACAAATTCTTTACCATGCAACTCACCAATTGGTGCAAGTTTATCATTGAGACCCAACTTGCCCATTATGTATGACATCGAGAAGCGACCAAGTGTCGCTATAACTTTTGGTTGAATTATATTTATTTGTTCATCGAGAAAAGGTGAATATAGGTTTATTTCTATAATACTCGGATCTCTGTTTTCCTGAGGTCTATCTTTTACGATGTTTGTAATATAAACATCACTTCGATTTAGACTGATTGATTCAAGCATTTCATCTAACACTTTTCCAGATCTACCACAAAAAGGTCTGGCTGTTTCTGCTTCGTTTTTTCCTGGAGCCTCACCAATAAACATAATATTGGCAACTAGACTTCCCTCACCCACAACTGGAAAATATTTGTTTTCTACACGATACTGGTACAACGGAGATTCTTTTAAATCCAAGATCCTTTCACGAATATTTTTCATTTTATCAAAACGCTCTTCAAGATTTAAAGACATATATTTATAGATATTTTTTCTTTCTTATAACAGAATCCTCTGGTGACCACCAGTCAGATGATTCTGTAGTCATGACTGTTCCAGCTATTACTTTTGCTATTGGAGTTTTTAAAAGGCTGATAGCATATTCTATTCTATCAAAGGCTCTAGTATTTCCAATATCAATTTCCTCCTTCAGAGATATAATCCACTCCAAGATATCAGCATCTTTAACAATTATTGATTCTTTTGACTCTCTTTTTTCGTATTCACCAAGAGTTTCAAGAATATCTTTACCAAACGGAACTGAATCCGCTATGTCCTGTATAGCGCTATGTTCTTTTCGTTCTACGTATTTTTGATGTATGTGGTTCAAATCAGATATTCTAGTTTCAGAAATGTCATGAAAAAGACACATTTTAAGAACCTTTAGCGTATCAACTTTTCCATCAATTTGAGCTAGTGTATAACCAATAAATGCTGTTCGACTGACATGTTCAGCTACAGATTGTCTTCCTGTTCCTAGAAAGTGAAAACCGCTTCTGGGTGTTCTAGCCAACATACCAACTTCAAAAAGAAAGTTAGCAATATTTTTATTTTCTTGATTGACTATTGATTTATTCTTATTTTTTTTCATTCTATCCTATAGACCATCAATCTCTTCAATTACTTTTTTAATGCTTTCACCTGTGAGCCCGATTTTTGACAATAAATCAGGATTTTCAATAACTGTTTTACAAAGAACTATTCCTTGAGTTAGCAATTCCTTCTTTTCTCTACCATTTATACTAGCTAAACATGTAATAGGATGTAGTTTTGATTCTAAAATCATGTCGTGGAGGTTACCGGTAGGAGGATAATTCCAGCCAATCATCCTAATTCCACCCTGACAACTTCCGTACTCAATTGCAGTTGAAGTGAACTTTGTATTTGTGACTAACCAGAACTCATCCAAGTTTCTTTCTTTACCATAATTAAATTTCATATCCTTCAGATCATCAAATCTTGCTTTTACATAGAGTATTACTTTTAAATCAGATTTTGTACCACCTTCATTATGGAACTTTGCTTCTACCATAACCAGCTCTTTGTTATTCCAGGCGACAACATCAACTTCGTGCGCTACACATGAGCCATTTACCATTTGACCAGTCTTAGCCTCAAAACCTTTTTCTTTAAAAATTTCAGCAACATAGTCTTCAAAAGCAAAACCAGATGGCCCAAGCTCCATAATCGCTCTTTTAAGTGAGTACTTAATTGCTATAGGGCTTTCTTCCTTATGTAAAAGTTCAAAAACGTGTCTATATATGTTGTGAGTTGTGATATCTTGTTTTAGATGACCATAAACATGGTTTATGATATCTCTAGTTGCTTTTGTAGATGCACCTGCACGTTTCAGAGAAGACTCAAGTTTCTTTTCATCAAATGGTTCTTTTGTTCCGTCCGCTTTTAAAACATAAATTGGTTCTGTAGTCATAAAACCATTATCTCACATATGAAAAAGTGAGCAAACTAGAGGATATTTTCGATAATACCACCACCCAGGCAAACTTCGTCATCATAAAATACTGCAGATTGACCTACAGCTATTCCACTTTGAGGTTCATCAAATACTACGTGATAGCCTTCATTTTCTTTCTTTATCTGACAGGTCTGCTTTTGTTGTCGGTATCTTATCCGTACAGATATTTTATTCTCAATATATTTTTCATTTCCAGATATCAAATGTAGATTATCTAAAACAATTTCTCTAATTGAGTTAATTTTCTCCAATTCATCTTCCTTACTTGCAACAGTAACAGTATTTTTCTCTAGGTCTTTTGAAATCACAAAGTATCTAGGATCATCCCCTGTTTTTTTGGTTACAGTAAAACCGTGTCTCTGGCCAATAGTTAAGAAAATAGCTCCATCGTGAGTTCCGATAACTTCACCTTTAGTATTTAAAACATCCCCATCTTTTGTTTCTATATAGTGAGTTAAAAAATCCTTCATATCTATCTTTCCAATAAAGCACAAACCCTGGCTGTCTTTTTTGGTTGCCGTTGGTAGACCGAACTTATGTGCTAGGTTCCTCACTTCTGGTTTTGTCATGTGACCTATAGGGAAAAGTGTGTGTGATAGTTCGTGTTGACCGAGTGTATATACAAAATAGGACTGATCCTTTTCTTTATCTGCAGACTCATGTAGTTCAAATATTTCTCGTACCTTTTTCACCTGTGCATAATGACCAGTTGCAACATAGTCAGCACCCATTTCTAGTGCCTTTCTCAAAAATACTCCAAACTTCACATATTTATTACAAAAAACATCAGGATTCGGAACTCTACCTTCGCAATACTCTCGTATCATATAGTCCACCACCTCTTTTTTATATTCAGCTTCACAATCTAGAGTAATGAAAGGAACATTAAGTGTTGCGCAGACTCTCATTGCACTTCTTCTTTCCTCTCTCCAGTCACAAGGTAAAAAATCTGGGGCCCAAACCTTTAAAAACACGCCTGTAACGTCGTATCCTTCATTTTTGAGTAATGCTAAAGCCACAGAGCTATCTACGCCCCCAGAAACACCAACAAACACCTTTGGCTTTATATTCATCAATATCTTTATATCATAAACAAGTAAATGTAAGAACTAGTAATTTCAGACACTGCGGAAGCAATTAGAAAACAACGACAAAGATAAAGTAAGCCTGAAACATTTACCCCGAAGGGGCGACCAACGGGAGTCTGTGTAAGGCTACGTATCAAGGAGATTGTTTTCTTGATTGCTGAGCGAGAGGAAAATTCTATCAAGAATTTATCTGTTCTCTTAAATTACTAGTTCTGAAATCATTTATTGAGATACAACTCTTTATTGCGCTTATGCTGTTCAAATGTAGTCGCGTAGTACATGTTGCCACTTTTACTAGATAAGAAATATAGATATTTTGACTCAATTGGATTTATGGCTGAGCTTATAGCATCAAGTCCAGGGTTGCTTATCGGCCCAGCAGGCAAACCTTTAAACTTATAGGTATTATATGGTGAGTTAATTTTAAGATCTTCTGCAGTCAATTCATAAGTAGTTTTTCCATTTATATACAGAAAAGTAGAATCAACTTGGAGTGGCATACCCATTTCCAACCTCTTCCACAATATTCCAGCAACCATTCTTCTGCTTTCAGTTGTTCTAGCTTCTTCTTCCAATATTGATGCCATTATAATTATTTCATCAACAGTGTGCTCTGATTTCTCTAAATCTAAAACTTTTTTAATTTGATTTTTGAAATTGTTTGTCATTGTCTCAACAACAACCTCAGGTTTAACTGTTGGCGATAAAAAATATGTGTCTGGAAAAAGATATCCTTCCTTATCCTTTGCTAGTTCAATGAATTTTTGACTATCAAAGTTTTTTAAATTTCGTTTTAAATACTCAGCTATCTGTAAAGAATTCCAACCTTCTGGAATAGTAGCTTTAAAGTTAAGCGTATGGAATTTACCTTGTGTTATTCTATAGGCCAAATCAAGCGGACCTTCTTTTTTATCTAACAAATAATCTCCTGCAATTAGTTTTTTTTCACCTCCCAAAAAACTGACAGCCAGACGAAACATGAACGGTGATCTTATTACATTTGATTCTTTCAGGTTCAATGCAACCCCTTGAAGCGTGTCTCCTGAGTATATAGTGACAATCTGACCTAATGGAAAATCATTAGATGGTAAATAAGCAAACAAACCTAATAAGCTAGCGGATAATGCAAAAACAACAATATATATTGTTAGTTTCAGTTTTGAAGATAAATCTATTATCCCTCGAAATAATTCTGAAATTTTTTGAAAATAGTTCATTATACTGGAAGATTGGTAGGGGCCTCAGATTTCTTTGATTCTACTCTTGCAAATGTAGGCGTAGACGAAACACTGCCAGGCATATGAAATAGAGTTGCTAATTCCTCAGTATTTAATACAAAATTAATTACTCTTTTATAAGGTTTATAGAAATAAGCTCTTCGTTTATATGCATCAAGCATTTCTTCTTTTTCTGCATTAATTTTCTTTTTACTTCTATCTTTCCACTGTAATAATAAATGTTTATATTTAGGCGAAAGTGTAGATCCTGAAGGCGCAAAACCATTTAATCCTGAATCAGAATTAAAATGCATAATACCACCAACCAAACCTCCGATATTAGTCGGACTATAAATATCTTTTGGTGCGGTATATATCATACGAATACCTGTATCAAAACCTTTTTTTGTAACACTTCTAGTTAGAGCATTTACGGTCTCTTTTTCTATTTCAGTTAATTGTCTTCCTGTACCTGGAATAATTTTTCCCTCTTTATCCTTTTCTCCTTTAGCCTTGTTTATGATTTCATCAACAGCTTTTTTTGAAGCTTCTTTCCACCTAAAATCTTTTTTCTCCATAAAGTCCCATTTATCTGCAAGACTCCAAGTCTTCCAAATCTTCCAATTCGAAAAAGTTTTTTCTGGATCTTTTGACTCTGCCACATGTGCTCTAATTATAATCTGGAGCCAAGCATTACTACCTCTTGGTAATGAACCCATAAATTCAATAAGTGGAGTTAGTGGATCAATTTTAAATTCTTCTTTTGGATCTTTATCCATTCCGTAATCAATATAGGTTTTGATTGGGTATGCATCCTCTTTTGTTAATTTAAACTCCATAATAAACATATCTTGTTTAGTTGAGTCGTATCCCATAGGTAGTGTGTAATCTGGAACTTCATAAATTTCTATTCCAGGGTACTGTGAATATAAATTTGCTTCTATTTGATTTTTATTTCCTTTTCGTGTCCAGATAAAAAAATGCACAGTACCGTCAATTGAAACAATTTCTAATGAATAAGACACTCTGACTTGCCCTTTCCAATATTTTTCATACCAATTTCCTTCACCCAAAGTACTGTGCATTCCTGCTATACAGAATTCCATAGCTTTAGGTGATTTATATACCTCCTTAGGTAATTTTATTTCTAGTAGAATGTGTTCGGTTTTAGCAAAAAATATTGCTCTTACATAGACCACCCACACTTCCCAAGCAATTGAAACCAAAGCAGCTGGAACTAAAATATAGGCACTGTAGTATAGCCACTTAAATACTTGTAATATATTTGGATCTGTAAAAAACTTTATTAGAAATGAAAACATGATTTAATTATATATTACGTATTAGAAAAAACCACCCTATATGGTGGTTTTTTCTTTTATGCTATATCGTATTTTCCGTCTTTCCCTTTTGTAAAGAATTTTGGATTTTGCAGATTAACCATAATAGTGTTCTCTTTTACGTATCGTTCCTTAAGAACTTTCTTTACGATATCATCTTTTGTCATTGGGCCATTTTTAGCAATAACCCCTTTGATTACATCTTTAACAACACCACTCATGTAACCCCATTCAGATAGAGCGTATAGTCCTCGTCCAACTAGAACAAATCTTGGATCTTTTATAAGTTCATTGTGTGTAGTAGCTACATGAGCCTTTTTCTTAAATAGCTCAGTTATTAGTTTTGCAACTTCTCTAAAATGAATAGGAGATCCGTGTCGTCTAATAACCAAATATGCATAATCTCTCATTCCTTTTGCATTGATATTTGATGATTTAGTCTTTCCCCATTCACCTAGCGGGTTCTTGTCGATTAGTTTTGAAAGTTCTAACCATCTTTTTGCAATTTCCTCATTTCTATATTTATCAGAAACATCTTTAAGATTTTCAAGAAACTTTTCAATCATTTCTGACTCAAGCAAAATCTCGTCGTCTGATAGTGTTGAATAAAGTTGTCTAAGTGATGAGTGTATCTTTTTTGATAAATCTTTATCAATTGACCATCTGTGTTTAAACTCTAAATCCTCTTTTTCTTTTGAGAACTCATCTCCAACTGTGAGTAGAAAATGTATCTGGTTTTGAGTAGCTTTGTCTTTAGATATGTGTTTCAAAAGACTATCCTCATGCACTGTAGATCCTAGTTCAAATACAACCTTCTTTAGTTCATCAAAAACAGCCTTCTCTTTTGCGTATTCTTTAGATTTTCTAATATTTATGATTGAATAGTTTTCAATCTGTCTAACTCTCTCCCTTGTAATTTTATACTTCTTTCCAATAGCCTCCAATGTCATTCTTTTTGTATCATTTCCGAGTCCAAATCTTGATGTAAGAACGTCTTGAGCTCTATCTCCTAATACTGAAAGTAGTCGTTTGACTACCTGCTTTGGTTTGAATGTAATTGGTGTTTTTTCACTCATAATTTTAATAAAAGATGTATAAATTAGCTAAGGGTCTTCTGCTAATGTCAATTAGTTTTATCATTCTCTGCCATTAAAGTCAATAGCTTGACTAAAAGGGCCTTAAATAACGACAATATTTACCAAACGATCCTTTACGTAGATTATTTTTTGTACTGGTTTGTCCATGATCCATTTTTCAACGTCTGGCAAAAGTCTAACTTTGGCTACTGTTTCTGACTCAGTTAGACCTTTTGGTAGCATACATTCTGCTCGAACTTTACCATTTATCTGAACCACTATCTTTACTGTAGATTCCAGCATCTTTTTCTTATCTACTTTAGGCCATGGCTCTAAAACTAGGAAACTTTTATGTCCTAATACACCCCAGATCTCCTCTGTAATATGTGGAGCAAATGGGTTCAATATCTTCAAAAAAGACTCAAAATCTTTTTGATTTACATATTCTATTTTTTCCATCTCATTTAACAAAATCATCATTGAGGAAACTGCAGTGTTAAATGCGAAATTATTTATATCATCACCTACTTTCTGTATAGTTTTATTTAACAATACAGAAAACTCAGCACTTGATTTTGTTTTTTTATTCACTCTCTCTGTTAGTCTCCAAATTCTATCTAAAAATCTTCTCGAACCTATTATATTGTCTGTACTCCACGGTAATGATGCATCAAAGGGGCCCATAAACATCTCATACAGTCGCAGAGTATCCGCTCCATAGTTTTTAACCACATCATCAGGATTTATAACATTCCCCCATCTTTTACTCATTTTTCGATTATCTGGGCCTAAAATCATTCCTTGATTCATCAGTTTTTTAAATGGTTCATCGGATTCAACTAAACCATAATCCTTTAAAACTTTATTCCAAAACCTTGAATACAATAAGTGTCCGGTTGCATGTTCAGCCCCTCCTACATATGTATCAACTTCCTTCCAGTACTTTATCGCTTTTTTATCTGCAAATACCTTTTTGTTTTTTGGGTCCATATATCTTAGGAAATACCAAGAAGAACCTGCCCAGCCAGGCATTGTATTTGTTTCAAAACCCTTTTTTACCCATGAGGATACACCAGCAAGTGGAGACTCTCCTGTTCCAGTAGGCATATAGGATTTAACTTCTGGAAGTTTCAAAGGTAAGCTTTTTTCAGAAACAGGTTTTATAATGCCATTTTTATCATAAACAAGAGGAATTGGTTCACCCCAATATCTTTGTCTAGCAAAAACAGCATCTCTCATTTTATATTTAGAAACAAATTTACCACCAACTTCTTTTGTTATTTCTTTTTTGGAAATTTCAGAATCTAAACCATTGAACCTACCTGAGTTGATTAAGAATCCATCGCCAGTTATAGGTAGTTCCAAGTTACCTCTATCTTTTGGAATAATAACTTCTCGAATTGGCAATTTATACTTTTTTGCAAATTCATAATCCCTCTGATCAGATGCTGGCACGGCCATAATAGCTCCTGTTCCATAGTCAGCCAAAACATAGTCAGCTATCCAAACAGGAATTTCTTCATTGTTTGCAGGATTTATAGCTTTTATACCCTTTAATTCGACTCCAGTTTTATCTTTTCCTTCAAGCCTCTCATCCCTAGTCTTTTTTTTCAAACCTTCTATGTATTTTTTTACTTCTTCTCTATTATCTAAAACTCCAATATGATCATCATCTACAGCAAGAGTTACCCAAAGATGTTCAGGAGAGAGAACCATATATGTTGCTCCAAACAAAGTATCTGGCCTGGTTGTAAAAACTGGGATAATTCCAGGTTTACCTTCTTTAAAAACTATTTTAAAAGGAATCTCTGCGCCATCACTTTTACCTATCCAATTCCTTTGGATTTCCTTAATATGTGGAGACCAATCTAGACCATCTAGACCAGTCAAAAGTCTATCTGCATAAGCCGTTATCCTTAGAAACCATTGGCGCATCTTCTTTTTATCCACTGGAAAGCCTCCGCGTTCAGAAACTGGGCCGTTAGCTCCATCAACTATTTCATCATTTGCCAAAACTGTACCAAGTTTTGGACACCAATTAACATCGCTGTACCCTTCATAAGCTAAACGATATTTCATAAGCATGTCCTGCTTATCTTTATCATCCATTTGGCCCCATTCAGCAGAAGAAAACATAGTTCTGTTATCTGTTGCTGCATTTATACTCTTGTTACCATCTTTTTCAAATTTTTTAATCAATTCATCTATAGGCTCTGCTTTATTTGTGCTTTTGTTGTACCAAGAATTATAAATTTTTAGAAAAATCCATTGAGTCCAATGATAAAAACCAGGATCAGTTGTATTAACTTTCCTATCCCAATCAAAAGACAAGCCAATATTAGACAATTGCTTCTCAAAAGTTTTAATGTTTATTTCTACTGCTTTTTTAGGATTTATATTGTGTTCAAGCGCGTATTGTTCTGCAGGCAAACCAAATGCGTCATAACCCATAGGATGTAGGACGTTCATACCCTGCATTCTTTTGAATCTAGCAAAAACATCAGACCCAATATAACCCTTTGGGTGACCTACATGGAGCCCTGCACCAGACGGGTAAGGGAACATATCAAGCACATAGTACTTTTTTTTCTTTGAATTATTCTGAGTTTTGTAAACCTTTTTACTACTCCATTTTTTCTGCCACTTTTTCTCTATATCTAGATGGTTATATTCTTTCATGTATTCATATCCTACCTAAAATTTAATGCTTATGCAAAAAGACTCCGGGTTATCCCCGGAGTCTTTTTGAACAATAAATTACATTGGCAACTTTACGTATTGATTTGCAGGAATAGCTAACTTAAAACAATAATGACCCATAGGATGTGACCAAGATATATCTGCGTACATATATGGCACTCTAGATTTGGTTTCGTTTGTATCTGTGTCAAATTCTGCACACAACTCGTATGCTTTTGCACTTTGACCTATCAGGTTGTATTGATAAGGAATTCCAGTTTCTGGGTCTAATGGAATATTTGAGTACTGAAGAGAAGTTAGATCAGACATTTTATCAGGAATACTCTGATTCAACTGATAGTAATTTTGAACTAATGAGTTAATTGTTTGTAAATCATTAATTCTTTGTTCATCATATTTCACAAGTCTTTGTGTTCTAGGAGAACCTAAAACAGAAAATCCCCAAACTATTGATGCAATTATGACTAAGGCAGAAACTACTCGCCATGTCATTCTTGATTTTGAAGTTAATTTGTTCATTAAATCAGAAATGTAATAACCAAATATTCCACCAACTACGACAAGAAGCACGAGAACTTTCAGTAGAAAGCCAGTTGTAAGTTCTTGACCATCAATAAAGTAATACAAAACTGTTATCAAATCACCTGCAATAGCTAAACCAGAGATAAATAGAGTTATATATGTCAGCCATTTATGAATTCCTTTATTTTGCAAATCAGGCTCAATTTTATACTCTTTTTCTAGCGTCCACATAAGTAGTATAAGTATTGGGAAAAATATTATTAAAGTAGATACTGGCCATGCGATAGATGAACTACTATAGTATGTATATCCGTTAACTATTTGAGGATACGCAGAATTAATTGCGGTAAATAAAAGATTTATCAAACTTATTACAACTGTATAAAGCGATATAATTGCACCCAAATTCAGAAAGAAATCTTTTACATTTACTTTTGATTTTTGTGTTGGTTCCATAAATTTTTTAATAACTGATAATTTACTTGTTCTTATTCTGTTGTTTTACCATCAAACTCTGGACTATCTGCTTCTGCTTCAGCCTTTGTGGCTCTCAACACACCATCCAGATGGTGAGCTGGACTGTATATTGTATATAGTTTCAGACGGTCCACCCCTGTATTTATTACATTATGCTTTGCACCTCGAGGCACTACAACAGCATCACCATCTGATACTTCGTACTCTGTACCATCAATTACCACCTTACCTGTTCCAGATTCAAATCTAAAAAACTGGTCGTTGTCCTCGTGAATTTCTTCACCAATATCCTCTCCAGGAAGAAGAGACATGAGCACAAGCTGAGTTTTATCACCCGTATAGAGAACTTTTCTAAAGTTTTCGTTTTCTTGTGTGAGATTCTCTATATTGTCTTTATATCCTTTTTTCATTGTTATAAGTTAGATTTATAATATGCGTATTATATCAAATAATTTAGTATTTATACAAAAATTGAGGTGGCTAAACTTTCAGCCACCTCAACACCTTAGACGGTCTCAACTCCGCCCAAACCGGCTCCCGAAAACTGAACCGTTAGTTTGTCGGAGGATAGATGCCCGACAAATTCCACCAGATAAACCCGAAAGATCATTGGATCTTCTGGTTTGCTTGTGACTCCGCGCCCTGCGCAGGCTGAGATGTGCTTCGATCGAGATCTTGTAGGCCGCCTCCAGTTCATCGAAAGGAACTTCGTAGGCCACAGCTACTGAAGCCAGCCTTTCCTGCTTTGGAAAAGTCAGTCGTGAAGATCCCCTCCCTTCCCAAGCACTAACAGCTGACAAGCTAACTCCAAGACGTTGTGACATCTCTGACTGAGAGATGCCCACAAGAGCTCGACGTTGTTGTAGTAGATTGGAGAGAGTTTCGAGATTGTCCAGGTATACCACAAATACCTCCTCATATTAAGTTATCACAAGTGATAACTTAATTCTATATCTTGAACTCTATTACGTCGCCGTCTTTGACGATATATTCTTTACCTTCAGTTCTTACTTTACCTTTTTCACGTGCAGGTCCATAACCACCTGAACTAAGCAAATCATCACAGTGAACCACCTCAGCTCTAATAAATTTATCTTTAAAATCTGTATGTATTGCCTGGCCAGCCACAGGTGCAGTCGAGTCACGTAGAATAGTCCAAGCACGCGTTTCCTGTTCTCCTGTAGTAAAATATGTAATCAAATTTAGAAGCTTGTATCCAGCTTTAATAAGGCTGTCTATGCCATCATCTTTTCCACCCAACTCAGTTCGGAACACTTCCTTTTCTTCTCCTTCTAAATCCTTTAGCTCGTTTTCGATATTTGCATCTATGATAATATACTGGGCATTATTATCTTTGAAAAACTGTAAAAGTTTTGTAAATCTTTCGTCATTCATTTCATCTAAATTCTTTCCACCAGCTTTTTTATTGAGCCCGTACATTATTGGCTTGGCTGTCAAAAGGTTAAGTTGTTTAACAACTGGAGTTTCCTTTTCATCAAATGACAAAGTATTGACTAACTTACCTTGTTTCAAGACTGCATCTACTTTATTCAACACATCGTTTTCAAACACAGCTTCTTTACGGTTAGCTTTTACATCCTTTTGTAATGTTCCTAGACGTTTTGTAACTGTTTCAGTGTCCGCAAGTATTAGTTCAAAATTTATTACTTCAATATCTGAAACAGGGTTGATGCCTCCATGAACATGAATAACCTTATCATCTTCAAATATTCTAACGATCTCCAAAATAGCATCAGTCTCTCTGATGTTTGAGAGAAATTTATTTCCTAGACCCTCACCTTCACTTGCTCCTTTTACAAGACCAGCAATATCTACAAATTCAACTACTGCAGGAATAGTTTTTTTAGTATTTGATAGTTTAGAAAGCTTCCAGAGTCTATCATCTGGAACTGGAACAATTCCAACAGACGGATCTATAGTACAAAAAGGATAGTTCTCTGCAGGAACAGCTTTCTTTGTTAAAGCATTAAAAAGTGTGGACTTTCCCACATTTGGTAGACCGACGATTCCGATTGATAGTGACATAATAGTTTACTATACAGCAAAACACAGTTTTTTTGAAATTTCTCTTACAAGACCAGAAGTCAGTGATAAAATATAAACAGAAGGAGGAAGAAATGAGATTCAGACGTCTTGTCGTTTTTACAACCTTCCTCCTAACTGCACAAGTTGTAGAAGGAGGTCCGCCGAGTCTCGTTGGAAGTCACGAGTCTCAATACAAACAGAATGACCGAGCTGAAGAATACGGTCTGCCTGTAATCAAGGATGATGCTGAGCTCAGAGCCCTGAAATCATCTGGCACTCTGGTCCCCATACCTAGTATGGTGAAGATCGACCAAAGACTATCCAATGAATGGCGTTGGTGTCTTGTTGAATCAACGTACTTTATTGGAGATATTGGGCTTGAATTCCAAGAAATTTTTGGACGCAAGTTTCAAGTCAATTCAGCTGTTAGAACGGTCCCTAGGCAACTAGAGATTACCTATGGGGACAAGAAATTCCCACCAAATGGTAACGCTGCACCAGTGAGTGGTAGACGCAAATCATCCCACTTAACTGGAGCAACAATCGACATTGCCAAGATAGGCCTCACCAAGGACGAACTGAACTGGCTTCGCGAGAAACTCCTCCTGCTCGAGGCTCTAGGAAAAATCGAGGCAACGGAGGAACAACAGCAAGCTGTGTTCCATGTAATGGTCTTCAGGAACTACTCTGAACCACTTTCAGTACAAGAACTGCAGGCGCAATAGTACGGCGCGCCTGCAGTTTTTACAACTATTTTAAATCATCATCTTGTATTTTTTTCATCTGAGTTTCTATATATAGATCAATCTGACTAATAGAATTTTTAAGCTCTTCGATGGCATCTTGTTCTTCAGCAGAAAGCTTTGCTTTTTTTCGTGATTTTTCCAACAAATTTAATTGTTTTTCTGTCTCAGTAGAAAGTAATTTGAAAGCTTTGTGGACGCGAACAGACATCAAATCAAAATCATTTTTGTAGTTGTATCGTAATTTATGGATCTTATACCAGCTATACATCAAAAGCAGTATGAACAACAGTAGCAGTATTACAGCAGGAATTAAAACTTTAAGTAGCTCAACTGTATATGAACCAACACTTAGTAAAACTGGTTTTGTTGCAGTAATACTAACTTTTTGAGAAGAGGCAACTGTTTCTCCGTCATTTTTCAAGATCTCAGCCCAAAGTAAATACTTTCCTGACTCACTAATAGGTTTACTTTTAAAATTAAATTTAGAATAGCTATCTGCAGTGATTCTATAGTTTTCTATAGTTGATCCTTCCTTACTTAATGACACAGAAACTATTGCTCCAGCGTATGGAGCAGTTCCGCTTGCCTCAACACTTTCACCGACTTTAACTTTGATTGGATAAGAATCAATACTTATTTGAGTAATAACATCTGTAACTACAGAAATTTTCTTTTCAGTAAAATTACCGGCTTTATCATACACACGAATTGTAATATTATGCTTTCCTATTGAAGCTATTGGAATATTTGAAAAACCAACACCAGAAGAATCAGCTTTGAAAATAAAAGGTGTATCAGAATCAATTTGTGCACTATAGTAGTCTATGCCAGATAGATTGTCAGAAGCAGTTACACTCAAACTCAACCTTCCACCTGAATCCTTTTCCGTATTTACAGATACATCAGTTGGACTCTCACTATCGATCTGGATTCTATAATGTGTAATGTTAGACCAACCATTTGCGGTTAAATAATTGATATGGAAATACCATATTCCGTCACTTAAATTTTCAATACTTTTACTTTTAATTGGAGACGAGTAGAGAACAGTTGGACTAGATACGGCACGAGTACCTAGTAAAGTTTTTACAGCCTGAGCATTTTTTGGCAATACCCATGATAGTTCAACATCACCTTCCTTGTACCAAGTTGTTTGATCTGGGTGTGTAGAAGATGTTACAGACAGAGCAGAATCAACTGTATCAATCTGAACTTTTTGTTCTGCAGGTGTTTCTACTGAACTACTAATGTTTATGGTTGATCCAGTTTTGGTTGATAAAATGTCTGTACCTAGACCATCATTTTCCCTGACAGCAGAGTTTGCAAAAAATATCGAAGCAACACCAGACTTTTTAGCTCTAAACACCACAGATATAACCTTGCCGGCTGAACCAGTATAGCCAGGGTTAGGTATCCCTCCATTTAAAGTAATTTCTCCAGATATATTTGAAAAAGATGGATCGTCTACCCAAAGTGAAAAAATAGAGGATGATCTGTCTATTGAGACAACTTCAATATAGTCCTTTGGAAAATTAATTATTGTTTCCGCATTATTAATAATTTTTCCTTCAGTGTTAACTAGGATATTTACAGTGAATATGTTTCCAGCTGATACAGCTGTCACTGTTGGTTGAATATATAGACTAGCTGCAAATGCGCTCTTTACTGGAAGCGCAAAGAAACAAATTAGCAAAAATATGAAAATATATTTTAATCTAAATAAATTCATTTTTTCGTTTTTTATACCAAACAAACACCAAAACCAAAACAACTAGAGCAAAAACAACTAGCATAGTATATGTATATGATTTCTTTCCTATTTCGTATACCGAAACAGTTTTATTTCCAGCTCTGTCGAATGCAGTAACAATAATCTTTTCGTCAGTATCCTGGTTTTGTAACACATAAGGCGAGCTTGATCTTACAGGCCCTATTTCCCCTTCTGCAACTTCAAAATAATCAATACCAGATTCTTTATCTGTTGTATTAAAAGTTATAAAAGTTTTATTTGAGAACAGAGAATCATCTTTACCTTCTATAATTTCAAATGATGCTGGAGAAGTTTTATCACTCAAGACAATATCGTCCCACTCATTAATATTTTTTGTAGATAAATTAGCAGAAGATACTATAGTTATATTTTTATTTTGAGTTTCTAACTTTGTTCCCTTACCATCATTCAAGAAAACAAATGTGTTCTGTGGCGTAATACTTATTTCACCTTTTTTTTCTACTTCTAGCACAACACTAAACACGTTAACTCTTGATGATTTTATTCCTCTTGGGATACCGCCTGTATAAGAAATAATTTTTCCGCTTTCCGAAATAGATGGAGATCTAGGCCAAAGCGTAAAATCTGAACCCGCCACACTTATTGCCTTTATTACAAAACCAACATTTGTATTTATTGAGATTTCACCATCTATACTGTTTATATCCTGACCCTCAGTGTCTAAAACTACTCTAGCAACCACGACATCACCAACAGACAAATCACTAGAAGATCTTTTTATATTTAAAGTAGCTCCATTAGCTATAAAAGGCATGACAGCAAATAGTATTATTATCAGTTTTATGTATTTGTAGAGTTTTTTCATAAATTATTTTTTATCCCACTGATAAAGCAGAATTGAAAAATCAACTGAATCAACTTTTCCATCTTTGTTTATATCAACTCTAGTATTTTTAAATGGAGGAGATGTTTTCCAGAATGCGAGCAAAATTGAGAAATCTACAGAGTTTACTTTTCCATCTTGATTAAAATCTGAAGTTTTTATTGCGCCAGTTACAACTGTAGCTAAAGAGTTGTTTGTGGAAGCTATTGGTGCACCTCCACCACCTCCACCGCCTCCTCCACCACCACCTGAAGTTCCACCTCCAGTACTACTACCCGCAACTGCTGTAAAACTTCTAGAAGCTCCTGAACTTTCAGTACCGAAATACACTACTGACTTAAAGTAGTAACTACCTGGGGTAGGAACTGTCGCAGTTAGAGTTGTATTAAAATCTTCACCAGGATTTATAAATTTAGCTGCTGAACCGTAATAAACATCATTTCCTCCACCACAGGCGTTATTTTGAGAACTCACAACACACCATTCATAGTGGTATTCATAACCAGTGAGACCTTCATTAGTGATAGTTAAATTTGCTGCAATATCAGGAACCACTAACGGACTGACACTGTTGATTATTACTTGAGCAGGAGAACCTGTTACATCCCAATAATCATTTGTTTGGATTGTCTGACCACTTTGAACTTCAACATTTACGACTGATTCCCACGCTCCTTGTGCTGCATTTGAAGCTACAGAGTATGTGTATTCATATACTCCAGTAGATATATTTGTCATACTGACATTCGATACAACAACATTTCTACTTGAATCATAAATTGTTATTGCTGGAGCTGCAAAAGGATTAGTATCTTGTCCTGAATTACTTACATATATCTTTGCTCTATAGGTATTGCCTTCAAGAATTGTTTCGGTATTTGAAAGTCTTACTGACCATGGTCCAGAGATTACTGAAATGGCTGAAGTTAATGAAGAATTCAATGAAGTAGTAGCTGTTGTTACAACGGCATTTGTATTTGAATTAATTTGTGATGTCACAGAACTTGAAGCATTTTGAACATCAGAGAGTGTCGCCAATGATCCAGTATCTAATGTTCCACTAGTTAAAGTTCTATTATTAAAGTTCCAAATATCTGACACTGTTAACGAACCTCCGCCGATAGTTGAAGACTGAGAGTCTAGATTTATTGCGATTTGATTACCAATTGAACCCAGAGTAGTCAAAGTAGTTGTTGAAACACCCCAAATATCAGCCACAAGTGTTCCAAATGTTGTCAGAGATCGTGAACCATATGCCCACACATTAGCTGGGACAGACAATATTGAACTAGCTAGTTGAGATACGATAGATGATGAGGCTGTGGCAACTATGCTGTTTGTGTTGGCATTAATATTTGCAGCAAGTGATGTTGATGCGTTTAGGATGGCGCTATCTGTATTTGAGTTAACTGCTGATGTGATTCCGGATGTTGCAGAGTTTGTGTTCGCGTTAACTACAGCAGCAAGTGAAGATGTTGCTGTTTGAACATCAGATAATGTAGCTAGAGAACCTGTATCTAAGCTTGAACCAGTTAGAGTACGAGTAACTGAACTCCAGACGTCAGTTGCTAGAGTACCGAAGGATGTGAGTGTTCGGCTACCTGATGACCAAACATTAGCTGGAATCGATGTGATTGATGATAATATCTGAGAAACAATAGATGAAGAAGCGTTAGCTATTGATGAATCAGTATTTGCACCAACAACTGCGACAATAGACGTTGAAGCTGTATTTAATGCTGTATCAGTGTGACTATTTACAGAAGAAGTAATTCCGCTTGTCGCTGAGTTTGTATTTGAATTAATTTGTGATGTCACAGAACTTGATGCATTTTGAACGTCAGAGAGTGTGGCTAGAGAGCCTGTATCTAGACCAGAGCCGGTAAGTGTTCTTGTAACAGAACTCCAAACATCTGTAGCCAGTGTTCCAAATGTTGTCAGAGATCGTGAACCATATGCCCACACATTAGCTGGGACAGACAATATTGAACTAGCTAGTTGAGATACGATAGATGATGAGGCTGTGGCAACTATGCTGTTTGTGTTGGCATTAATATTTGCAGCAAGTGATGTTGATGCGTTTAGGATGGCGCTATCTGTATTTGAGTTAACTGCTGATGTGATTCCGGATGTTGCAGAGTTTGTGTTCGCGTTAACTACAGCAGCAAGTGAAGATGTTGCTGTTTGAACATCAGATAATGTAGCTAGAGAACCTGTATCTAAGCTTGAACCAGTTAGAGTACGAGTAACTGAACTCCAGACGTCAGTTGCTAATGTGCCGAAGGATGTGAGTGAACGAGTTCCAGCTGTCCAAATATCAGAAACCAAAGTTCCAAATGATGTTAATGTCCTACCAGAATAACCCCAAAGGAGTGACGGTAACAACGTAACTATAGAGGATGATGCATTTTCAATCGAAGTATTCAAGCTAGATATACTAGTGTTTGCAGAAGAAATAGGAGCATCTAGATTTGAATTTATCTGTTGACCAACAGTTCCACTGTTATTTATTGTAGAAGTTGCAACATTCCAAACTGCAGCAGCAACTGTGGTGGTTGATACAGACGAAGTAACAATAAAAGTTTTGTCTTGTTTTATCAAATCAACTCCTGCAGTACCACAAGACATATATGCCGGCCAAGTACCTTCTATAGGTGAAGGCGTAAAGGAATAATAGTGCCAACCGTCAGCATCAGCACTCATTGTCACTGCGTTGACTACTGTGGAGCCACTAGGATCTTTAACTGTTACCTCGCAATCATCAGTTGAAGCAGTAAAATCATCATTATACAAATATTCCCCAAGTGTAACTGTAAAATTTGGGGCATACTGCTGATATTCAGCAAATAAATGTAATGGTATCAACAAAAGACCAAATATTAAAAATTTTACAGTCAACCCAAAAATTTTTTTACGGTCTTTTTCGATCTCCATATATACTCAATGTTCAAAAAACAAAAAAATAAAACTATTTCTTTATATCATCCTTAAATGCACCCCTAAGCTGTCGTATTGCATCAGCAACACCTTTTGTTAACTCTGGAATTTTCTTTGCGCCAAACAAAAAAACAATCAACACTGCGATTATTATTATTTCTTTTGTTCCTAAATCAAACATATTTTTGTTTTATTTATTATTAATTACTTCTTCTTAGTGTTCACACCACTATTTTCGTCTTGAGAATCATCACTAAATGCTTTTCGTAGATTTCTTATCCCCTCGGCAATACCCTTTGTTAACTCAGGAATTTTCTTTGAACCAAACAGGAGCACAATCACCGCTGCAATTATTATTATTTCTTTTGTTCCAAGTCCAAACATATATTTGTTTTATTTATTAATTAATTATACTGCTTTAACGGATAAGCGCTCTTTGCTATATGAGTTTACTAAAATTGTTAACTCATATATTGCAACTAATGGTAGCGACATTACCACTAATGATAAACCATCAGTTGGTGGAAGTAAAGAAACGAATACAAATATAGCAACAACTGCTTGACGACGTTTTGATTTTAAGAAATCTACATTCAAAATGTTCATTTTAATCATAAAAGTTATAACTATTGGGAACTGAAATATCACTCCGAGCAAAGCAGATGTTAAAACCATTTGTGATATAAACCTGCTAATATCCCAAAGATTTACAACGCCAAGGGACACATTTACTTTAGCTATTATTTTTAGAGCAAAATACAAAGTTGCAAAGCCATATGAGAACCCTGTAATAAAAAGTAAGAGTCCAACAGGTAACAATTTAATAAAAAATTTCTTTTCATTAGACAAAAGGCCAGAACTTAAAAAAGAGTAAACTTGAAATACCAAAACTGGTAATGTAACAATTATTGCTGAAAACACACCAATACTCATAGCCAAATCTACAATTTGAAATGGAGAGGTTGTTGTTATCACTACATCTTCAATTTTTAAAAATCTAATAAAAAACTTCAAAAATGGTGTAGTGAAGAAAAAACCAACACAAAAAACAATAATAAATAATATTACTAGCCTATATAATCTCATTCTTACATCTTCTAGATACTCTCCGTATTCAGTAACGTATCTTTTTAATTCATCCATAAAGGTTACTCAGACATTATGAAAATATTTGATCCACCACCGGTGACTTGCGGGATTTCTAATATAAGATTCTGACAACCACTTGATTCAACTAAAATATCATCAAAACCACCCGTATATACAACACTTGGTAGTTCTACTAGGAAATCCTGACCTTCACCTGATTGGAAACAAATATCTTTAAATGCCATAAATTTATACTATTTTTCTAGAAGGTTTGTTAGTTAGCATACTTATTGGCTTATCCAGTAGCACTTCTTCTGCGGGGACAACCTCTGGTACCGCAATATTTTCAGGTATAACCTCAGGAGCAACTGGTTCAATTGGGGTTTCACCTACTGGTGTTTCTTCTACCGGCAACTCTTCTACAGGAGGCTCTTCTACTGGAACTTCTTCAGGTGTTTCCTCCACCGGAACTTCTTCTTCCACCATAGGAACCTCTTCCTCAACCGAAGTTTCTTCAACAGGAGTCTCTTCTTCGGCAGGAACCTCTTCTACAGGAGATTCCATCTGACCTTCAGTCTTAGCCTGCTCATCGCTTATTACTTGGTCGAGAGATGTAGGTTCGAGAGAACCTTCATCCATCTGAGAAAGTAATTCATTTGTCATACGAACATATGAGGCAGCCGTATGAGTTGACTCTGCGTCTATTTTTAATATTTCTTCCCCTAATTCTTTCGCGCTATTAAAACGATACACCATACCCCCATATTTTATGTATTGCGCTGCAAATGAACCTGCAACAATATCAGGATTATCTATATTACAGAACTCGATCAACACATTGTCAGCATAATCCCCAGTGGCAGTAACCACTTTTAAATTTTCATTATCTGCAACACCTTGACCTTGTTCAATGTGAATCATAAATTAATATTGTATAAGCAACGCTCTAACTTTAATATCATCACCTATGTCTGTAGTTGTATATCTTATGTAAGTTGTTTCGTTAGTTTTGTCTAGAAAATCATATGTGTCCCAAGTAGATCCATCATCAGTAGACTTTTCGAATGTTCCATATGAATGGTTTGTAGTGTCGTCAGTCAAAAGTTCTCCATCTGTTTCTGCATTATAGAAAATAACTTTCAATCTAGGCACAGTCGAACCAAAAGCAGTAGAGAATCTCCAAGCAAATATCTTGCTTGTTATCGAAGAATGCGCGACAGATGGCTGATAGTGACTATCTGTTGTATTGTCTTCATAAGTACAACATATATTATATACACGATCAGGTAGACACAAAGCACCTATAACTCTAAATTCAATAGCAAACTGAACTTCATCTCCAGCTAACGCACTTGAGATATTCCCAGTCTGATCTACGAGTGTCCATGTTCCAGAGTTATCACTAATACCAGATGTTCGATAATATATTCTTATTGGCTCTGTTGGTAAAGTTAAACCCCCATCTCCCAAATACCCTGCTGTATTTACAAAAACTCTGGACAACTTCACAGCATTTGTTGTGGAAAGTGCAGGTGTTATCAAACGTTGATTTACTGAACCACCTGCATATTGCCAATCCGCACCAAGAGGTACCGCATACATGATGTTTGTAGTGGAGGCAGTACCGGTACGCACCATATAAACTAACCCAGCTTGAGACCAGACAGACAATAGAGCCCCTTGGGGACTTGGGTGTGGCACTGAATTTGAATCCGCTGTTGATTGATCCTGTTGTGCTGTGTCAGCTAGAAACATATGATCAAATTGATAAGATCCCGAAGCATCGTATTTTGTAATATATGCTCGGTGATGTGCTGTAGTTCCTCCAGCGCCAGTAGATGTAATGATTAGTCTATCTATCTGATCTGCTATTTCCACTCCGGTCATAAGTGAAGAAGCTGTATATGTTCCAGAACCACCAGTTGGAACTTCTGTCATTGAATCTGAAACCCAAGAACTACTTCCTTGGGTAATCTGAGATGTAGGTGCTCTGTGTATACGAGTAGTTGCAGCAAAGTATAAACATTCCTCCCCTGCACCAGGTCCATGAGAAAGTGTTCCAACACGACCATTATTAGTTTGAGTTACTGTTCCAGTTACTGTCTGAGTAGCAGTAGTTAATACCCAAGCAGATGCAGCCTTACCAGCCTCTACTCCACCCAATGTACTTAAATCTGCTCTAAAATTATATTTATAAACTTGAGGGGTGGTTGCCGCTTGAAGCTCAATTATATAAGCATACTGTGATGTCCAGCTTGTACGATCACCTAAAGCCAAACCACAAGAAATACCATTACCTCCAACAATCACATAAGCAGATCCTCCTGGCACAGTAGTTGCAGATGAAATAGTTATACCTGTAGTAGATCCGACAGCGGTAATTGTAAACCATTCAGTAATAGCCAGTGGGTTGGTAGAGCCGAAACCAATCATACAACCTAGGTGCGTAGCTGCAGCCCAAGAAGTACCAGCACCAGTTACAGCAGTAGTTCCAGGCACAGTTACCGTACCTGTAGAATATACTAAATCCAAATCAACCAAACTATAAACAGCCTTAGCCTTATCAACAGTTGTTGCTGCTGCAATAGTGGTTCCACCAACAACAAAGTCATCATAAGAAACTCCATTTACCATTGATAAGCCTCCTGCGGCAATTACGACGGATGTTGTAGACGTTAATATTTTTAAATCTTCAATAACATACGCCGTACTTGAAGCGACTGTAATATTTGCAGCAGTACCTCCAGTACCACTAGCAGTAATATTTGCTTGAATTGTTATTGAAGTATCAGAAGATACAGCGTTTACATAATACCAAGTTGATATTTGTGTAGGATCAGAACTGCCAAAACCGATACGAGAACCAATTGCTATACGATCTGAGGACCATGTAGTACCAGAACCAGTAACTGTGGCACCAGAAACTCCAACTGTACCAGTTGTATATTTATCGTACACAGCTCGCATGCCTCTTATAGTTTGGTTACCACCTCCAGTTGGATAAGTGATAGTAATAAATCCTCTCCAAGTAAACAAAGATGTCATTCTGTCGTACAAAAAACAAGATATACGTCGAGTTGCAGCTGCTGTTGCAAGATCTGCTAAAAATACCCAATCCTTTTTAACTTCTTTGTCAATAATAAATGATGTACCACCAGCAATTGTCCCAGCAGAAACTGAAATTGACAAAGAAGTATCAGAAGAAATAGAGCTTATAGAGTACCAGGTAGTAATATCTGCTTTACTTGTTGAACCAAAACCAATGCGTGCTCCGATTGGCACACCATCAGCAAGCCATCCTGTACCGCTACCAGTAACAGATGTAGAGGAAACGCTGACAGTACCTGTAGTATAAAAACCTTCTTTGTTTACCCAAGAAATAACGTGAGGGTAAGTAGAGGGAATTGCCGTACCAGTTTCGTTCGGACGACCAACTCCTATTTTTGCCGGTCCAGCAAAATTATCAGTGACGCCTGCCCCACTATATTGTTCAATCAAATCCCCCATTGTTGTTAAAGAAGGATCATACGCATCATAATGTGTAGTAACTCCTGAAAAAATATGTTCTATTGCCCTTTTTGCCATTTGTTAAAATTAAATTTCTAAATAATCAATATTAATTTGTACTGTAGTTGTTCCTGATATCACACAGTATAGCACCTCATCGACTCCACCTTCAATATAATTTGGATGATTGTTAGCACCATACAATCCTCCAGTCTTTGGTGAGACATATTTTTCATGATCTGTGCCTCCAGATGTAAATCGAAATGAAACTGAAGTTGCATCTGCAGTTAAAGAAAACCTATTTGCATACACCCGAATTTTTTTTCCAGAAGATGGAGTAAGAACGTTGCCAGAAGATGCCAGACTTGTAGAAAGTTTTGTGACACCTTGACCAGATATGAGAGAAGCCAGAGTTTCCTCTGTAGCAGGACTAACTCTTGTATTAGAAGCATTTTTAAGACCTACAACATTAGATGTTGGAGCGTTACCTAGGACGTAAGCTTCTGTTTTCTTTGGTAAAACTTGAGAAGCAACAATACCCAAACCAGTAATTCCGGCAATTTTTAAAAATAACCTCTTATGGTTATCTACAGATTCTTTCTTGACTCTAACTTTTTTATTTGCAATATTTGCCTTTTTATTTTCAAAAGCAAAATCGCCTAATTTTTTATTAGATACAAACCTAAAAGAATATTTAGTTGGTAAAATTTTCATCTGCAGTAGATTTTCTTTATTATAATATTTTTTAGAAAATATAAATATGAAAAGTTATCCACATTTTTCTATAAATATCCAAAAATTATAGACTAAAGTCGTTTAGTACACCCTCCTTCCCCATTTTTCAAATTTTGCAACCCACTTTTCTCGATGTTCTGTTGAAATTTTTTTCATTGGCCCACATTTTTGCATTCTAGTGTTTATTCCAGCAAACCAAAGTATACCGTCTTGTATTTCGTTTGTATTATCTCCAAAAAGAAACCTCGCGAGTATCGGTCTAGAGTCAGAAGTAACAAAGACTCTTCCTGTTCGTCCTTTCAAAAGCTTATTCCAACCAAGACCGTTTGGTTTAAATTTGTACGCAAAGCCTGGAAGCCATACTCTATCAAACAGTCCCTTTAGTAATGCGGGCATTGTAGACCACCAAGAAGGATAGATAATCACTAAATGATCACACCATCTAACATCTTCTTGAAACTTCAGTAGATCAGGCTCAAGAGCCTGTATAACCTTGTATCCCTTGTGAAGTATTGGATCAAACTGCATATCACCGAGATTTGCTCTCCTGACTTCATGACCAGCCTCCCTAGCACCTTTTGCATAACTATCTGCCAACTCACAACACATTGATTCTGTATCCGGGTGACCCAATAAAACAAAGATTTTTTTAGACATGTGTATATATTACATCAATCCCTTCAAATCTGCTTCATACTTTTTAACCACCTTCATAGTAGCTGACATCTGGTCACTTCCTGTTCTTTTCATCTCTTCTTGAACCTCCATTCCTATTTTTTCAAATAAACCTGGATTTTTTTCTAGCATTGCAAAAACTTTGTCTTGATCCGCTTGTGGCACACCCTTCATCTGACTTGATAGCATTTTTTTCAATAAGAAATTTTTTATAGACATATTTTGTTTAATTTTATTTACCTCTTTAATATACTATATGCTATAATTTACTCAAATATGGCAGTAAAGGGTAAAAATAACAGGATGAAACTAAAGTACACCGCAGGATTGTTGGCTTTATCAGCAACAAGCCTCGTAGTGATGATGTTCTACTATCATCTAGACTTTTCCCTACTAACATCACTCTCTTTTTATGAAAACTTGGCTAACCCCTCCGTTAGAATAGTTAGAATCCAAGAAGGTCTAAGAAAAGAACAAATAGCAGATATCTTTGGAGAAAAGTTGGGTTGGAGTGATTGGAAAAAAGAAGAATTCATAAATGGGCATTTAGCTTTAAATAGTGAAGACCTAGAGGGTAGATACTTCCCAAAAACATACTTGGTCCAAAAAAATGAAGACCCTATAGGCGTCACATCTACTATGCTCCATGAATTTACTAAAGAAACAGCAACAATCAAGAAACCGAAAGCTAGTTTAGTTCTAAATCAAGACACAGCAATAAAAATAGCTTCTATTATTCAAAGAGAGTCTGGTGGAAAAAGTGATATGAAATTGATTTCTGGCATTATATGGAATAGGCTTTTTGCTGGAATGAGACTCCAAATAGATGCTACTTTGCAATACGCAAAAGGATCAGAGGAAGATGGATGGTGGACACGTGTGGATTCTGAAGATAAACGCATAGATTCTACATACAACACATACAAATACTCAGGACTTCCACCAACAGCAATTTCAAATCCTGGCTTAGCCGCCCTAGATGCTGCGTATAACCCTCAAAAAACTTCTTGTCTTTTCTACCTTCACGATAAACACGGAAAAATACACTGTTCTGCAACTTACGAAGGACACAAAGCAAACATTAAAAAATATTTATAATCAAAAAAACCGGGCGCCTAAGCGACCGGTTTGTTTTTTTACTGCGGAAGAAATCCAGCAGTCATCGGGAACTTGGGACTAGCCACAAGCACATTCTGAATAGACTCAAAGAACACTAGGAGGGTGTTCTCGAATCCCGAGAATATTTTCGGGGTGAGGAACTTGAGTGTTAATATTAGCAAGCCAAACCCCAAAACTCGTAAAATTTTCATACGATTATTTTTTGAGGAAGACTGAATGTTGCACCGACATGCAACACGGTGGCTAATACCACACTGCCCCCCTCTTCGCTTTTGACTAGTTTAATCAAAAAAGAAGAAAAGAGGTTCCAGTTATAAATACAATTTCAAAGTTCTTTACTCATATATTGTATCATTTTAAAATTTTATTACCATTGACATTGTTTTAAATTCTCGTAGTATTCAAAACTGGTTTCAGGCCCAAGGAGGGGCCTATGAATGGAAGATCGCACAAACATGCGCGGATTCGCTTCGATGTCGCCGGAGAAGCAGCGTGAGATCGCCAGCAAGGGTGGGCGTGCCGCTCACGAGCAGGGCAAGGCC
>CAZTQY010000003.1:0-7201 GCA_964616425.1 uncultured Candidatus Saccharibacteria bacterium
GGAGGAGGAACAGCTGGAACAGCTACTAACGATTGTAACGAAACTTCTTCAGTATGGGCAGCTTATTCTGTATTGAAAACAACAGAAGGTACATTTACAACTTGGTGTGTTGACTCTACAGGTGCTTCAAAAGGACAGACAGCGGCTAACGTAACAACGCTTAGTACCACTGGAACAGCTTGTATATAATACATAATTTAGTTTTACTTAAAAAAACAGGACACTTGTCCTGTTTTTTGTTTGCAAAGAATTGTAATGTAAAGTAAAATTTATTTATGAAAAACAAGTTTAATCGAGGTTTTACACTTATTGAGTTGCTAGTTGTTATTGCTATTATCGGTATTTTATCAGCTATCGTTATGAGTCAGTTGAGTTCCGCAAGAAATAAAGGGGCTGATGCATCAGTAAAATCAAATTTAAACAATATGCGTTCGTATGCAGAAAGTTTATATGATGTAGCTACTGGTAGTAATGGGTACAATGCTGTGTGCTCAGACGGTAGAATTACTGCCTTACAAAATGCAGCTGTAGCCGCGGGAGGCAACGGTGGCACATGTGCAAACAATACAGGTTATTGGGTTGCGTGGGCTGGACTCAAAGAATTTCCAACAAAAGCTTGGTGTGTTGATTATGCAGGTCACTCATGGAGGATAGATAAACCTGTTTCTGGAATTACTGTTTGTCCAACAGCATCTTAATAAAAGTTTCTACTGTTTTATTTTTGGTGTATAATTATTTAATGGATTATTTATTTCTAACTTGTATTTTTGTATTAGGGACTATCGTTGGTAGTTTTATAAATGTTATTGGTTTACGATATAACAGTGGACTATCTTTTTCGACTGGTCGTTCCAAATGTTTTAGTTGCAACACAACTTTAAAGTGGTATGAGATGGTTCCAGTTTTAAGTTACCTTTTTTTGAAGGGTAAATGTCGTACTTGTGGTAGTCATCTTTCCATCCAATATCCTCTTGTAGAGCTTGTTACAGGTTTATTGTTTTTACTTATTGTATTAAGACAGATTGCGCTTTGGCCTTTGTATGAGACATTGAATAACGGTTTACTATATTCTGTGCTTTTTTCTATATATTATGCTGTTGTATTTGGATTGCTATTGGTCATAGGTATATACGATATTCATCATAAAATTATTCCAAACAAATTAGTTTACGCTTTTATTGTATTGAGTTTTATTAGGTTTGTTATTTTTGCGTATTGTAAAAATTTTATTTTGAGTAGTGGAGATATGCTTGATCTATTTGCTCCAGTTATTCTGTTTGTTCCTTTTGCTTTTCTTTGGCTTGTATCAAGCGGGAGATGGATGGGATTTGGAGATGCAAAACTTGTAGTCGGCATTGGAGCTTTTATGGGGTTGGTGCTTGGTGTTAGTGCTGTTGTGCTGGCTTTCTGGATAGGAGCGGTTTGGAGTATTGTTATTTTGGTTAAAAGTAAATTCTTCGATAACAACGGAGAAGTTGGTCTCACTAGTGAAGTGCCTTTTGCACCATTTCTAATACTAGCAATGATAATAGTTTTTTTTGCAAAAATAGATGTGGTTGGTTTGGGCGGCATAATTGCTTTACTACAATGATTAATTTTAGAAATGGTTTTACGCTTATAGAATTAATGGTAACGGTAAGTATAGTGTCGGTAATAATGTCTACGGTACTTTTCAACTACTCTAGTTTTACAGATAAACTAGCTTTGTCTTCTGCAGCACAGGAGATTGCGATTGCTATTAGGCAAGCTCAGTCTTACGGAATTAACGTTAGAGATTCAGCGAGGGAATATACAACAACCAAGGGTCTATTTCAGTATCCATACGGAGTATATTTTGATTTAACTGATACTTCTCATTATTATATTTTTGTTGATCAAAATAATAATGGTAAATATGATGCTGGAAGTGGATGCGGTAGTGGAACAACCGAATGTGTGGAACAGGGAAGTATTAGAAATAGAGTAACTTTAACAAGTATTTGTGATGCAAGTTGCCCACTAGTAAATGCCAGTAAATTAAGTGTGACTTATCTACGTCCTAACCCTGATGCTATAATTAGATTCTATAACTCAAGTGGATCAAGTATTTCTGGAACTGGAACAGCTGGTAAAATTGTTCTAACTTCGCCAAAAGGAAATACATCCACAATAACAATAGAAAAAACAAGCCAAGTTTCAGTAATATAAATATGAGACTGAATTTAAATAAAAAAAATAGAGGTTTTACCCTTATAGAATTAATGGTTTCTATTTCAGTTTTTACTTTTATTATGGTTATAAGTATGGGTTCTATATTGAGTGTTATCGACGCAAATAGGAAATCTCAGAGTTTGAGGTCTGTTATGGATAACTTAAATTACACCTTGGAAGCAATGACTAGAAATATACGTTTTGGAAAAGTTTATCATTGTGATGTGAGTTATGGATTACTTACACAACCAAATGACTGCTCTGGCGGGGCAAACTCCATGTCTGTTTATTCATCTTCAGGAGTCACTCAAACTTCTTATAGACTTGAAGGTGGTCGTATAATACGAAAGGTAAATGGTGGTTCAGACGAGTATCTGACAGGCACAGATGTAACTATTACAAATTTAACTTTTTACGTTTCTGGTTCATCTCCGTATAGCAGTGGTTCAAACCTTTTTCAGCCAAAAGCCACAATCGTGATCAGTGGTTATGTTGGTAGCAAGGAAAATACAAAATCAACTTTTACAATCGAGACGATGGTGTCACAAAGAGTATTTGATACACAATAAAATGAAAAAAGATTTATTAAAATTTAAAAAAGGATTTACGTTGGTTGAGTCGTTGGTCGCTGTAGCTATTTTGTCACTTTCAATTGCGGGTACATTTACAGCTGTCCAAATAGGATTAAAAACATCTATTGCAGCAAAGAACCAGATAACAGCATTTTATTTGGCTCAGGAAGCGATGGAGTTTATAAAAAATGTCAGAGATAACAACGCGTTACATTCTTTGGATGGTACGACTACAGACTGGATGACTTCTCTATCTGCTATCTCAACTGATCCTTGTTACTCAGACAATATTTGTAGGATTGATACTTATGATGAAACCATTACTCGCTGTGGTGCTGCATTTGGTTCGTGTCCAAACTTGAACCAGGATACATCGACTGGACGTTTCAGTTATACTTCTGGTGGAACATGGATTCCAACAAGTTTTAAAAGAGAGGTTAAAATACACAGTACAGGAAGTGATAGTGTTGATGTTACAATAAACATACAATGGACTTCTGGTGGGGATACAAAATCTTTTCAAGTAACTGGAGCAGTATTTAAAAGACAATAATGAAAAAAAATAAAGGCTTCACATTATTAATAGCAATTGTTGTAACGTCAATAATGCTTTTGGTTAGTTTTGTCGTAACAAATATAGCTCTAAAACAAATTGTCTTGGCAGATGCTGGAGTTGAATCACAATATGCTTTCTATAATGCTGATAGTGGAGCCGACTGCGCTATATACTGGGATTTGGTGAATAGTGGTTCAAGTGCTTTTGCTACATCCACTACTGGAAATATAACTTGTGGTTCAAATAGCAACATAACTACTGGTAATCAAACTATCCAGACCGTTCCTACACAATTGAGTTTAATTGGAGGAGGAGGAATTTCTAATCCAACAAGTATTTTTCAGCTGGATTATACAAAAGGCTGCGCAATAGTCTCAGTAACAAAATTTGATAATGGTAATACAACAGTTAGTTCAAAAGGTTATAACACTTGTGATGTTGATGCTATCAAAAGATATGAAAGAGGAATAACTATTACATATGTCGGTAACAACAACACAATCTTCGGAGAGTCAGGAAATGCTAGTTCAATTGGTCATATTCAGTTGAGTACTGGTTCTATGTCATTCTCTGCAAATACTGGAGCAACTCCTGCATCACAAAATTTAACTATTCAAAATACAGGAACAAATGCATTAAACTGGACAGCAAGTACAAACCAATCTTGGTGCCACATCTCTTCTTCTAGTGGTGCTATAGGATCCGGTTCTCAGACCATTGTGGCTATTTCTGTTGATTCACAAGCATCTGCTGGTACCTATAACTGTGTGGTCACAATTTCTTCCGTTGACTCAGACAATAGTCCCCAGGCTGTTGCTGTTACAGATACGGTGTCATCTGGAGTGCTTGCATACAGCGGAACACCAGTATCAATTCCAGGGCAAATTGAAGCTGAAAATTATGATATTGGTGGTCAGGGAACTAGTTACAACGATGATGATGTACCAAATAATGGAGGTGTGTACAGAACTGATAGGGTAGATCTATGGGGACCAGAGGATGGTAGCTATGTTGTTGGCTGGGTCCATGCTGGTGAGTGGTTAAATTATGCAGTAAATGTTACATCTGCAGGGACATATACCATGACAGCGAGAGTAGCTTCTGCTGGTGCAGGAGGAACGTTCCACGTAGAAATGGATGGTACAAATGTATCTGGAACGATGACAGTCCCTAATACTGGAGCGTGGTCAACATACGCAATCATTTCTGCACCAGTTACATTAACAGCAGGAGATCATACAATGAAGATTGTGATGGGTAGCAATGGCGCTACAACTGCTTCTGTTGGCAATATCAACTGGATTAAATTTACAAGTGGAGCATTTACTGTAGATATCAGTGGAACCTTAACAACAAGTCTTATTTCGTATTGGAAGTTGAATGAGTCTTCAGGAACAAGGGTTGACTCAAAAAGTTGTTATAATCTAACTAGTATAAATGGAGTAACCTCAGCTGTGGGAAAGGTGGGTAATGCAGGTTCGTTTAGTTCTGCAAGTAGTCAATATTTGACCAAGACTGATAATCCAGGTTTATCTACTGGAAGTACAGATTTTACAATTTCTGCATGGGTAAATATTAGTGATGATGTGACTAGAGTTATAGCATCTAAATTTACACCTTCTGATCCTTCTGGTGTTCCAAAAGAATGGAGACTTATATATCAAGCATCATCAAAACAATTTTCATTTTCAACAACGGATTCTGGGGGTACAGTAACTTCAATAAATGCAGCCACTCCGACTCCAATCACTCTTGGTTCCTGGTATTTTGTGGTCGCATGGAGAAATCAAGCTTCTGGAACAATAAATATACAAGTTAATAACGGAACAGTTTATTCTGTAGCGGCAAGTGCACCTGTAGACACAACTGCTCCATTTAATATTGGTTTAAGCCACTCAACTGTTTATTGGAATGGTAAGATTGACGAAGTTGGTTTCTGGAAAAAAGTTTTGACTACTCAAGAAAGGACAGATCTATATAACAGTGGTACTGGTAATACGTATAACCCTTAGTTTATACTGTACTTTATATGAAAGATAACTTTTCTCTTGAATTAAAAAAAAGAATAGAGAAACTAAAAGGTGCTATTGAAAAACATAGGCATCTTTATCATACACTCGACAATCCCGCTATTTCTGATGAAGCATATGACTCACTAGTTAGGGAGTTGGAAATGTTAGAAACTGAAAATCCAAATTTAAAATCAAATAGTCCAACAGATCGAGTTGGCGGTGAACCATTAAAAGAATTTGTAAAAGTTAAACATGAGGTCAGACAATGGTCATATGACGATGCCTTTGATTTAGAGGGTTTGAAAAAATGGGAGGAAAAGACAAAGAACTTTATTAGAAAAGAAAACTTGAGTTCAGAAAAGTTGGAGTATTGTTCTGAATTAAAAATAGATGGACTAAAGGTGGTTTTGACATATCAAAACGGAAAGCTTATTAGAGGCGCAACAAGGGGGGATGGTGAAATAGGCGAGGATGTTACAAGTAATATAAGAACAATAAAAAGCATTCCTCTAGAGTTGGATAAAAAAGTTTCCATAACTGTAGTTGGTGAAGCTTGGATTTCACAAAAGGATTTAGAAAAAATAAACAAAGAGAGGCAAAAAAACGGCGAACCTCTGTATGCAAATACAAGAAATCTAGCAGCAGGTTCTATAAGACAACTGGATCCCAAAATAGCCAGCCAAAGAAATTTGGATTCTTTCATATATGATATTGATATTTATGATGGTGATATGCCAAAGACTCAGAATGATAAACTTAAACTTTTAAGCAAGCTTGGTTTTTCGGTAAATCCTCATCATAAGGTTTTAAAAAGTATAGACAAGGTTGATGAGTTTTATAGAGGGTGGATAAAAAAGAGGCATAGTTTAGAGTATGGATTGGATGGAATAGTTATAAAGATAAATTCTACAAAAATTCAAAATGCTTTGGGCTATACTGCAAAGTCACCAAGGTTTGGTGTGGCATATAAGTTTCCAGCCGAACAAGTTACTACTGTTGTAGAGGATATTGTTTTGCAAGTTGGGCGCACAGGAGTTTTGACTCCAGTAGCACACCTTCGACCTGTTTTGGTTGCTGGTTCGACAGTTTCTAGGGCAACACTTCATAACGAAGACGAGATACGTCGTCTTGATGTCAGGATTGGAGACACTGTTATACTGCAAAAGGCAGGAGATGTTATACCTGATATTGTCTCTGTCGTTAAGGAGTTAAGAGATAAAAAATCAAAAGAGTTTGTTTGGCCAACACATGTGGATGTTTGTGGTGGAGATGGGAGAATAGAGAGAATACCTGGTCAGGCAGCATGGAGATGCGTGAACAAAAATTCTTTTGAACAACAAAAAAGAAAGTTCTATCATTTTGTTTCCAAAAAAGCTTTAGATATAGCAGACATGGGTCCCAAAATTATAGATGTTTTGTTGGAAAATAATTTGGTTTCAGAGTATGCAGATATATTCACTCTAAAAAAGGGGGATTTATTAAACCTTCCAAGATTTGCTGAAAAGTCTGTAGATAATTTGTTATCTTCAGTCGAAAAGTCTAGAAACACTACATTTGCAAGACTTTTGGTTGGAATATCTATTCCTCAGGTTGGCGAAGAGACTGCTTATGATTTATCAAAACAATTTGGAACTATAGATAAATTGATATCATCCCCATATGAAAAATTAGAAGTTATTTCTGGAATCGGTCCTATAATAGCAAAATCTATAACTGATTTTTTTGGTCAAAAAGATAACAGAAAAATGTTGGACAACCTTTTGCTTCAATTAAAAATTCATAAAGAAAAGATTGTTTCAGTTGGCAAAGTTTCTGGTAAAAAGTTTGTTTTGACAGGAACTCTAACAAACATGTCTCGTGATGAAGCAAAA
>CAZTQY010000003.1:7211-117624 GCA_964616425.1 uncultured Candidatus Saccharibacteria bacterium
AGAGAGCGTTTCAAAGGATACAGACTATGTCGTAGCTGGTGATAACCCTGGTTCAAAATATGATAAGGCTAAAAAGCTTGGGGTAAAAATATTAGACGAAAATGGATTTTTGGCTATAATCAGCTAATACAACTATGATAACTAAAGAAGACATAAAAAACCTGGCAGATCTTGCTCGTATAGAGATATCAGATACTGAGGCTGAGGGCTTAACTACTCAAATTGATTCAATTTTGGGTTATGTTGGTCAAATAAAAGATTCAACAGGAGATGTCCAGGGTACGACCCCAAAGCTGAGAAATGTTATGAGGGATGACGTTGTTACAAACGCAGGTGGTCAATATACAGAAAAACTTTTAAACAATGCACCTTCTAGGGAGGGTGAGTATGTGAAAGTTAAAAAAATACTATGATAGATGTTTCAAAATTAACAATACAGTCTCTACAAAACCATCTTCGAGATAAGGATTTTTCTGTTAAAGAACTTGCTACAGCATATTTGGAAGAAATAAAAAATAAAAATTCAGATATAAATGCCTATCTAGAAGTTTACTCAGATGTACTGGACCAGGCTGAAATTTTAGATAAAAAAATATCTGAAGGTTTTACAAGTCCTCTTATGGGTGTGCCTATTGCAATAAAGGACAATATTTTGATCGATGGTAGAGAAGTTACATCTGCCTCAAAAATATTAAAAGGCTTCACCGCTCCATATGATGCAACTGTTATAAAAAAGTTAAAGGAACAAGGAGTGCTGTTTTTGGGACGAGCAAATATGGATGAGTTTGCTATGGGAGGTTCTACTGAGAATTCAGCTTTTGGTGTAACAAAGAATCCTATTGATCCAAATAGGGTTGCGGGAGGTTCTTCTGGTGGTTCTGTAGCAGCCGTGGCCATGAATGGGGCATTGGCTTCTCTTGGATCTGATACTGGAGGGTCTGTCAGACAACCTTCTTCTTTTTGTGGAGTTGTTGGTTTGAAACCTACGTACGGAGGAGTCTCACGTTATGGACTTATGGCTATGGGGTCTTCTCTTGATGTAATAGGCCCAGTTACTAAAACAGTAACTGATTCAGAAATACTATTTAATGCAATAAAAGGTGTTGATTCTATGGATAGTACAACTTATGGAGATGAAATATATGAATCGAGAAAATCTAAAACTAACCTAGTTGTTGGTGTGCCATATCATATATTGGAAAAGGGCGGAATTGATGAATCTGTAAAGAAGAATTTTGAAGACTCGATACAAAAATTAAAAGATTTAGGATATGAAGTTAAGGATATAAAACTTCCTAACATAGAATATTCTCTTGCGGTTTACTATATTATTATGCCAGCTGAGGTTTCATCAAACTTGTCTAGATTCGATGGTGTAAAATTTGGTCTTCATGTTGATGGTAAAAATTTGTTGGATGATTATCTAAAAACCAGAGGTCAGGGCTTTGGTGAGGAAGTTAGACGTAGAATATTAATAGGTACTTATGTTTTATCTGCAGGTTATGCTGATGCGTATTACAACAAGGCACTTATATTGAGACAAAAGATTGCTGATGATTTCAAAGCTGCTTTTGAAGAAGTTGATGTTATCGTAACTCCTACTACACCAGGGCCAGCATTTAAAATAGGAGAAAAGATTAATGACCCACTATCTCTATATTTGGAAGATGTTTTCACGGTGCCTGCAAACATTGTTGGTGTACCAGCTATCTCTATTCCTAGTGGAATTGTTGAAAAGGAGGGTGTTAATCTGCCATTAGGTTTACAAATCATGGCTCCACATAATTGTGAGAACTTACTCTTTGATATTGGTAAAAAGTTTTTGAACGAATAAAAATTTTTTAATTTTTTACAACAATTAGATTTTATCTACACAGTCTAAACGATGAAAAAATAGTCTGTAGGTGTATAATGTAAATATATGGCGGATGAGAAAAAACCAGATGCAAAACCTGCGACAGTAGAAGCCACAAATGTGGCAGCAGAGATTGCAACCTTTATAATTGTCTTGCTATTGCTTAGTTCTCTGGTTAACTCTGTTTCTTCTAAGTTTAGTTTAGAGAAAATACTTTCTGGTAACTGGAGTGGGTTAACTCCTAGAAGTATATTGCTTTCACATACTCGACCTATAGCATCACTAAACAATGCAATAGGTGTGCGTATTGTTAGTACAAGTGATACTGATGTATATGACTCTCCTGGTGGCAAAAAGATTGGATCACAAAAAATTGGAGCAAAAGGGAAAATACTTCAAGGCCCAGTTACAATAGATGGGAAAAAATATTGGTATGTGGATTATGATTCTGGTCCAGATGGTTGGGTAGAGGAAGGTAAAATAGCATACTTGGAAACAGAGCCTAATGCTGTAGAGCGGTTTTTGATTTGGATTTTGTCTATAACTAACTATATCAAATTATTTATAATATTATTTTCTATATTATGTTTTCTGTATATCATTTATCTCAATATGAAAATAAGTCCGATTTTGGAAAACGAGAGAAGACTGCTTTATCCTGTACTTGCGCAAACAGATGAAGTAGTAAATCCAAAATGGGAAAAAATTCAAAATCATATCGAGTCATTAAACGAAAATGATTGGAGGATTGCTATAATCGAAGCAGATATAATGCTCGGGGAACTTTTGGAGAAGTTATCTTTGCCTGGAGACACTATCGGAGATAAATTAAAAGTTGTAGAGAAAAGTGATTTTACTACTTTAGAATATGCGTGGGAGGCTCACAAAATAAGAAATAAAATAAGTCATGATGGTCAGGCTTTTATGATGACTCAGAGGGATGCAAAGATTGTAATAGGTTTTTATGAAAATGTTTTTAAAGAATTCAGGATAATATAATCATTGATTTTAACGATTCTTTGTGGTAGGATATTTGGGTTCAAATATAGCGGGATAGAGAAGCAGTATCTCGGTAGGCTCATAACCTGCAGACCCAGGTGCAAGTCCTGGTCCCGCAACAAGAAGAAAATCCCCGAAAGGGGATTTTCTGTTGCGGGAAAGTAAACCAGCGGGGCTGGTTTACATCAGGACTTGCAAGACGGAGCGGGTACCAACTCAACAGAGTTGGTCGCGAGTCGGGGAGGCGACAAAATTTTGTGACGGCAAAATTTTAGTTGTCGACGATGTCCTGGTTCATCGTTAGTAACCAAAATTTCTTGAGCACGCGATTAGAAATTGGAAGTACTCTTGCGGGACAGTAAACCAGCGGGGCTGGTTTACATCAGGACTTGCAAGATAGATGCAGGTATTGTGTCGAGAACAAATAGTACATGTTTATTGTAGTGGGTTACGTCCTTGTATTATTCTAATCAAAAACATTACTATTGCGACTACAAGAAGAATATGAATAAACCATCCAATACTGTATACACCTACTACTCCCAAAATCCATAATATTAACAATATGATAGCAATGGTTATAAGCATAATTTTTTATAGGTTATTTTTTTATGTAGAAACTCTTTCGATTATACAAATTATTGGTGTGTTTTTTGTGAAGTAGGTAAATATATTTATTAGATTGCGCGACTGGCCGGAATCTCGAAACTTACAGTTTCAGTACCCCAATTGGATATTTTGTTTCGCACACTCACAAAATATCGCAATAGGGTTTCGAGTCCGGACAAAAGCTCCCCGAGAGCTTTTCCCGAGTCACGCAAAAATCCGCCTCACAGCGGATTTGTTGGCGCGACCGGCCGGACTCGAACCGGTAACCTCTCCCGTGCACTTATCCAATATTTTCATAAAGGCGTGGACTATATCTTTACCATTGGCTTTTGCCTTTAGGTACTCTGGTATCTAGTCTCTACGGCGCTCTCCGAAAAATTCGGAGTTCCCTCGGTATTCGCATATCCTTTTAACAGGACTTAGCCTTCACCGATATCCCAAAGAGTTTCAGTCTGTCATTTCGACAGAAAGCTGCAGTATTCTACAGGGGAGTGCTCTAACCAGTTGAGCTACGATCGCATTTTTATATACTTTTCAAACACATCTTTTTTCCTTTGCAGGAATAAGTCAGATGTAAGCCTATTATACATAAAATCATATAATTTCAAAGAGTTTTCAATACTATAGGTTAAGCGGTAATAATTGCCCTTACCCTTACTTAATACTCCATTCCTGATACTTGTTTGCTCAATTAATGATTTTAGAGATTGTAAAAAATCTCTGGAGCAGGAAGTTAACACTACTCGTATTGCGAGCATACTCTTTTTTCTGTCTTTGTGTATTAACCCCATCCATACGTTTCCATCACCATCAAAATATCCTCTTACAAAATCCTTAATGTATCTTTTTGGAATTTGGGGTAGTGATAGGTTTTTTGTTTTTCGTTCTGTTAATCCTAATATTCTTAAATCCTTACACATTTCTATGCTTCCAATCTGTAATCTATAAGTTTCCTTATTCAATTTCTTTCTTTTGCTTATCTTGTGGTCAGATTTCATACTACTTTGTATTTTTTGAAGAAGTATATTATCACTGATTTCAATACACAAGAATTCAGAACCTCTTTTATTTTTTGTTATATATCCGTCAGCAGAGAAAAAACCTAAAACGTACGCCATTTTTTCTGACCAGCTTTTAAAGAAATCTTTATTTACTGATTTATATATTGGCATATCTATATTATATAGTGTGACAGTTCAATTACCTAACCAACAAATATTATAACAAAATAATAGGGGAGGAAGAAATAATTTAGTGTGTCGAGGGTGGGTTACGATCCCACTACCTTGGGCTTATGAGTCCCACGCTCTACCGATTGAGCTACCCCGACAATAGAGCTAATATAACAGAAAATACATAAAAACGGAATCCTTGTATTTATGTATAATTATCCTATGAGCAAATTTAACTACACAAAAGAAGAAGAAAAATTATTTAAAAAATTGAATACTCCAGCCAAGATTCAAGATTTTTTAAATACCATTTCCTTTAACTTTGAAAAGAAAGGTGAAACTTGTAAATCACCAAGAAAGGTTTTGGTCGATAAGACAGCTCATTGTATGGAAGGGGCTTTATTTGCAGCTGCAGCATTAGAAAATATTGGCCAACAGCCTTTGATCATCGACCTGAGATCTTCTAAAAAACCCTTTGATTTTGATCATGTTGTGGCTATATGGAACCAGGATGGTTTTTATGGAGCCATATCAAAAACAAATCACGGAGTTTTGAGATATAGAGAACCTATATATAAAACAATACGGGAGTTAGTGATGTCATATTTCCATGAATATTTTTTAAACACCAATGGTCTTAAAACATTGAGAGAATATTCTGATCCATTTGATTTGAACCATTTTAATAAATTAGAATGGAGAACATCTGAAAAAGATTTATTTGAAATACCAAAACATCTAGACAAGACAACTCATCATCAGATACTGACCAAAAAACAAATTAAAAATTTAAGAAAAGCTGATAAAATTGAAATAGAAATGGGGAAAATACAGGAGTATAATAAGCGCTAAATAGTTTTTATGATATATTGTGAACTTAAAGCCGTTGTAGTTGAGGAGCTATGGCGACGAAATACTTTGCTCAGTAGAGCAAAGTAAGATGACAGTTTTATGCCGTTGTAGTTCAGTGGTAGAATACCGTCTTGGTAAGACGGTGGTCATGGGTTCGATTCCCATCAGCGGCTCAAGAAAAAACGTGGTTTTTTCGGATGGGAATCGAACGACGGAGGCATTGAGGACGTAGCAACGTCCGAAGCCGAGTCGGTGCCTAGCCCGAAAATTTGCGACGGCAAATTTGAGAGGCGAAGGAGATTCCCATCAGCGGCTCAAGAAAAAACGTGGTTTTTTCGGATGGTTATATAACGATGATTTGCCAGAGTAGTTCAGTGGTAGAACATTGCTTTCGTAAAGCAGGAACATGAGTCCGATTCTCATCTTTGGCTCAATATAATAAACGTAAAACCTCCCGCAGGCTTTACGTCCGTGCGAGAGGTGGAACTACTTACTTGAGGTCTTCGATTCGGATACTACTGATGATTCCTGTTCTAAAACTCCTTTCATTTGTGATGATGTCTTTGGTGTGCATAACTGTTAATGCCAAAGGAAGAAGGTACCATGTTTGCCTTGCAATCCTATGCTCTGAGTTCTTCATGACCAGAGCCAGCATGTCGATTCCAACCTGCGTGATGGTTCCGGCGATGTAGGCTCTTTCGCCACCATTTTGCATGAACGCACCAACAAGAGAGTTCTTGTTGTAACAGTTTGTCCATCCGGCCAAGTGGCATCGGTCGATGGCTTTCTGCGCTGATCTGCCGTCCCAGACCATGGCTACATGCTGAGCTGTCACCAGCGCCCAGAACTTCTTGTCCATATTCTCTCTACTGTAGGAAGAATTCTGGATGGCAGAGCTGGTATTCGCGGGAGAAGATGATCCCATAAGACCGGCATCATAGATCTCACGCAAAGGCACATCACCAAACATGAGAGGTTCAGCCTCCAGTCTGGTGGTAACTGAAACTAGCAAAAGGATCAGAAATATCGTTGTTTTCACTGTGGCCTCCAAATGGGTTGAAAGAGCTTTACTTGCAACACCCTATCATCTTTTGTCGCAAGGAACAATGAAGAAATTGAATGGAATTTGTTATACTTGATTTATGGAGGATATAAAAAGTAATCTAGAAAAGGAACAACTAGAACTTGAGAACTCAATGCTTGAGCCAGATTTTTGGTTGAACAAGGAAAAAGCACAAGCTACTATACGCCGTATACAAGAATTAAAAAATGAAATATCTGGTGTTGGTAAATATGATGCTGGAGATGCTGTTATGACGATTTTTTCAGGTGCTGGGGGAGACGATGCCGAGGATTTTTCTTCCATACTTTTAAATATGTATATGAAGTTTTGTGTGAGCCACAATTTGGGTCTTAGTATTTTACATAAGAATGAAAACGATCATGGAGGTTTTAGAAATGTTACAGTGGAAATATCTGGAAAAGATGCTTATGGTACTTTGAAAAATGAGTCTGGTGTTCATCGTCTAGTTCGTATTTCACCTTTTAACGCCAAGTCACTACGGCATACGTCTTTTTCTATGGTTGAAGTTATACCAAGGTTTAAAAAAGCAAAAGGTAGTGCAGATGATATCGAGTTGAAAGACGATGACTTGAAAGTGGAGTTATCTCGTTCAAGTGGTCCAGGCGGACAAAATGTAAATAAAAGAGAAACAGCAGTTCGTATAGTTCATATACCAACAAACCTTTCTGCTCAGTCAGATAACGAACGTTCTCAAGCTCAAAATAAAGAAAAAGCCTTGCAAATACTAAAAGGGAAAATATACAAAGCTCTCGAAGATGAAAGAATTTCAAAGGAAAAGGGTATGTATATAAGTAAGACAACTCAAATAGAATGGGGTAACCAGATTCGGTCTTATGTTTTGCATCCTTACAAAATGGTAAAAGACCACCGTACAAATATAGAGACAAGTAACATTGACGGAGTTCTAAGTGGCGATTTAGATGAGTTTATAGATGCAGAACGCAGTTTATAGCCATATTTATACATATTGTTTTGCCTCCCGTGAGTAATAGGTTATAATGAAAAAGTAATGATTCACTTTGATAAAGTTTCAAAAGTATATGCAGATAATTCAGTGGCGCTAGATGAAGTTTCTTTCTCTATTGAGCCAAAAGAGTTTGTATCTATTGTGGGGCACTCAGGTGCTGGTAAAACAACTCTACTTAAAATGTTTTTGGGTGAAGAAGTTCCATCAACGGGCAAGGTTTATTTTGAGTCAACTGATGTTTCTAAGCTCAAAAAAAACGAAATTAATGATTTTCGTAGAAAAATCGGTGTAGTGTTCCAGGATTTTAGATTACTTTCTCATAAAAATGTTTATGAGAATATTGCTTTTGCAATGGAAGCTGCGGGAAAGACTGATGAAGAGATCGAAGCAGATGTTCCGCATGTGCTTAGTTTGGTTGATTTGGAAAAAAAGATTTGGAACTTTCCTCATGAGCTTTCTGGTGGAGAGAAGCAGAGAGTGTCAATCGCAAGGGCGATTGTTAATCAACCAGATGTTGTTATAGCTGACGAACCGACTGGTAATCTTGACCCACTTAACACTTATGACATAGTGCAAATACTTAAAAAGATAAATGATCTTGGTACAACTGTTATTTTAACTACTCACAACAAAGGAGTTATAGATTCTCTTCGAAAGCGTGTGATAACTATGGAAAATGGTCGTATTATTAGAGATGATAAAGAGGGTAAATACGTAATCTAATAATCTGATACAATATAAAATATGTTCTGGATAAAAGTAAAAAGAGTAATACGTGCAGGTTTCTTTAGTTTTTGGCGAAATGCTTTCGTCTCACTTTCTTCTATACTCGTAATGATGGTGACTCTTTTTGTTATAGGTTCAACTATTTTTTCTGGTGTAGTGTTGCGTTCAACATTAGATCAAATAAAAGATAAAGTAGATATAAATGTTTATTTTGTTACTGAGGCTTCCGAGACAGATATTCTTGATATGAAGAAAAGTCTAGAACAACTCCCAGAGGTAAAACCCCCAGTAGTTTATGTTTCAAGAGAGGAGGCATTGGATGCTTTTAAAAAGAGACATGAGACTGATGAGTTTACTTTACAGGCATTAGATGAACTAGGTGATAACCCATTGGGTGCAGCACTCAATATTAAAGCAAAGGATCCTTCACAGTACGAGAGTATAGCCCATTTTTTACAAAGTAAAAATGCTTTATCTGCAGATGGCTCAACTATAATCGATAAAGTAAACTTTTATCAAAACAAAGAAGCTATAGATAGACTTACTCGTATTATTAACTCAGCAAACAGTCTAGGTTTTATTTTAACAATACTCCTGATTGCTATCTCAGTTTTGATAACTTTCAATACACTTCGATTAGTTATATATATGTCCAGAGACGAGATTTCAGTTATGAAACTAGTGGGTGCATCAAACAGATATGTAAAAGGTCCATTTTTTGTGGCAGGGGCCTTGTATGGGTTTGTTTCTGCAATTATCACGCTAATTCTCTTTTATCCGATTACACTTTGGTTGGGCAGTACCACAGAGAGTTTCTTTGTTGGTTTTAATGTATTCCAATACTATACTTCAAAATTTGGTGAGTTCTTCTTGATTATAGTTGGTTCTGGCGTAATCATTGGATCTATCTCTAGTTATCTAGCTGTTCGAAAATATCTCAAATCTTAATTTAAAAGAATAAAATGTAATAATCAGATATACAGAATGAAAAAAGGAAAACAGCACAAGTATATTTTCGTCATCGGTGGTGTAATGTCTGGAGTGGGCAAGGGCATAGCATCGTCATCAATAGGAAAGATCCTTCAGAGTAAAGGCTTCAAGGTCAACCCAGTAAAGGTTGACCCTTATTTAAATGTGGACGCTGGTACCATGAACCCAACAGAGCATGGAGAAGTTTTTGTTTTGGATTCTGGTTTGGAAACTGATCAAGACATGGGTAACTACGAAAGGTTTCTTGAGATGGATCTAATATCGGATGACTACATGACTTCTGGAATGATATATAAGCATGTAATTGAAAAAGAGAGGAACTTGGGCTATAAGGGAAAATGTGTAGAGGCTATACCACATATTACAGAAGAAATAAGTCGGCGTTGGAAAAAAGCTGCTGAACACCATGAATCAGACATTTCTCTCATAGAAATTGGTGGGACGATAGGAGATTATCAAAACATTTTATTTATTGAGGCCGCTAGGACACTTAAAATTAAATATCCTCAGGACGTTATGTTTATTTTGGTGTCGTATCTGCCTGTTCCTGGGTCATTGGGAGAGATGAAGACTCGACCAACACAAAATGCTGTAAGGCAACTCAACTCATATGGTGTACAACCAGATGTTGTTATTGCTCGTGGTGCACAATCGTTGGATTATAAAAGAAAAGAAAAAATAGCATTTTCTTGCGCACTTTCTCCTGACAATGTTATTTCTGCTCCAGATATAAAGAGTATATATGATGTGCCATTAAACTTTGAAAAGGACAAAATAAGCCAGATTATTATGAAAACTCTTCACCTCCGAACAAAAGCTCACAACGGGGAGTTGGATGAGTGGAAAAAATTTGTTAACAAAAGAGCAAAAGCAAAACATGAACTAAAAATTGCTGTAGTTGGAAAGTATTTTGATACTGGAGATTTTGTTCTATCTGATGCTTATGTATCAGTAATTGAAGCTGTAAAATTTTCTTCGTATTGGAAGGATGCTGACACTAAACTAACCTGGATAAACTCAAAGGACTACGAGACCAGTCCAAAAAAAATCGAAGAGTTAAAAGATTTTGATGGGGTGATAGTCCCGGGTGGTTTTGGAGAGAGTGGTATAGAAGGCGTATTAATGGCTATAGAGTATGTAAGAAAGAATAAAATACCATACCTAGGTCTCTGTTACGGAATGCAGCTGGCTGTTATAGAGTACGCCAGAAATGTTATTGGTTGGAAAGATGCTCATACGGCAGAGATAAACCCAAAAAGCAGTCATGTTGTGATAGATATAATGCCAGAGCAAAAGAAAAACCTAGAAGAAGGCAATTATGGGGCAACCATGAGACTTGGGGCCTATACCGCAGTTTTGAAAAAGGGGACTATAACAGCAAATGCATATGGAAAAATAGAGATTTCAGAGAGACATAGACACAGATATGAAGTAAATCCAGAGTACACAGAACAAATAGAAAAAGCAGGTTTAGTTTTCTCTGGAACATCACCTGATGGAAAACTTATGGAGTTCGCAGAACTGCCAAAGTCTGAGCATCCATTCTTTGTTGGTACTCAAGCACACCCAGAGTTCAAGGCTAGGCCATTGCATCCACATCCACTGTTTACAGCTTTTGTTGAAGCATGTTTGAAAAAATAAATGGTAAATGAGGTAATTAGGGTAGACCAAAAAAACAGTTTTAATACATCTTGTCTCGGATTTCCTCGAGTGACTTAACTGTATCCTGGTCAGTTATCTTTTTGAAACGAGGAAAAGTTTTACCTTCTTTTTCGATATTCTCCATCCACATTTTAAGCGGGCGTGCATCAAAGCAAGGTATACCAAGATCAATAGACGCTTTGTATACTGAAGCCTCATATAAAGGTCTGTAGATGAGAAAATGCTCCTCACCAGGCCGGCAATCACTCTCAGTGTGGTAACCAACTCCAACCACTTCGTAAGCATAGTTATTAACAGGTCCATTCGGATCATGTTTGTAATGGTGATAGAATCCAAGATCCGGAACTTTTTCTGGGTTAGGTAATGACATATTTTAAATTAAATATTAAATTAAGGATTTAAATTTATAGGGTTTTTAATTATTTCTGATTTGAGGCATCTTCAAGTTCAGATATAACGATCTTTTTCATCTTGAGCATTGCTTGAGTCACTCTATTTGCTTTTTCTTTATCTGAATCAGACATTAGTTCATTTAGTCGTTTTGGAACTATCTGCCATGAGACTCCGAACTTGTCTTTGCACCAACCGCATTGCTCTGAACTTTTATCTGAAGAGAGTTTTTCCCAGTAGTAGTCGACTTCTTCTTGGTTGTCACAACTAACAACAAAAGATATTGATTCGTTGAATTTTTTAAATGGCCCAGCACTCATTAGAGTCATATCCTGACCTAATATGTTTATCTTTATGATTTGAACAGAGCCAGATGGTGTACTGTCTAAAGTTGTGCCCTTTGCTGGTTCTGATTCTTTGTTAAAAACTGATTTATAATAATTTGCTGCTTCTTGTGCCTCTGTTTCAAACCAGAGAAAAGGTGTTATTTTTTGCATGGGGATATTATAGCAAACTAGTGCTGACAGTCTGGTACGAAGTTGGAATTAGTTTATCTAAAAACCATTGTTCCTGTATCTAATTTAAGATCGAATACAAGCTCTCCTTTTGAAGTAAAGAGATAGCTTTGCACGCTACTTAGCATTTTTGAGTAGTCTTGTTCTTGTGAGCCTTCACAGAACATAAGAGTAGACATCATTTTAGTAAATGTAATTTTATTTCCGTTCACTATGTATTCGCCACCAACACCGTTACAGTCAGTTGTTGCAGAAAACGTTTTATCGGCCTTAAGTGTAAGTGTAAATTTATTTGTTTTTGGTTTTATGGTACTGCCGTCGTTATATAAAGTGTATACCCAATTCCATGTTTTCATACCAAGGGTCATTTTACTTGGATCAGCTTCGCCTTCAAAGTTTTGAGCAACCTCACCGAACTGCATTGTTGGTATATCTAGCTTAAGCCAAATACTTTTTCCAACAGACGGTTGTGCAGGAAATGGATCTCCTTGTTTTCGATCCACAAAGTTTACAACGATCACATCTGGTGTAGTTGGATTACGCGACATTTCGATTGTCTGTGGAGAGATACGGTCTCCAAGAAGCACGGCGTCAGAACCAATATAACCACTTACTGTATTCAGTGCTGCTACAACATAATAAAAGGTTCCGCTACCACCTGTGTTTTGTGTAAGTATGAAAACTGAATCAAGTCTGCCGTCGTTGTCAAAGTCGTGTTTAACTTCGTTACCAAAATACTGCGTTGTCACTTTTGAAGCTAATCCTGGGGCAATAGGGACGATAGATACACCATTTACAAGAGTGACAGACTGACCACCTATCACATAAGTTGAATCTTTTGGACTTGAAGTGGTAGTGACTGTATTTGTTAAGACGATTGTTTTGGTAAATGGGTAATATAGAAAAAAAGCTAATACTAGGGTGAGAGTGATAACACCAAGTATCCAATATAATATTTTGTTGTTCATACTTGTTATGACGTTGTGATAATGGAAATATTTCAATACTCTGCTAGATAAAATAATTTTAAACTGCTGCCAGACTTGGACTCGAACCAAGATACTCGCCTCCAGAGGGCGAAGTCCTACCATTAGACGATCTGGCAATATACAGAGAATACCCGAAAAATGGCCTTTTTACAAGAAATATTTATGTTTATTTTGCTATAATCACTTTAACAAAATGTATTATCTTTATATTCTCCAGTGTTCAGATAAATCCCTGTATACCGGAATAACTACAGATGTAGACCGACGTTTTGCCGAACACAAGGCCGGAAAAGGTGGGCACTATACTAGTTCGAGAAGGGTTGTTAAGATTGTCTATACAGAAGAACATTCTGGAAGATCGTCTGCTTCGAAACGGGAAGCTGAGATAAAGAAATTGACAAGAAATAAAAAAATAGAATTAATCAAAAATAATAGACGATAAAAAGAATGTATGAAGCCTAAAATCTATATCCCAATTTTCCTTGTAACTGTAGTTATTTTGGGTCTTGTTTCTTATGAATTTTTATTTAATAAAAATGAAGCTGGGGTCAGTGTGGACATTACATCAGTTATTTCTGAAAACCCAAAAGAAGAATCAAACACTGAGTTAGACCTGTTAGGTAGAGCCGAAATAAGTTTTGCTGGAGGAACAGAAGTTAGAAACAAAAATATAGAACTAGGAATCGCTCATATAAATGGAAAAGTAGTAATGCCTGGAGAAGAATTTTCTTTTTCAAAAACCTTAGGTCCTGTTACTGAAGAGGGGGGTTTTGGTGAAGCAAAAGTTTTTTTAAATGGTGAGGTGACAACTGGTATAGGTGGTGGCTTGTGCCAAGTTTCAACAACACTCTTTCAAAGTGTGCTAAAAGCCGGCCTGCCTGTTACAGAAAGATGGAACCATAGTTATTCTGTTGTTCTGTATGATTTGGGATTGGACGCAACATATTCTGACCCTGGGCCAGATTTGAAGTTTGTAAATGATATGCAAAATCCCATAATGATAAAGGGTAAAATTGAAGATCAAAAAGCCGTATTTGAGATATATGGTATTTCTGATGGTCGAGTGTCAAGTACAACTGAGCCAAAGATAAGTCAGATAGTAGATTTTCCACCAACAAAATATGTTGCCACTACTACAAGGGATAAAAGTTTACCAGAGTGTATAAATAGTCCACAAATAGGGTATACATCAGAAGTGATATACAGTGTTATGCATCAGACTGGAACAACAACAGAACAAGTTTTTAACTCAACATATAAGCCTTTGCAGAAAATATGCTATGTTTATGGAACAAGTTCCGTAAGCCATAATAATTCAACTAGATAAAACAAAGCATAATAATATTTAACCAATATGATAGAAGCATTTAACAATGGAGATCCTAAAATAGATCAAAAAGATGAGAGTTTTGAGGGAAATGATAGAGTGCATGAATTTGATTTTGAGAGTGGGGTTTCCGAGTCAGTTAGTAGAATAATTGGTATTTTAGAGAGACAACCAAAAGTAGTTGTGGCTTTTTCGGCGTCATCGTCTAATGTTGGTAAAACTACATTGGCAAAGAAAATAGCTAATGGATTGTATGATAGGGGTATAAAGTCTAGGTCATATATGGGAGTAGAGGAGGTGTACGATAGAGGTCCAGAGGATGGCGATTCAGTTTTTATATTTCAACAAATGCATTTGGGAACTGTAAACAGTATGGTTGTGGATAGAACAAAAGATATTTACAACGATAAAGTTTCCGAAGCTCTTAAGAGTAAGGGTATAGATGTATCCGGTATAGATTTTTGGATTGGGATATATAGTCCAGACAAACCATTTGCAAGCGATATTATTCTTAATTCTAATTCGAAACCGTTGGCAGACATTTTGATTAGAAATGATTTAGCTAAGGATAAAACAATCTAGTATTTTTAATGAAGACTATGAAAAATGAAAAACTGGAAGTGAAAAAAACTAGAAATGGATTTGGTGTTTTTGCTAAAAAGGATTTTAAAATTGGTGAAATAATTTTAGAGGTAGTTGGTCCTTTTATTACTTGTAACGTAGATGAAGACATTGATGACAAAGTTAGATCTAATGCATATAGATATAATGTAGATTTGTATATTAACCCAAGCGGTACTCTGGCTGATTTTTTGAATCATTCATGCAAACCAAACTCAAAGATTGTTAAAATCAATAATAAATTATTGGTTGAATCTGTGGTTCCAATATTGAAGGGTTCTGAGATTTTATTTGATTATTCTACAGTTATAGCTTCTGATGATGAGTGGGAGATGAGGTGTAACTGTGGTGAAAAAGAATGTAGAAAGATAGTGTGTAACTTTAGTTCTCTCCCTATAAAGACTAAAAATTTATATATTAAAAATTCTATTGTTCCAGATTATATAGTAAAAATATAGTATATGGATAAGGATATCAAAAATGTTATTGATTCTTTGAACAATGGCGGTGTTGGAGTAATTCCTACGGACACTCTTTATGGTTTGGTTGCTAGAGCCATGGATAGAGGTGCTGTAAATCGAGTATATAAATTAAAAAATAGATCAGACAACAAACCATTTATTATATTGGTATCTTCATTAGTAGATTTAAATAAACTTTCTATTGAGTTAAGTCATAATGTTTCAGAATTTATTCAAAGAGTTTGGCCAGGTCCAGTTAGTGTTGTTTTGCCATGTACTGATGAAAAACTAGATTATCTACACAAAGGGATGAGTTTAGCCGTTAGGTGGCCAAACAATAAAATACTTGAAGACATTATAAAACATACAGGACCATTGGTCGCACCATCAGCAAACCCAGAAGGCCTAAAACCAGCTACAAATATAGTTGATGCCAAAACATATTTTGGTGATTCTGTGGATTTCTATTTGGACGGTGGAGAGCTCATCGGGGAACCATCAACCCTCGTCTCAATAGTTGATGATTCAATACAAATAATTAGACAAGGTCGTGGAAAAGTGTTGCCAACATAGTTTTGTAATAATTTTGAAATAAAAATATTTTAGCATTGTATAAATAGGCAAAGGTCGAGTATAAATTAATAGACATCACTTGGTTGTTTATATGAGGCGACACTTACCTTAAAGTAAAAATCTCCAAATTGAATTTTAGCCCCAGGACTGGTTTATTTAACGAGTCCTGGAGGATAGAAGTTCATACATTTTGGCGAATGGATTCGCCTTCACTACATTCAAGTAAACTTAAAATAATATGGATTGTTAAACAAAAATGACCTCTGTGAGGCCATTTTTGTTTATGTAATTTTAGTTACAAAAAACTATGCAGTTGGAACTTCCTCTGCAGGAGCCTCAGCTTCTGCTTCTGGAGCTGCACCCATTAATTCCTCAGCAGTTTTACCACATGTAGGGCAAACGCCATCTTGCAATGCTATATTATCATTTGGGCACATTATCTCGTTAGTTGAATCCATAGTTCGTAATTAAATTTAAAGCTTCTAAAAGTCCGACTTTTTCATGCTAACACTTATAAAAGTATATGTATAGCCTTTTAAGTGATTAATTTTTTTATTCTTATAATAATTTTGAATTTCAAGTAGTCTTTGCTGTTAACTGGATTGTCCTAGTCACTAGTTGGTTTAGTTTTTAACAGTTTTTGTATAGATTTTATCTATTTTATTATTAAATACACAATAGATTGTGTATTATGGCTATGGCTCTCAGAGGGGATATCATGTATAATGATAGGTATTATATTTTAATCAAAAATATGGAAAAAAAGAATTCAGCATTTATGAAGCCTATGAATATCAGCGATGAACTTGCTGTAGTAGTAGGAAAGGGCCCAATGCCTAGATCAGAGGTTGTTAAGAAGCTTTGGGTTTACATAAAGGGAAAGAACTTGCAAGATCCAAAGAATAAGAGGGATATTAATGCAGATGAAGCTCTAAAGAAGGTTTTTGGAGGAAAAGCTAAGGTAAATATGTTTGAAATGACTAAACTTGTTTCAAAGCACCTATCATAGAGAATTATTGATATTTTCTTTTATAAAAATCTCCAGTAGTACTGGGGATTTTAAATCCATGTACGCATTTATATAATGTACTGCTATCCCACCAAAGCCAGCATCTAGATTGAAAGCCTTTTTGATTTCGAGCGTTTGTTTGTTGAAATATTTCTTGTTTGTATTGAAGAAGGTGATATATGGCGGTTCAACATCTCCAGTTTCCTGTGCCACAATAACTTTTGTTTTGTGCTTGTTAGCAGAGTCCACTTCATTGGTTGAAATATCTATTGATCCATCAATACCTTTACTAAAGTTTCTGTATGACATAACAATAATGCTACTGCCATTTCTTCTATCTAGGATATTGAGTAAATGATCTACAGCATAGCCCATAACTCCTTTATATAGAAACTTTGGGGTGTCAGAGTTTGTTCCGTCATAGAACTCTGGTATCACAACAGAAAGCTGCAGATCGCTTTTGTTAAGAAAAGTAACACTGTCGTCAACCATTTTTAGAAAATTTTTCAAAACTAAAGCCTTGTTGTCTTCGTATGATTCAAGTAGGTATGGTTCGACATCATATTGAAACCCTCTAAATTTGAAGTTATGAGTCTTGTTAAATTTACTGGCATAGTTTATTGTCGCATAAGCCTTGTAAACATTTCCGTCTTCTGCCCAGTTTCTCCATCCAGCTTCTGCGTCAACAGTTATTCCGTTTTTATTTGCTAGTCTTATAAATTCTTCAACATTTTTATCAAAGTCTGCACGTTTTGCTGTTTTAGCATCACCATCAGGCATAACATATATATTCAAATAAGAGTCGATGGATAGATAGATATTCTTTATACCATTCTTTACCGCCTCGGATATTATTAGTTCTCTGTATTTTGCATCTTGATCCAATATAGGGGTCCACAACCATGTTCCAACCTCCATACCTTCTGATTTGAGAGCATAATCGCTCTTTGTTATTGTGCTGACTGTATTTGCAAGCATGCTATCTGTACTAGCGAAGGCAATATTGTTGAAATTTGGGTTAGATTCTATTGCATTTTGAGTTATATGTTTGTCCGAGTACTGCACAGGATAAACCATTTTTCTCGTGCTACTTGATAGTATTGAACCAGATTCTTTGGAATTTTTTGAGTAAGCTGAATATGATACGATAATCAATCCTGCTATAACTATAGGTAAAATTACTCTTTTTTTATCTATATTTTTTTTCTTCATTTTAATTCTTTTTGATCATCCACTTTTTTATGTCTTCAAAAGTTCCACCAACTTTTTTGTTTGGGTTAAGTATGTTTTGAGGGTCAAATATATTTTTTGTATCTTTGAATAGTCCATTTATTTTTTCTCCAAATTGTTCCAACAAATAAGGTGTTCGGATTATTCCATCATTGTGTTCAGCAGAGTTTGAACCTTTGTATTCTTTTACAATACTGTAAACTTTTTTGGAAATCTCTAGTATTGCATCAGAAGTAAAAGGGGAGTCTAGATCCATAAGGGGGATAATGTGAAAGTTTCCATTTCCTAAATGTCCTTGCACAGTGTAGTCCAGTTTGTATTCATCTAAAATAGCTTTAATTCTCGGAAGGAATTGCGGTAGGAATTCTGGCTTAACAACCAAGTCATCAATAAATGGAGCAGTTCGCTTTCCATGAACGTGTTTCCTCAAAAGGTTAAAGCTCTCATGCCTTATATCCCAGTATTTTTCTGCCTCGCTACTGTTCTTGGCAATATGCATTTTAAAATGAAAGTCGGTTAAATGGTCTCGGACTTCTGTTAGTTTACTTATAACCTCCTCTTCTGTGTTCCCACTAAATTCAATCATTAATATTAGTTTTGGAACCCCCCCAGACAAAACCATAAATGTTTCTGGAATAAACTGAAAACCTAGTTTAAGTGCTCCAAAGAATCCAAGTTGTTTGAAGAAGTCAAAGAAGAATCGCACTGCCAAAATCATACTTTTATCATCGTACGTTTCTAGGCTTTCAGGTTTGTATGGGAGAATACGAGTTACAAGTTCACTAACTTTTTCCAGCGAAGGCAGAAAGACAACAAGTAGATTTGAATATTTTGCGATTGGGGTTAAGTTAAAAGTTATTTCTGTCACTATTCCAAGAGTTCCTTGTGAACCCGCAATAAGCCTACATAGGTCAAAAGTTTGCTTTTCCTTGTCGTAGACATTCCAAAGGTAGTATCCGGATGAGTTTTTTGAAACATTTGGTTTAGCAGAGACTATTTCTTCGTAGTTTTCATTTATTAGATCGAAAAGCTTTTTATATAGACCTCCTTCAAAATTATCTTGAGATTTTTTCTGTTCAAGTTCAGAAAAAGACATGGGTTTGATTTCGTATTCATTGCCATCAGAAAAAACTACTTTCAGACTTTTCAAATGGTTCTCTGCTTTTCCGTATTTTATGCTCTTTTCTCCACCTGAGTTATTTGCAACCATACCACCGACAGCACAGATTTCTCTTGAGGCTGTGTAAGCTGGCATTATTTTCCCAATTTTTCTAGTTTCTTTATCAAAATCTCTATAGAAACAACCAGGTTCTACAATGCCATAATCATCTTTAATCTCAATTATTTTATTCATGTATCGAGTAAAGTCGATAATGACAGAATCATTCAGCGGACCTCCACTCATATCAGTACCTGCTGATCTTGCAGTTAAAGATAGTTCAGGATATTTTTCTTTATTTTTATTTACCCATTTAACAGTCGTTTGTACGTCACCACTGTCTTTGGGGAACAGAACTAGTTTAGGTTTTATTTCAAACAGACTCGCATCCCTAGAGTATTTTTTTAATGTTTCTTCATTATTTTCGATATCTCCTTTAAAATCTTTTTTAAGTTCATCAAGTATTTCTGTATTCATCCCGTGTGAAATAGGAGATCATTTATTTATTAGTGACCCCTATGTTAAATTATTAAACTTATCTGACTATGGTAATACCGATCTCCGCTATTTCTAACAGGATTCATGTGTTTAGTTTAGCAAATAGAAAGACTTTTCCATATCATTTAGTTCACACACTTGACGAGTAGTTAATAGAAGGTGTAGTATTCAACCCGGAGGAAGGGTATGAAGAAAAAGAAGAAGAAAGAAGACCCCACAATCAAGAATATCGGTTACACCGCCCGCAGTCGGGAATTTAGCGGGGGTCTGCCGACACATGGGGTCGTTTGCCCATCATGCTTCATGGGACAGCCGAAGGTTCTGAATCGTGACTGCCAGAGCTGTGGCAAACCACTTCCGCAGATGGTCGGCACAACTTCACCTGTGACTACCAACCGGTGGTTCAACGGGGTCGCTCCGGCTCGCTGAACAACATCTATCGTTCCCACCTCAGGTAATACCCGTGGATCCCAGCCCACGGCCCAAAAGCTCGTTCGTCGTCGTCGCGTCGTCTCATCGTCGTTGTCACCTCGGGGGAGCTTTTATCTTATCTAATTTTTTTGTGATATAGTGAAATTCTTATGCGAGAGTCTTTTATAGTTCAATTTATTAAAAAATGGAGGCAAGTTGGTGCTGTTCTACCAAGTTCAATTTTTTTAGTTGAAGATATGCTGGAGGAAGTTGATTGGAAAGATACAAGGCTTATTGTTGAGTTGGGAGCAGGAAGTGGTTCGTTTACAAAACAGATTTTGAAAAGGATGAATAAGGACGCAAAGTTGTTTGTTTTTGAGATAGATTCTGTATTTGTCAGTAAACTAGCCAAAATAAATGACCCAAGAATGGTTTTAATAAATGATTCGGCATCTAATATTTCGAATTATTTAGAAGGAGAATCGGCTGATTGTATTATTTCTGGTATTCCACTTTCAAATTTAGATTTAATTTCAAAAGCTGAGATAGTAGACTCTTCTATAAAAAACATGAAAAAGAATGCCATTTTTCTACAATTTCAGTATTTTCCAGAGTCATATAACTTTTTAAAAAAATATTTTAGTAATGTTAGGATGAGGTTTACTTTACTCAATACTCCACCCGCTTTTTTCTATATCTGTAGAATTTAGGTACAAGGTGTTATAATGTAACAATGAAAAAATATTACATTTATTTTATTGTTCTAGTATTGGTTGTAGTTGGTGTGTTTATTTATAACAAAAATTCTACTCCAAATGCTGGTATCGGGTATAAAAATGCTTCATACAGAGTAGATGGCAAGATTGTAAACTTGGTTAATGGTCTGAGCCAAGAGTCTGTAGTTCCAGGTTCTGCTTCAAAGATCACTACACGGTATTTTGGCAATAGTGTAGAGCATGATTTTGATAATGATGGTAGAGAAGACATCGCTTTTCTTTTGGCACAAGATTTTGGTGGTTCTGGTACTTTTTATTATGTTGTTGTTGCTTTAAATAAAGAAAATGGATACGTCGGTACAGATGCAACAATAATAGGTGACAGGATTGCTCCCCAAACTACAGAAGTTAATGATAAAGGTTTTATAGTTGTTAACTATGCGGACAGAAATCCAGGAGAAGATTTCTCAGTTAAACCTTCGCTCGGTAAGAGTTTGTGGTTTAAGTTTGATCCAAAGACTGGACAGTTGGGCGAAGTTGTTCAAAATTTTGAGGGTGAGTCTAGGTAGAATAAAGTATAAAAGTGGAATATAATATTAATTATGAATATAGAAACAGAGGAAATAGACGGTGTAATAAGGATTAAAAATCCTGCAGAAGACATCAAGCAGATGCATTATTATGGGGACAAAGTAAGGATTATCTATATTTGTATGTCTGTAATAATGCTTGTTATGTCTCCGTTTATTCAAAACAGACTACCATTTCCAGCATTCCTGTCTATTTTTGCAGTTTTATTTTTCACTATGATAGCTGGTCTTATAAGTCCAAGAGCTAAGTTGATAATTATTTTAAATTTTATTGTTGCTATAGCAGCAGTAATAGTTTTTGGAAAGGAGTCTATATCTTCATATGCTAATACAATCAATGATGTATTTTTTATAGGGAATGTTTTTCTTGCGGTTGCTTCAATTTTTGCTCTGTATTACAGTAGTAAGACATTGAGAGGAAGTATACTTTATAAGAATATTTAAAAAAATATGACAGGATTTATAGATTTTGTTAGAGAACAAGGTGTTGTAGGTTTAGCAGTGGGTTTTATATTGGGTGGGGCAGTTTCAAAGGTTGTAACTGCTATAGTAACAGATTTGATAAACCCGTTGTTAGGTTTAGCATTGGGAGCTGTTAGTGGTTTGAAAGAAGCTTCATTTGGTATTGGATCTGCAAAGATACTGTACGGTGACTTTTTGAGTGTTCTTATTGATTTTATTGTTGTTGCGTTAGTAGTTTATTTTGGGGTAAAGATGATAGGTTTGAACAGACTTGATAAAAATAAATCATAATTAGTGATATAATATTTATCGTATGGCAAAAGGCGAAACACACAAAAAAGAAAAAAAGAAACCAAAGAAAGTTAAGTAGGGAAGATTGACTTTGTTTTGTAGTCCATTAGTGGATTATATAAACACACCTTAGAAATTGATTTCTAAGGTGTTAATCTAGGTGTATTTACATTTATTTTTAGGTAAAATATGGCTCGACTGAAAAAAAACAATTTTTTTATTCACGATTTATCTATTATTGTTTTAAGTATTTTAATCGCTGTAATACTGGTTAAAGCGAATATACTTTCAAGTTTTTTGGCGAGCACATCTAATTTTGGTGTAATAGGTAGTTTTATAGCTGGAATGTTTTTCACTTCCATTTTTACTACAGCGCCAGCGATTGTAACTTTGGGTGAAATAGCAAAAAACGGCTCTATTGTCGTAACAGCTCTGGTTGGAGCGGCGGGGGCTGTTATTGGTGATGTTCTAATATTTCAATTTATCCGTGACAAGTTATCTGTTCATTTTATAGAAGTAGTTAGTCATAGTTCCTACTGGAAAAGATTGAGAGTGTTGTTCCGTTTAAAATATTTTAGATGGTTTACGTTTATGCTTGGTGGTCTAATTATCGCTTCTCCTTTTCCAGATGAATTAGCAATAAGTCTTTTTGGATTTTCAAAAATGAAAACAAATATGTTTATACCAGTTTCTTTTATATTTAACTTTGTGGGGATATTGACTATCAGTTTAATCGCCAAAGCTATATAATTATAAATATGAAAAGACCGGTATTGTCGTTAGAGGAAATTAAGAAAAATATTAAACCAACAAGGAATGTAAATGTTGAACATAGACAGCGATTTACACAAATGGATCATTTTGCTGTTTGGATAACTCAACATATTGGGACTATGGGTTTTTTCTTCATAATCTTTTTCTGGACACTGATTTGGCTTGGATGGAATGTTTTAGGTCCAGTAGAGGTTAGATTTGACCCGTATCCAGCTTTTGTTTTTTGGTTATTTATATCAAACCTTATTCAAATATTTCTTATGCCACTTATTATGGTTGGTCAAAACTTGCAAGGCAGACATGCAGAAAGAAGGGCTGAGGCAGACTTTGAAGTTAACAAAAGATCTGAAGATCAGATCGAAAACATACTAATACACCTAGAGAACCAAAACGACACTTTGAATGAAATACTAGAAAAGCTAAAGTAATTATTTTTTGTGAATTAACTCGTTTTCCAAGTTAACAACTTCTTGTTCCAGTCTGTTTATTGATTTTTGTAATGTATCAATTTTGTTTTCCTCAGTTTCTATTTCATCCTTTGTCTTTTCCGTTAGTTTTTTCTCCCCAGACAACCCAGATATTATCAGTCTATTTCCAACAAACGCAGAAACAAACACGCCTGTCATGAGTAAAATCATGGAACCAAGTACGAGTGAAACAAATGAGTTAAGGCTAAAATCGTCCGCAATATGCCAAACCCCACGCCAAAACAGAACAACTCCTATTCCTCCAATAAGTGCGTAAATTAGGGGTACACGACTTAGTTTTGACCTTGTTTTATCTTCTAATTTATCGAAAAATTTGGTTATTTTCTGGATCATCCTTATTGTCGCTTATATCTTAATTAATGTTAGAATAATACCATATATTATGATTAATAATAAGAAAGTAATGGCTTTTGATTTGGACGGTACACTGGCAGAAAGTAAGTCGTCTTTGAGCTCTGAGGTGTCAGATGTCTTGTCTAAGTTATTGCCAAATTATCATTTAGCGATTATTTCTGGTGGAGCATACTCACAATTTCAAAAACAATTTCTCTCAAACTTTTCATGTCCAAAGGAGTTGCTAAAGAACTTGTATTTATTTCCAACAATGGGTAGTGCATGTTACACATACGACCAACAACTCGGGGAATGGAAACTGTTATATGAAGAAAAGTTAACAGATGAAGAAAGGCAAAAAATCCTCAAAGCTTTTGATGAGTCTATATATGAGTCTAGGTTAGATCTGAGCGGTTCATACGGAGAAATAGTCGAAGATAGGGGTACGCAGGTTACTTTTTCTGGAAGAGGACAAGATGCTCCAACGGATGTAAAAAGTTCGTGGGACCCAGATAGAACAAAAAGACAAATAATAATTGGTTATTTGAAGAAAAAAATACCAGAATTTGAAATAAAAATCGGAGGTATAAGCTCTATAGATATAACAAGACAGGGAATAGATAAGGCGTATGCAATAGGTAAAATAAGAGAACTATTAAAAGTTACAGATGATGATATTTTATTTATTGGGGATGCTTTGTATGATGGTGGAAATGATGCGCCTGTTAAGAAAACAAATGTTGAATACGTGCAAGTCAAAGATCCAAATGCTACTTTGGAACTTCTAAAGAAATATATCTAAAGATATCAACACATTTCTTTGCTCATGTGTGTTTTATCATGCTAAAATTAGCAAATGGAATCAGACACCACCAAAAGACCATGGGGGTCATTTACCCGTTTCACAAATAATGAACCTTCAACAGTAAAGATTTTGAATATAAATAAGGGGGAGAAACTGAGTTTACAATATCACGCAAAACGTGATGAATTTTGGAGAATAATTTCTGGCAATCCAGAAATTATTATAGGTGAAGATAAGTTTGATGCAAAAGAAGAAGAAGAGTTTAATGTACCCGCAGAGATAAAACATAGAATCAGTGCACCATATAACGACGTTACTATACTTGAAATCGCCACAGGTGATTTTGATGAGGAGGATATCGTGAGAGTTGAAGACGATTACGGTAGGGTTTAAAAGTTCTTAATGAAAAAGCATATTTTAAAATCCAAAAAGAGCATGAAAATAAGTGGCATGCCACTTACTGTAGTTTCTTTTGCTGGAAACGTGGTTATGCTCCAAAAAGTTGGAGTAAAGTCACCAAGTATAGCTTTGTCGTGGAGTAAAAACGGAGTTGATTTTGTTTCAGATAGTAAAAAAGTAGAAATATATACAATTTCCAAAAGAAAGGAAAAAATCGAGTCCTGTATTAATTTTTCCATAGCTAACACTCCAAACGGTTTTGTTATGACGTATACAAGAGTTTCAAAAATCAAAAATAAAAATAAAATAATAGTTGCACGTTCAAAAGATTTGTATAGATGGGATATTAAATCCGAGATGGAATCAAAGGATTCAGAGTATTCTACTGTTGTATACGACAAAGAAAAGGATAAGTTTGAAATGTATAGAGATGGTTTGTTTATTAAAAACCAACCATCTATATCCCTCTCTGTTTGGAAAGAAAAACCTAGTCTAGTTTTTACTTCAAGGGTGGGGCAGTTTGATGCTGGAAAAATATCTATTATTGGGGGTACAGTTACAACTGATGGTATTTTGCTTTTGTATGACGCAAGTGTTGAACAGGGCACAAAGACTTTGCTACAGGCGGGCGCTGTTATTTTTGATATTAAAAATCCCAAAAATGTAATCTGGCGATCTGGTATGCCTGTTTGGCAAGGTGTCGTTGATTCAAAAGACAAGACCAGACCAATAAAACATATTGGGTTTGCAAACTTAGGACATGAGTTTATTTTGTATTGGCTTACAGCAAGCCAAGATGTGATTATCGTCAGAATGCCTGCTATGTTTCGTGAGGCTGAAGATTCTAGACATCATCCAAAGATCATGGATAGATTTGAAAGTAATCCAATAATTCAGCCCATCCATGGAAGTCATTGGGAAAATGAAGGGACTTTTAACCCTGCTGTCGTAGAGGACGATGAAGGAATAATCCATCTTTTGTACCGAGCCGTTGGAGGAGATGGGATTTCCAGAATTGGATATGCAAAGAGTCTAGACGGATCAAATTTTACTGGAAGACTTCCTTATCCTGTTTTTGAACCTGCTAGAGGTTATGGTATGCCTGAGCCGGGCAAGGAGATGGGTCCGAAGGCATACAACCCATATATCTACACATCTGGTGGGGGCTGGGGAGGCTCTGAGGACCCTCGTGCGGTTCGAATCGGTGATAGAGTTTATATGTTGTATACAGCATTTGAAGGTTGGAACTCTATGAGAATAGCTTTGACGTCAATAAGCTTGAAAGATTTTAAATCTGGAAATTGGAAATGGAAAAAACCAAAACTGATTTCCTCACCAGAAAACAGAAGTAAAAACTGGCTGATTTTTCCAGAAAAAATTAATGGCAAGTTCGCTGTTCTTCACAGTATTAGTCCAAAAGTTTTAGTCGACTATGTTGATGACCTAGATAATTTTGATGATATTATTTACAGTCCTAGACCAGAAGGTCCACAACCTGGCAGAAAGAACTCTTGGGATTTTTTGCTCAAGGGTTCGGGTCCTCCACCAATTTTGACGGAAAAAGGTTGGTTGCTTTTGTACCATGCTCTTGAAAAGTCAGATACTGGAAAGTATAGACTCGGAGCAATGCTACTAGATAAAAACGATCCAACAAAAATTTTGTATCGTTCGTCACATCCCATCCTTTCTCCTGATATGCATTATGAGAATGATGGAAAGCCGGGCGTAGTTTATGCTTCTGGAGCGTTGATTCGTGGTGATGATTTATATGTATATTATGGTGGGGGAGATAAAGTTTGTTGTGTAGCAAAAACTCCAGTTGATAAACTACTGAAGTATCTATCAACTGGAAGCGCAAAACATTATGAATTAAAAAAAGTAAATGGATAATCTTAAAATTGGTGTTTTAATATATACATATAACCGTACAGATGACGCCAAAATAAACATGGAGATTATTCGAAATGTTTGGAGTTTGAATGACAACCTAAAAGATACAAAAATCATCCACGCATTCAATGGTGAAAAAGATTGGTGGCCAGAAAAATATTTAGAAGATGATCTGATTTATCAGCATAACAGCGGACATTTTGGAGGTGCGACGAGCTTGATTGACGAAGGGATGAAATTAATTAGTGAAAAGTATCCTGATCTCGATTATGTAATTGTGTTGGCATCAGATACATGGTTGGTTTTACCTGCATATCTTGAAAAGATTTTTTCTGCAATGAAAAAGGAAGAAAAGTATGTCTCTGCTTGCGTATGGGGTTCACAAATCGAGTCAGATATTTTCAAGAAGGGTGCGGGTCTTGATTTTGTTGTTTTTGATTCACACTGGCTTAAAAAAAGTAATTTATTTCCAATTCATTTCGGTGAATTTAAGGAGAAATTTCAAGAATTATTTTTTTATAAAGATGAGACCATCTATGCGGAAATAGTTTTTATAACAAGATTTATTGAGGCAATATCGAGAACCGTTAATATACCAAGCGATAATCTTTTAAAAAAAATTGCAGATGCTCATATTTATAGGATGAAAGAACGAGAGCCCGTGCACGATGATATGAGAGCACGATGGTTTTTTCCGAAGAACGAGTCTGTTAGAAAAATGTATTATAAAAGCATTGGACTTATTACTCACCATGACCCAGTGCCAAAACAGAAATCACTACGTGATTGGAAATTGAATTTAGGTCAATTTGGTCAGAATTTTCTTAATGCAAGGGATTTAAGTTATTATAATAGAGGATTAGAGAGGAATTCATTTTCAAAGAATGGGAATAAAATAAATTATGGAGACTAATATAAATATATGTTTGTAGTACGAAAATCAAAACACAATCCAATACTCGCTCCAAATCCAGAAAATTCTTTTGAGAATTACGCGACGTTTAATGGAAATCCAATCGAAGTTGGTAGAAATATTGTTATGCTTTATAGGGCACAATCTGTGCCAGAGAAGTTCGGTGATATTAACTTTTCTATGTCTGTTGTTGGGAAAGCTGTAAGTAAAGACGGTATACATTTTAAAGACAGATCTATTTTTATAGAACCTACCGAAGAATGGGAGAGATATGGTTGTGAAGATCCCAGAGTGACAAAAATTGGCGTTAAATATTTTACATTCTATACGGCACTATCTGCATTTCCTTTGAATATTCCAGAAGGCATAAAAGTTGGTTTAGCTATAAGCAAAGATATGAATAAAGTTAGTGAGAAACATCTAATAACTCCTTTTAATGCAAAAGCAATGTGTCTTTTTCCAGAGAAAATAAATGGAAAATATGTTGCTATGCTTACTGTCAATCCAGATCGTTTGCCGACACACATTACTTTGGCCGAGTTCACAAAAATTGAAGAAATGTGGGACGAGAAGTATTGGAAAAAATGGTATGCGAAACTAGATAAACATATTTTTATAAAAGGTGATGATAATGACAGAATTGAGATAGGTAGTTGCCCTTTAAAAACAAAAAAGGGGTGGCTGATAGTTTGTTGTCGTATCCAGAACCACTCAGCACCAAATAGGGTTTTTGCTATCGAAGCGTATCTTCTGGATTTAAAAGATCCAAAGAAAGTTATAGGTAAAACTCGAGGAGCGTTACTTGTTCCAGAAGAACTATATGAGAAAAATGGAATTATTGGTAACACAATATTTCCAAGTGGCGCAAGAATTGATAAGGATAAGTTAGTTATTTATTATGGAGCAACTGATACAACTGTAGCTATTGCTTCTGTGAGTTTAGATCAAGTTTTAGATGTGATGGAGTATCCATATAAACAAGTTGGGTTTAATAGAATTGGGGCTGGTGCGCTTATGCGTCCAAGAAAAGATATTGCTTGGGAAGAGAAGGCTATATTTAATCCAGCAGCCATAGATATTGGAGGAGTGGTGAGGATACTATATAGAGCTATGGGGAACGATAACACCTCTGTCATAGGTTACGCAGAGAGTGAAAATGCTGTAGACGTTTCCTATATTGCAGATAAGCCAGCATATGTTCCTAGAGAGTCATTTGAATCAAAGGGTGTACCTGGAGGAAATTCTGGTTGTGAGGACCCAAGAATAACTAAAATCGGTGGAACAGTGTATATGTACTATACTGCTTATAACGGAATTACTCCGCCAGCGGTTGCAATGACTTCGATTCTCGAAAAAGACATGAAGAAGAGAAATTGGAATTGGACAAAACCAGTTTTAGTTACGGCCGATGGTATTGATGATAAAGACGGTTGTCTGCATCCAGAAAAAGTTAACGGAAAATATTTTCTATTTCATCGGGTACATAACTATATAGTGGGGGATTTTGGTTCAACACCTGCTTTTCCAGAAAGAAATAGTTTTCAAAATATTACAATAATAAAACCTAGGCCTGGTATGTGGGATAGTATAAAAGTCGGTATTTCAGTGCCTCCAATAAAAACAGACAAGGGATGGATATTGCTCTATCATGGAGTGTCTGCGCGTTCACGATATCGAATAGGTGCAGTTTTGCTTGATTTGAAAGACCCAACAATCGTTTTGGCAAGATCGACTGATCCTATATTTGAACCAAATGAATCATATGAAATAGAAGGTCAAGTTGGCTATGTGGTATTTCCTTGTGGAGCTATCGTAAGGGGTGATGATATTTATATGTATTATGGCGGAGCGGATTCTGTTATTGATGTAGCTGCTTTTTCAATTAAAAAACTATTGAATATACTGACAAAATAGCACTATGATATACTGGTGTATATGGATACAAGTATATTAAAGTCAGATGTGTTTTTTGTTATATCGTCGATATCAACAATCATAGTCACTGTTGTGCTGGTTGTTGCTATTTATTACATAATTAAAATTCTTCAAGATATTAAATTTTTGTCTTCAAAAGCAAGAGAAGAAGGGGAAAAAATGTTAGATGATGTTAAGGCTTTTAGAGAAGAGGCGGAGGATAAAGGCCTTAGAATAACAAATGTTCTATATTCATTTCTAGGTTTAGCTAGGTCAAAACCCAGATCACGAAATAAAAGAAAGGATGAGACTGTAGAAGAGAAAGAAGAATAATTGTTCACAACCACCGCATTATTATTTAACTTTAAAAAATATGGCTGAAAAAAACAAAAAAAGTAAGGCTCCAGCAGCACTTATGGGGCTCGGTATACTAGCGGCATCTTTTGCTGGTGCGTATTATTTATATGGAACAAAAGATGGCATAAAGAAGAAGGCAAAAATAAAAGGTTGGACACTTAAGGCAAAGGGCGAAGTTCTGGAAAAGTTGGAAAAATTAAAGGATGTAAATGAGGATATTTATAATGATTTGGTCTCAGGGGTGATGAAAAAATATGATGCTGTAAAAAATATAGACAAGGCGGAGCTTGAAGAGCTGGGCACTGATCTAAAAAAACATTGGAAAAATATCAAGAAGCATATGGATGAGGGTGGTAAAAAAACAGCTAAAAAGATTAAAAAATCTTAATTATTTTGTATCTTGTAGGTTAAGTGAGTACTTTGTTCCAACAAGCATGGTAATTCCGATAAATATAAAAATGTATTGGAATGGTAAAAACTGGAGCATTATAGTTGCCAACACAGGAGCAACAATAAATGAAATAGGGCGTGCTATTCTGAAAAAACTGATAACATCAGTTTTTTCCTTATCTGTGTGTTTGAAAAAATAACTTTCACTACTAATTTCGACAAAACTTGCTCCGATACGACTAATAAATAGTATAGATGCCCACATCCAAAATACTTTTAATGTTATAAAACTCATAAAAATAGTTGAGAGTCCCATAATAACGAATCCGATAGTTAAAAATTCTTTTTCGCCGTATTTGTCGTCTGACAGTTCTCCGACAGGAAGTTCAAATATAACAAATGGTAGTAGCATTATAGTGAAAATTATTCCTATTTCAGCCCAGGTGAAACCGATATATTGATCTAGATATATTGGAGTATATATAACCATGAAAGCATAAAAAAGCTGAAGTAAAAATTGAGAGATAATTATATCTGTTAGGTTTTTGTCCTTAACATATTCAATCAATGTTTGTTTGATCTGAATATGGTGGAATTTAACTGTCTCTATTGTTTTAAATTTATTTATTAAAAAATAAATCGGAAGCATCATGATAGAGGAGAGTAGATATACGTTCGAATAAACATTGCCGTCTATTACCCATGACAAACTGAATGGAGCTAAAACTATAGCTATGCTTGTTATTGTTAAAAAGGTCGCTCTTACACCACCAACATTGGACTTATCAGATTCTATTGTTTCTATTAGAACATCCATATTAAATAGGATAAGTGATATTGTGACATTGTGAACCAAGAACCATACTGCAATCAGTGACTGATAGTCAGTAAATGCCATACCAGCAATGGTAATAAGTTCAAGGATTGAGCTCCATAGTAAAAATTTATATAAGCCAATTTTTTCTAAGATTTTAGAGGCGTTTAAAAGAAATATTGTGCTGGCTATTGAACCTAATATATACAATGCTGAAACTTGTGTTTCTGAGAAGAATGTCGAAAGGAATGAAGAGTTTATATATATAACTAGTGCATAATGGAATGATATAAATATGTTTGAAATAAAGACAATATTCAATACAGAATTTAGTCGGAAGGGCGATAGAAGTCTATGCATGATAATTTTATTATATCTCAAAACTATTGAGTTTAAAACAAAAAACCGCCATATGGCGGTTTTTTTGATTTAAACTCCTAGAATCACAGGTATTACCATTGGTTTCTTGGCTGTTTTTTGGAATAGGAATCTAGCTACGTTATCTGCAAGAATAGATTTAACCATATCAAAATCAATAGGGTTCATTCCCTGGGTAGTGTCTTCTACAGTTTTCTTTATAATCATTCGAGCGTTAGTTAGTAGATCTTGAGATTCTCTAACATAAACAAACCCTCTGGCGATGATATCTGGAGATTTTTTAAGTTTACCAGTTTTAGTATTTATACTAACAACAATAAGGAATATTCCGTCTTGTGCGAGCATTTTTCTATCTCTAATAACCATTTCCTGAATATTTCCAACAGCGAAACCGTCAACTAGCACTAGATTTGCTGGAACCTTTTCTTTTAGAATGCGAATCTTATCTCCATTCTCATATATTTCTATAATTGATCCGTTGTCAGGTATCACTACGTCGTCTTTGCCGTGTCCCAATGAGTATGAGAGTTCAGCATGCTGGCAAAGCATGTAGTGGTTTCCATGAACTGGCATAAAGAATTTGTAGGGAACTTGTTGGTGTATCCATTTAAGCTCATCTCTGTTGCCGTGACCAGATGCGTGAATATCAGAGTCCAAATAAGTAACGATCTTTGCTCCAGATCGATACAAGTTGTCTTTTAGGTTCACTACAGATTTGTGGTTTGTTGGAATAACTGATGCTGATAGTAGAACTGTATCTGTTGGTTTTAGTCTAACGTATTTGTGAGTTTTGTTTGCGATTCGCATAAGGGCAGCAAACTCTTCGCCCTGAGCTCCAGTAACCAACATGATGATTCTATCCGGAGGGTAATTTTCTATATCTTCGAGCGGTATTATATTTTTTGTATCAGCAAGTTTTAGGTGCTTAACTATTTCAATGTTTGATTTCATTGAGCGACCTTCAATAACAATTTTTTTGTTATATTTTTCTGCTGCGTTTATGATTGCGATTATTCTTTCAACTTGAGATGCAAAAGTTGCGATTATGAGACGACTTTTTGTTTCTTTGATAAATCTATCAATGTTTTCAACAACAACGTTTTCAGAAAGTGAGAAACCAGGCTTCTCGATAGATGTAGAGTCCATAGTTAGTAGTAGGACATTCATATCTTTAAATCTCTTGTACTGTTCAACTTCTTCTTCTGTAGGTACGCCGTTAACATTATCTACACGTACGTCTTCTATAAATACTATATTTCCAAATGGAGTTTCGATTATGAGACCCATAGAGTCTGGGATGGTGTGAGAAATAGGGAAAGTCTTTACCTTCAGTCCACCAATAGTAATAGTCTCATCACCCTCGATTATTTGAATATCTAAAGGTTTCAGATGAGGAAATTCTTCTTGTCTCTTTTGGATCATGATTGCTCCAAATTGTCGTGTATAGATTTTTGGATAACCAATTCTGTCGATTATAAAAGGTAGTCCACCAATATGGTCTAGGTGACCGTGTGTGATAAATAGACCACGTATTTTTTCTTTATTATCCTCTAGGTATTTGGTGTTTGGAAGTATGTAGTCGATACCAGGTGTGTCTTCGTCTTTGAATTGAAAACCAATATCTATAACAATAATATCGTTTTTGTATTCAATCATTGTCATGTTTCGGCCGATCTCCTCAACTCCTCCAAGCGGGATGATGCGTATGTTTTCTCCTATTGGTGGTATAACATCCTCAACTTTTCTAACAGTATTTTTTACTATTGGTGTATCTCTTCTACTAAAAGATTTTCCTCGAAAAGAAGATCTGCTTCTAACTCCAGAAGGTCTAGATTCTCTGTGTGGTGCAACCGCTGCTTCTATTTTCTGATCTATTTTGTCCATGATTTTATTTGTTAATTTCTATTATTTTGTAAATATTTTCCAAACGTTATTTGTCTCTATGTACCACTGTCCGATATCTGCGAATCTTTCTCCTGGTGTCGTAACTTGGCCTATACTGACATTTTTTACTTTTTTGGGAACTATATAAATAAAGTAAGGTGAGTAAGTGAATACGGCAGGTGAATCAGCAAGTATTTCTTTGTTAAAGCTTGCAAAGTAACCTTCTCTAAGTTGCGGGTCACTTGAGCTTCTAATATTCTCAAGGATTTTATCTACTTTTAGATTGGTATACAATGCTATGTTCAAACCTGGGCTATTTCTCCCAGACGAATGCCAGAACGGATATAGATCCATATCTCTTCCGACAACTTCTCCGAATAACAAAGAGTCGTATTTTCTAGGTTTAATTATGTTTTGGTTTAAGTCTCCAACCTCAAAAACTTTCACTTCAACTTGAGCTCCCATTTCTTGCCATTGCTTTTGTAACAAATAAGCAGTGTCTTTTAACTCCGGAACATTTCCAGTTGAAATTGAAAACGAAAGTAGTACATTTCCTTTTTTATCATTCTTTTCAAATATACCATCACTGTTTAGCTTCCAACCAGCTTTTGTCAAAATCGCTTGAGCTTCTTCTATACGATTTACATTTGTTGAAGTAGCTTCGGCTATTGTATTTAGAGGTACTGGGCTTTCTATCGTTTGACCGTAACCACTGAGGACGCTGTCTATGATTGCTTGTTTGTCTGTTGCAGTGTTTAGGGCGAGTCTTACTTCTTTATTTACAAACACAGGTGCGGTATTTTGATTAAAGAAAACTCCAAAAATTCTAGGTAGAGGAGATAACAATATCTCGTCTGTAGCTACTTGAAGAGCAGGAAGTTCTTTTGGAGAAACACTATGTAAACTTTCTATATTTCCATTTTTATAAGCTTGAATCAAATCTTTTTCATTTTGATATGACTTCATTACTATTTTAGATATGTAAGGTTTTCCAAGAGTATATTTATTAAAAGAAATTAAATGGTATTCAGATGGTAGGCCGCTACTAGTATAAGTAATATAGTCTATTTTATAAGGTCCTGTTCCAATAGGTTTTGTATTGAATTGGCTAAAAGGGAATTCCTCGATAGAAGCTTTGTTCCATATACTTTTAGGTAGTATTCCCAAAGTAGTACTTTGAATAAAAGCTGAGTATGGCTGTTTTAGTGTGAAAGAAATAGTTTTATCATCTATTTTTTCAACTTTTACGCCCGCCCAGTTCGCTTCTCTCGGGCTTTTTAGTTCTGAATTTTGAGCTTTTTCGATAGTGAACACTACATCATCTGTAGTAACACTTGTCCCATCATGAAAAACAGCATCGCCTTTGATTTTAAAAGTATATGTGAGTAAATCAGACGATACTTCATAACTCTCTGCCAAATCTAAACTTAATTTTCCAGCAGAGTCTGCCTTTAAAAGACCAGAGTATATGAGAGATGTTAGATCTTTATCTATATCAGACGAAGCCAATAACGGGTTTATGAATCTAGGTGAGCCGATGACTCCTTCTGTTAATGAACCACCATAGTCCGGAACCTCTACAAGAAAAAGTTTATTTACTTTGTACAGAAGCGATAAGCCACTTATTACAAATATGATTGTGAATACGAAAAATAGAGTCTTTTCAGTTAATGAAAAACTTCTAATAACTTGGCCTACCTTATCTGAGTATGGGATCTTCCACTCTTTTTTTGCGAGGGATTTGAGATAGTCTTTGTCCACGAAAATAAATATTTAGTATTAATTTAAAATTTTAAAATTTATAAACTTGGTGCAGTTTGATGATAAATTTTTTGTTTACCAGGCTGTACTAGTGGTACTGCGCGTGGATGTAAAAAAATAATCAACAAAGAAATGCGCAAGCTTTGAAATTTTAGATGAGTAGAAGGGCGAATGATGTCGATGCAAAAAGCACGGCCACTATAATAGTTGCTATAAATAGCGCCTTTTCAGAACCTCTTTTTGTGTGATATCCAGAAGAGAAACTATCGCCTCCGCCAAACGCAGATCCAAGGCCAGCTTCTGATCTTTGTAGGAGTATGCCTCCAATAAGGAGAACAGACAATACAATTTGGATATAAGGAATCATTCCAGTAATACTCATGATGGGGTTCATAATACCAAATATCAGTAAAAATGCAAATACAATAGTCTTATTTAAACTTGATTTATATGCAGATGTGGTATAATCCAGTCTATTATCGTTAACTATAATTATTATGATGCCAACAGAACAAAGCTTTTTTCAAAGAAATAAAACACTGGTTATTATTCTAGGTATTATCGTCTTGCTGGGGTTGTGGATAATGGGTAGCTATAACTCACTTGTTACACAAGATAAGGCTGTAACAGCTCAGTGGGCACAGGTGGATAACCAACTACAGAGACGTTTTGATTTGATTCCAAACCTTGTTGAAACAGTAAAAGGTGTAGCAAAACAGGAAACTGCAGTATTTACAGCTATTGCCGAGGCTCGAACAAGATACTCTGGTGCAACAACTGCAGATCAGAAAGCTCAAGCTGCTTCTCAATATGAGTCAGCTCTCGGTAGACTTTTAGTTATTACAGAGAACTATCCTGTTTTGCAGTCATCTCAATCATATCGAGACCTTATGACATCACTTGAAGGTACAGAGAACAGAATTTCAGTTGAAAGAATGAAATACAATCAACTAGTACTAGTTTTTGATACAAGTATCAGTCGATTCCCTGGAATGTTAGTTGCAAAATTGTTCGGTTTTAGTGAGAAAGCTTATTTTGAAGTTCCAGATTCTGCAAAGGTTGTTCCTAACGTGCAGTTTTAACCTAAACTAACTATGCAAAAAACTTTTGCATTTTTAGCCCTGTTTGTTTTTCCTATTTCACTCTTGGCTTTTACTGTACCCACAAACCCAACTGGCTTTGTCCAAGACTATGCTGGGATGCTGACACAAGAACAAGTTTCTCAACTAGAAACAAAGCTAGAAAATTATGAAAGAAATACCACGAACGAGATAGCTGTAGTAACTATACCTTCTCTTGATGGTGACGTTATAGAAAACGTTGCGCAAGAAATATTTACACAGTGGGGAATTGGAAAAAAAGGAAAAGATAATGGGGTACTGTTTCTTATATCGCTTTCTGACAGAAAAACTCGTATTCACACTGGTTATGGTGTAGAAGGTGATCTAACTGATATAGGGACATCATATATACAGAGCGAAGTTGTAACCCCTGCATTCAAGGCCGGAGATTATTATAGTGGTATAAATGGTGCTGTAGATAAAATGATAGAAGCTATGGGTGGAAATAACATAGTTCCAGAAAACTATAATGAGAGTAATAGCAAATTTCCTTTAGAGGCAATCATGATATTTTTTATAGTTATTTTCCAGTTTATTATTGCAATTTTGGCTCAATCAAAATCTTGGTGGGGTGGTGGGGTATTGGGAGGTATTATTGGTTTAATTATTTGGCACTTTTTCATTACAGTCACATTGGTGGCAATCCCAACTTTGATATTACTGATAGTTTCTGGATTATTTTTGGACTTTGTTGTTTCTAAATCATACGGTCGTGCTAGAGCTCTTGGAGTCTACCCATGGTGGATGAGGGGTGGTGGAGGGGGTCATGGAGGAGGAGGTTTTGGTGGGTTTGGAGGTGGATCGTCTGGCGGCGGCGGTAGTTCTGGAAGTTGGTAAAAATCAGTTAAGCCACCTTTTGTTACTTTTCCACCATATTGTGTAGTTTTTTCAATTTTAAATTTTGATGATATTATTTATTTTATGGACGAAACACAAAAACTTAAAGAACAAATATCTAGTTTGGAAAAGCATGTACGTGATTTAGAAGGAGATTTGATTCATGATCATTTAACAAGTTTAAAAACCAGAGCTTTTTTTGAAGAGGAGACTGCTACGTATCTTCATTCAGTAATAAAATTCTCAGATGGAAAAAGGAAAAACTGGTTTGGTTTTAAAAATCTAGCAATACTTTTTATTGATATAGACCATTTCAAGAAAATTAATGACACCTACGGACATGATGTGGGTGATGAAGTACTGAAAAAAGTAAGTCAAACAATAGATAGTTGTGTAAGGCAGGGCGATACTGTGGCTAGATGGGGAGGAGAGGAGATAATTGTGTCACTGCTTGGTGCAAATGAAATAGACGCAAAAAATAAAGCAGAAGAAATAAGAATAAATATACAAGATTTGGTATTTGATGAATATCCAGAATTAAAAGTTACTGTGAGTATAGGAATATCAAGTTATTACAATGATGTAACTCTTGAAAATCTGATATCTGATGCAGATAAGGCCTTGTACGAAGCAAAGGAGACTGGTAGAAACAAGGTCGTCACTCATACGCAGAATTTAGGTTAAAATATATCTATGGCAATACCAGATATAAAAGATAAGGAGTTGCATAGGATATGTACCACTACTATTATTTACAAACCAGATTTTACATATTTAATAACAAAGAGATCTCCAAATAAAAAAGTACATCCAAACAAATGGACTGTACCGGGTGGTGGGTTAAGCACAGACGACTATATAAACACAACCCCGAGCACAACAGGAGCTCCTCAATGGTATGGCGCATTAGAGAAGTCTTTGTATCGGGAAATACAGGAGGAGGTAAATGTTGGAATATCAAAACCAAAATTTCTCGTTGACCTGACTTTTATTCGTCCAGACGGTATACCAGTTATAGTGTTTTCGTATTTTGCTGAATATCTTTCTGGAGAAGTTACACTAGACGCTGATGCAGTTGAGTTCAAATGGGTAACCTTGGAAGAAGCAAAAAACTATGATTTGATAGATGGGATTTGGGATGAGATAAGACAGGTTGATGAGATTTTAAAATTCAAAAAATAGCTAGAAGGAGACGTCGGATAGTGGTTTATTCCACCACCTTGGAAAGGTGGCATGCCGCAAGGCATCGAGAGTTCGAATCTCTCCGTCTCCGCCAGGAAAAAATTTAACGTAGTTAAATTTTAGGAGAAAGCTATGAGTATAGCTTTCGTCGGGATTTGAAGCCCGATTGAGATATAATATGAGCGTTGCGAAATATTATATCCAATTGGGGTACTGAAACTGTAAGTTTCAAATCTCTCCGTCTCCGCTATGAAAGAAGTTAGGAAAGACAACTTTGATTGGGGAGATGAAGTGGTGCTTTCTGAACTGACCAGTGAATATATGAAGCCAAGTGAAGTGTTTTGTAGTTTTAGCAAATAACTTATTCCTTTTTTCATCTTAACGCATTACAATTAAGTAAATGTCTAATATTTCGAAAAACATACTAAGCCTTCTGCTCTTGTTTGGAGTTATATTTTATTTTAAAGCTCCATTGTTGAATTCTTTGCATTATTTAGAAAGAAATTATTTACCTTGTAAAAATCCAATAAAATATAGTATGGGCACATTTGATAACAGATTTGGGATATCTGAAGCGGATTTTTTGAGTGCAATGAAAGATGCTGAAGCTATATGGGAAAAACCGGTAAACAAAGATCTATTTGCTTTTGAATCAAAAGGTTCTTTAAAGATAAATCTTGTATATGATACTCGTCAGGAGGTAACAACTCAGTTGCAAACAATGGGAATTGATTTAAAAAATGATAGAGCTTCTTATGATGAAGTGAAATCAAAATACGACTCGATACTAGCTCAATATAATCAAGAAAAATACGAATTTGATGTTAGGGTTAAAGCTTTTGACTCGAGAAAGGTGGCATATGAGTCAGAGGTAATGTCTGTAAATAAAAAAGGTGGAGCAAGCAAGACTGAGTATGCTGAGCTAAATGCTGAGAAAGTATATTTACAAAATGAGAGTCTTGCGCTTCAAACTCTACAGAAGGAACTCAATACTGATGCTGCTGATGTAAACGCTCTAGTCTCTGCTTTAAATGATTTGGCGAGAAGTTTAAATATAAATGTAAAAAATTATAATAACATAGGAGATAATTTGAACGGTGAATTTGATGAGGGTGTGTACAGGTCCGATGTTAAAGGGGAGGAGATAGATATATACCAGTTCGAAAACAGAACAAAGTTGGTCAGGGTGTTGGCACATGAGTTGGGTCATGCTCTGGGTCTTGAACATAATGATGATCCTAAAGCTATAATGTATAGGTTAAACAATGGAGTAAACGAAAAACTAACAAACACAGATCTTGTGGCACTTAAAGCCTTGTGTAAAATTGATTAGTGAAAAGTTTTTTGTTTGTATTATTTTAAACTTTTATATTTTAAAAATATTGTTATAATACTTTTCATGACAAAAAATATTTTATTAAGTTTGGTTATTGTTGGTCTGTTTTCTGCCGGAGGTTATTATTTGTTTTCAGACAAAAAACCAGAATCTGTAGATCCTTTGGTTGTGAACCTTCCAATAACAGAGAATTATGGTCAAGCCACCACTACCTCAGATGTTTCGGGTGCTAGTTCGTCAACAATTAATAGTTCAGATAATAAAAAAACACACATGGTTACTATAGATACAAATTATGGAAAGATTGTTTTTGAAACTTATGATGCAGATGCTCCAAATACAGTAAAAAACTTTGTTACTCTCGCCGGCAAAGGTTTCTATAACGGACTTACATTTCATAGGGTTATAAAAGGGTTCATGATTCAAGGTGGAGATCCAAATGGAAATGGAACAGGTGGTCCTGGGTACAAGTTTGATGATGAACTGAATCCATCTACACCTTCATATAAAGAGGGATATAAAAAGGGTGTAGTCGCGATGGCAAACTCGGGTCCAAATACAAATGGAAGCCAATTTTTCATAATGACTGCAGACTACCCACTTCCTAACAACTATACGATTTTTGGAAAAGTAGTATCTGGTCAAGACATCGTGGATAAAATTGCCGGTGTTCAAACCGGGGCTAATGATAAGCCTTTATCACCAGTTACTATGACTAAAGTCACAACCGACTAAGTAGCATTGACTTTTATGGCCTAAGGGTGGTATAATAGTACTAATGTAAGTTTCTCATAGGTTTTCGCATTTTCATTTTTGAAAGTAGGAAAAGGAGAGAGTACTAGCCGCCTTACAGTTTAAAATAAAGGCTAGGTAAAATAAAATGGCAAAGAAGTTATATGTAGGAGGAATTGCTTATTCAACATCAGAGACAGCATTGAAAGATGCTTTTGCTCAGATCGGAGAAGTAACATCTGCTACAATTATCATGGATAGAATGACAGGCCGATCAAAAGGATTCGGTTTCGTCGAGATGGCAAACGATGCTGATGCAGAGGCTGCTATCGCAAAGTGGAATGGTCAGGAACTAGATGGACGAAAGCTTACAGTAAATGAAGCTCGACCAATGGAACCTAGAGCACCACGAACAGGAGGCTTTGATCGTGGAAACGATCGAGGTGGCCGAACATGGTAATCTCTCCGTTTAGCTTAAACCACTAAACAAACAAAAAGCTCCCGGAAGGGAGTTTTTTGTTGTATGAAAGTTTTGCCGTGCTACAATATTTATATGAAAAAAAACAAGATAGCGATATTTTTTGTCGTTATTATTTCTTTTGTGATTATTGTGGCTGTTTTATCTAATTTTACATACAAGGCCAGGGTGACGATAGGAGAGAGTGTCTTTACAGTCAAAGTAGCAGAGACAAAATACTTTTTAGAAAAGGGTTTATCTGGTCACAAACCTCTACAAAATAACGAAGGAATGTTTTTTGTATTTAAAAAGCCAGATAATTACGGATTTTGGATGAAAGACATGCTGTTTCCTATTGATATTGTTTGGATTAGTGAAGATTTTAAGGTGACACATATAGAAAAGTCTGTTTTACCAGAAAGCTATCCAAAAGTTTTTTATTCAGATGTTCCTTCTATGTATGTTTTGGAGATAAATTCTGGTCAATCAGATAAGAAAAATATAAAAATAGGAGATTTTGTAAAATTTGAGCGAAAGGCCGGAAAAAGCTCATAAAAAATAGCGTATTTTGGCAGGTCACTTTACACTTTTTTTAATTCATTTCATAGCGACCAAAAAAAGGTTTATCCACAGTTTTTACGTGACCCTTTGGAGTACAATTAATGAACAAATTTGAAAATATCTGCAATTTTTGAAGAAAAATTGCAGATATTTAGTCAAAATGAGTCACAAATTATTAAAATTTATCTTTTTTAATTTATTTTCACAATGAGTATAACAGTCACAAGGCATGATGGTAAAAAAGAACCTTTCAATGCCGATAAAATTAATCGTTCTATAGAAAGAGCATGTTATGGATTGTTCGATCCAGTCTCAAAAGTGACTCAAATTGCGACTGAAACTCAACTCACTCTCTATGATGGAATCACAACTGATGAAATGGATCAGGCGACTATCAACGCTGCAGTTCAAAATATAAAAGATGACATCGAATACGATATTGTCGCAAAAAGACTCCTACTTAAAACTCTGTATAGACAAGTTATAAAGGATTTTCATCCTGGGGACGAATCTGAAGTTTTTGCAGGTAAACATAGAAAGAGTTTTGTTGATTTTATAGAGACAGGAGTTGCGAATGGAAAACTTCACCCAGAAATGAAGGCAAAGTTTAACCTAGATGAACTGGCTAATACACTAAGATTGGAAAGAGATGAGTTGTTTCAATACGCTGGACTAGATGGACTCATAAACCGATATTTAATAAAAGATATAAATCAAAAACCAATAGAAGTTCCTCAGTATTTCTTTATGCGAATCGCAATGGGTCTTTCATATAACGAAAGCAATCCAACTGAAATGGCAAAAAAGTTCTACAATAAAATGTCTAGATTGGAGTATGTTGCCGGCGGTTCTACAAACCTAGCTGCAGGAACTATTAACCCAGCGCTATCAAATTGTTATCTTTTGGAGATTCAAGATAACATGAACCACATTGCTAAATCTGTATCTGACGTTATGCTTCTATCAAAAGGCTCAGGTGGAATAGGTGCTTCTGTTACAAAACTTCGTGCTTCAGGTTCTCCACTTAGAAAATATGGAGGTACATCCACAGGACCAACACCATTTGCAAAAATAATCGATACTGCTATACGTGCTATTCAGAGAGGGGGAAAGAAAAAAGGTGCACTTTGTTTTTATATGGAAAATTGGCATATTGATTTTCCAGAATTTCTTGATTGGAAGAAGAATAATGGTGATGACTATATGAGAATGAGAACTGCAAACACTGCTGTTTATCTTTCTGACGAGTTTATGAAAAGAGTTTCTGCTGGTGATGATTGGTACATGTTTGATCCAGCTGAAACAGAAGATCTAAATGAACTTTACGGTGAAGCTTTTTCAAAGAGATATGCAGAATATGTTGAAATGGCAAACTCTGGAAAAATGAGAGTGTTTAAGAAAGCTCCGGCTACAGAACAATACAGACAAATTTTAACAGAGCTTCAGAGTTCATCTCATCCTTGGTTAGTCTGGAAAGATTCAATTAACCTTCGTGCTCTAAATAACAATACAGGTACTATTCATATGAGTAACTTGTGTACAGAAATCTGTCTGCCACAAGATAAAGATAACGTTGCTGTTTGTAACCTCGCGTCTCTTAACCTTGCAGCTCATATAAAGAACAAAGAAGTAAATTGGGCTAGATTGGAAGAGTCTGTTCGTCTAGCCGTAAGACAACTCGATAATCTTATTGATATCAATGTTCTACCTATCCCAGAGGCAGCAAAATCAGATAGTGAGAATCGAGCTGTAGGTTTGGGTGTGATGGGATTTTCAGATACGATAGAGCAACTTGGTATGTCATATGATTCTCCTCATGCTTGGGATTTTGCTGACAGGATATTTGAATTTGTTTCTTATATGGCAATCGATGAGTCAGCTAATTTGGCACAAGAGCGGGGTAGTTATGCAAACTTTCAAGGTTCTGAGTGGTCAAAGGGTAAAGTTCCAATCGACACACTTTCTACATTGGAAGCCGGCAGAGGCAAACCGCTAACAGTTTCTAAAGTTAGTAAACACAAGGGTCTGAACTGGGATGTGCTTCGTGCAAAGGTTTCAAAAGGGATAAGAAATGCAACACTAATGGCTGTAGCACCAAACGCGAACATTGGATTGGTTGCTGCAACAACTCCAGGAATAGATGCTAGGTTTGCTCAAGTATTTTCTAGAAATAAAATTTCTGGTAAATATCTTGATATAAATCACAACCTCGTAAAGGATTTGATAAACCTTGGATTGTGGGATGATGTAAAAGAACAGATTATTGAAAACCAAGGAGATATTGCTGAAATCGCTCAAATACCTCAACACATAAAAGACATATATAAAACTTCTTTCACAACATCACCATTTGCTTATATAGAAGTTGCTGCTCGTGCACAGAAATGGGTAGATCAGGCTTTATCTAGAAACATGTATCTTGAAACTAGAGATATAGATGAGACAATGAAGATATACAGTACTGCCTGGGAAAAGGGTCTCAAGTCAACATACTATCTCCACATGAAGCCTCGACATACAGCTGAACAGTCAACTACAAATGTGAACAAGGCAGCAAAGATAGGAAAAGTTGGATTCGGTGCGTTGAATTTCAGCAACTCAAATGCTTTTGCTTCTCCACTTCAAAAATCTTTTAGTGTTGTAAACCCAAGCCAGGTTGTTGCTAGTGAGCCTTCGATTAGTGAATCTGCTATAAAACAAGCAAAAGAGGATGCTATATCTAACATAACATTGGAAGAGGAAATATTAGTTTCTACTTCAAAGGCTGTTGAAGAAATTTTACCTAAAAATAATGTTGAGCCTAGTTTTGAGCCATTACAAAAGTCTATATTAGATCAGAATAAACCTGAGCTAGTTGCACAAATTCAAAAAAACGAATATAAATCACTTGAGCAGGTAAACAATAATATTAAGAAATACAATATCATTGCTCCTGAAGATCCAGCTGATAGTGATAACATCTGTATTGCTTGTCAGTAACATTTAAAATTTAATATAAAATAATATGACACTAATTGGAAAACCATCACCAACGGATATGAATTTGCATCCTCTAAATTATAAGTGGGCATATGATTTGTATAACCAAGCTGTTCGAAACACTTGGTTCCCTCATGAAATAGCACTCAAAGAGGACTTGGAAGATTTTGAGAAAATGACTGAGGATGAGAGACACGCAATCAAGTTTCTTATGGCTTTTTTCAACCCTGCAGAGCTCATAGTTAACAGATCCATTGCTCTCGGTATATATCCATATTTGAAATCTCCAGAGTGTCACCTATATCTAGCAAAGCAAATGTGGGAAGAGGCGAACCACTGTGTGTCTTTTGAATATGTTCTAGAAACATTCCCGTTTGATAAAGAGTCTATATTTAACACTCACCTCGAAGTGGCTTCTATGACAGCAAAGGAGGCTTTCATAAACAGATATCTAACTCGAATGACTGAAGATAAGCTCGATATTGAAACAGTGGATGGTAAGAAAGATTTTATTAGAAACCTAGTTGCGACAAACATTGTGATGGAGGGTATATGGTTCTACTCAGGCTTTATGGTGGCTCTTTCTTTCCGACAGAGAAACCAACTCAGAAACTTTGGTTCTATGATCAACTGGGTTTTGCGAGACGAAAGTTTGCACCTAAAGTTCGGTATTAACTTGGTTCACAATGTGTTGGAGGAAAATACAGAACTACTTACGGAAGAGTTTGCAGCAGAAATCAGAAACATAATCATCGAAGGAGTTGATCTAGAAGTTGCATACAACAAAGACTTGTTCCCGAACGGTATTTTGGGACTTAATGCTGACTATGTAAACCAGTATGTTCAGTATGTGGCGGACAGAAGACTTCAGGAACTTGGAATGCCAAAATACTATAATGTGACTAATCCAGCAAAATGGATGAGTACAGCAACAGATGTGTTTGAGTTGGTAAACTTTTTTGAATCACAAAACACAAGTTACGAGGTAGACTCTCACGCAGGGGAATCAAAAAAGAAAGATTCTGCTTCTGAGTAGTTTGACTAAATTTCAGTAAAATTTAATATTAGTAACTGGAGGGACTGATGCTCAGTCTGAAACAGTTGTTGCTGGTTGCAAAGCTGGAAGCTGTGGTGAGGAAACCGTCTGGACGTGTTGGCTCAGATAATGTTCGTGTTCCGCATGTAATGGAGCCGCAGCCTGTGGTTTTACAGCCACCTAAACCAGAAGTGCCGAAAAGGCTGTGCCAGGCATGTCAGGCACATGAGCACCATTCTTGTCGCAAATACGCTGTTCTGACGTCTTATGCCATAAAGATGAAGGCTGGACGTCTGAAAAGGTTTAATATCACGAGGCCTTGCCAGTGCTCGTGTCGGGCAAACTGAACAGCTAGTACGAGAAAGGATTGAGACCGTTATGCCAAGCATTGAAAGTCTGATGAACATTTTGAAGTTCAACCGATTCGTCGGAGGAGATGATGGCTCGTGCTTCGGGGTCACTGATCCCAGTCGCTTGCGCTCTCTCGGCCCGAGTGAGCTCCGTCCACTTCCACCCATTCTCTGCGATAGTTGTGAGAAAGGTGAACACAACTGCGCAGGAAAGGTAAAGGCGATTCGCGCTGACTTTGCTGATGACCGGCTCAAAGTCGAGCGCATCCAGGTGGACTGTGAGTGTTCTACCTGCAAGAAGTAACCGCCAGTCTGGCGCTGACGGAAATCCGCCAGCATCTAGCTGGCGGTTTCCCATTTACACAATATATTTGATATAATTTACACATTATTCTTTGCATAAATTAATCAAATGGCATTTTTCAGTAAAACAAAAAAAGTTCGTGTTGCAATAAACGGTTTCGGTAGAATTGGCAGACAATTTCTGAAAGAGAGTTGGGATAATGAAAGTCTAGAAGTGGTTGCAGTTAACGATCTAGGAAGTGTCGATAATATGGCGTACCTTTTGAAATACGATACGGTTTATAAAACATGGAAGCATGATGTGAAAGTAGACGGTGGAAACCTTGTAATAGACGGTAGAACAGTAAAATTTGTTTCTGAAAAAGAGCCAACAAAACTTCCTTGGGGAGAGCTTGCAGTTGATGTTGTTGTTGAGTCTACAGGACTTTTCACTTCATACGACAAAGCCTCTGTTCATTTAACTGCTGGTGCAAAGAAAGTAGTTATCTCAGCTCCTTCAAAAGGTGGAGACGGAAGTGTGAAAGGTGAAACTATACTCATGGGTGTAAACGAGGAAAAGTTCGGTACATGTGATGTTACTTCAAATGCGTCATGTACAACAAACGCTGCTTCGCCACTTATTGCTATTTTGGATGAAAACATTGGTATTGAAAAAGCAGTTCTGAACACTGTTCATGGATACACAGCGTCACAAGCACTAGTTGATGGTCCGTCTAAAAAAGATTTGAGAGAGGGAAGAGCAGCCGCACAGAACATCGTGCCTTCTTCTACAGGAGCAGCTATTGCGGTAACACAGGCATTCACGAAACTAGAAGGTTTGTTTGATGGTATTTCTATCAGAGTTCCTGTTCCAGCTGGTTCTATTGTGGATGTAACTTTTATTTCAAAGAAAAATACAACTGCAGAGGAAGTGAACAGTGTATTGCGAGCAGCTGCAGCAAGTGATAGATGGAAAAATATTTTCTCAGCTACAGATGAGGAACTAGTATCATCAGACATTCTCGGTAGTCATTATGGTTCTATCGCAGACCTCAAAATGACTCGTGTTGTCGGAGGAAACTTGATAAAGGTTATGGCGTGGTATGACAATGAGGCGGGGTATACGAACATGCTGATTGACCACGTGATAAAAACTGGTAAAACAATATAAATTCCAAATTTGGCGAACTCCTCGTTCCCAAATTAAAAATATTCGTCACCTTAGCACTAACTAAGGCTCCTCATCTTTTTAATTTCTCACGTCGGATTTCATCCAAATTGTGAAATTTTGATTTTGGAGTTGTTGAATACTTTATATCTATATACCACAGATTTAGTATAATTAAATTATGCGAATCTATATAAGTTCTGACCATGCGGGGTTTGAGATGAAAAGAAGTCTCATTGCTTTTCTTGTTGAACAGCAGTTTGAGGTGTACGACTGTGGACCAAAGCAATATGATCATGAAGATGACTATCCAGATTATATTTCTATTGTAGCTTCTAGTGTTTCAAAAGATAGAGACTCAAAGGGAATAGTTTTAGGTTGGTCAGGTCAGGGTGAAGCTATGGTGGCAAACAGATTTCCAAACGTAAGGTGCGCACTTTTTTATGGTGGCAATAAACATATTTTGACTTTAGCTAGAGAGCATAATGATTCGAATATTCTATCTTTAGCTTCTCACTTTATAACTACCCAAGAGAGTCATCAGGCTGTATTGTTGTGGCTTAAAACACCCTTTTCTGCAGAACCTAGACATATTAGAAGAATTAAGAAGATCGAACAATATGACTAAAGTTCTACCTGCAATAATTCCAGTTAATAAAATTCAACTTGAGGAAGAAATCCAGAGAGTTTTTTCTTTTGCTAATTTTGTACAAATCGATATTGCAGATGGAACTTTTGCACCAGTGAAAACTTGGCCTTACAACGGCAGAGACGAACAATATTTTGAGGAATTAAAAAACCAAATGGCTGGTTGGCCAAAATGGGAAGAAGTCGATATAGAACTACACCTCATGGTTGCACATCCGGAAAATATGTTAGAAGAATGGATTTCAACTGGAATAGGTTCGGTTGTTGCACACATTGAATCAACAACAGATTTTCAAAAAGTAGTAGATATTTGCAAGTCTCATGAAATGTCACTAGGTGTCGCTATAAAACCAAGTACAGATATTTCAAAACTTGAACCATTTGTTTCTCAAGTTGATTTTATTCAAGTGATGGGATCAGAAAATATTGGTAGACATGGTGTTGATCTAGAAAAAAGCGCAATAGAAATGATAAAAGAATTGCGAAAGAAATATTCAGAGAGTATAATTGCTATTGATATAGGTGTTAACGAAGATACTGCAGAAATTCTTGTTGAAGCTGGCGCAAATAAACTAATTTCAGGTGGCGCAATATTAAATTCAGAAAATCCGGGAGAAGTTTTTGATTTTCTAACATCTCTTTAAAATGGCAATGCCAAATTTAACAGACGACAAAATCCGTTTGCTTTCAGAAAAGGCAAAAGCAATACGCATTTCAATCATAGAGATGCTTGTTTCTGCCGGTTCTGGTCACTCTGCTGGCCCTTTGGGTATGGCTGATATTTTCACTGCACTTTATTTTTTTATTCTACGTCATAATCCAACTGATCCGTTTTGGGAAGGCCGAGATAGGCTTATACTTTCAAACGGTCACATAAACCCTGTCTTGTATGCAACGATGGCTCACTCAGGATACTTTCCAGTTTCTGAGCTTCTGACACTGAGAAAGTTTGGCTCAAGGCTTCAGGGTCATCCACATAGAGAGTTTCTTCCAATGTTGGAAAATAGTTCAGGACCACTAGGTTCTGGTTTGTCACAAGCGGTAGGTATGGCGATAGCAGATAGAATGGATAAAGGAAGAACTTCTGATAGATTTTTCTACTGTTTGCTTGGTGATGGAGAACTAGACGAGGGACAGAACTGGGAAGCAATAATGTTGGCCAATAAAGAAAGACTTGGAAATTTAATTGTTTTTGTTGATAGAAATAATATTCAGATAGATGGATATACAGAGGATGTTATGCCTCTTGATTCTGTATTACACAAGTTTGAGAGTTTTGGTTGGCATGCAGAAGAGATAGACGGACATAACTTTGCAGAAATCATCGCTGCTGTTGGGAGAGCGCAGGCAGTCTTTGATGGACCGAGCGTGATAGTCGCTAGAACTATTCCAGGAAAGGGAGTTTCGTTTATGGAGCGTGACTACAAATGGCATGGTAACCCTCCAGGAACAGAGTTGCCTGGCGAGCCGCCAAAGGATGAACAAGCAAAAATTGCGTTGCATGACCTCCGTACTCTAGGCGGCCAGATAACATCCGAACATGAATAAAACTTCCAAAACTGACAAATTTCTTTGTTCTCGATTTTACTTTCTCCACGCGCAGTACTAGATGTACAGCTTGGTCGAAAGTAAAATCTGCGAACTTCGAACTTCACACAGTTTTGAAAGTTTTAAGTTTTCAATCCGAATTGTGTTAAAATAATTTAAATGTTAAATTCAAAACAAAAATTAAATCCAAAGATTTTTGATAAGAAGGTAGAACAACTACCTATTCGTCAGGGATTTGGGGAAGGGTTAGTAAAAGCGGGAGAGAAAAACTCTCAAGTTGTTGGACTTTGTTCAGATCTTACAGAGTCAACAAAGATGAATCTGTTCCGTGATAAATTTCCTGAGAGGTTTGTTGAGATAGGTATTGCAGAACAAAACCTTGCATCAGTTGCGAGTGGAATGTCTGCAATGGGAAAAATCCCATTCATTTCGAGTTATGCAATGTTCTCTCCAGGAAGAAACTGGGAGCAGATACGAACGACTATTTGTTATAACGACAGAGCTGTCGTCATCGCAGGAAGTCACGCCGGGATATCTGTTGGTCCAGATGGTGGAACTCATCAGGCAATAGAGGACATAGCTATTACACGTGTTATACCAAACATGGTTGTTATTTCTCCGTGTGACGCGATAGAGGCCAGGAAAGCAACTATGGCAGCAGCAGAGCTTGGCAAACCAGTTTATTTGCGACTTGCTCGAGAAAAAACTCCAGTTATAACTACAGAGGAAACTCCTTTTGAAATCGGAAAAGCACAGATCTACTTTGGAGACGAAAAAGCAAAGGCTGATGCTGGAATAATAGCGACAGGAGCTCTTGTTCACAAAGCACTGAAAGTTGCAGAGGATTTGAGTAAAGAGGGAATTACGGTAAAAGTTTTAAATATTTCAACAGTTAAGCCAATAGACAGTGAAGCAATAATTAATATTGCAAAAACTTGCGGAGCGATAGTTACAGTGGAGGAACATCAGATAATTGGTGGACTTGGTTCCGCAGTTTCTGAAGTTTTGGTACAAAACTTTCCTGTGCCACAGGAATTTATCGGTGTAAAAAATCTATTTGGCCAAAGTGGTAAACCCGATGAGCTAATTGAACACTACGAGATGGGAGAGTCACATATTCTTTCAGCAGTAAAAAAAGTAATTGGAAGGAAAAATTAGTCTGAATATTTTATAAATGGGAAAGCGCCGGATCTCGGCGCTATTTCCTCCTTTGTTCAAAAAATAACAGAGTTGATGTTACTGTCCTCGATGAGTGGGATTGCCACATCGAGTATGGCTGGTGCAGCCTTCACATCGGTCTTCGCCATCTTTTCGAGAAGAGACGTTAGGCTCATCTTCTTCCCGAAACGCAGTCTTTCCTGACGGCAGAACCTTTGTGCGCCTTCGATCTCAAACCCGACATAGTTTCTCTTGCCGATCGTCTCGTGGTTTCGGCGGTGGAGAGAAACGTTAGTCCCGCTCACGTGCTGTACCGTCGTAGAGCAGTCCTCAGCAACGACCACGATCTGATCGAGGTCTTTGATGTAGTACGCGTGGGGATGGAAGGAGGGCTTGGTCTTGACCCATTCTGCAAACAGCTTGTCCAACAACTCAGTATGCATTTAGATACCTCTAGATTTTTATTGTATCAAGGTTGTTTTTATTATTCAACAAAAATGTTTATAACTTTCTCAGTTTGTAGTCCTCTGGAGCTTTTACCAGATACTCTTCTATTTTTTCCGGAGTGAGTAGTCCTTTTTGAGCACCGACTTGTTGTGTAACTGACATTGCATTTATTCCAGCCCAAGCAAATGCCTCTTCAAGTGATTTACCTAGAGCAATAACGCTAACAATAGTTGATTCGTACGCGTCTCCTGCTCCGGTTCTCTCAAATGGTGTATGTGGGTAAATAGGCATAAAGTGCATATCGCCTTTTTCTGATTCAAAAATATAAGCACCGTTGAATCCATCTGTTATCACAACAGTTTTTGGACCAAGTGCATTTACTCCCTTCATAAGAGTTGGTAAATCACGACTTGTTTCACCTAATATGTGTTGAGCCTCCTCCACGTTACAGAAAAAGATTTCTGTATTTTTATAAATTCTTTCTAGTTTTTCTTTACCCATTTTTATTTGGAATGTTCCTGGTTGGAAAGCTAGTTTTGTTTCTGGGTGTAACTCGACAAAGTCTACTATCTGCATCTGGAAATCAAAAGTATTATCACCAAGTGATGAGAGGTAGATCCATTTTGGAGCCTCATCTACTTTGAAATCGTATTTGTAGTGTTCGTGTTTAACCAAAATAGTTCGGTCAACGTCATACCATAGTACGTAGTGGTAGTTTGTTTTATTATCTGGATCTGTGTGAACATATTTTGTTTCTACTCCGTCATTTTGTAGAGAAGATATGGAGTCTTTTCCGTTCTGGTCACCACCTACATATGCGTATAGTGCAGAAGAAAGCCCGAGTCTAGATGCTGATACGGCTGCGTTTGCACTGTTTCCAACTGCGTAACAAATCTCTACAGATTCATACGGAACTTTGTCACCGTATCGTACACAAAGTTTACAATTTTCGTTATGTTCATCACATTTAACCTCTGCGTCGTTCATTCTAATAAAAGCGTCTACTACTATGTCGCCAATGGCCAGTATGTCTATATTTTTCATATGTGCTGAATTATATCATAGTGAATTCTATTTTGTTGAATACATGATATTATTATTTGTATTAATATATTTAGGGGAACAACCGTTTTTTCTGAAAATAAGGAGGTTTATGATGTATTTATAAAAAGTACGACGCCACACTCCAAAGGTTATTTTATCCTAGCTCCTTCAGGGGCCGGCAAGACACACTATGTCAAGAATCAAATAGAAAAAAATTGGATTGATGGTGACAATCTTTGGTATTCTGCGGGAGCACATCCTGATGGTCCGTGGTGGACAATGGGAATTGATGTAATAAATGAAGTTGATGCCAGAAGCGACATTATAACTCAGGAAGCAAAAAAGGTAGGTTTGTGGATTATTGGCGCATCAAATAATTGGTTAATACCTGATGCGGTAGTTTTGCCACCAAGAGAAGTTAATGTTGAATATATAAAAAAACGTGAGAATGGTGAATATGATGGTGGTTTAAAATCAGATCAATTGGAACAACTTGATTCACACCGAGAATGGATAAGAAACATGGCTGAAAAAAATGATGTGCCAATTTTCGATTCAGTTGGTGAAGCTACAGATTATATTATGAAAATTTATTTAAATAATAATTAGAAAATGAAAGGTATAGAAGGCGCTCAATTTGATGATTTAAAATTAAATTCCGAAACAATAGATAGAATACCACCAGATTTAGGGGGTACTTCTATTGTAATGCAGAGGCATGGTAAATATGAAAGAGAAACAGGTAGCCTCACTGAAAGTGGTGAAGAAATTTCTCGAGAAAAGTCTACTAAAATTATTGATGATTTTATTGATAAGATCCCAGAAGACGAAAGAAAGAAGCTAGTATTGATGGTGTTGGCTAGCCCAACAGAATTAAACGGAGGACAAAGAAGTATGGAAACTGCCAAAGTTGCTATAGATAGTGCACGTAAAGTTTTTGAAAAATACGGTATACCAGAGGGAAATATCTTAACTACAGATCCTCGACCCGTCGAGGATATAGAAGAGCCAAGGATATTTAAAGAAAATCTAGATTACATGAATTTCTTATTTGATAAATATGGAAAAGGGACACAGTCTTTCTGGAAAGCTTTTGAGGAAGATGTTCATAAGGATGAGAGGTTGCAATTTGGAGCTGAGGGTCCAGTTGATATGAGTGATAGGTACGCACATTTTATTGATGTTCTTGGAAGGTACTCTCGACAATTTCATGCAAAAAATCAGGAAGACAAGAAAAGGCTTATAATTTGGGTTGTATCACATTATGATACAATAACCACATATATTAAAAATCACGTAGCAAATATTCCGCAAGAAAAGTATGTTCCTGTGGATTATGATGGTGGAGTGACGATGAATATTAATCCAGAGAACGAGGCGAGTATACAAATTGGAGATACTAAAGTTCCTGTAGAATTATCAAAGCAAGGTAATATTACTGCAAGAGTGAAAAATCAAGAAAAATAATAATAAATATGAAAACTTTAAAACAATCAGTACTCGAGGCACGAGAGAAAAAAGTAGCAATCGGTCATTTTAATATTTCTAACTTGGAAGCGCTTTGGGGTATTTTCAAAGCAGCACAATCACTCAACGTTCCTGTTATCATAGGTGTTTCAGAAGGTGAGAGAGACTTTGTTGGTGTAAAGCAAGCTGTAGCTTTGGTAAAAAGTATTCGTGAGGAGTTCGACTATCCTATTTACTTAAACGCCGACCACACATACTCATTTGATCGAGTAAAAGAGGCGATAGATGCAGGTTTTGATTCTGTTATCATCGACGGAGCAAAACTTTCTTTCGATGAAAATGTAAAGATAACAAAACAGTGTGTTGAATATGCTCGAGCTAGCGGGCGGGAGGTTTTGGTTGAGGCTGAACTTGGTTACATTGGTCAGTCGTCAAAAGTTCTAGATGAGATACCGGAGGGAGTGCTCTTGGATGAGAGTTCTCTCACTGATCCAGTAAAGGCAAAAGAGTTCGTAGATTTAACTGGTATAGATATGCTAGCTCCTGCAATAGGAAACTTTCATGGCATGCTCAGAGGTGGTGTTGATCCAAAACTAAATATAGAGAGAACAAAATTGATTTACGAAACTACAGCTATCCCACTTACACTGCATGGAGGTTCAGGTAACTCAGAGGATGATTTTAAACAAGCTATAGCAAACGGAGTGTCTATTGTTCATATAAATACAGAAATTCGTGTAGCTTTCAGAGATGCAATAAAGAAGTCTCTTCAAGAAAACCCAGAGGAGGTGGCTCCGTACAAGTTCCTAAAGCCAGGAGTAAAAGCAGTCCAAGATGTGGTAGAGAAGAAACTACGATTTTTCAATAACTTATAACTTTCATTTATAAGATTTTTATTGTATAAATGTCTCGGAGGTTTGCGTGTTAGATTCTGATACACAGCCAGTTACATTGGATGAAGCCTTTGAAATCTGCCAGCGAGCGTTCGCTGGTGGACATGTCGATCACGAGAGAGTGCTCGACATCAAAGCCTATTGCTACGTCGATGACAACTTTGCAGTTGCTTTGTATGAGCGACTGCACTTGTCTGGACATTTCGTTATGTCCGCCCTGGATCGTGCTGTGTACGAAAGCCTGTAAAGTACAACACGGTCTACCTTACCTCGTCTGCACGAAAACTCGTTGCGGACGAGTTTTCAATTATTTAGCATATAGGGGTTGATTAATTAACACTTTTTGTTATACTGGCCAACATGATTAATTTAGATGCACAACTACGAGACAAGGCAGTCAGTCTTGATACTCTAAAGAAAGAGGCAAAAATGCCTGCTGTTTTTTATGGAAAAAAGACAGAATCTACACCTATTTCTATATTGAAAAAGGATTTTATTGCAGTTTGGAAAAAGGCTGGTGAGTCAGGAGTGGTTTCTATAAAGACAGAAAAGGGAACAGTTGATACTCTTATCCAGGCTGTTGATGTTGATCCTGTTACAGATATCCCACGACATGCTGACTTCTATGTATTCGAAAAGGGAAAGAAAGTGGAAGTTTCAGTTCCTCTAGAGTTCGTTGGTGTTTCTCCTGCAATAAAGGATCTAGGTGGTCTTTTGGTTAGATCTTTGCATGATCTAAAGATTTCTGCAGATCCTCAGCATATACCTCACGACATACAGGTTGATATCTCATCACTTGTTGATTTTTCAAGTCAGATACTTGCTTCACAGATAAAACTTCCAGCGGGAGTTGATCTAGTTGAAAACCCAGAAGAAGTGGTTGCTTCAGCATCAGCACCTAGAGAGGAAGTTGTTGAAGAGTCTGCTCCTATCGATCTTTCTGCTATTGAAGTAGAGAAAAAAGGTAAAAAAGAAGAAGAGGGAGAAGTTACTGCATAAACTGTAATAATAACGTAAAAATATCGTCTAATTTAGAGCCATCTGGCTCTTTTTTAGTATAAATTTTAGGAGACAAAAGATTCCAAAATGGTGTATAATCATAAAGATGTCGTCACAGTTATTTTTATTGCCAAGAAATAGAATTTACAGCTTTTTATTGCTGTCTTTTTGTGTGTTGGGGCTATTTTTCAGCCACACTTTTTCTGCATATGCTATTACTGACGCTGAACAAGAAGCTCAGTGGCGAGCTGAATTGGCACAAACAGAAGCTGATATAGCCAAGTGGCAGTCTATTTTGGATAGCACAAAAGCGAACACTAAATCATTACAAAATGAAGCAGCAATACTTAACGCTAAAATAAAAGAAGCTCAAGCTACAATAAAGAAAAGAACAATCGCGATAGAACAACTCAATAAAGATATTCAGGCTAAGACCAAAACAATAGGGAACTTGGAGGACAAAATAGAGAGAGGTCATGATTCATTGGCTCAACTTCTACGACAGACCAATGAGATAGATCAAACCTCGCTACCCGAGATTATTTTGGGTAACAAAGATATATCAGATTTTTTTGCTGATATAGATTCGTTTCAAATGATAAAAAGATCAATGCAAGAATTGTTCGCTACAATACGAGAAACAAAGGTGGTAACTGAAAAGGAAAAAGCAGATTTGGATATAAAGAAGAATAAAGAAATAGATACAAAAGCCCTTGTAGAAGCTCAAAAAAAACAAGTTGAGGCCAACGAAAAACAAAAACAATATTTGATTACAGTTAATAAAACACAAGAAAAAACTTATGAACAAGTTTTAGCTGAGAGGCAGAAAAAAGCTGCAGAAATTAGAGCTGCATTGTTTAAGCTTCGAGATACTGCCGCTATTTCTTTCGGTGATGCTTTGGTATATGCACAAGCAGCATCAGCTAAAACTGGTGTTAGAGCAGCATTTCTACTCGCTATTTTGACTCAAGAGTCTAACTTGGGACAGAATGTTGGTTCGTGTTTGGTCACAGATATAACTAACGGCGATGGTAAAGGTAAAAATACAGGTACAGTCTTTGAAAAGGTAATGAAGTCTCCTCGTGATACAGTCCCGTTTGAAGCTATTACTACTCGACTTGGAATGAGTTGGATGAATACTCCTGTTTCTTGTCCTCCTGGCACAAAATACACTTCGACACGAGGATACGGAGGTGGAATGGGTCCTTCACAGTTTATACCTTCAACATGGGAATTGTTTAAGAGTAAAGTTGGTAGTGCACTCGGCGTTTCTGCAGACTCAGCTGATCCTTGGAACCCTCAGCATGCTTTCATGGCTACTGCGATTTATATGAAGGAGCTAGGTGCAGTTTCTGGTTCGTATACAGCAGAGAGGAATGCTGCTTGTAAGTATTATTCTGGCTCTTCTTGTTCTTCTACTAGAAAACCACCAAATATGTTTTATGGAGAGAGTGTAATGAGCATAGCTGAAAATATCCAGACAACCATGATTGACCCACTTAATATCTAAATCTCTACATTCTTGCCAAAATGAGCCTATTTTGGTAGAGTATTCCGGTAATGAAAAAAGAAATACATCCACAAAACTATAGACCAGTACTATTTATCGACAACTCAAATGGCGCTGAATTTATAATATCTTCAACTGTTCCATCTACTGAAACAGCAAAAGCAAAGGCAGACAAGAAAGAGTACCCAGTTTACCGAGTTGAAATCTCAAGTGCATCACATCCTTTCTATACTGGAAACGAGAAGTCACTAGACACAGCAGGACGAGCAGAGAAGTTTAAGCAACGAGTTGCAAAAGCTACTGCTACTAAAGCTAAGAAATCAACAAAATAACCCCGCCTGCGTTGTTGCAGGTCGGGTTATTTTGTTCAATGTACTCCGTGTACACCTCACTCAAAAACCATCCTGCGCCTAGCACTCAGGGCTATTTTCTTGATTTCTTAAGTGACTAATTTGTTATAATTACTTTAATGGATTTAGAAAAATTTATACAAAACCCAAAGACATCATATCTTGCACAAGAGTTTCAACGACTAGCAAAGCAAGAAGATGAAACTACACAAATGATTGCAAGTGATCCATCACTTGCTGATTTGGCGCACAGTGATTTGGAAAATATAAAGTCACAGAAAGATGCTCTAATGAAACAGATGGAGGAAATAGTAGCTGAGGAAGAAAAAGAAGAAGAGTTCCCGAACGAGATTATTCTCGAGGTTCGAGCTGGCGCCGGTGGAGAGGAGGCTTCTATTTTTGCTGAGGACTTGGCTCATATGTATACACGATATGCTGAAAACCAAGGCTGGTCAGTGGCTCCTATCGATGAATCTCGAAGTGCAGTCGGTGGATACAAAGAAGCAGCCTTTGAGATACATGGCCGGGGTGTATATAAACAGCTACGTTTTGAAACAGGAGTACACAGAGTGCAGAGAATCCCAGCAACTGAGAAGATGGGACGTGTTCATACATCAACTGCAACAGTCGCAGTTCTACCACTCCGAAAGAAAACAACTATAGAAATAAAACCAAGTGATTTGGAAATAGAAACATCACGATCTGGCGGGGCAGGAGGACAAAACGTTAACAAGGTTGAAACAGCGGTAAGAATCATCCACAAACCAACAGGTATAGACGTTCGATCTACGTCGCAGCGAAGCCAGCTCAAAAACCGCGAAGCAGCGATGAGTATTTTGACTGCAAAACTTCAAATGATGAAAGATGAGGAAGAGTCAGCAAAGTATTCTGCTGACAGAAAGTCTCAGGTTGGAACAGCAGATAGGTCAGAAAAGATTCGAACATACAACATTCTTCAGGATCGTATTACAGACCACCGTATAAAACAGTCTTGGCACAATATTGAAAAGATCCTGGCTGGGGGAATAGAGCCAATAATAGAGTCAATGGAAAACTTTGATGGGAGTTCTGTTGTGGGTGGTGATGAGGAGTAAGTCTTGCAAAAATGCCAATATTTTGGTATATTTTGGCCCACGCATTAAATTGCGATAATTATAAAAATAACAAAATTAGGAATCGCAAGGCACAGATAGTTGCCTGTCCCAACGGGATTGATTTAAAACAACAATGAATAAAACAGATACAAATAATTCAAATAGTGGAAATGGCGTAGTAGACGCTCTATTTTCTGCAGGTGCTCACTTCGGCTTTATCAAGTCTAGACGACACCCTTCAACAAAACCTTTTATATACGGAGTAAAAAACAAAATCGAGATTTTTGACCTTGAGAAAACAAAGGAATCTCTTGATACAGCACTAACTTTTATTGAGAGTGTTGCAGCAAAGAATGGTTCTATATTATTTGTTAGTGGTAAAAACGAGGCAAAAGGAGCTATTACTTCAGTTGCGGAATCTATCAACATGCCATACGTTGCTGGACGATTTATCGGAGGAACTTTGACTAACTTCCCAGAAATCCGAAAGCGAGTAGAAAAGCTAGAATCTCTAGTTTCTCAAAAAGAAAAGGGTGAGCTAGTAAAATACACTAAGAAAGAGAGACTTTTGATAGACCGAGAAATCGACAAGCTAAGAGAGTTCTTCTTTGGACTTTCAGTTATGAAGAGACTTCCAGATGCTATATTTGTTGTAGACGCAAAGCGAGAGTCTATTGCAGTAAAGGAAGCAAAGTACATGGGAATCCCAACTATCGCTATCTGTGGAACAGATAACAACCTAAACGAAGTAGAGTTCCCAATACCTGGAAACGATGCTTCAAAGACAAGTATTGAATTTTTCCTTGCAAAAGCAGCAGAAGCTTTCAAGGCTGGTCAGTTGAAGAAACCAGTAGCTACTGTATAATAATTAGGACTCCCATAGATGGTGCATTTCGTTGTTGGAAAAGTAAATGTTCTCGTCACCTTACGTTAGAGTAAGGCTCCTCGCTCATTTACCTTTCCCCCTAGAACTGCATCCATCTACGTAAGTCCTATCTACAGTAATGGTTGCAGTGTTTTACTTCTTTAATTTATCTTAATCTAATTTATATGACAGAAATAACAACAGAACTCGTAAAAGAACTACGGGACAAGACAGGTGTTTCAGTTATGCAATGTAAGAAAGCTCTTGAAGAGGCTGCTGGCGATATGGAAAAAGCTACAGCTCTACTAATGTCAAAAAGTGCTGAACAAGCTCTTAAAAAGGCAGATAGGACTCTAGGGGCAGGTACAATAGGTGCTTATATCCACTCTACTGGTAATGTTGGAACTATGGTAGAATTATTGTGTGAGACTGACTTCGTTGCAAAGAACGAAGAGTTCAAGGCTCTGGCAAGAGATATAGCTATGCATGTTTCAGCATCAGATCCAAAATTCTTAAAAGCTGATGATGAGGGAGCAGAAGCTGAGCCTGAGTCTGTATTACTTACACAACCATTCATAAAAAATCCTGATGTTACGATTACAAACCTTGTACAACAGGCAACCCAGAAATTCGGTGAAAAAATAGAAGTCTCACGATTCGTTAGATTTTCAATTGCTCAATAATTTCTATTTATGACAACAATATTATTTTTTGTTTCTCTTTTTGTGCTTGCTTTGCTTGTGGTTTCTAGGATTTTTGCAGTAAATGCAGAAGTTCAGCAATCTACTCCAAAGATGTTTATAAAGAGTGATGAAGCTATAAACAAATTCATTGATTTTGCTGTATTTAAATACAATAGATACAAAAAAATCGGACACATCTTTTTGTTTGAATTTATACCATCATATGCTTATGAGTTGTTGGTAAAGATGAAAGACTATGTTTCAAAGAAGTATTACAGTTCAGCAGATGGGTTTAGAGGAAGAAGAGTATTGCGAAGTAATGGTTCTGTATCTTTCTTTTTAGAAAGTCTTTCTGATGATAAAACTCAGCCAGAAGCTAGAAAGGTTTAGGGTTGACCCGGTAGTAGATTTTGGCATGGCGCTAATGCGCATGATGAATATCAATGTCAAAATTCACTACCGGGTTGAAATTAGTCTAGGTTTTTGATACATTAGATAGGTTGTATTAAAACAACATTGCCACCTTAGCTCAGTTGGTAGAGCACTCGTTTTGTAAACGAGAGCGGGTCAGTTCGAGCCTGACAGGTGGCTCCAAAACAAAAAAACTCCAGTATTGGAGTTTTTTTGTTTTCCACAATTTATATTGATGGTGAACTTTCGTTCACTTATAATTATAGATATGAATCAGAACAGAATTTGTATTGGTTGTGGAATTAAAATGACTTTGCGTCATAAAATAAAATATTGCTCTAATAAATGTCAGATGGGTCACCGTTATAAACTTTGGTTAATTTGTTGGAGAAATGGTTTAAATACAGGTAATGTAGGTATCACATCTGGGAATATATCAGGTCATTTAAGACGTTATTTAATTGATAAATACAAAAACAAATGCTCTCAATGTGGCTGGAACAAAATGCACCCAATTACTGGAAATGTACCACTCGAAATAGATCATATAGATGGCAATTCAGAAAATAATAATGAAGATAATCTTCGTTTGCTTTGTCCAAACTGTCATGCGTTGACTCCATTTTTTAAAAATTTAAATAGAGGAAAAGGTAGAAAGTGGAGAACAGATAAATACATTAAAAATTAATATTGTATACTTATATCCAATGGAGCGGAAAAAACTTGTCTATCTAGGTTTGTTTATAGGGTCGTCTGTTGGTGGTTTTATCCCATCATTATGGGATGGTGGAGCGTTTTCTATGAGCGGGATAATCTGGAGTGGAATAGGGGGTATATTGGGGATTTATCTTGGTTTTAAATTTGGAGATTAGTTTCGAGTTGAAGTAGCAGTTGTACTTGTTGCAGTTTTTGCCTTTATTTTTTGTAGGTCTGGTTCAGCCTTTTCTATATCTTCTATACTCTGGAATCCATAGTAGACTTTATCGTTTATGACTATTGCTGGTAGTTCGTCTTTGACTTTGTTTATTGATATAAGAGTTTTAACTGCTGAAAGGTCAATATTGTAGTCAAAAGAGTACACTCGTAGTTCAGGGTATTCCTCTCGTAACCTAGTTAGAACATAGCCCTCCTTTTCACAATCAGGACATTTATTATCGATTGAGTAGAAATAGATTATTGATATAGGAGTTTTCTTACACTTTTCACTTATTTTGTTCATAAGTAGGTAGTCTTTTATTTCTAAAAGAGAGTAGTATCTTTTAAGTGTCTGGACTTCCACGTCATCAGATCCACGGTCCTTTTCTGTATAAGCTAGCTTTTCTTCTAGAGTTCCAAGTTCAGTAGAGAGTGTTCCGGTACCAACATCCTTGCAAGAAGATTCCTCAAGTAATGAAAATTGAGTTTCTGAGGACAGGATATCGATAGCAATATTGTCCTGTATATCTCTTATGTCTAGAACTCTTTTGTTGGCAAAATAGTTACTAGTAAGTATTGCTGTAGCAAAAATAACCGCAGTTATTGCAAAAGAAAAAAAGTATTGTTTCCAGTTTATTTGATTGTTCATGTAATTACCTCCAGGTTGTGTTTATTTTAAAGAGGGCATTGAAGGCCGCTCGTATTATCCAGATAGGTGCAATAAACATATACAAAGATAGGTAATAAATCAAATCCATACCCAAATCGAGTTTACCTTCTGACATTCTTTTGGAAATAACAATAAACGTAATAGTTCCGATAGCTGTAGCAAATCCCAACAAAGTAAGTATCTGAGTATTCAAATAAAATAAATCAAAATGGATACTTGGCCAGCTCAAGTTCCATCCAACAGTGCTAACAACTTTATATTGGTTGAAAATAGCTCTGATAAAACTCAAGACAGAAACACTAGAAACAAATACTACAGAAACAATAGATATGGCTGCCATAGGTAAAACAAGCATTCCTACATTTCCGTATTTTCTTTTGAAAAACATATAGCGATAGTCCTTTGCGTTTTGAATAAAGCCATGAGACCAACGAACTCTTTGCTTTAGGAGTTTTCGAACAGTGTTTGGTGGAACAGTATAAACAAATGCATTGTGGGCATGAACTATTTTAAATCCATTTTCCTGCATTCTGAGGGCGATCTCTATGTCCTCAGTGTTGTGTGCATGCCTGTATGGTCCAAGTTTGTCGAATACGTCTCGTCTAAAAATAGAGAATGGTCCAGGTGTTATATATATAGCGTTCATGTATTGGAACATCTTCCTTGTGAATATTCCAAAGCCATACTCTATTTTCTGGAGTAGTTGGAGTATGGATTTTGGTTCCCAAAGTTTAATAGATGGAGCCACCGCCATAGTCTCCTTGTCCTGGAAGTAATATACGATTTTCTTTAGTGTATCTTTGTGAACATATGAGTCAGCGTCTAGACAACCAACTAGTTCAGTACTAAGTTTTGATAATCCATAATTTAGTGCAGTATATTTACCTCCATTTTTCTTTGTGTGGAGTTCAATCTGAGGGTGGTTTTTAAATTTTTGTACAACTTCCCATGTGTTGTCTGTGGAACCATCATCCACTATCATTATTTTCAGTTTATCCTTTGGGTAGTCCAAGTTGAGTATAGAGTGTATAGTTTTTCCAACTGTTCTCTCTTCATTCCAGCAAGGTACGATAACAGTTACTGTCGGGTATTTTTTGACTCCTTGCGCGACAAGCGCCTCCTCAGCCTCGATATTTTTTTTATTTGCAAAGTATGTAATAAGCAAAAAAACTTCAAAATTTAATGAAATAAAGAGAAATACATATGTAATTGAGTTTGTTAGGTTGTACATTAGCGTATTGTGGCTTGGTATGCAGATTTCGTTACTTCTTCAAGCTTTTTGTGTAAAAAGTCTACATCTTCAGAGGTTAAGGTTCTATTAAGAGATCTGTATGTTACTCGGTACGCATAGCTTACTTTTCCTTCACCAAACTTTGCAGCATTTTCATATTTATCTAGTAGCTCTACCTGCTCAACAAGTCCAGGAGCATTTTCTCGAACTAGGTCGAAATAGTCGTTAGGTAGAAAGTCATTTGTTACAACAAAAGAAATATCTCTTACTACAGGAGGGAACTTTGAAACCTCTACGAACTTTTGTCCAAGTTTCAGCTGTTTTGTCACTCTCTCGTCGTCAGACCATAGCAGTCGGATATCTGGTAGTTCCATAGATATGATAGCTAGTCTCTCCAATCCAAACCCGAATGCCCAACCATTGTAGACGTTAGAGTCCACTCCAAGTTTCTCTAGAACACTACCCTGAACAACACCTGCACCGAGTACCTCTACCCACTGCCCGTCTTTGTCCACTTCCATCTCTAGGCTGTCGTGCGTATAAGGGAATGTATCTGGATTAAATCTATATTTTATTTCTTTGCCGAACACAGACTGTGCAACTTCGATCAAAACATCTTTGAGGTCGTCTTGATTTATTTCCTTCTCAGACTTTTTGCAGAGGTATAGTCCATCTACCTGGTGGAAGATGTTCATGTGTCTTCGATCGATCTCATCCTTTCGGTAAACTTTTCCGTGACAGATAACGGCCATGTCGAGACCCTTTGCCATTTTTTCTTTTATTTCAGGTCTGTTGAAGTAGTACCACCACATAACTGTTGTATGTGTTCGGAGAATATAGTCTTGGTTTACATAGTATGTGTCTGACTTGCTTCGAGCAGGGTGACTAGCAGGGAAGTCAAAGAGGTCAAAAGTCTGAACCATAGGTACTATCTCTGGGATAGTTATGACATCGAACTTTTTGAAAGTGTCGAGTGCCTTTACTCGGTCTGCTATTTCTTTGATAGGGCTACCGTCTTTTCGAGAAAGGTCATCCATTGCTAAATAGCGCTTTATTCGAGCGCTCTCTGCATCTGTTCTCTCCTCAAGCTCTTTGCGTAGAGTTTGGTCGTTACTGTCTACTTCAATGTACTCTTTTCGATCGAGTTCTGGAGAGGAGTAGAGGTCCTTCATACTGTTTGACATATGTCGAAACTATAGCGAAAAATAGGCGTTTTGTAAAATTTTTGTAATCAAAACAAAACTTTTTTCAGACCGCTCGCTTTTCCAGCGAAAAGCTTGCTTTGTCCTCGGTCGCAACTTGTCAATGAGCCGAGCAAAGCTCGGACTTTGACAGGACCATGCTTGCGACCTGTGGGGTCATCAAAAAGTTTTGTTTTGAGTAAAATTTAGTAAACAAAAAACCCCGCACAGAACCGGGCGCGAACTGCGCGGGGTTCTGTGTGGGTGGGGATTGATGAGATTACAGAATGATGGCTGTGACTTTCTCACTTCCACCAACCATCTCAACAACTTCTTCAACTGGGTTGCGTCTGGTGTGGGCGGTCTTGGGTATCGGCTTGACCTCGAAGGTCTTGCCGTGCTTTTCGACAAGTTCCGCCAACCATACCTCCCAGTTGTCTGGGTTGACCTGTGAAGCATCGATATTCGCGAGTTGAGGGAACTGTGAAAGAAGAAATGGCTTACACTCGTCCATCACTCGGGGGACTTGGTGAGTGAACACCACATCTCCAGTCATGTAGTTCAGGATGTCGTAGTAAGCTTCCACGCCCCGTGGAGCAACCAAATAACCAGTTGTGACAGTCAGGATATCGCCCAGATGGAAACTTTTCATCGTTTTCGCCTCGTGGAACATGGGGCATAAATGCCCAAAATCAACTGCGCGAATTATGGCATATTTATTACCTATTTGTCAATATATAATTTACCCCAAAATTCATCACTTTTTCCTTGTGATGACATCCAAATTTTGCTATAATTACTCGCATAACAAATCACAAAATATGGCTAAAAAAGACTCTTACGGTGCAGATGCGATACAGATTCTCGAAGGACTAGAACCAGTTAGAAAGCGACCGGGAATGTACATTGGTACAACAGGACTCGACGGACTACATCACCTTATTTGGGAAATTTTTGACAACTCTCGTGACGAAGCCATGGGTGGTTTCGCAAACGACATCGAGGTGACACTCCTACCTGGAAACAGAATCCGAGTTACAGACAACGGAAGAGGTATCCCTGTTGATATTCACAAACAAACAAAAGTTTCAGCACTTGAAACTATCATGACAACTCTCCATGCTGGAGGAAAGTTCGGTGCAGAGGACGGAGGTTACAAAGTCTCTGGAGGTTTGCACGGAGTAGGTGCGTCTGTGGTAAACGCTCTATCTATCTACTGTAAAGTAACTGTTCACAAGGAGGGCAACGGTATCTACGTGCAGGAATATTCTCAAGGAAAGAGAAAAGCTCTTGTAAAGAAAGTTGGATCAACAAAGAAAAACGGAACTATAGTTTTGTTCGAACCAGATCCAGCTATTTTCCCAATCATTGAGTTTGATGCAAAAAGAGTTGTCGATCATTTGAGACAGCAGGCCTATCTAGTAAAAGGTCTACGTATCACAGTTAACGACGCTTCAAAATACGAAGGTAAAATAAAAGAAGACGAAGTTTTCAAAATTGGGGAGCTTGGACTCGAGATCCCATCAATGTCTTTTTACTTTGAGGGAGGACTGCTTTCTCTAGTAAAGTTCGTAAATACAACTTTCAAACCTGTTCACAAAAATGTTTTCTATGTTGAGAAAAAAACAAATGAATGGGAGTCAGTGGAAGTATCACTACAGTATGTTGATGATATTTCTTCTCGTATTCTTGGTTTCGCAAACAACATTCACACACCAGAAGGTGGAACACACGTTACTGGTTTTAAAACTGCTCTAACTCGTGCACTGAACTCATACGGACGAAAGAACAACCTTATCAAAGAAAACGATGACAACTTTACTGGAGAGGATGTTCTCGAGGGTCTAACGGCGGTTGTTTCTGTAAAACTACGAGAGATACAGTTCGAAGGTCAGACAAAAGCAAAACTTGGAACAGTGGAGGCTCAGTCTTCTGTTAACACTATTTTCTCAGAAGCATTTGCAGAATTTCTAGAAGAAAATCCGGATGATGCAAAGGCAATCATCAACAAAGTTATCCTGGCTCTAAAAGCACGAAAGGCAGCAAAGGCCGCAAAGGATTCTGTTCTACGAAAAGGTGCGCTAGAAGGAATGACACTTCCTGGAAAGCTTGCCGACTGTCAGTCAAAGTCAGCAGAGGACTCAGAACTGTTTATTGTGGAGGGAGATTCTGCGGGAGGTACAGCTAAAACAGGCCGTGATCGAAAGACACAAGCGATACTTCCACTACGAGGAAAGATCCTTAACATCGAGAGAGCTAGACTCGACCGAATGTTAGAGTCAGAGCAGATACGAAACCTCGTTATCGCACTAGGAACAGCGATAGGAGATACATTTGATATATCAAAACTGCGATATCACAAGATAATCATCGCAACAGATGCGGACGTGGACGGTGCTCACATTCGAACTCTTATTTTGACTTTGCTATATAGATTTTTCCGACCACTTATCGATGGAGGTTTTATTTACATCGCTCAACCACCTCTATATAAAATAAAGAAAGGTAGAGAAATATTTTATGCATATTCAGATGACGAGAAAGCAAAAGTAGTTGGAAAGGAAGAAGTTGCAGAGATAGAAGAAATAACAGAGGTAGAACCAGAAGCAGATGGTGTGGAAGAGGAAGCAGAGGAAGACACAAAATCTAAATCCAAGAAGTCTAAAATCTCAATTCAACGATACAAAGGTCTCGGAGAAATGAATGCAGAAGAACTATGGGAAACAACAATGGATCCCGCTAGACGAGTTCTAAAACAAGTAACTATTGGCGACACAGTTGGCGCAGACAAAGTGTTTGATGTGCTCATGGGTTCAGACGTTCCATCTCGAAAGTCATTTATACAGTCGAACGCAACAAAGGCAAATTTGGATATATAACAAAAAACCTCCCGTTTGGGAGGTTTTTTGTTATATAGTTTCTGTTTTCTTTTCTTCGGTATGATGATGTTTTTGTGTTTGGTGAAATATTGATGGATGCTTTGGAATAATCACCGTGGCTACTATGTAACCGAGAATTGCTGGGACAACACCTGTTAGTATTGCTAATACTATGAAAACAAGTCTAAGCACAGTTGGGTCAATATCCACATACTCACCGATACCCCCGATAACTCCTGCTAGTATTTTGTCCGTGTCACTTTTATATAGTTTTCTCATATTTTTATAACTTCCGGATTTTGAAAGTTCTAGGATTTATTGATAATCTCTTCCTTTAGCTTTATTAGAAGTTCATCAGCTGTCATTTGTCCCAACTGTCCGTTGTCTCGTGACTCCAGAGTGACTTTTCCAGCTTCAACTTCCTTATCTCCTAATACAATCCAGTATGGCATTTTATTTGTTTTTGCATCTCGTACCTTTGATCCTAGGTTTTCATCTGCTAGATCAAGTTCAGAACGGATACCTGCTTCTATCAGCATTTTGTGGACCTTTTCTGCATACTCACCATGATTTTCTCGAACAGGGATAACTTTAACTTGAGTTGGTGAAAGCCATAGTGGGAAAGAACCGCCGTAATGTTCGATAAGGAAAGCCATAATCCTTTCGATTGCCCCAATAGATGATCGGTGTATTACAGAAGAACAAAGTTTTACCGCTCCATCAGAGTCAGTAAATGAAAGTTCAAATTTACCTGGAGCTAGAAAGTCATATTGTACAGTGAATGCAGTATTTTCAATTCCACGAACGTCTTTCATTTGGACGTCAATCTTTGGTCCATAAAATGCCGCTTCGTTTTCTGCTTCGGTAAACTTCACATCTTGTGATTGTAGAACTTCGCGCAAAGCTTGCTCTGCCTCATCCCAGGCCTCATCATTTTTAAAATATTTTTTGTCATCATTTCTGTCTCCCAAAGAAAGTCTGTACCAAAAATCTTCTCCTTTTTTTAGACCAAAAACTCCTGCAACATGTGTTATAAGGTCCAAGGCTCTTTGCACTTCTGATTTTGATTGCTCTTTATTTGCACAAATAATATGGGCATCAGCTAGGCAGAATGAACGAACTCGAACAAGTCCAGAAAGGTTTCCAGAGGCTTCATATCGATACAATTTAGCCATCTCAGCTATACGTATTGGTAGTTCTCTGTATGAGTGAGGCTTAGAAAGATAAAGTTCGTAGTGATGAGGACAAGTCATCGGTCGTAACATAAACTCTTCACCATCAATATCGATAGGAGAATACATCGTGTCCTTGTAATATGGATAATGGCCAGACTTTTTATATAAATCTAGTTTTGCAATATCAGGAGTTGATACATGTTTGTATCCACGTTTAATTTCTTCATCTACTATAAATCTTTCAAGTTCACGTCGGATTGTAGCTCCTTTGTCGGTGTAAAGAGGAAGACCCTTACCAACAACATCTGAGAACACGAATAACCCTAATTCTTTACCAATGACTCGATGGTCATTTTTATCCATTTCGTTGTTTTTGTCGTTTTCCATAGTAGATACAGCATATCATATCTTCTATTATTTAGAATATGTTTGACAATATTATTTCTTTGTAACACTATTTTGTCTGGGGGGAGTTCATGCACAACTCTACAGAAGAGTGTGCCCTTGTCTATTTGGAAAGGGTGCATGCGTACGTAACTTGGATCAAGGAGGCAAGAGAGAAATTCGCTAGGAGTTTCGGTAAGGACTGGGTGGAAGAGGTGGGCAGTGATGTTCACCGGTTCCCACCATTCATCAAGGGGGCTCTCCTATCCTGGAATCTTGAACTTCGTTCTATGGAACGAGTCCTTGGTCTTACTCCCGAGGAGCTTGCGAAGATCGACAATGAGTACGGAGTTGAGCGTTATGAGAGAAAGGGGAGATCAGGACAGTGAGTAGTTGGCTACCGGCGCGGGGTCCCGCGTTGGGTCCCGCGTCGAGGCAACTCGACGCTTTTTTAATATTAAGATTTATATTCAGAAACAAGAAAATTTAAATTTTTACTCTAACAATTTCACTTTATCAACAAGGATGCTTTTTTCTCCGTTTCGAATAGAAAAAGTGCCTTTTATAACAACACAACTTTCTGGTATAAGAATGTCCTGAAACTCTTCAAGAACTTTTGGAAATGCTACACCTTCAATAGAGTCGGACAGGTCAGATATTTTAAGGAAAACCATTTTATCTCCCTTTTTTGTTACTACAGGTTTTACTTCATCAATAATACCTCCAAAAACTATAGGCTGTTTTTCTTTTGCTGATTCTTTCATCTTTTTTATATCAGTAGTTTTGTTCTCTAGTCTTTCTTTGAAAGATTCCAATGGGTGACCGGAAATATAGAGGCCAAGAAGTTCCTTTTCCCATAGTAGTTTGTCTGCCGCATTTCCATGTGGAGCCTTTTCAAGATTGATTTCTGTTGCTTCTCCACTTCCAACTAATCCGCCAAAAAGTGAATCTTGATCATTTTCTTTTGCACGTTCTTCTTTGTTATAAGTTAGGAGGCGATCTAGGTTGTGCAGTAGTGTAAATCTATATTGTTCTTTATCGTCTGTATCTTTTGCTAATGAGTCAAAAGCTCCTGTTTTGATGAGGGATTCCATGGACTTTTTATTTAGATTTTTATCTTTTATCCTACCAAGGAAGTCAGAAAGTGTTTTGAATGGTCCGTTAGCTTTTCTTTCTTCGATGATAGATGTTGCTACACTCTCACCAAAGTTTTTTATTGTCGTTAGACCGAAACGTATAGTATCTATCTCACCTGGATTTTTTGCCTTGTTCACTCCGAACCCTTCGAAAGAAAAGTTTACATCTGGCGGAAGAACAGGAATGTTCATGTGTTTACACTCACCGATTATTTCAGCAATCATTGCGGTATCGCCAGACTCAGCTGTTAGCACAGCAGACATATATATAGCAGGGAAGTTGGCTTTCATATATGCAGTTTGATATGCAACACGTCCGTAACTTGCGGCATGAGCTTTGTTAAAACCGTAACCTTGGAAAGGTTCAAACAAAAGCCAAAGTTCTTCAGCTTTTTTTTCTGTCATTCCTCCAAATTTTTGGCATCCTTCTACGAATTTAACATGTTGCTTCTTCATCTCCTCTGGGATTTTCTTTCCAACTGCTTTTCGGAATTTATCCACCTCACCCCAATCATAGCCAGCTATTTCGATAGCGGTGTAGAGAAGGTCGTCTTGGTACACAAGCACTCCGTATGTTCTAGCCAAAAAGTTTTTCATTTTTGGATGTAGATAAACAACGGGCTTTTTACCATGTTTTCTTGCAATGTACTCATTTATGTTATCCATCGGACCAGGACGATACAGAGCTACCATAACGTTGATATCGTGAATAGTTGATGGTTTGAGTTCTTTCAATGCACGAGTCATCCCGTCGCCGTTTAGTTGGAATAGTCCAATAGTTTCTCCTCGAGCTAGCATTTCAAAAGTTTTTTTGTCGTCTATTGGAACAGTGTCCATGTCCACATCTACACCTTCAACTTTTTTTGTAATTTTCACTGCATCTGCAAGTATGGAAAGGTTTCGTATTCCTAGAAAGTCGAATTTCAAAAGTCCTACACCATCTTCTCCAACGGCGTGCATGTCGTATTGAGTGATGATTTTGTTGTCACCTTTTGTATCGTATTGGAGTGGTACATAGTCAGTTAGTGGGGTGGGTGAAATAACAACTCCGGCAGCATGAACTGAGATGTGGCGAGCACAACCTTCGATTTTTTTTGCCATTTCGATAACTTTTTTTACATCTGCGTCATCGTTATACATTTTTTTGAGCTCTGGATTTTCTTTAATAGCTCTTTCTATTGTCATTGGAAAACCTTGAGCTCCCATTGGTATAGCTTTTGCTATAGAGTCTCCAAGACTGTACGGCAAACCAAGGGCTCGAGTTACATCTCGAACAGAACCTCGAGCTGCCATAGTACCGAAAGTACCGATCTGAGCCACTTTATCAACTCCATATTTCCCACGAGCGTAGTCGATAACTTCATCGCGTCTGTTGTCAGCAAAGTCCATATCGATATCGGGAGCAGATGGTCTAGATGGGTTTAAGAATCGTTCGAAAGGTAAGTAGTACTCAATAGGATCCACGTTTGTAATACGTGTTAGGTATGTTGTTAGAGATCCAGCAACAGAACCTCGGATGTTTGTTAGTATTCCGTGGTCGTGAGCGTAGTGTAGTAAGTCTGACACCACTAGAAAGTACGGTGCGTAGCCTTTGTCTTTAATAACTTTGAGTTCGTATTCTAAACGTTCTACATACTCTGGAGTTTGTTTTAGGTTTCGCTTTTCAAAACCTGCATAAGCTATTTTCTTTAGTTCCTCGTCGTAAGATAGTCCACTCTCCACAATATAGTTTGGTAAAAACCATTTGCCTATGGAGATTTCTAGGTTGCATCTATCAGCTATTTTGACAGTATTTTCAAGCGCTTCTGGTATCTGTTTAAAAATTTTATCAGCCTGCTTTTGTGTAATAAAAGAAAAGTCTTCATCGCTTTCTTCTATTTTGTCATCATGTTGCGACTGGATAGACATTAGAGTCTGTCTGGCTATTCTGTCTTCTGTATTTAAATAATACACATCCTGAGCGCCAACTAATGGGGTATTTGTTTCTTTTGCAAAAGCTACTATTTTTTGCATTGTTTGCTCAAAGCCTTTTACCTCGGGATGATGTGTTACTTCTAGAAAAAAGTTCGGGCCGTCATCACTATCCTTAAAAGTTTTTTTGTACCAATTCAATCTTTCATTTGCTTGCTCAGTGTTTGAAAGTTGTAAAGATTTTACAATATCGCTAGAAAAGGAAGGAGCAATAGCTATAAGTCCTTCGCTATATTTTTCTAAAACTTCTCGGTCAATACGTGGTTTATAATAAAAACCTTCTAGGTGGGCCGCAGTCACAAGCTTGATTAAGTTTTTGTACCCCAAATCGTTTTTGGCTAGTAGTACTAGTCGGTAACGTTCTTTATCTACACCAGATTCTTTGCTAAGTCTTGATCTGTAAGCAACATATGCATCAATACCAATAATAGGTTTAATCTCCTTTTTTTTACATTTTTGATAAAACTCGATTGCTCCATAAAGGTTACAGTTGTCAGTTAGAGCTATTGCTGTTTGCCCGTCTTTTACTGCGGCGTCTATTAGATCTGGTATTTTTGGCAGAGCGTTTAGTAGGGAGTAGTGAGAGTGAGTATGTAGGTGTACAAATTTTGAGTCGGCCATATGTTGGCGTCATTATAGCACAGTGAAAAATTTGGATAATGAATGTAATAATTGACAATATCTAAACAATATAACATAATCCAAAAAGGCATGGAGGCCGAAAATGAAGAAGTATTTTTGGGATGACATTAAGTGGCTGTACCGCTGTCACAAAACCAAGGTCGAGTGGACTCTTGTTTTGGCCATGGTGGTCGTGGTGGTCGTGGTGGTCGTGATCTTTTAGTACGGCGCTAGATAGTCATTCTCAGTGCCGTAAGGAGAGTTCTCTGATGAAAGTGAAACTCCCAAACCCTCCGAGCACGAGGAATTGCCTCGCGGTCTGTGGTGGACTAATGATCGCCCAGTTCCTATCTGGGGCAACGGTGCGATCCACCGATATCATGGAGGCGCTCGAATTTGCGACAGCTCTTTTTCTCATCTTCTGCGTAATTGGTTTCCTGTTCAGGAGACGACAGCCGGAGGATAGGCGAGAGTACCTCTCGTGACCAAGTTCTTTCTGGAGGCTACCGCGCACACGCGCCGGTAGCCTCTTTTCTTGTGTTAAAATTTAGATATGACAACCATTATTGGTATAGATGAAGTTGGTCGAGGACCTTTAGCTGGTCCAGTTACTCTGTGTGCTGTTTCTTGTGAAGAAATAACATACAGATCACTTTTTAAAAACAAAAATCTTCCACCACTTGGAAAAGATAGTAAAAAGTTAAAAGAGAAAGATCGAAAAGTTTATGACAAATTTCTAAGAGAACTTTCTGAAGTCGGAAAGATAAAATTTAAGATAGTTCATGTTTCAAATAAAATCATTGATAGAAGTGGTATTTCATTTTCGATAAAAAAAGCTATGGCTGATTGTATAAACAGTTTGCAAGTAAAAAATGAATCAAAATTTTTGTTAGATGGAGGGTTAAGAGTCTCGAGTGAATTTAAAAATCAAAAAACAATAATAAAAGGGGATGAGAAGGAGAGAATAATAGCTTGGGCATCTATTTTGGCAAAAGTTTCGAGGGATAGTTTGATGATAAAAACATCAAAAAAATACTCCGAATACGGTTTTGATGTTCATAAAGGTTATGGAACAAAGAAACATCGAGATGCTATAAAAAAATATGGTATTACTGATTTTCATCGGAGTACTTTTTGTAAAAAGATAAATATTTGACTATAAATAAATAATATTGTACTATATATTTTTGAAGCTTAGCTTTTGGCTGAGCACAGGCTCTTTTAACAAAGTAAATTAATTGGAGGAAGGTCATGGTACTAGACTGGTACTCCGGTGCCATTATATGGAAAGTAGAAGATGGGGTACTCAAGTTCCTCGTCTTCTGGACTTGGTTCACAAGTTCGAAATACAGAATCAGTCCAGCTCAGCTCAAGTTCCCAGGTGGGAAGAGCCGGGGCCATCCAGAGGACTCCAATCCTTTGGACACACTCAGGAGAGAAGTGATGGAGGAACTGGGTCAAGAGTTGGGAGATGTGAGAATACATCCAAACGCTCGACCAATAGCCGTCCATTTCTCACCTTCTGAGCAGGAGGTTCGACAGTATCCTGGAGTACCGATGCATCAGAAGATTTTCTTTCTGTTGCACGAGAGTGAGCTGGTTGGGAAAATCCGCAAGTCTAGCAAGCTTGATGGAGGCTCAGAGATGGGCACTCCGATGTGGCTTCCGGCAAGTGGGATTCCGCTCTATGGTCAGCATCGCAAGGCTGCACGTAGAGCAGTAAAACTACTATCTCGAACTCCTCTTCTTCTCACGGCATGATCAACTCATATCGTGGGAAGAATTACACAGCCGACCCGGTTTACTGGGTCGGCCTTTTTCATAAACATTTGATTAATTAGAGCATTTAGTGTAATGTGTTCCTATTATGGTAGTACGAATGCGTCACACAAAGGGTCACCGAAACAACAGACGATCTCACGATGGTCTATCAAAGCCGGCTGTAACTTTAGACAAAAATACAAACGTTCCACATTTGCGACATAGAGCATCAACAGTTACAGGTCAATACAATGGCCGAATGGTTATTGATGTTGCTTCTAAAATTGCAAAGAAAGCTAAAAAAATGAAGAGTGAGGGTCGGTAATCCACACCTCAATCATTTTTAGTTTTGTTTTGCATTAAAATATTGTACACTGATATACATACAGTTGTATGGCAAACAGGCACCTTTCTAGATCAATAGTTTTACAATCCCTTTTTGAATGGGATTTCTCCAACAAGTCTATAGATGAGGCTACAACAATTTTTGTGCGTAATGCTAAGGAATTTGCTCCCGGTATGGGGGATTTTTCTTTTATGGAAACTCTTCTAAATGGAATTTTGGAAAAGAGAAAAGACATAGATTTGATTATTGAAAAAGCTGCGCCAGATTGGCCAATAGATAAGATAAGTATAATGGATAGAAATATACTTCGACTTGGTTTATATGAGTTACTTTTTTCTGATAGATCTCAGGTCCCACCAAAGGTTGCTATAAACGAAGCTATAGAACTTTCAAAAGCTTTTGGTGGTGAGACATCTAGTAAGTTTGTTAATGGAGTTTTGGGTGCAGTGTATAAAGAACTGGGCGAGCCGGGAAAAGAAGAGACATCAAAAGATAAAAATAAAAATGGTAATGGTGTGGTAAATACTGAACATTTGGGCGGAGCTGTTGTTTTTGCTAAAGATGGAGAAGATATATATCTTGCACTTGTTCATGATGTTTTTGGAAGATGGACTCTTTCAAAGGGGAAAATTCCTCCTGATGTGGATATAGAAGTTGGAACAATACAGGGGATAAAAGACGAGATGGGTCTGGATGTAACTCTTAAAGAGAAGCTTGGTGAGAATGAGTATATTGCATATCATCCAGAAAAAGGTAAAACAAAAAAGCATGTTGTTTATTATTTAGCTGAGTCAGCATATACAGATATAGTCCCAGAAAAGAAAGGTGGTCTCGATGATGCTAGGTGGTTCAAACTCGCCGAAATTCTCGATCTAAATTTCTATAACGATATACTTCCTCTAGTTACTAAAGCAATAAATATCTTACTCAAGAAGTAAATTGTGTGAAGGAGTCTCTACCTTCTCATTTAATTTTACTCAACACGCATAAATCGTTGCTACGATTTTGCTTTTCTCGGCTCGTCAGCCTGCGAAGGTCTCGTAAAATGAAATGAGTCAACGAGACTCTTAGGTGACACATTCTTGTTTTTGTGTTAGTGTATTCTCAATTATTATTAAATGTAAGATTAGTGTTTTTTGAGACTTCGCAGATAATTTAGAAAACAACGACGAAGATAAAGTAAGCCCGAAGCTTGTTTGAGCAAAGCGAGTTTGCGAAAGGGCTACATATCTAGGAGATTGTTTTCTTAGATTATTGAGATAAGCGAAATCGTACCAACGATTTACGCGGTTTCAAAAGACACTAATCTGAAATGTGTATATGAATCCGGATTTAAAAACATTCCAGGAGAAAATAGATATCAATTTCAAAGACGCTGGGTTACTTACTCAGGCTTTTGTGCATCGCTCATATATAAATGAAAACAAAGCATCAGGTCTTTCTCACAACGAGCGACTTGAGTTTTTAGGTGACGCAGTTTTGGAATTAGTTATAACTGACTTTTTATACAAAGAATACGAAAATAAAGCAGAGGGTGAGTTAACCGCATATAGATCAGCTTTAGTTAATGCGGATACTTGTGCCAATATAGCGACAACTCTTGGTATAAATGATCACCTACTACTTTCAAAAGGTGAGAGCAAAGATACTGGAAGAGCGAGACAATACATACTAGCAAACGCACTAGAAGCTCTTATTGGTGCTATTTATCTTGACCAAGGATATGATTCTGCAAAAGTTTTTATTGAGAAAAATTTTACTCCACTAATACACAAAATTATTTCTGACGGTGCATTTATCGACAGTAAGAGTTTGTTTCAAGAGAAATCACAAGAGTTTGAAGGTGTTACTCCATCATATAAAACCGTAAAAGAGTCTGGACCAGACCATGAAAAGAAATTTACTGTGGGCGTTTATGTTGGAAAGGATTTGATTGCTACTGGAGAAGGTAAGTCAAAGCAGGACGCAGAACAGATAGCTGCTAGAGAGGCTTTGGCAAAGAAAGGTTGGAATTAGTAGACACCCTCATGTTTTTGTTGTAAAGTGTTTGTGGCTTAAGTCCTTTCCTGAGGAGTGTATGTTAACAAAAACCTTCGTTCTGAAGTACAAAGTGAGCATCTTCGAAAAAGCGAAACCGCTGAATTTCGAAGCCACCGAAAAGTCGGCGGAGGCGTTGGCACGGGGTCACGCCAGAAACATCTATCAGGCGACAGGTGTCGCCAATTTCGACCTTCATTGGCCCGACGGGAGCATCACAAGCTTCATGCTTTCTAAAGAAGAGCGGATGGTCCCAGTCCAGCATGACTGAGGACGAGCGACCGACGACCGGACCCAATGCGGGCCGGTCGTTTAACTTATATTTTAAATATTTTCAAAAAATTTGTTATACTAAATAAAACTTTATTTATGTACCTCAAGTCTATAGAACTAACAGGTTTCAAATCTTTTGCAAAAAAAGCAGAGCTTAACTTTACGTCTCGTGTTTCTGCTATCGTAGGTCCTAACGGTTCTGGAAAGTCCAATATCGCAGAAGCTTTCCGTTTTGTGCTAGGTGAGCAGTCTATTAAAAGTTTGCGCGGTAAAAAAGGTGAAGATCTTATTTTCAATGGAGCAGGTGATTTGCCTCGAGGAAATAGAGCAAGTGTGAAAGTAACTTTTGATAATAGTTCAAAGTTTCTACCGTTAGACTATGAGTTGGTAACTATTGAACGCATTGTGCACAGAGACTCAGTGAACGAATACATGATAAACGGATCCCAAGTTAGACTGCGAGACGTTGTTGAGCTTTTGTCGTCTGCTCATATCGGAGCATCTGGTCATCATATTATTTCTCAGGGTGAGGCTGACAGAATACTAAATGCTAGTATAAAAGAACGAAAGGCAATGATAGAAGATGCTCTTGGTTTGAAACTATATCAATATAAAAAACAAGAAAGTGAAAGAAAGTTAGAAAAGACTCGAGAAAATATTGAGAAAGTAGAGTCGTTACGTCGAGAAATAATGCCTCATCTAAAGTTTTTGAAAAAGCAGGTGGAAAAGGTAGAAAAGGCGATACAGATGAAAGACGAGTTGCAGAAAGAGGCTTTAGAGTACTGTAAACGTGAAGATGAGTACATAAAGCGAACAGAAGAGAAGATCAAAACTTCAAAAGAACCTCTGATTCACAAAGAAAAAGAGTTGGATAAAGAGCTTGCCGAGGCAAAGTCTATTTTGGAAAATGCAAAAGATAAAGATGGTTTGTCAGAGGAACTTATTCAGTTGGAAAATGATTTGCACAAAGCTAGGGATGAAAAAGATGGTCTCTTTAGGGACTTTGGACGTATAGATGGAGAGTTGAACTCTTTGGTTAGGATGGTTAAAAAGCAACAGGAAGTGGCTAACTCGATGGAGCATAAAACAGTAACTCTGGTTTCTGTCGAGGATCTTTCCAAAAAAATAGAAGATAGAGTTCAAAAAGCAAAAGAGACAAAAGACGTAGATGCGCTTTTATCTGCCTTGGACGAAGTTTATAATCTCGTTTCAGATTTTATTGACTACAACAAAGACAAAGTTGAAATGACTTTGATAGAAGATGTGCAGAGAGATATCGATGCTCTGCAAAAGTCTAAAAAGGAGTTAGAAACAAAACTAGAAGAAATAAAAAAACGTGAAGGGGATTTGTCTGAGTCATATAACAAACTAAAAACAGAAATAGAAAAGGAAAAGGACTCTAACAGAGATGCAGAAAAAGCAGTTTTTAGAATCATGGCAGAGTCACAAGAAGTACGCTCACAGATTCATAGTATACATTCTGATGAAGAAACTTTGAGAGTTGTAAAAGAAGATTTTAAAAGAGAACTTACAGAGCTTGGTATGCTTTTGGGTACACATGTATTACAGTTCCAAAATCTTGAATACGACTTTAGTGAGCCACGTCATGAACAAGACGAGCGAAGACGAAGAATAGAGAAAATTAAAATCCGTTTGGAAGATTCAGGTGTTGCGGGTGGGGCTGAGACACTAAAGGAATACACAGATGCAACTGAACGAGATGAGTTCCTGGCAAAAGAACTTTTGGATTTAGAAAACTCGGCAAACTCACTCACTGAACTTATAAAGGATTTGGATGTTCGACTTTCGACAGAGTTCAAAACTGGTTTGGATAAAATAAACCATCAGTTCAAAGAATATTTTGCTCTTATGTTTGGTGGAGGTGAAGCACATCTTTCTGTTTCCTTGCCACCAAAAAAGAAGAAGGACACTGACTTAATGATGGATGATGGAGAAGATACTTTCAGCGACGCTCCATCTATGACAGCTGAGGCCGAAGGCTCCGATGGTATCGACATCGAGGTTAATTTACCAAAGAAAAAAGTTAAGGGTCTCATGATGCTTTCCGGAGGAGAAAGGGCTCTGACATCTATTGCGCTTTTGTTTGCTATATCACAGGTTAACCCACCACCATTTATTATTCTTGATGAAACTGATGCCGCACTCGACGAAGCAAACTCAAAGAAATATGCAGATATGATAGAAAATCTTTCAAAGTATTCTCAGCTTATTGTGATAACTCACAATAGAGAGACAATGTCTCGCGCAGGATTATTGTACGGAGTAACTATGGGAATGGGTGGGGGATCGAAACTGCTATCCGTCGCCTTCGAGGAAGCACTAGCCGTCGCAAAGTAAACTTCCAAATTTGGCGAATACCACAAGAGTACTTCTTGTTTTATAAACAAAACAAAGTCGCTCCTCGTTCCCAAATTAAAAATATTCGTCACCTTACAGGTGTAAGGCTCCTCATCTTTTTAATTTCTCACGTCGGATTTCATTCAAATTATGAAAGTTTGGTGTACTATTGACTATATAGTCAAGATAGTGGTATAATATGTAAGTATAGTTCGTTAACAATTACTTGTGAAGTGGTTAGCCAAAAGCCCCTGAAAATCAAGGGTTTTTGGCTAACCACTTCTGGAAAGCCCCTTAACTCGCGGGTAGCGAGAAACTTCTCGGCAATTAGCCGAAAAGGAGAAGTATGATCAAGAACAGCGAACTCAACTTGGGTCAGATCGAGGCGATCGTCAACAAGCTTGGTGGGATGAGTGGTGTTGACCGTTTCCTCGCTGGTGAGTTGGTTGTCGTCCCGGCATATTCTGCCGTTGTGGACTACAGCCAGTCACTTGTTGAGATGGTCTCTGCAGGGAAGTACGACTGGGTGAGCGAGGGTATCACTGAGAAGAACTTCCCTAAAACCATGTCGGGCAAAGTTCGGGTCAATTTCGAACTTGTCCACTTCAATCGGAACATCACGTCGGACATCGCAGTGATGGGGCTCGGTGGGATGGGATTACGCCCTGCGACCATCTGGGAACTTCTAGCATTCGGGGCTAAGTACCCCGAACTTCAGAGAGAGTTTCCTGTCGTCGCCCTAGGATCGGTCGCCAAGATTGAGGATTCTCGTCATGTTGTCGGTTTCTTCATGATTGTTTCCAAGCGGAGTGTTGATCACCTCTGCACGTGGGGTCATGATTGGACACGTAACGTGCGTTTCCTCGCCGTTCGCAAGTAAGAAAATTGGATTCGTGCTCTTCTCCATAAAAAGAGAGCTCCTCGCCTTGGAGGTCAAAGGTGGCCCAGCATACGTGCTGGGCTTATTCGTATATAAATTAAAGTAGTGTTATTCCAAGACTCTCGACAATCGAGGTCTATAGTGATTGCTTCGAACTTCACTCAGTTTATGAAAGTTTGAGAGGAATAATTTGACTTTTGTAAAAATTGTGTTAGATTCTTTGGTGGAGAAATTATATGACAATCATGCATGTTATCGGAATTATTGGGTGCCTCAAAAATCGGCGCCCTGTGTCGGAAAGACAGGTTGTGGAAGTGCGAAGGGCTCTTGACCACAACCACTCCCTTCGTTCAAAAGTGGCTCACCAGTACGGGGTTTCTGTCGAGAAAATCGGCGAGATCCTCAACATGAAGCCACATCTTCCACCACGGAGGCGTTAGACTAGACATATTTTTCTGTTCGCGGATTGGGGGCTCGGAGACATGATCTCTGAGCCCTTTGTGTTATTGCAAAGCATAGTCCAAAACTCTACGATCTAGATCTGCAGAAACTACTTTGAATTTTACTGAGTCACCTAGCATAAACTTCTTTCCAGTTTTTTCACCTTTGAGTGTGTAGTTTTTTTCATCGAGAGAGTAAAAGTCATCACCGATGTCACGTATCTTTACCATGCCTTCGCATTTTGTTTCTTTGTCTTCAATAAAAATTCCAAACTCTGAAACGCCTGTGATAGTTCCATCAAAAGTCTCACCGATATGTTCCATCATGTATTCCACTTGTTTGTATTTAACACTAGCTCGCTCAGCATCACTAGCTCTTTTTTCAAGCTCACTTGAGGCTATACATATACTCTCGAACTTTTGGTATTCATCTAGTTCTATTTTACCGCCTTTCAGTTCTCTCTCTAAAAATCTATGAACTAACACGTCTGGGTATCTTCGGATAGGAGAAGTAAAGTGTGTGTAGTAAGCGAAGGCCAAACTAAAATGTCCAATATTTTTTGTTGAATAAACTGCTTTTTGCATACTTCTAACTGTCGCGGTATTTATGAGTTCCTCGTTTGGAGTACCTTTTGCATCAGCTAGGAGTTTGTTCAGATCTTTTGAAGTTACTTCTCCGTCTTCGTTGTGTAGATCAAAACCAAGAGCTTTTAGGAAAGTTGCTAGGTCTTTGATTCTGTCTTTGTCTGGTTTTGCGTGGATGCGATAAACTGACTGCCAACCTTTTTTCTTTATATCTTGGTTCTGAGACATAAAAATAAACTTTGCTACTGCTCTGTTAGCTAGGAGCATGTATTCCTCAACCAGTTTGTGAGTATCGAGTCTGTGTTTTCTGTATACAGATATAGGTTTTCCTTTTTCGTCTAATATAAATTTTACCTCATCTGTATCAAAAACCATCGCACCATTTTTAATTTTATTTTTTTCAAGAATTTGAGCAATTTCTCGAAGTTTAAGTAGTTCATTTCTGTATGGGCCATCTTGTTTACCATCGATAACTTCTTGCGCATCTTCGTAAGTAAAACGTCTGTCACTATGTATAACTGTTCGGCCAAACCATTCTTCTAATACTTTTCCGTCACCTGACATTTTAAATACAGCAGAAAATGTTAGCTTGTCCTCGTTCGGGTTCAGTGAACATAGGTCATTGGAAAGGACTTCTGGAAGCATGGGTATGGTTCTGTCGACTAGGTATACAGATACTCCTCGTTTCTCAGACTCACGATCTAGTTCTGAACCAGGTGTTACAAAGTGAGATACATCGGCGATGTGTATTCCTATCTCATATATGTCATCACCAAGGTCTTTGAAAGAAATAGCATCGTCAAAATCCTTTGCTTCCAAAGGATCTATCGTCATAGTGATTGTGTCACGCATGTCCCTTCTATTTTTTATTTCGTCAGAGAGAGTTTTTTTGTAGTTCGCTAGAACTTCCTCGGCTTCTGCTTCTTCTGCAGGAGGGAATTCAACACGAAATCCTTTTTCCAAAACTATAGACTCCATTTCTGCATTGTTTTCACCTTTTTTACCGATAACTTTTACTATTTCTCCACGTAGAGTATCCCAGTCAACTATTTTTACTAGAACTTTTGTGTCTATTGGAACATTTTCAACATTGTCTAGAAAAATATCTACATACATTCTTTTGTCATCTGGTACTACAAATGTTTTACCATCGTTTGTTTCAACTGTTCCAACAAACTCTTCTTTGACTCGTTTTATTATTTTCTCAACTTTGCCTTGTTCTCGATTTTTTATTTTTTGTCCAAGCAAAACAACTTCAACTGTGTCTCCATGGAAAGCTCGGTTCACATTTGAGGGTTGTATTTCAATACTATTTGTTCGGTCTTTTACTTCTGGGTTAGGATCAAAAAAACCAACGCCTTTTGAGTTGATGCTTATGGGACCTATTAGAGAATCTTTTTTCATATTGCCGTTATAGTATCAAATAATGTGTTATTTGACCATTTTATAAAGTTTTGTTACTATAGGGGCCATGTTAAAAATACGATTACAGAGAGTAGGAAGAACTCACGAGCCATCATTTCGGCTTGTTTTGACTGATTCAAAGAATGCAACAAAGAGTGGAAAGTACGTAGAGTCTCTAGGTAGCTTTGATGCTAGAAGAGGAGAAAAGGCAGAGTTTAAAGCTGATAGAATAAAAGAGTTGATAGGAAAAGGAGCTCAACCTACAGATACAGTTCACAATCTACTTGTTTCAAAAAAGATAATAGAAGGAAAGAAGATTAATGTTCTTCCGTTGAAAAAAGCTATAGTGAAAGATGTTCCTGCAGAAGCGGTATCTGCTCCTGTTGCAGAGACACCTGCACCAGCTCAAGCTGAACCAGTTGTTGAGGCAACTCCAGAGGTAGCTCCAGAAGCCCCTGCACCTGCTCCTGCTGAAGTACCTTCAGCTGAAAATCCTACTCCAGAAGCAACTGCATAAGCTGTTGACTCATTGTATATATACTATTAAAATTAATACCGTAAAGGTTTGGTTTATAATTAACTGAAATCCATGGAAAAAGACGTAGAATTTCTTGATTTTGTTATAAAAGCTTTGGTTGAGAAACCAGAAGACGTAAAAATAGTTCGAACCGTAGATGAGATGGGTGTGCTTATGACTTTGGATGTTAACAAAGACGACATGGGTAAAATCATTGGTCGTGAAGGTAACACAGCAAAGGCGATTCGAACACTTCTTCGAGTTGTTGGAATGAAAAATAACTCAAGAGTAAATCTAAAGATAAATGAACCAGCTGATAGTGGCCGAGATATGAAACCAACTAGTGCCACAAAGTCTCTTGATGAGGCAATGTCTGATCTAAATCTTTAATTTGATATCTATAATTTAAATAAAAGCACCCTAACTGGGTGTTTTTATTTTGGTAAAACTGTGTTATAATAACCGGAGAAATTTAACCCCGGACAGGAGGGCGGATGGCTATGACTGTCGTCATCTCGAGTAGGGTCCTAAAGTGGACATTGGTGTTGGTTTTCGCCATGTTCGTTGGCAGTTTGGTACTGCCGACACCTCAGGAACTGGTCAGAGATTTCCAGATCCAACTGCTCATCGAAGAGCAGAACAAGATCTGTGGAATGCTCGAGGCTGAACTTGAGGCAAGCATCCACCAGCTGTACGGAGTTCCTCAGGATCTGATTTTGCCCAAGTCAGTCCAGGAGAACTTTCGTCTGAGGTACGCATCATCCAAGGCTTTTACGGAAGAAGGTGCGCGAAGCCTCGACGATGCAATTCTGGCCTGTACGGTCAGAACCAAATGGCAAAGTCTGGTTGATAGGATAAGTGAGGGAGCTTTCCCTCATAGATACCAGTCAGCTGACTGACACGGGGGATCAGGGGAGGCCACAGTGGCCTCCCTTTCTCATATACAAAAATAGAAAATTGTGGTATAAATTCGGAATGAATTTTCATATCATAAGTCTTTTTCCTAACGCATTCGACTCATATCTAAATGAGTCTATTATTTCTCGTGCAATAGAGGATAAGAAAATTAAAGTCAGTTTTTATAACCCTCGTGATTATTCTGATGATAAATGGAAAAGGGTTGATCAGAAACCATATGCTGGTGGCCCAGGTATGGTTATTCAGGCTCTGCCTGTCATCAAAGCAATACAGAAAGCTTTGATGAAGTTAAAAGTTAAAAGTAAAAAGTCGAAAGTAAAGATTATTTTTTTCTCTCCTGGTGGGAAGGAGTTTAATACAGACTATGCAAAAAAATCTGCAAAAAAATACACTGATATTATTTTTGTTTGCGGGAGATATGAAGGTATTGATGCTCGAGTAAAAAAAGTTTTTAAAATGGAAGATGTATCTATTGGAAATTATGTTTTAACTGGTGGCGAGTTGCCAGCTATGGTGTTGATCGATTCTATTTCTCGACAGGTTGAAGGAGTGCTCGGTAACTTTAACTCTCTAGAGGAGTCGCGTGTTTCTAGTCACGACTCATACACAAGGCCAGAAGTTTTTGAATATAAAAAGAAAAAATACAGAGTGCCAAAGGTTTTGCTTTCAGGAAATCATAAAGAGATTGAGGAGTGGAAAAGAACTAGATAGAATTTTTTAGAGACAAAAACTTTTCCAGCGAAAAGTTTTTTCTGTCCTCAGCCTTGATTTGTCAATGAGCTCTGATTACAGAGTCGTTGACAAAGCCATGCTCAAGGCTTGCGGATGCTCTAAAAAACGTCTATCTAGTTCTTTGTGTTTTGGGTAACAAAAAACACCACTCCGACCCAAGGGGGAAAATTTCTCCCACCTTGTGTCGACGCGGCGTCGTGTGTACTGGCTAGACTGCGGCGAGCTGCTGTCCGTGAGCTGTCTGCGGATGCTCGCTCCGGTTCTCGTTGAAGAGCTCTTCGTACCGGCGGTGCATTTCCGCCTGCTCCTCGAACACGGCGATGAAGGCCGCCAAGGCCTTGGACTGATTCGCCTTGTGTTCTTCGCTCGATTCCATGTGTGAGCGAACGACGCCGGACTTGAGCATGTCGTTGATGGTCGTGGGTCCCTTGTCGCGCTTGACGATCTTGATGATCTTCACCCCGCTCAGGACGGCCGCTGCCATCATGAGTTCTTCCTCGTAGGCCATGCAGGGATGTTCCTGCAACAGGCACTGAACCGACTTACCTTTCAACTTCTCGTACGTGCCGATCGTTTCCGACATGTGTCTGCCTCCAGGTGAGAATCTTTACATTATATTTTTTTACTGTCAAATACTTTTCCACCTTTTTGTATTGCTGGTACAATAACTAACATGACTCAAGCTGAAGCTCTCGATATTTTAAAAATGGGCAAAAATGTTTTTCTCACTGGTCCTGCTGGTAGTGGAAAGACTCATGTTGTAAATGCGTATGTAAAGTATCTCAAGGAACATGCTGTTGATGTTGCAGTGACAGCATCTACTGGTATCGCAGCTACACACATAGGTGGACAAACTATACACTCATGGTCAGGACTCGGAATAAAAGATACTTTGACGGATTATGACATTGAAAATTTGATGGAGAGGCAGTACCTATATAAAAGATTTGAGAAAACAAAAGTTTTGATAATCGACGAGGTTTCAATGCTTCATCATTTTCGTCTCGACCTGATTGAGTGGATATGTCGTCAGATGAAACGTAACGAGTCACCGTTCGGAGGAATGCAAATTATTCTTTGTGGAGATTTTTTCCAGCTTCCTCCAGTTTCCCGCAGACGTTTTGATGGGGTGGATTTTATTGAACCTATAGAGTCTGAGTTCGCATTCAAAGCAGAAAGTTTTTTGAATTCAAAATTTACTATTTGCTACTTGTCTGAACAGCATAGACAAAAAGATAATACTTATTTATCAATTTTAAATCAGATTCGTCAAAATAGAGTTAGTCAGAAAACTATAGATCTTTTGAAAACTCGTTTAAATATGGATCCAGATACGGGTAATGTTGTAACTCGTTTATATACTCACAATATTGATGTTGACGAGATAAACAAGAAACATTTGGGTCTGATAGATGGAAGTGAAAAAGTATATAGAATGAACTCAAAGGGGGCTCCATCTCTTGTTGAGTCTTTGAAAAAAAGTTGTCTTTCTCCAGAAGAATTAGTTTTAAAAAAGGGAGCAAGAGTGATGTTTACAAAAAATCAGCCTGAAGGTGGGTATGTAAATGGAACATTGGGAGTTGTAAAAGACTTTAGCTCGTTTGGTGATCCTATTGTAGAAACAAATAACGGCATGACATTTCATGTATCACCTCAGCCATGGAAGATAGAAGAAGAAGGAAAAGTTAAAGCAGAAATCGAACAACTCCCGCTCCGTCTAGCTTGGGCTATTACTGTTCACAAAAGTCAGGGAATGTCTCTAGATGCAATGGAAGTGGATTTATCAAAATCGTTTGTGAAAGGTATGGGTTACGTAGCTTTGTCACGAGTGCGATCACTAGATGGTATGAAGTTGCTTGGTTTCAATGACATGTCGCTTGAGATTGATATGGAGGTTTTGGAAATGGATCAGAGTTTTCAGGAAAAGTCAGATGAGGCAGTAGATAAACTAAAATCTATGGATAGAAAAGATATTGAGGATAAGCAGAAAAAGTTTATCGAAAGTATCGAGCCAGAAGAAAAAGTAAAAATTAAAGGAAAGCAACCGCTGAAAGCGAGCAGTGGTCGTATGACCGGAAAAGAACAAAAGAAAAGTACCCACGAAATTACTCGTGAAATGTTAGAGAAACAAATGTCTCTTGCGATGATTGCAGATAAAAGGGGAATCAAACAAGAAACAGTTGTCTCTCATGTTGAGGATTTGGTTAGAGAAAACAACTGTCCAGATATTGATTATCTAAAAAAAGAGTTGAAGCGAAGTGAGCTAGAGGAGATACTATCTGCTTTCGAAGAGCTCGACACTGATACGTTGTCATCAGTCTATAATTTACTTCAAAAAAGAAAAAAGAAGCCAAGTTATTTGAAAATTAGAATTGCTCGACTTTTTCTTGGTAAGTAATACATACTTGACAAGTTTATATTATATGTTATGTTACCACTCAGTAACTAGGAGGGACGTAAGTGGCACATATAGATGAGGCAAGAGCAATTGAATACGTCAGGAATATCACTGTTTCGTATCTGAAGCGCAACGGTGTGCCCTGGCAAGTGTGGGATGATGCCATCCAGGAAGCACACCTCAAGATGGTCGTTCTCCTGCCCAAGTTCGATCCGACTCTGTCGTCGCTCAATACGTACCTGTACGTGCCGGTCATCGGGGCAGTCATTGATTTGCTTCGGCGGGCCGAGCACTACACGCGGGGTAAGAACCCGCGAACGATGCTTTCGATCGAGGATTGCAGAGAGCGAGTCAGCTCGTACTTCCTTGATCGGGTGACAAGGTGTCGGGAAGAAAATCCTGAGCAGAGGTACTTCATGGACGTTGAGTGGCCGGAAATCGCCGCTCAAATGTTGGCTCGGTTGGAGCCGAGAGAACGGACTGTCGTCGAGATGTTGTACTTCCGCGGCATGTGCCAATCTGAGGTAGCCGCTCAAGTTGGCCTCTCTCAAAGCCGAGTTGCTCAGCTCAAGGCCTGCGCCTTCAAACACATGCAGGAAGCAGTTGCTAGTTAGAGGGCAGTCCTACGAAAAGGGACTGTCCCTTTTCGTATATAAAAAAATGAAAATGGTATAATGTGAACATAATATAATATTAATTATTATGAACAATACATATTCTTGGTATCAAAATTTAATAAAACCTACCTGGGCACCACCTAGTTATTTGTTTGGTCCAGTTTGGTCTGTGCTTTATGTTTTAATCACTGTTTCGTATGGTTATGTTGGTTATTTGTATTTTGCGAAAAAGATTCCGTTTGTTGTGGTTCTACCTTTTATTTTGAATTTAATTTTTAATTTTGCTTTTTCTCCTATCCAGTTTGGATTACAAAATAATGTTTTGGCTTTGGTGGATATTTTGCTGGTTTTTGGAACTCTAGTCTGGGCGCTGTATTCTATATATCCGTATTTACCATGGGTCTCATACATTAACGTTCCTTATCTTCTATGGGTTTCTTTTGCGACAGTTTTACAAATGACGATTACATATCTAAATAAATAATGAAAAAAGATATTGATTTGGGTTTTATTCCACCAGCCAATGTTTCCAAAGAGGCTATTGAAGGATTGCGACTTAGGAAAAAGTTTGGTCGTGGTGGAACTATGGTTGGTGTTGCTCGCGCTAGGGATTTGAAGAACAGAAGACGATTGTCGAAAAAAACTATTATTCGTATGTACTCATATTTTTCTAGACACAATGTCGACAAGCAGGGTAAAGATTTTTTTAATGAAATAAAGCCTTCCAATGGAAAGATTGCGTGGCTCCTGTGGGGCGGAGACAGTGGAGCAAGGTGGTGTTATGAGGTGTATAATAAGATAAAGTCTAAAAGTTAAAATACCAAAACACAGGAGCCTGTGGGGGGAGGTTGGGATTGGGACCCAACCGCAAGGCCGGAGCGCGGCGGCGCGAGGAGGGGTCGCAAGAAAAGTCAGCAGACTTTTACTTGTGACGTGACTCTCGAGCAAGATGGTGTTACGAAGTATATAAAAAAATAAAGAATGAAACTTAGAGCATTGTATATTTTTACTGTCATATTGGTTATCTCTGGATTTTTTTATTTTAGAAATCCAGAGCATATATTTTTCTCTAGCATAAACATTTTCCAAGAACAAAAATTTTCTATTTTGAATTTTGGTGATGTGATGTTTGATAGAGGAGTTAGGAATATTATTGAAAACAGGGGTAGAGATCCGTTTGAATACATAAAAAAGGATTTAGATTTGATAAAAAAATATGATGTTGTTATTGCAAACCTGGAGGGTCCAATAGTGGAGATGGACAGGTCTCTCTGTCAGCAGAAAGCCTATAACTTTCAGTTTGCTCCCGATACTACAGATAGACTAAAGAGCGTTGGAATAAATATGGTAAACATAGCAAACAACCATTCATATGACTGCTTTAGTCAGGGTTTTGAAAGTACAAAAAAATATTTGCAAAAAGCTGGGATTGATTATGTTGGTGATACAGATATCGAAAAGAGTTATGTTGTTAAAAATATAAACGGAAAGAAAATTGCATTTGTTGGCATAGACCAGACTCTCCAAGCAATACCAGTTTCTAGTTTTTATCCTTTGATAAAAAAACTTAAATTAGAAAACGACTTTGTTGTAGTTGATATACATTGGGGCACAGAGTATGAGTTGACTGAGACTCCGACCCAAACAGCTATTGCTCACAAGCTAATAGATAGTGGTGTAGATATTATTTTCGGACATCACCCACATGTCATAGAGCCAGTTAGGATATATAACGGAAAGGCGATTTTCTACTCACTTGGAAATTTTGTTTTTGATCAGGTTGGAGAAAATGAGAATTCTGGTATTGGTGTTGGGGCAGAGTTCCAAAGTGGGAAGATAAAGTTTGAAATAATGCCTTATAAAATAAAAATATTTGATACAGATTTTCTAAAATACACAGATAAAAATAATTTTTGTGAAAAGTTTTTAAAAGATATAAAACACAATAGTTGTAGTTTCGAATTGACAACTGGCCGTTAAAGATTTATATAAGATATAGAACAAAGTCCATGGAGGGGCGAAAACTATGTCTGTAAGTAGGAGTTGGGTTGTCGAGATCGATGATTCGATGAGCATCGCAATCATCACGTCGGTAAAGCTTCGGGGTAACTTCGGAAACGGGACCAGAACTTTCTATCCGGGTCAGCGAGTCCTGCTGACCGTGGATGTCACGGCTCTCGGTCTCGTAAAGGGAGATGAGGTCGTTATTCAAAGCCTCAGCATTCCTGGCGGAGGCAGAAAGTTCATCCAGATCGGTCCTGTGCCAAGCGGACAGAAGGTTGACATTTCTCACCTCCAAGTTGCTGAGCTTCCTCAGTCGGTGGAGCCTGCACTGCCGGATTCTGTTCCTCATGACTGCTCGGCAGTCGAGGAGCCGGAGCCGGCTGGCTACGGTCTCGTCTGAAGATCTTTTCTTTACGCCTCGCGTGTGGTTTTCACCACTCGCGAGGTTTCACTTTAAAAAAATTTGACCATTGGTGGTATTAAGATTATAAATATGTGTAGGAGGAGCTATGTCAAAAAGCTCAGTTTACTACTATGTCGGCTACGACAAGAGCGAGGGAGCTGAGCCAAGAGTCGAGTCGGTCTCAGTTGAGACTGCATCGCGGTCCTTGTACTTCGAGTTGTCGGGTACGATTATCTTGGAGAAATTCATCCACGGCTTGAGTCGGACTTTTTTCCCAGCTGAGAGAGCCAGTATTATGGAGCTGAAGGCTCCATGCTTTTCAAGCAGTGAAGAAGATTTGGCTTTTATCGGGGCTATGTTCGAAGGTTCCGACGAGTTGGTTTGGGTTCGACTCAGCCAGGTCAAGAAAGCGTTCACTGCGAAGAAAAGCGAAAGGAGTGAGGTTCATCCAGAAGATCTGTATGTCTACCCACCCGCTGGCTCCGAGCCGTTCTAGTTCCGTCTACCCCTAGTACCTCGCGTGTGGTCGTTCACCACCCGCGAGGTTTCTCTTTGTTAGAACTCACATAAATTTGACGCTTTTTGAAAAATTTATTGAAGTAATTGACATCAAGAACCTAATGGTATAATTGTCTTATGAAAAAATTAATGTATATTTTAATCGCCGTCATTGTGCTGAACGGCTTTTTTATTACAAAAACGTATTCTTATTCTTCGTCAGATTTAAATAATAATGGAATTCTCGATAACACTGAGTCAGAGGTAATAGTGGATACAAATCAAACACTTCCTTCAGGAGAATACATATTCAATGATTTATATATTACTAATGGCGCAACACTGACTTTGGAAGGTAACCCGGATTCTCTAGAATCTTTTAAGGGTGTGAAAATAATTTCAAATAATTTAACTGTAGATTTTGATTCTTCAATCTCCGCAGACAAAAATGGTTACGGATATTTGTCGGGACTAGGAGCACCAACAACTTTGTATTCTGACGGTGCAAGTTACGGAGGTGCTGGTAGTGGTAACAGTACTTCCACAATATATGGTTCTTCTGAAATTCCATTGGACCTAGGTAGTGGTGGGGTATTAAATGGTGGTGGAGCAATTCAGCTTATAATCAGTAATAGTTTAATAAATAATGGAAGCATTTCAGCCAGAGGGGATGCTTCAGGTAGTGGAGGTAGTATATATGTAAGAACTGGTAGTCTCATGGGTTCTGGTGTTTTTGACGCAGATGGGGGTAGACTTTTTGCACGCGGATATTTTTGGGGTCCTGGTGGAGGTGGTCGTGTAGCCGTGTATTATAATTCATCAAATTTTTCTGGAACAGTTTCAGCAAATGGTGGTTGTGGTAGCTATGATGGTTGGTCTATGACTTGTGCAGAAAATGGTACTGCGGGCATGTTTGACGTTCTTGGTAATGATTTATATGTTAATAAATCTTGGAGGTTTCAAAAGAACGATAGTCCAATAAATCTTAATCATATTTATCTAACACCAAATACTGAGTTAAAAACCGATGAGGATGTAATAATAAATATTGCTACTCTATTACTTAATTCTAGATCTACTTTGAATTTATCTAAGAATGATACTGTAAATATTCCAAGTATATATTTATCTGGTGAATCAAAAATAAATCTTTCTGGAGAAGAAATTTTAAATACTAGTTTATTGGATTTGTCTGGTGGCTCAAGTGTAACTGTGGCTCAGAAAAAAGTTTTGAAACTTGAGATTCCTAAAATATCAATTTCTTTAGATTCATTTATTTCTGCTGATGAAAAGGGATATGATTATGGTACTGGACCTGGATCTTCTCCAGAATATACATCAGGGGCAAGTTATGGGGGGTTGGGCTATAACAATATACCTAGTTCAATCTATGGGTCAGATTTAGCTCCCATAGATTTTGGTAGTGCTGGTAACGGTCGTAATCCAAACGGTGGCGGTGCTATCCGTTTGATTGTATCTGATACTCTGTTAAATAATGGGAGGATATCTGCAAATGGTTCAAATACTTCAAGTGGTGGAAGTGTTTATATTACAACTAAAAAATTGGATGGAACTGGAGTTATTCAGGCGAATGGTGGCCCCTCATATTGTCCAAATATCTGCTTGGGTCCTGGTGGAGGAGGTCGTGTGGCTGTGTATTATCAAGATAATACATTTACTGGTTCAATAAAGGCTTCAGGTTATAGTGGGTACGGAGGATTTAGTGAGAATGGTACAGTTGTGTTTGAATCATCAACTCCAGAATGTGCTGTAGATTGTTTTTCAAATGTTTTATTTATTCCTGGACTCGAAGCAAGTAGGTTGTACGAAAAGAAGACTGTTCTTGGGATAGAAGTTGAAGATCAATTGTGGGAGCCGAATTTTCCAGGGGAAGTGAATAAGCTTTATTTAAATGAGAATGGCTCATCTTTAAATGAAAATATTTATACAAAAGATATTATCAGAACTGGTAGTTTATTCGGCTTTTTTCAATTAGATATTTATAAGAGTTTTGAGGACAGTATGGGTAGTCTGGTTTTGGAGAACAAAATTAATGATTGGGAATCTTTTCCATATGATTGGAGACAGGATGTCCAGGATATTGTCGATAATGGGACAATGTATAAAGATGGTCAAGTTGTTTCAATAATAGACACTCTTCAGTCATTGGTTGATTCATCAAAAAATGGAAAAGTCACAATTATCTCTCATAGTAATGGTGGTTTGATAGCCAAGGCTTTAGTTAAAAAAATTGGTGAAATGAAGCAATCAGGTCAAAGTGATTTGATTGATCATATTGATAGGGTTATTTTAGTCGCTTCTCCTCAACTTGGTACACCAAGCGCTTTATCTGGTGTATTGCATGGTTATAAACAATCGATACCGGCAGGATTAATGACTGAAATTCAGGCACGTAATTTGGCTAAAAATATGCCGTCTGCATATGGTCTTTTGCCATCAAAAAAATATTTTGATCAGCTTGGTGTTGGATACGTTGGAATTTTCTCTTCAACTTCTCCGGGAATATATAAAAATATTTATAGTAGTGAAATAAATAATTATGAAGAGCAAAATAATTTTATTTTGGGTGTGGAGGGTAGGTCTGAACCTAAAGAAACAGACTTGATCAATCCAATTAAAGGTAACGAACTATTGTTAGAAAAAGCGGAAAATTTGCATGATTTAATTGATCAGAATGTTTTTCCAGATTCAATTAAAGTTATAGATATAGCAGGTTGGGGTAAGGAAACTATTTCTGGTATAACATATACAGATTCTGATATACAACCAATATACACAATACGAGGAGACAAAACAGTGGTGGTCCCAAGTGCTTTGTATGGACAAGGAACAAAGTATTGGCTGGACTTAAGTCAATCAAAATTGCAACATAATAATATTTTAGAAGATTCTCAGCTCCTAGATTTTATTGTAAGTACATTAACTCAAAAACCTCCAGTTTTTTCTCTAGTAACAGATAGTGAGCCTCTACAAGTTGGAGATAGATTACATTTGAGTGTTCATTCTCCAGTTTCTATTGGTGTGCATGACGAGTATGGAAATTTTACAGGTAAAGTTTGTGATGATAGTGGCCTCTGTAATGTTATAGAGGATATACCAGGAAGTACGTATTTTGAATTTGGCGAAGGTAAATATTTAAATTTAGGTAATGGGAATATTCAAAAGATTGAATTACATGGAACAGGCGTAGGAACATTCACTTTTGATTTAGACATAGTTCATGCAGACAAAACGACTACAGACTTTAGTTTTATCGATATTCCAGTTACAAATTTATCAAAAGCAGAAGTTGTGTTAGATCAAAATAATATCCCAAACATTAAGCTTGATGTTTCTGGAGATGGTGTTAATGATTTTGATATAGAACCATCTAATAATTTTGATCCAGTTACTTATCTTCAGATAATGAAAAGCACGATAAATTCTCTAGATATTTCACGAAATAAAAAAGAAGAATTGAATAAAAAAATAGATAAGATAATAAAATCTATACAGAAGAACAAATTGAAGAAAATTACCGAGGCTCTAAATAAATTTAAGCAAGAGGTAAATAAGAGCATGTCTAGAGAGGACCGAGAGCATAGTAAAAAAGGGAACATATCAAAATCGGATGCACAGATGTTGCTTGATATGTTGAACAAATTATTAGATAATTTAAGTTAATATGGTTGAAAAAATAAAAATAACTAAATGGGTGTATAGATTTTCACTAGTACTTTTTTTTGTCACACTACTTTCATTGTTTACTGAATTTACTAAGTTTGGCTACAACTTTCTCTATTTAGCGTCTTGGTTGGTTTTGTATTGTGTTTACTTGTCTCCAATTATGATTTTTTTAGTATTTATTGATTGGATATTTAGGCACGATTCAAGTTCTAAAAAAGGAATTATAGCAGTTATTATAAACGTTCTCATTCTCATTGTTGTAGTATATTACGGTAATCATCTTTTTGATAACTTTATGTCATTAAGTTAATATAAATAAATCTTGCAAACTATCTCAAATTTCATAAAAGAATATCAAAAGACAATACTCTGGGGTATTTTGATTTTTGTCGCAACTGGAGCCATTGAGTATTTTTCTGGTAGATCAGTTTTTGGTCCTGATGGAATGTTTGGATGGTGGGAGGGGGGTATTTGGAGTTCAGAAAACTCTCAACGTGTAGCAGATGTTTACACTTTTTCTCACATTATTCACGGGATGTTGTTTTACGCGTTTCTATGGTTGGTTGCTCGCAAGGTTCCAGCAAAATACAGATTTGTTTTTGCTTTGGGTATCGAGGCTGGCTGGGAACTACTAGAAAACTCGCCGATTATTATCGACAGATACAGAGCTGTAACTGTTTCTCTGGGTTATGTTGGTGATAGTATTTTAAATTCTCTTTCAGATATTATGTTTGCGGGGTTGGGATTCTTTATTGCAAAGTATTCAAAGTTTTGGATTTCAGTTTTGCTTATTGTCGTTATGGAACTCGGAGCTTTGTATTTTGTCAGAGACAACTTAACTTTAAATATTTTAATGCTTGTTTACCCGGTTAAGTTTATTCAAGTTTGGCAATCAGCTGGACACGTATAAAACGAGTTGGCCACCCACGCATGTTGCGGGGTGGCCAGATTTCTAGAGGGCTATGCCTTGATGTTCCATGGACCACAATAGCAGTCCAATCAACAAGAAGAGCACGATGATGCCGAGTGTGAACGCCCGAGGATGTTTCTCGTATAGCTGAGCGAGCTCATCCTCGATTTCTTTGTTTGTTGCGTAAGTGCCCCGGTATTCCAGATTCATGGAGCGCTCGACGTCGGTGGTTAGAGCCTCTGGGTCGGAGATCTCTTGGGTCATGCACCCTCCTCTCAAAATAGCATACAGAAGTGTAGAATTTTTTCAAATAAGGAAAGGGCCGTCACCTTTGTAAGATGACGGCCTTGTATTGCGGATTGTGTGGTGGGGGGGTCTTGCGGGGAACTTGCTACTTCTGTACTTCTCGTACGACGTAGCCCGTTTCTGGGCTCCATGCGCGGACGACGACCTTGGATTCGGGCTGGTCCTGTTTTTCCTCGACCAACTTGACCTCGTCGAGGGCCAGGAAGTGACGGGGAACCACGTGCCCGACGGAACGGCGACTCCTTAGTGACGGCATATTTGTCTCCTACATAAATAGTAGCACAGTATGGTATATATGTCAAGTATATTTAAATATCAATATTTTAACGTATTTTTGAATAAAAAATTTAGGAAATAAGTTTTGTGATATAATTTCTTCATTAAAATTTAATTTTTTAAAAAAATGGAAGGAAATAATCAAAATCGATGTGATGTTTGTGGATCAGGATATGGTCATTGTGGTAAGTGTGGAAACATGTGCGGTTTCGGCGGACGACATATGCTTCGATGGATTTTGGGAATCATTATTATTACTTGGATTTTTTGTATTGGTATGAAAGTTGGTGAACTAAAAGCGAGTTTGGATCAGTCTTACTTTGGATATGGCCATTCTCGAGTTATGCCAATGATGTATGGTGCACAAGGCGCTACATGGTCAGGTGATCAAGGAAATGTAATGTTCACTACATCTTCAGCTCCAGCGAGTATGATGACTGGTGTGAAGAGTGGGACTATACAAGTTATAAAATCTAACTAGGAAAACAAATAAAATGGCATCATCTGCGGTGTTGCAGTTCAAATTTTTTCGTTCACCATACGCAAAGTATGGCTCACTCTAAAATTTTCCTGCGCCTAGCATCTGAAACCATTTAATTAGTTTTTAAAAAACAAATAAAATATGAAAAACAGAGTCGTCCATTTTGAAATATATGCAGATGACGTAGAACGTGCAAAGAAATTCTATGCTGATGTTTTTGGTTGGGAATTTACTGATTGGTCTGGTGTTACTGGCACTCCATACTGGGGAGTTATGACTGCTCCAATGGGAAGTGCTGAACCTGGAATAAACGGTGGACTAATGAAAAGACGAGGACCACAAGTTTCTCCAGATATTGCTGTTATAGGATATGTCTGCACAGTTCAAGTAGAAAATATCGATGAAATAATATCAAAAGTTGAGAACGCTGGCGGTGTTGTATCGATGCCAAAATATGCTTTGGGAGATATGGCTGTGCAGGCATACTACAAAGATACTGAAGGAAATGTTTTCGGGATTCATCAGGTGATAAAGAAATAATTGCAAATAGTTTTTTCTTGTATAGAATAAAAAATAGAGGTGGCCGATGAAGCCGTTCGCTGAGTTGTTGGGGTCTAACAAGGAAAACACCTTCAACTTTTTTCTTTACGGACTGGGTGAGGTAACCGGCAGAAAGAGTGAGAGTGATCGTGAACTGATGTATGTTACAAGTATTCTGGCACACTTTGCCGGAACACCTTGCTCCTCGAAATACAGGCCGTTTGTTACGCCCACAGATTTTCGTGTAGTGGTCGATAACTTCGTACTTGGGAGCATTGCGTTTTATGACTCCCATTGTCTTGCAGACGGAGGGGCCAAGACCCTGTTTTTGGCCGGGTTCTTCCGTAGTCAGATGGCGGGTAGGCATAACGTAAACTGGTGTGACAGTGTTGGCTCGAGTTTGTTCAGACGCGCCGCATCAGTATCCTCAAGTAGGAGAGAAGCTATCCTGTTTGAAGGTCTCTCACACAGTTTCACCTACTGGACTTTCGTTTGTTCAGAGTTGCAAAAGCATCTACACGAAAGCAGGCTTATGATCAAAAGTTTGTAAATCGTGATTGGAAAGGGGCTGGGTATTCGTACCCATGCCCCTTTGTCGTAGTTATCCACATATTCTTTATTAACAATGTTGACCAGTGAACCCTAGTTCACTTATAATAAAAACATAACAAATTACCAGGGTTTAGATTATAAGTTTAACTATCAAAATATGAGTAAACAAAATTTTGAAAAATCATTGAAAAAAGAGTTGAGGGTCATAAATGAAATTATAGATATGAAAATTATCCGTGGTCTGTCATATGCTAACGAAGCAAAGAGACATAAGTTTATTCTTTCTAGTCTTGCAAATATAAAGAGAGCAAATTCTAACTGGATGGTGAGGACATTTAATTTTGCCTAAAATGAGTAACGAAAAATATTCAACATATAGAGACCGTATACTTTCTTTTTATCGAAAGAACCGACGTATGCCTGGGTATAAAGAGATAATGACTCTGGTTGGTTTCAAATCAAAAAATGCAGTCTATAAACTTATCAACAAACTAGTTGATGATGGTATTGTAGACAAAGACTCTGAAGGGCATTTAACTCCTATGAAAATTTTTGGCGAAGTTCCACTGCTTGGACTTGTTGAAGCCGGAATACCAACAACTGTGGACCAAGGTACTGACACACTGAGTTTGGAGGAATATCTGATAGGTGGTAAAAAAAGCTCCGTTTACTTGCTCGAGGTAAAAGGAGACTCCATGATTGACGAAGGAATACACGAAGGTGACTTGGTTTTGGTTGAGCGTCGTGGGGATCCAAAAGATGGAGATATAGTTATCGCTGAAGTAGATGGTGGTTGGACAATGAAATATTTTAAAAAGAAAGGAAGTATCGTGTACCTCAAAGCCGCTAACAAAAACTATTCACCAATATATCCTCAGTATGATTTGAAAGTGGCAGCTATAGTAAAGGGTGTTATTCGTAAGTACTAAATTTCTGGTCTTTTTGCCCGATTTCTACGTTGCTAGTTTTGTTTGTTTCCGCAGAGTACTAAATGTACACTTTGGTCACAAACAAAACGTCGCGCCTTGAACTCAAACAAAAATCCTCAGAAATTACAATCATGAATATTTTTAATTTATATGAAAGTTCTTAAGTTCAAGTCTCAGGTTTGGAGATGGCCAGGGGATATGGGCTGGCATTTTGTTACTTTACCAAAAAAGCTTTCCGAAGAGATAAAAGAGGTTGGCAAAATCTATGGCGCTGGATTTATAAAGGTAAAAGCTACTGTTGGAGATAGTGTCTGGGTTACAGCACTTTTCCCCCATAAGATGTCAAAAGCATATTTACTCTCAATAAAGCAAAATATACGAAAAAAGGAAGGAATCTGGGAAGGTGATATAATACAAGCATCATTAACCCTAGAATAAAATGAGAATCTTTGTAAAAGTTAAAGCGGGTAGTAAACAAAACAAAATAGAAGAACCTCCACAGAGACTTTTGCAAGCGGATGAACGCCTGGACGACTACTACACGGTTTATGTTAAAGAGCCTCCAGTTGAAGGAAAAGCAAATGATGCAGTTATCAGAGTGATAGCTGAACATTTTGATCTCCCTAGATCTCATGTAACTTTGATATCTGGTGCTGTATCAAAAATAAAAGTTTTTGAAATATTGAGATGATAGTAAATAAATCTTTTTCAGATAAAGTTCGTGATGTAGTTAAAAAAATACCTAAAGGCAAGGTCCTAACCTATAAAGAAGTCGCGAGAAAGGCCGGAAATGAGAAAGCCAGTCGAGCAGTGGGAAGTATTATGAAGAAAAACTACGATAACACTATTCCTTGTCACAGGGTTATACGTTCCGATGGCACTGCTGGTGAATATAACAGAGGAGGCTCAAAGAAGAAGCTAATGATCTTAAAAAGTGAAGGTGTTTTGTTAAGTTAATCTTTAGATAGTATAATTTGTTCTATTATAAGATTATCCCAAAATTATGAGTAAACAATTGATTGGTGTGTTTGTGGCTATTGTGGTGGTTGGAGGTGGTTTATTTATTTATTCAAATTCAAATAAAGCAGAAAACAACACAGTTGATAATGCCATGATGGAGGATGGCAGTACCGTATCTACAGAAACAAAAAGTTCAGATGGTAAAAAGATGGCTTTTGAATCATTTATTAAAAATGGTGGTTCATATGTCTGTACTGTAAATCAATATGTTCAAAATATCGAAAGTAAGGGAACAGTCTATATTGACGGTAGTAAAATTAGTGGAGAATTTAAAACATCTGTTCAGGGTATGAATATTGGAACTTCATTTATATCAAAAGATGGATATTCATATACTTGGTCATCAGTAATGCCAAATACTGGATACAAAGTTGCAGTTACTTCTAGTACTAATGCTAGTGATAGTAGTACTGGAACTTCTGGAACATATGGATTTAATGCACAAGATATCGGAGATTATGATTGTCAGGCTTGGACCCCAGATGCTTCAAAGTTCGATTTGCCTTCATCTGTTAAATTTACGGAGATAAAGAGGTAGAGAGGTAAAATATAATAAAAGCCTACTTAGGCTGTATTAAATATTAAGGGAGTTTGACCATAAAAAGTGTTGTCAAATATGATGTTAATAGTAAGTGGATAACTTTGTTGACTTTATTGTTGACAAAATATACCTACTTGACGTATACTCCTATTTAACTTCACACGATTGAGTTTTGGCAGATGGAGTGAGGATTACAAAGCTTATTGGTTCTCTACTACTTTCTTGGGTTTCAATCGCTAACAAAAAAATAAACAAAAAATAAACCACATAGGGGGTGGGGTATTTTTTGTTCGTTTTTTCATTTCCAAGGGGTGGGTGTTTTTTCGGGTTTTATTATTAGAAAAATACAACACTATATATATGAATACTACAACTGCGCGACCACAGAAGTCTTTCGGTCGCTTTAAAAAGCCCTTGGTAGAAATGCCAAACTTTGTAGAGCCACAGACAGACTCATTTAAGGAGCTTATAGAAAAAGGCCTAAAAGAGGTCTTTGAAGAATTTTCTTCAATAAAAGACTTTTCTGAGAAAAAGTTCACTTTGGATTTCACTGGTTTTGAGTTAGCTCAAGCTAAATACGATGAGTATTATGCAAAGGACAACAAACTTAACTACGACGCCCCTCTAAAAGTAAAAGTTAAGCTAAAAAACCACATATTAGGAACAGAAAAAGAACAAGAGATTTTCATGGCGGATTTCCCCTTGATGACTTCTCATGGAACTTTTATTGTATCTGGTATAGAGAGAGTTATCGTTCCACAGCTAGCTAGATCATACGGAGTTTTCTTTACAGCTTCAGAAATTAAGGGACGAAAGTTTTTTGGAGGTAAAATCATCCCATCTAGAGGTGCATGGATAGAAATAGAGTCAGATGCAGAAGGTGTTATTTCAATACGTATAGATAGAAAGAGAAAATTTGCAGGAACAACTCTGCTTAGAGTTCTTGGCGCAAAAGACGATGAAGCGATAAAAAAACTATTTGCTGGTGATGAATTTGGACTAAAATCAATCGAAAAAACTCTTGCAAAAGACCATACAAAGTCTGTAGACGAAGCATATATAGATATACACAAGAGACTTCGAGACGGAGATTTGGCTTCTGCTGAAAACGCAAAAGAATTTATCGACTCAATATTTGATTCAGAAAGATACGACTTGTCACCTGTTGGACGATACAGATTCAACAAGCGTTTCGACAAGCCAATGACAGACAAGGAGCTAAAGCGAAAAACTATTTCTTTGGATGACGTTGTAACTATTATTTCTAACATTGCGATGTTGAACAATACTCCAAATGCAATGGAGGACGATATCGATCACTTGGGTTCTAGACGAGTTAGATTTGTTGGAGAGTTGTTCCAGCAAAAGATTCGAACTGGTATGGCACAGATCAAGAGAAATATTCAAAACAGAATGTCTACTATTGATACAGATGTTACACTTCCTGTTCAATTTATTTCACCAAAGCCACTACAGGCAAGAATAAAAGAATTCTTCACAACAAACCAACTTTCACAGTTCATGCTTCAGGAAAATCCAGTAGCAGAGATCGAGCATCTTCGAACTCTTTCAGCTCTTGGTCCAGGAGGACTTAACAGAACTAGAGCAGGTTTCGAGGTTCGTGACGTTCACGAGTCTCACTATGGAAGATTGTGTCCTATCCATACTCCAGAAGGTCCAAACATTGGATTGGTTCTTCGTCTATCTGTTTACGCTCGAATCAACAGTTTCGGTATGATTGAAACTCCGTATGCAAAGGTAAAGAATGGGAAAGTTACTGATGAGATACAGTATATGAATGCGTCAGAAGAAGAAGCGTTTGTTATTGCTCATGCTGCTACACCTGTAGATGAAAGTGGAAAGATTATTTCAGATGAGGTTGAAGTTAGAATCGAAGGAGTTCCAACTACAGTTACAAAAGACAGAGTTCAGTATATTGATGTTGCAACAAACCAAGCATTTTCTATTGCTACATCTATGATTCCTTTCCTTAACCACAACGAAGGAACTAGAGCACTCATGGCCTCAAACATGCAGAAGCAAGCAACACCTTGTATTATCCCTGAAGCTCCTCTTATCGCTACAGGTATGGAATCAGCTGCGCTAAAAAATACAGGAAGACTTGTTATTGCAGATGAAGAAGGTACAGTTACACACTCTGACGGAGTCAAAGTTGTTGTTAAAAATTCAAAAGGAAAAGAAAAAGAATACAATTTGGTTAAATTCTCACGAACAAATGGTTTTACAGCATTCCATCAGCGACCATCAGTAAATGTTGGAGATAAGGTAAAGAAAGGAGATATTCTTGCAGACACATCTGCATCAGAAAATGGTCAGTCAGCTATCGGTCAGAACATGCTAGTAGCTTTCATGTCATGGAGTGGTTCAAACTACGAAGACGCTATTATTCTATCAGAGAGAGTTGTAAAAAATAGTAAGTTTACATCTATTCATATCGAGGAGTTCGTAGTAAACGTTCGAGATACAAAACTTGGTCCAGAAGTTACAACTTGTGATATTCCAAACGTTGGTGAAAGTAAACTAAAGAATCTTGCTGAAGACGGTATCGTTCAAGTTGGAGCAGAGGTGCGACCTGGTGACATTCTTGTTGGAAAAATTACTCCAAAAGGCGAGACACAACTAACTCCAGAAGAAAGACTTCTTAGATCTTTGTTCGGAGAGAAAGCTCATGATGTAAAAGATACATCAAAGAGAATGGAAGGTGGAAAGAGAGGAAGAGTTATCAAAGTTCAGATTTTCTCACGAGAGAAAGGAGATAAACTTGATTCAGGAATCATAAAGAGAATCCATATTGAAGTTGCAGAACTAAGAAACGTATCAGTTGGAGACAAGCTTGCAGGACGACACGGAAACAAGGGAGTTATTTCTCGAATTCTTCCAGAAGAAGATATGCCATACATGGCAGACGGAACTCCTATCGATGTTATTTTGACACCACTTGGAGTGCCATCACGTATGAACCTAGGACAGATTCTAGAACTTCACTTGGGTCTTGCTGCTCATACACTTGGATATCAGGCTATCGTTCCACCTTTTGCTGGTGCAACAGGAGAAGAAATCAAAGAGGAGTTAAAGAAAGCTGGATTTAGTGAAGATGGAAAGATGAAATTATTTGATGGACGAACTGGTGAAGCTTTTGCTCAACCTATCGCTGTTGGATATATGTATATCTTGAAACTTCACCACATGGTGGAGGACAAGATCCACATGCGATCTATCGGTCCATACTCACTTATTACTCAGCAACCACTTGGAGGAAAGGCTCAGAACGGAGGACAGAGATTTGGAGAAATGGAAGTGTGGGCACTTTTGGGTCATGGTGCTGCTCATACATTGCAGGAAATCCTAACAATCAAGTCAGACGATATTGCAGGAAGATCTGCAGCGTTCGATGCGATAGTTAAAGGTTTGCCAATCACACAGTTAAACACACCAGCATCTTTCAATGTTCTTTTGAACAACTTGAGAGGATTGGCATTGGATGTTCAGATAAAAAGAGGGTCGAAAGAATTACTAGATGGTCCAGCAGGTAACAACATTTAATAAGACCACTAACAAAAAAATCTATGAAAACAAGAACAACAACAGATTCAAATGATTTCGAGACAATAGCACTACGTATTGCTAGTCCTGAAAGAATAAAAGAGTGGTCTTTTGGTGAGGTTACAAAGCCTGAGACTATCAACTACAGAACACAGCGTTCAGAAAAGAACGGTCTATTTGACGAAAAGATATTCGGTCCAGATAAAGACTATGAATGTTACTGTGGAAAATATCGAGGAATTCGATACAAGGGTATAGTTTGTGAAAAATGTGGAGTTGAAATAACTCGATCAATAGTAAGACGAGAGAGAATGGGACATATCGAGCTCGCTACTGTTGTTTCCCACATCTGGTTCCTAAAATCTATGCCAAGTAGAATAAGTCTTATACTAGGTATTCCAACAGGAGACCTTGAGAAAGTTATTTATTTTGCTGGTTATATTATTACAAAAGTATCTGAAGAAGATAGAAATCGATATCTAAAAGATTTGGATTCAGAATACAAAGCAAAGGTAAAATCTCTACAAGATGAAAAAACAAAAGAAGCCGTAAAGGAAATGCTTCTAACTGCAAAGAGAGAAATTGAATCAATCCAAGAAGGAAGAGTGCTTGATGAAGTTGAATACTACAACTTTGGAATGAAGTACGGAACTATGTTCGAGGCATCTATCGGTGCTGAGGCAATTTACAATATATTTAAGAAGATAGATCTAGAAAAGTTACTTGGTCAGTTAAACCAAGAGCTTGAAAAGGCAAGTAGTTTAGAGTCAGTAAAAATAAACAAGAGAATAGGTGTAGTTGCAGCGATGATAAGTTCAAATATTCGACCAGAATGGATGTTTCTCACATCTATCCCTGTTATACCTCCAGCATTACGACCTATGGTACCCCTAGATGGAGGACGATATGCTACATCTGATGTTAACGATCTTTACCGAAGAGTTATCAACCGAAATAATCGTCTAAAGAAACTAAAAGAGATTCACGCTCCAGACGTTATCTTGAGAAATGAAAAAAGAATCCTACAGGAAGCTGTTGATGCACTTATTGATAATTCAATCCGACATGGATCAGCATCTGGTGCTGTAAATCAGTCACAAAGACGACCACTTAAGTCTCTTGCGGATAACTTGAAGGGTAAAAGAGGAATATTCCGACAGAACCTACTTGGTAAACGAGTAGACTACTCAGGACGTTCAGTTGTTGTTGTGGGTCCAGATCTGCATTTGAACCAGTGTGGACTTCCAAAGCATATGGCGCTTGAACTCTTTAAACCTTTCGTTATATCAGATCTTTTGAAGAAAGAATTAGCATATAACATCAGAGGTGCAGGTAAACTTATTGAAGACGGTATTCCAGAAGTTTGGGCAATTCTAGAAGATGTTATTTCTAACAGATATGTGATGTTGAACCGAGCACCGACTCTACACAGACTTGGTATTCAAGCTTTCAAACCTATCTTGATTGAAGGTAACGCTATTCAGGTTCACCCACTAGTTTGTTCTGCTTTCAACGCGGACTTCGACGGTGACCAGATGGCTGTTCACGTTCCACTTTCTGATGAGGCACAAATGGAAGCTAGAGAAATAATGGCTTCAGATAAAAACATACTTACACCGGGTTCTGGAGATCCAACAGTATCAGCAAAAATGCTTGATATTACTTTGGGTTGTTACTGGATGACAAAAGAAGTTTCTGGTGAGAAAGGTGAAAACAAAGTTTTCCAAAGTCCAAATGCTGCTCTTATGGCATATGATTTGGGTGAAGTTGGAGTTCATGCAAAAATAAAAGTTCTACCTTCAGAATCTCCAAAGTATACAAGTTTTGACGGAAAGATATTTGAAACTACAATAGGAAGACTGCTTTTCAACTCAGTTTTGCCTAATGATTATACTTTCCTAAATACAGAAATAACTAGAAAGAAAATTTCTGCACTAGTGGATGATTTGATTGAGAAATACGGAATCGAAAATGTTCCACCAGTTATCGACAAGATCAAATCTTTCGGATTCCGATACGCTACACATTCAGGTATCACATGGGGTATTGATGACATTATAGTTCCAGAGGGAAGAAATGCAGTTTTCGCTAAATCAAAAGAAAAGGCAGATGCTGTAGTCGAAAACTTTAACAACGGATTTATTTCAAAGGAAGAAAGACTCCGAATGGTTACAGAAATTTGGCACGGAGCAAAGGCGGAGATCGAAAAGTTGATGCCTGGAACTCTTCCAAAAGATGGTTCAGTTATCGATATGATCAACTCAGGAGCTCGAGGTGCCATGTTCAACATTACACAGATGGCCGGAATGAAAGGATTGATTGCTAACAACGCCGGAGAAACTATCGAATTCCCAATTCTTTCTTGTTCAAAAGAAGGTCTAACACCACTTGAATATTTCATTACAACTCACGGTTCTCGAAAAGGTCTAACTGACACGGCTCTAAACACTGCAAAATCTGGATACCTAACTCGAAAGATGTTCGTTGTGGCACAAGACACTATTATTGTTGAAGAAGATTGTGGAACAAAGGATGGAATAACAATAGATAAAAATGCAATTTCAGGAGTTGAGGTTCCTATTGCAAAACACATAAAGGGAAGATTCCTAGCGGCAGATATTGTTAAAGATGGAAAAGTTCTATTTGAAAAGGGACATCTATTGTCAAAGAAAGATGCACTAGAGGTTGAGGCACAAAACGTGCAGTCAGTTTCAGTTCGCTCACCACTTTCATGTAAAACTCTAAATGGTATTTGTGTAAAGTGTTATGGAGTTGATCTTGGTAGAAACAAGATTGTAGAGCTTGGGGAGGCGGTTGGTACAGTTGCAGGACAAGCTATCGGAGAGCCTGGTACACAGCTAACCATGAACACAAAGCACGCTGGTGCTGCATCAGTTTCAGGAGACATTGTTCAAGGTTTGCCTCGTGTTGAGGAGTTGTTCGAGAAGCGAAAGCCAAAGAACCCAGCAGTGGTGGCTTCAGTTTCAGGAACTATCTCAGAAATAATTGTTACTGATAAAGAAAAAATAATTTCTATTACTCCTATAATGGAAGACAGAGCAAAGAACAAAGACAAGATAGAGTATTCAACATCACTAAACAGAACAGTTCTTGTAAAGGTTGGCGATGAGGTTAAAAAGGGAGACATGATTACAGATGGTTCTGCAGATATAGATGAATTGTTCAAATATGCAGGAAGAGAAAAAACTATTGACTATATCATCCACGAAATCAACAAACCTTATGAACTACAAGGAGCGACAGTGTCTCGAAAGCATATCGAAACTATTGTTCGACAAATGTTCTCTCGAAGAAAAGTAAAAACTCAGGGTGATTCTCAGTTTATTCCAGGAGATATTGTAGAAGCATCGTTCCTATTGGAGGAAAACAACAAGCTTAAGGCTGAAGGAAAAGAAGAGGCAAAATCTGAACCAGTAGTTATGGGTATCACAGAAGTTTCTCTATCTAGACAGTCATTCCTATCTGCTGCATCATTCCAGCACACAACTAGAATTCTTATCTCAAACTCAGTTAGAGGAAGTGAAGACAAGTTATCTGGACTTATGGAAAACGTTATTCTTGGACGACTTATTCCAGCTGGAACAGGTTTCAAAGGAAGCAGAAAGGCAAAGATGATTGCTGATATGAGAGAGGCTAGAGGAAATATTACTGAATCTCAGTACTAGGTTCTTTATACAACTAAATAATTCTGATACGAGTCTCGTTTGGTGTAAACCATTTGAGTAACTATCAGTTAATAATAGTTTCTCCTAAAATAAAAATGTCATCATCTGTTGATCAAATAAAATCAAAGATAGATATTGTCTCGCTTGTCGGCTCTTATATAAAGCTGGAAAAAGCAGGGACAAACTTTAAAGGCAGGTGTCCTTTTCACAACGAAAAGACGCCTTCCTTTTTCGTATCTCCTGATAGGGGTAGTTATTATTGTTTTGGTTGTCAGGCAAAGGGGGATATATTCACTTTTGTCCAAGAGTTTGAAGGATTAGATTTTGTTGGCTCGCTCAAGGTTCTCGCGGATCGTGCTGGTGTAGAACTGGAACAATACAAGACTGGTGAGAAGTCAGAAAAAGAAAGACTGTTTTCTGTTTTGGAAAAAGCTGTTTTCTTTTTTGAAAAAAAGCTTTCTGAGAATGTTGAAGCTTTGGATTATCTACATAATCGAGGACTCACCGATGAAACCATAAAAAACTTTAGAATTGGTTTTGCCCCAGCAGATTGGAGACAGCTGTACGAATATCTGCTAACAAAAGGTGTAACAGAAAAAGACATGCTTGCTGTTGGTCTCATAAAACAAAAGGAAGGTGCATTAGCTATCCGTGCATCTTATTATGATACTTTCAGAGGTAGAATAATGTTTGGAATTGCAGATTCATCTGGACGCGTTGTAGGATTTTCTGGAAGAATATTGGTTACTGATGACGCTTCGACAAGCTCAACACAGGTAAATGCGCCAAAGTATCTCAATACACCTGAAACAGAACTCTTTAATAAATCAGAAATACTTTTTGGTTTGGATAAAGCAAAGAAAGATATTCGTCTAAAGGATTATTCGATACTAGTAGAAGGGCAGATGGATTTGGTGATGATGCATCAAGTTGGGCTCACAAATACAGTCGCATCTTCTGGAACAGCTTTAACGGAGATGCACCTACAGAAACTTCGAAGACTTTCTGAGAGAGTTATGATGTCTTTTGATTCTGATTCTGCTGGGTTTAATGCATCCGACAGAAGCGCAAAAATTGCTTTGTCTTTAGGAATGGATTTGAAGTTGGTCCAGATGCCAGAAGGTAAAGATCCAGCAGATCTAGCAAAAGAAGATCCAGAAAAGTTGAAAGAGTGTTTTAGAAATTCAAAATCAATTGTAGATTTTTATATTGATACTCTACTTTCAAAAAATCTAGATCCAAAAGATTTGACTCATGAAATAAGAAAAAATGTCTTACCGTATATTGCAGAGATGAGAGACAAAACAGACCAATCTCACTGGATAAACGTTATAAAGAAAAAAACTTTTCTAAATGAAGAAGCTTTGTGGGAAGACTTACGAAAAATCAATAACGGTTCCAGTGGTTACAGTAGTCCTCCGGTTAAGGGTTCACCACCTGGCAGTCGGGTGGATATGATAGAGAGGAGGGTTTACGGGATCATATTGTGGCAAAAAGGGAAAAATGAAGAAAATAAAACAGATGGTTCAGTTGTAGATATGATGAAGGTCGAAGATAGGGCTAAAGAGATTTTCAAAGATAGGTTTGGGGAGTTAGAAAAAATATTTGAAAATGAAAAAGAGTTGTTGTTGTTTGAAACAGAGAGTTACTATAACAACAAAGCAAATTTGGAAAAAGATATAGAGGAGTTACTGGTGTCACTGGAGGAAGAGTATTTAAAGAAAGAACTCTCTCTCGCAATGATAAATCTCCAGAAGGCAGAGCAAAAGAAGGAAAGTGGAGAAGTTCTAAAGTTCATGGAGGAATGTCAACGTATATCACAGAGGATTAATACAATCAAAACAATTAAAAACGCTTATGAAAAATAAATTAAAATCTAAAAAAAATGAACCTAAGTCACAGAAGCCTACAAAAAAGGTGGTAAAAAAAGTGAAAAAGGTTTCTACTCCAAATAAAAATTTAAAGCGTAAAACTAAAAAGGAAAAGAAAATTGTTGTTCCTAAAATACGTGCAAAAAAGAAAAACAAGTCCTCTCTGGCTATGCGAGCTTCAAAAACAGTAATTGAAAAAAAGGGCCAAAAGATGAAGATTGCTGATAGACAATCTCAGGGAATGGAAAGACTTTTGGGTAAAGGAAAAGAAAGAGGTTATATAACATATGATGAAATTCTAAAAGAGTTTCCTCATGTTGAAGAAGATATAATTTTTCTAGATGAACTATATGAAAAGCTTTCTGTGAGCGGTGTTGATGTTTTGGAGGGCGGAGGACTTTTGGAAAATCCTGCAGATGAACTAGTTTCAAAAAAATATACATACGGAAAAGGTGGGGAAGGATCATATGACTCTATCCAGATGTATCTGAAAGAAATAGGTCAGTATCAACTAATCTCTGGGAACATGGAGAAAGAGTTGGCAAAGAGAATAGAGGCAGGGGATGAAGAGGCAAAAAATCTTTTAGCTAGAGCGAACCTTCGACTTGTGGTTTCTATTGCAAAAAAATACGCAAATAGAAGTGCAGACCTTACACTACTCGACCTTATTCAAGAAGGAAACCTCGGTTTGTTCAAAGCTGTAGACAAATTTGATTGGACAAAAGGTTATAAGTTTTCTACATACGCAACATGGTGGATACGACAGGCTATCACTCGTGCTCTAGCTGACCAATCACGAACTATCCGTGTTCCTGTGCACATGGTGGAAACAATCGCAAAGTATAAGCAAGTTGTTCGAAGACTTTCACAAGACCTTGGACGAGATCCATTGCCTGAGGAGATAGCAACAGAGATGAACCTGTCTGTTGATAAAGTTTATACTATTGAAAAAATCGATCAATCTACGCTTTCACTTGAAGCACCGATAGGTGAGGAGGATGATGGCAAAAGTAAGCTCGGAGACTTTTTGGCAGACGAGAAAATACTTTCTCCGGATCAGGAGTCATCAAGAAGAATTATTGGCGACCAAGTTCGCGAAATTCTAAATGATCTTCCAGAAAAAGAGAGAAAAATTTTGGAACTTCGACATGGTTTAGTAGACGGCGTTACTCATACACTCGAGGAGGTAGGAAAGGAGTTCGGAGTGACTCGAGAAAGAATCCGACAGATTGAGGCGAAGGCGCACGAAAAAATCCGACAGCACGACAAAATTAATAGGTTGAGAAATTATTATTAGAAC
>CAZTQY010000004.1:0-110305 GCA_964616425.1 uncultured Candidatus Saccharibacteria bacterium
CCAAATGTTGATGACGCTGTTGAGAATAGACCAGCGTTGAATCCGATAGCTGTAGATGTTGAGTTGTAGCCAGATTGTACTGTGAATGGGAATGCGTAGTTTGTAAACCCAGCATCATTTGTAAGTTGTGATGTCTTGATAGTAGATGTAGCAAATGAGTATGTAGAACCGTTAGCTCCTACTCCTAGGAATCCTGTAGTTAGTGATGGTAGTGATAGTGTTCCGATAGAAGCTAGAGTAGATGATGCTGTAGTGAATGATGCGTATGTTGATGATGAGTACGCAAATGTCTGTAGACCAGCCCAGTTATTTGATGTGGTTGTACCAAACGCCAATGAAATAGTGTTTGCAGAATTTTGGAGTGGATATGAAAATGTTAGAGCACTTTGTTTATTATTGAATGATGCCCAGTCAGAAGTAGATAGTAACCCTCGATTTAAAGATGACGCTGTTGGAATATTAAATGTAATAGTTGAACCTGATCCGGTTATTGTAAAATCAGTTCCATTTGTGGATGTTGCAAAAATAACATCAGGACCCACTGTTGTTTGTCCTGTTGGACCAATTGAAGTTAGGTTTCCTGAACCCCCTCCTCCACTCACACAAGTTCCGTTTATTGCGAAACATCCACTTGAAAGATTTATTCCATTTGCGAATGTAGAAGACGCAATTGTTGAAGTTACATTTAATGAGTTAGTCTGTATGCCGCCAGCATATGTAGAAGTGGCTGTAGTAGTAGAAGTAAAATATGATGCGACCACTTGCCCAACAACTGATAAAGGCGCATACGGAGAAGACGTACCAATACCAAGGTTTCCTCTAAAGTAAGAGTTTGCAGTAGTGGTTGAAATTAAATTACCTACAGTTAGCTGCGTTCCTGTTGCAATAAGAGAACCTGAATTATCTGTTGTAATTATAGAATTAGCTGCGCCCGTAAATGAAGTTCCATTTATGGTAACTGTTGTTACAGAACCAGAATCAGAAGCGATCACTCCACCTCCGACAAAGTTTATTACCGCTTGTGTGGGCAAATCAGATCCTTCATCTTGGATTAAATTATATCCACCATTTCCAGTCCCCAAACAAACTCCGTTAACAGAGACACATCCATCAGATACCGCAATTCCACCAGCAAAAGTAGAAGTTGATGTGTTGGTTACAGAAAGATTTGTAAGTGAAGTTGTCCCAAAACTAGAATTACCTGCAGATATTGAACCGGCATTTATAACTGTATTTGTAATCGTTCCACCATTAATAGTTGGATTATTTATTAATGTATTAGTTAGCTGGTCAATTCTCTGACTTTGAGCAATTTGTTGATATATGTTTGTAACACTTCCACCATTTCCGGTAGAGAGTGAATAAAACTTAGACATAATATCGTTATTTAGTATTTGAAGTCTTCGCTCCAACTCTTCACTGGTTAATCCTGAAGATGTAGTTTCAATTATTCTTTCAATAACTTGTGTGTTGTTTACAACTTTTGTTGGAACAGTGGCAACAACAGATGGGTTCGGCTTAACATCTGTTGATTTTGTTGTCTGAGAAGATGTAGCGGTAGCAACTGGAATTGTGACTTTTGGAGTACTGTTTTTTGTTACATAAATATTAGTAGTATTATTTTTCTTGAACAAACCAGCGATTGGAGAGTAAACATTACTTTCAAACCAACTATTTACGGTCTCATAAACAACAACACCAGAGTGATCAATTGGATTTAAACTAGAACTAACAGAATCAGCGACTGAAGCAGTCTGAGATATTTTAGACAATGTAGCAAATCCATTTCTAACCCTTGCCATCTGTTCAAAAGCAACAGAAGTTATGCCTGTATAACTTAGCAACAATGAACTTGATAGAAATAGAGCACCCAAAAATATTGCAAAACCTATCCGAGATAATGAGCGTACGCTTGATATAATTCCATTTTCTACAGGCAAAGAAACGGGAGTATTTGTCTCAGTTTGAATATCTGGAATTTCAGCAACTAAAACCTCCTTTGAGCTAGGAACATAATTCAAAATTGAAGTCTCACAGACGTACCAAACCTTGCCAATTCTCCTTGCATCTATCTTGTTAGCCCTGCAAAGCTGACCAATGTAGTCTTTTGAATAGCCAGTAAGAGCGCTAGCGTCTCTAACTGGAATGTACTTTTTATTTTCAAAAAATAAATCTGAACCCATTGCTGAAATTATATCTTTCAAGATGAGCTAAAAGTAGAAAAATGTGTGGATAACAAACAATTTCTCGGACAAACGAGATAAATAAATTAATGAAATCTCGGATCAAATTTCAACAATAAAACAACAAGAATCGGTAATTGTAAAAAGAGGTGTTTAAACCATATACAAAATTTATCTACAGAATAGTAGGACGGAATATCAAGAAACTGAAATTTATGGTCAATAAAACTGATATAATCAAAGTTTGAATTTGTTGATACTCTAACTAATTAACCTTGATACTTTTTTATAGACGTTATTATTTAAATATCAATGTTTATGAAAGTTTATCAATCTATTTCCTATATTATTAGTCAATTTATTTTTTAAGATGAAAGTTGGTTATGAATTAAATTATTTGAAGTATAACCACAGAAAGATGTATTACAGTACTTTTCAGCTAGCATAATTGGTGTAAATTTTAGTCCCAAATTTTGACTCTTTATACCCTCTCATTTTCAACAGTAATGTAATTTTAATGAATTATTGAAATATTTTTTTACTGCAACAAAATACAGTTTATACATATTGTCAACACTGGTTTTGTACCAAAAAACTTCACCTGTTGTGTGAAGTTTTTTTGTTTTTTATTTACTTAGCATTTCTAGAATCACTTTTTTTAATATTTCTGGATTAACTGATCCCTTGGTTTCCTTCATTCCCTGACCGATAAAGAATTGGAGTAACGAGTCTTTACCATTTTTATATTCTTCTACAACACTTGGATTGGACTCAATTATTTTATCTGCTAGTTTTTTAATTTCTTCAATATCGCTTTTCTGTATCAATCCATTTTTATTTGCTATCGACTCTGGATCACCACCTTCCTCAAACATTATTTTTAATATATCTTTTGCACCTCTTGATGACAGATCGCCATCAACAATCATTTTAATTAATTTAGAAAATGTATCTTTTGATACTCCACCCAAAGTAAAATTTAAACCAGAATTTTTTGCCAAACCCATAACATCTGAAATGATGTAGTTGGATGCAAGCCGTACTGCTTCCCCACCAAAACCAGATATACTTACCGAAACATCTTCAAAAAACTTTCCTGCCTCAAAGTTGTTTATGTATGTTTCTATATCAGCAGGTTTCAAACCAAACTCGTTTTCATAACGAGTTCGTTTTTGAGACGGAAGCTCAGGTAACGTCTTTTTTAAATTATCAAATGATAATTCTGGAATCTCAGATAGGACTATTTTTGGCAAATCTGGATCTGGAAAATATCTGTAGTCGTGTGCATTCTCCTTTGATCTTTGAGAAAAAGTTATTTCTTTATTTTCATCCCATCCACGAGTTTCTTGAATCACATTCTCCCCTTTTTCTGTTAACGCTGTCTGCCGCGCAAATTCAAAATCAATTGCCTTTCCTGCTGCTCTGAACGAGTTTATATTTTTAACTTCCACTTTCGTTCCGAAAGTATCATTTTTAGAAACTGAGATATTAACCTCGACACGCATTTCTCCTTTTTCCATATTAGCATCTGACACACCAAGGTATTGAAGTAATAGTTGAAGCTCTTTTGCAAAATTCATTGCTTCTTCTGAGTTATGGATAACAGGTTCTGTAACTAGCTCCATAAGCGGCACACCAGCACGGTTAAAATCAACCAAACTGACACCAGGTGTATCGTGAGTAGACTTTGCTGTATCTTCCTCCAAATGAATACGAGTCAACGCTATACCAGCCAGAGAGCCTCCTGAGACTAGTGGATATTTATACTGACTTATTTGATATCCTTTTGGGATATCTGGATAAAAGTAGTTTTTTCTATCAAACTCAGTGAAATCAGCAAGTCTTCCATCCAAGGCTGTGCCAACCATAAGCACCTTTCTTACGGCTTCTTTGTTTATAACAGGTAGTGTTCCTGGGTTACCCAAACATATAGGACAGGTGTATTCATTGGGAGAACCTTCATCTGGTGAGTTTTTACACCCACAAAACATCTTACTCGCTGTCTTTAGTTCAGCATGAATCTCTAAACCTACAGTTATTTTATAACCTTCCATACAATTAATATTATAAGTTTTTAAGTATTTTTACTAACGAGTCACTTAAATTTTTAACAGATGAATCATCTATGATTGAGAGTGTGAAGATTTGCTTATTTAAACTTGAAAAAAGCTTAATGTGTTCATTTAAAGTCTTTTCATCTATAAGATCTGTTTTTGTAAAAAGAATAGCTTCTGGTTTATCACAAAGACTTTTGTCGTATTTTTCTAGTTCCTTTCTAACTGTATTATAAACATCCATTAGATTATCGTGCTCGCAAGATATACAGTGCAAAAGCATTTTTGTTCTAGATATATGTCTGAGAAAAGTATAGCCTAGACCCTTTCCTTCTCCCGCACCCTCAATAAGGCCTGGTATGTCAGCAATAACATAACCATACAAACTTCCAAGATTTGGGGTTAATGTTGTAAACTGATAATTTCCAACTTTAGCCTTTGCATTTGTAATACTATTTAAAAGACTGGATTTACCAGCATTTGGTAAACCAACTAACCCTAAATCGACAACTAGTTTTAATTCAATAAAAAATTCTCCACCTTGGCCTGGCTTACCTAACGTAAACTCTTGTGGACGTTGATTTGCTGGGCCTTTAAAATGATCGTTCCCGTAACCACCCCAACCACCCTTTAAGAAAAAAATAGGCTCTTCATCCAAAACCTCGATTTCCTCTCCTGTTTCAATATGCTTAACTACACTACCAATAGGTAGTTCAATAGTTAAGTCCTTTCCAGATGCGCCGTGCATTAAATTCCCCTTGCCAGCTTCACCATCCTCTGCCTTTAGATCTTTGACGAACTTGTACTCTGAAAGACGACCGATATCTCTAACGCCTTTTATATAGACGTTACCGCCTCTACCACCATCACCACCACCAGGTCCAGCATGATCTATACCCTTTTCGTGACGCCACGAAACGATACCATCACCACCCTTCCCTGCCCATATATTCAAAGTTAGTTCATCTATAAACATAGTGTTACTATACAGATTTGGAGCAAAAAAACAATTGAAACTCACAACCACTAAGTTATCCACAAAAAAGTGAATAACTATAGTTTGCAAAAAAATGACAATCTGGTACAAATATGGAAAATCTATAAAAAAACAATCGCTAAAAGCGAGCGGTGGTCATATGACCATTTATAGTAAAATTATAAAATAGTCCAAATATAAAAAACATGGATGATGAGCAAAAAGATGAAAATGAATTTGATGTAGATTTTGATCCTAAAAAAGCTAGTAAGGGAGGGTCAATCGATGATGACGACCTGGATCTAGACGATGGCTTACCTCATGAACCAGAAATCGTAGATCCGCTTTTGGTTGATGATGAAACAGTTACAATTGATAAAGTATTAGATGAGGAGGAGGCTGAGGATGATGATAGTATGGACGACAAAGACAACGAATACGGAATATAAGAAAAAAACATCTCAGAATCCTGAGATGTTTTTTATAAGACTTTTATTTTTATAAACCTTCTTTTACCAACCTTATAAGTTCCACTTTCAACTTCTGTATCTGCATTTTCTATTTTCTTACTATTTTCCATATTAGTTACAGCTCCCTCAGAGATCAACCTTCTGAACTCACTTTTTGAGATTATAGTTTTTTGTTCAATAAGAATATCTACTAGTTTAGTGCCTTTGGCTATACTTACTTCTATAACATCCTCTGGTACACCACCTTTCGAAAAGGTGTTCTCAAAATTTTCTCTTGCTTCGGTGGCCAATTTTTCACTATGATACATTTTAACAATCTCACTAGCTAATTGAACTTTTATATCTCTTGGATTTTCTCCAGAATTTAGACTTTTTTCAAACTCGGCGATTTTAGACATTGGCACCCGAGTAGTTAATTTAAAGTATTTTATTATCAAATCATCAGAAAGTGACATAACTTTCCCAAACATATCAAAATGATTATCTAACAAGTTTATGGTATTACCCCAACTAGAACTCATTTTTCGTCCATCTAAACCTTCTACAAGTGGATTAGTTAAAATATCCTGTGGTTCTTGTTTGTATAATCTCTGTAGTTCTCTACCCGCTAAAAGGTTGAACCTCTGATCAGTTCCCCCGAGCTCGACATCTGCTTTAATTGCTACAGAGTCATAACCTTGCATGAGTGGATACAACAACTCTCTTAAGGAAACTCTTTTGCCACTATCTAGTCTTTTTTTTATATTTTCTCTTGATATAAAATCGCTCAATGAAAAAACATCCGCTTGTTTTCCCAAATCCTCATAACTTATTTTTGATAGCCATTCACTGTTATATCTAATATCGCATTTTTTTATATCAATGATTTTCCCAGCCTGAGTGATGTAGTTTGCCATATTCTTTTTCACATCATCTACAGAAAGCATAGGTCTCTCACTCTCTTTATCAGAAGTGTCACCGATTACTCCAGTAAAATCTCCTATAATAAAAACTATCTTGTGTCCTAAATCTTGAAAGTCTTTTAACTTTAGTAATGGAATAGATCTGCCAATATGAATATTTGGACTTGTTGGATCAATACCAAGTTTCACTATAAGCTGTTTTCCAGAATAAAGTTTCTTTTCTAAAGATTTTTTATCAATAACTTCATCAACTCCCCTTTCAAGTAGTTCTTCTATCTTATCTTTATTTATCTCTATAGTATTTTTATTTGAAGACCAAAACATATTATTACTTTACCATAAATATGGTAAAATACGAGACATGAATAAAAACTTTTTTAGAAAGCACGGATTAAGAAACTTAGTTGTTTTCTTGTTTTCCTGTGGCGTTATTTTAGCTGGAATAATGCTTATTTGGGTATCAACATTCCAAATACCATCACTAGACACGATCGAGGAACGCAAAGTCAGTCAATCGACAAAAATTTATGACAATACAGGGAAAATACTTTTATATGACGTTTATCACAAAGCAAAAAGGACAATAGTACCTATTGAGGATATTAGCCAACACATAAAGGATGCAACAATATCTATAGAGGATAAAACTTTTTATACCCACCATGGTGTTAAACCAACATCTATATTACGAGCAGTTATTGTAGACATACTCACACTTGATTTCACACAAGGAGGATCAACTATTACCCAACAAGTAGTTAAAAAATCGCTTTTGGTAGACGATAAAAGCCCGGCAAGAAAATTAAAGGAGTTAGTTTTAGCCCTAAAGCTAGAAAAAATGTTGTCTAAAGATCAGATACTGTCTATGTATTTAAATGAAAATCCGTATGGTGGCACTATATATGGAGTAGAAGAAGCAAGCCAAGCTTATTTTGCAACAACATCTAGCTCAGTAAGTATTGCTCAAGCAGCATATCTCGCTGCCCTACCACAAGCCCCGACATACTACTCACCTTATGGATCTCACAGAGAACAACTAGATCAAAGAAAAAACTTGGTCTTAAAAGCAATGTTAAATGATGGAAAAATAACAAAAGAAGAGTACGACGCTGCTGTAGCCGAAAAAGTAGATTTTCTACCTCAATCCAGTATAGGAATAAAGGCTCCACACTTTGTTATGTTTGTTAAAGATTATCTTGAAAAAAAATACGGTGTAGATGTTTTAGAACAAGGTGGTTTAAAAGTAATAACAACTCTAAACTACGAGCTTCAAGCAAAGGCTGAAGCTATAGCAAAACAATTTGCTGAATCAAATGAAAAGAACTTTAATGGTTCAAACGATGCTTTTGTTGCTCTGGATCCTAAAACTGGAGGAATACTTACCATGGTTGGATCAAGGGATTATTTTGACACAAAAATTGATGGTCAATTTAATGTAACTCTTGCTCACAGACAACCAGGTTCAACTTTCAAACCATTCGTTTATGCTGAAGCATTTATAAAAGGTTATACACCAGAAACAGTCCTTTTTGATGTTCCAACACAATTTTCTGCAAAATGTACTTCTGACAACTTTACTAGTGATAATGGTTGCTACTCCCCTGGTAACTACGATGATAAATTCAGAGGTCCAATGACATTAAGGGAGGCTTTGGCACAATCAATCAACGTTCCATCTGTAAAGGCTCTCTATCTTGCAGGGGTAAAAGACTCTATAAATTTAGCTGAGAACATGGGTATTAATAACCTTGGAGACGCAAACCAATACGGACTTACTCTCGTTCTTGGAGGTGGTGAAGTTTCATTACTTGATATGACTTCAGCATATGGAGTTTTTGCCACAGAAGGAGTTAGAAATCCTTATACAGCCATACTTAAAGTAGAAGATAAGGACGGAAAAACATTAGAGGAAATCTCTCTAAAACCTTCACAAGTATTAGACCCTGAAGCTGCAAGAAAAATTTCTGATATATTAAACGATAATGTAGCAAGAACACCATTATATGGATCTAATTCATCAATATACTTCCCTGGTCATGATGTAGCAGTAAAAACTGGTACAACCAACAATTATAAAGATGCTTGGATTATTGGATACACACCAGACATTGTTGTTGGAACTTGGGCTGGTAACAACGACAATACTCCTATGGCAAAGAAAGTATCAGGACTTATAGTTGCTCCTATGTGGAGAGCTTTTATGGAAGAAGTTATGAAATATGACCCAAATAACAGCTTTAACAAACCTCAAATTGAAGACTCTTATAGTATAAAACCAGTTTTACGTGGAAAGTGGCAAGGAGGTATTTCTAGTATAACCAATCAACCAGTTTTTGACCCTAATGTTCCTCAAACAGAAACATTGTCTGGTGGAGTACACTCAATACTGTATTGGGTCAACAAGGATGATCCTAGAGGCCCACAGCCAACATTTCCAAGTCTTGATTCACAGTTTGATCATTGGGAATACTCTGTTAGAGTGTGGGCAACTCAAAACGGTTTCCAATAGAGACCTTATCTTTGTTTAATTACTTAATATCTACCACCTTGGTATCTGTAAATGAGTTTATCTCGTTTAGTATTTTATTTTTGTTTATAAAAATTTGACTCTTCCCTACTGCATTTGTTTCTATAAATATTTTATAGTCTTTTATCTCGATTTTTGATTTATCTATATTAATATTTGTGTATTTATTTATAACTTCAATAATTTTACTTTTATTAAACTCTAGATTAGATATTCCTTTTGAAAACTTTTGAAGATATTTATCTATATTAAACATAATATTTTTTTAAAATCTTTTAAATTACCTTAGATGCTAGGCGTTGGAGATTTTATGATTGAGCCGTACTCTAACGTACGGTGAATGAATAAAATTGAACAACAACAAAGCAGAAAAGTGTGATTTGGAAGATTTTTACTTATTCATTGGCATAACTAGGTATGTGAATGACCTATCATTTATGCCTTGCACTATCATAGCCCTACTGTTATCTGACAACAATAAAGTAACTGAATCAGTATCTATTGATTGGAAACAATCAATTATATACTTATAGTTAAAACTAATAGATATCTCTTCCCCTTTTATAACAGCATCTAGATTATTAACATTTTCTCCTATATCCATATTCTTTGTTGTGATTCTAAAAACCTTATCCTTAGGAGAGATAAAAAAAGTAACTTGACTGAATTTATCTGAAAAAATATTTGATATCTTTAAACTACTTAAAAAATCTTGTTTTAATAAAGTAACTTCTGTTTTTATATCTTTTGGAATAATCTGTTTGTAATCAGGAAAAACTCCATCAATAACTCTAGATGTAATATAGATATCTCCAAATGAAAACGCTATTTGATTTTCATTTAAATAAACATTTACATCGTCTTTAATATCTTCTAAGGTTTTAACTATTTCTCCAACATTTTTAAAAGGTATTAATATTTGGTTAAATTCTTTATGTTTCTTTGTATTAACTCTTTTTTCAGCCAATCTAAATGAGTCTGTTGCAACAAAAACTACACTATCTTCTTCTGAGGCTAGTAAAATACTAGATAAAACTGGTCGTATTGTTGAAACTGAAGAACTATACATTACTGATTTAAAACCTTTTATAAGATTTGGAACATTAAATGTAAATGGTTTATCACTGTTTACTTTTGGAATATTTGGAAAATCATCAACTGGAAAAGCTTTAATCAAAGACTCCGTGTGTTTAGTTGATACTTTTAAATTACCATCAACAACCTCTAACATAACATTTTTATCGTTTGTAATATTAGATATAAAGTTATATAAAACTGATCCAGAAACAGCTACTTTTCCAGGTTTGATAACTTTAACAGGAATTGTAATTTCCAAACCAAGGTCTAAATTAGTAGATTTTATAGTAAGTGTTGAATTTTCTGCCTCTAAAAGAATACAAGCTAAAACTGGAAGAGTTATATTCTTCCCAGTTATTCTTTCTGCTTTAGAAACAGCGTATGCTAGCTTATTTTTTATGCATTCTATATTCATAGTATTAATTTTATTCTTTTTATATATTTAAGAAATCTACTACTATTACCCCTCTATATATCTGGATTACTTTAAAATATCCTTATAATTAGCCATATTTCACCATTTATTCATGTGGATAACTGTGGTAAAAGTGTGGAAAACTCTTGTTTATTGAAAGTTTTAAATTTCTAATAAACAGGATTTAATGTAATTTTAATGAACTTATATACACACTATACACAGTTTTTTACCCAGACACCAACTAAATAAATATATGTTATATTCTATATATATAGTCAAATTAGACTAAAATCTATACAAATATAGAGCGTAGCTGATTTATTTCTTGAACCAAAGTTTCGTCTGCCTTCATATCATTTTTAATTTTTTCACATGAGTGCATTACAGTAGTGTGATCTCTACCACCTAACTTCTCTCCAATAGCAGGATAAGAGATATTAAAATCTTCTCTTAATATATACATAATTATCTGCCTCGGCTTAATAATCTCTTTCTTTCTCGTTTTATCATATACCTGCTGTTCTTCTATGTTGTAAAATTCAGCAACAGTCTTTACAACTTCCTTTGTTGAAACTAATTTTTTAGGTTTTGTGTTGTTTTTTACAAAATTCTTTACTTCATTTAAGGTTAACTCTCTTTCTTTAAGGTCTGACTGGCAGGTAATTGAATTTATAATTCCCTCAAGCTCTCTTATGTTCCCTGTTATTGAGTAAGCTAGGTAGTCTATAACCTCCTTTGATAAAGGATATTGGCTTGAAGAAGATTTAGTCCTTATTATCGCAGCTCTAGATTCGTTGTCTGGTGTTGGTATATCAACTATCATACCAGCACTAAAGCGTGATTTTAGACGATCCTCTAGGTCCTGTATTAGTCCAGGGTGTTTATCTGATGAAAATATTATCTGCTTATTATTGTCGTATAAATGGTTGAATAAATGGAAAAGTTCCTCTTGAATTTTCATTTTTCCAGAGAAAAACTGGATATCGTCCATAATAAGAACATCATATTTTCTATACTTCTCTTTAAAGAAGTTAGGCTTATTTAATTGAAGAGCGTTAACATATTCTTGTGAAAATTTTTCAGATGTAGTGTAAAACACCTTCCTGTTTGAATTCTTAAGATGATTCCCCACTGCTTGAATGAGGTGAGTTTTTCCGTGACCAGTTCCACCATATATAAACAATGGGTTATAAACAATTCCTGGTTTTTTAATAACCGCTTGGCTAGCAGCATGTGCAAACTCATTGAAAGGTCCAACAACAAAAGACTCAAAAGTGTATCTTGGGTTTAGGTTGTCATCTTTATTGATATAAGTATCTGCAATAGGAAGCTCTTTTGTTTGTTGTATTAGCTTTTCTTGATTTGGCTTCTCTTTCTGGTCTTCTTTTGATATTACATAATGAAGTGATTGAATTGTTCCAGAGAGTGAACGTAGTGCCTTAAGTATTTGATTGTGGAATTTACTCCCCAACCAATCTTGAACAAACGTATTTGGAACACTCAGATATACAGCACCATCTTCTTGTTTAGCGATAGATGTATCTTTGAACCAAGTGTTGAAGTTTGGTTTAGATAAAGTTAACTCCATCTCAACCAACACACTATCCCAAAGTTTTTTGTTATCCATCATGAAACATATTATATAGAAAAGGAAAAAAGATAGTACTTGTTAAAAAGCCAGAGATATGTTAATAATATGTGTATAAGCGGTTTAGATAAATTCTTCACCACTAAAATAAACAAATGTCTAAAACATATCAACCTAAAAAAAGAAAGAGAGCAAAAACACACGGCTTTTTGGTTAGAAGTAGAACAAAAACAGGTAGAAACACACTCCTTAGACGAAGAAGAAAGGGACGAAAGGCTGTTACAACAGTTGCTAAGTAAACCCTAGACTAATGCTTTCAAAAGATAGAAGAATTGAAAGAAAGGAATTTTCACTCATACTATCAACAGGACTCAGGTTTAATTCTAGTGGTTTTTTGCTTTATGTGGCAAAAATGCCTATAAATATGGCTAATGTTGGATCTAAAATCGCTTTTTCTGTATCAAAAAAAGTCTGTCAAAAAGCAGTGGATAGAAACAAATACAGAAGACGGGGTTATCAGGCTGTATTACCGGTATTAAAATCTATCAAACCAGGTTATTACTTATTTTTTGTATACAAAAAAGGGCTAATACCAACAAGACTTAAAACAATAGAAACAGAAGTAGCTAAGTTACTTTCAGAATCACATGTGTTAGAATAACCAAATGTCATCATTTTTTCACCTGATTATATCAGCACCACTATACAACGGACTTATTTTATTAATGGATCTACTACCCTTCTTTGATGCAGGTGTGATCATTATTATTTTTACAATAGTTGTAAAAATAATAATTTTACCTCTTTCTGTTAAAGCATCAAAGTCTCAGTTAGAGATGAAAAGTGCAGAAAAAGATTTAGCTTTGATAAAAGAACAGTACAAGGATAATAAAGAGGAACAGTCTAGAAAACAGTTTGAATACTACAAAGAGAAAGGAATAAATCCATTTGCTGGTATTTTTATACTTATAATACAACTACCCATATTGATTGGTTTATATAGGGTCTTTATAAAATCAGGTTTGCCCGTCATAAACACGGCTATTTTGTATTCTTTTGTGTCGGCTCCAGAGAGTGTTAACATGGTCTTCCTCAATCTAGTGAATATATCTGAAAAAAGCATCCTGTTGGCTATTATTGCTGGAATAACGACCTATCTACAAATTAGCTTGGCCTCAAATCCCACAACAAAAGAAGAAACTGTAGCCCAAGGAGATTTTCAAAAGGCTATGAATTTGCAAATGAAGTATGCATTCCCTATTCTAATGACATTTATTGCCTACACTATTTCATCTGCTGTTGCTCTCTACCTAATAACAAGTAATATTTTTGCAATCACACAAGAAGCTTATATAAGAAGGAAGTATCACAGACACACACTAGTGGTTTAGTTTTTGAGAAGGTCTAAACTCCAAAGTGTATTATCAATTTTGTTGATAAATACTAAGTAATGTTCGTTTTCTGATAGGATTGGTTTCATTATATCTACTCTTTGACCAGCTTCTTTAGAAGCATCAAGGATAACACTTGCTGTGTTATTGGTTGTATCAAACTTCCATACATAATCATCAAAGCTAGCAAAACCTAGATACCATGATGTTAGGCTCTCTCCAGAGAGTTTTTGTTTTGGAACGGCACAATAAACAACACCTTTCTCTTTTTTGCTCCAGACACATTTTTCTGGAAAAGTTTCTGGTGTTATTAGTGAAGTAATATTTGTTTTTATATCAAATAAGTACATTTTTAACGAGCTAGTTTGGCTAACGTACAAGACTTGAGTGTCATCACTATTTACGTTGCCAGAAAGACCATTTATATCACCAAGTATTTTTCTTACCTGTCCGTTTGTTGTGTCTACAAAGTACATATAACCAGGAACGTTAGGAGCTGGGTTCGTTGTTAGTGCTACTGTTTTTGAGTTTACAAATTGAGATGTAAGTTCTTTTATTTTTGAACTCCATATCTTTGCAGTTTTACTACCGTCAAAGTTCGATATATATCCATCTGAAGATTGGCTATCGTTTAATATATAGAAAACTTTTGATCCGAAGACTGATAAGTCGGTAGTGTTGATTGGAAAAAGTATTCCAGTCGTAGTGTTTTCTGTAGTGGTGCTGGTATTTTTAACAATCAGAGAGTAAGTGTCTATTGTCTGGTTATCTTCCTCTAGGTACCTAGCCATGATAGAAGTGTTATTGTCCCCCCAGATAGCATCATATACAACAGGTATTGTTGTGTTAGATATCCTCGCTGTTTTTGAGGAGGAGAGCTCAGTCTCATATATATGACCAGTAGCCTTTTCTATATAGCGTAGAACTGTTCCCTCTTTTGTATCCAGCATCCCAGCACCAGCAACTGGCTCTAGGGATATCTGTCTAAGTTTTTTATCAAACACTATTGGAGGAGTTTCTGTGGTTGTTGTTGCTGTTTCGGTTGGTTGGTTATTATCTGGGGTGTTCGAGTTTTGTCCTCCATCGCCACCAAATGGAAAGAAACTTTTGAATATTGATGTTGTTCCTCCAGAAGAGTCTGTGTTATTGGATTTAAGCACAAAATAATATCCAACAAGACTAATCAATAGTAGTCCAAGTATCACAGATATTATTATAAAAATATTTTTTTTAGACATATAGTTTAATATGTTACATGCCAATGATCAGCTGTTGATGCAACTTCACCACCACAATATGACCCTTTTGGTTCCCATAAATATCTTCCAACAACTGGTCCCCTGTTTATTGGAACAAAACATGCTGGTAGTGTTGCTGGGGCATCTGGCCCAACTATGGCAGTTTTTAATGCCGCGCTTGGTAAAAAATCAAAAGCTAATCCAGAGTAGTGTGCGGAGCCAGTTGTGTGTTTTCCCTCAGTTCCACTAGTTATTGTGATATTACAGTTACAAGTCGCCTGTAAGCCGTTTATTCCATTTATTGCAACCTGTTGAACGCCAACTAGACTTGTACAACCAGATGTTGTTCCTCCTGGTTGACACTGAGGTCTAGCTGTTACTCCAGAAGAGAATTGTAATCTTACCTCTGCATCTGTTAGTGTTGAGCCTCCTACAGTTCCTCCTGTTGAAGTGGTGGTGGTTGTTTGTCCAGTTGGAGCTGAAACTTGAGGAGATTCAATCGTTAAGTTGAAATTTAAAATCTCCGGATTGATTGTGTAAAGGATAACGTAAGCACCAATAACAAAAAGCAAACCTATTAGTGCGTTTTCAACGTATTTCCTTCCTTCACTTTTACTGTATATTGCATCAGAAGTCGCATACATCACACCACCTATTGTTATCATCACAAAAGCTAGTGCCACAGCTATTCCTATGGTTAGGTTGAAAGCCTTTGGAAGCCATTCTTGAAAGTTTGTTTGACCCCCGATTTCTGGTAGAGAAACCAGTGTTGTGTAGTTTGTTAGATCTGCAAATGTGAATTTTGGAACTATAACAATCACACCTAACACAAAAACAAAACAGATTTTTTTAAAAGTATTTAAAATATTTTTTCGGATTTCAAGTGTCATTTTATTGTGTATTTGTATTATCAAAACTTAAATTAAAACTATTCTTGGCTAGTTGTAATATTTTTTTTGTATTTTCTATTGATATCGATATTTGGGAACTCCCACTCACCCCTTCTGCAGGACGGAATACCTGGGTGTTTTGAGAGGTGTCATCACCTGTTAGCTTTCCATTTATGGACCACTTATATACCAAACTTCTGTCGTTATATTGTTTTACTCCAAAAAAAAGTGGAACAGCGACTACTGTTATCTCAGGTTCCAACATTTGTTCTGAAGAATATATATTTCTTTGTAGCTCTATTCCGTATAGAGGGCTCTTTTTGTAAAAAATAACCAAAGGATCGATTGGCGAAACTTTTGTATTTCCGGAGGCCGTTGAGTTTGTGTTAGGTGAGTAAACTTCAACTTCTATATCCAATGGACGTGAAATGAGAGATCCAGTAAAAGAGTATACGTTTTTTCCATAACCTGAAGCATCTTCTACTACACTTCCGTTGCGTTTCCATGTGTAAACAAGATTTGAGGCAGAAATCTCCTTCCCTGAGTAAGTTATATGTGGAACAGCAATAAAAGATATGTTGTTTTGGTGACTAAACATTGCTTTACCTTTGTAAAATGGAGGAACTGAACTATCGCTTTGCCAAATTATATCTACACTAGATGGAAGAATATTAAAATTTTTAACTATAGTTTGGCCCAAAGAGTCTGTGGTTTTGATAGTTACCTGCGTTACTGTGCCAGTGTTACCAGTTGTAAAGCTCAAGTCCTTTCCTCCTGTCGAGTCTTTTACAACTTTTCCGTTTATAGACCACACGATAGTGCTCGAGTTTAGATCAACTGAATAACTCTCAAGACTCGCATAGACTTTAGTATTTGGTCCTGGATTTGCTGGTACAAAAGAGACGTCTATGTCTTGAGAATACTGATTGAATTGCGCAAAACCTTTATTTGGAATAAATATGGTAAACAACACTAAAATGAGGCTTAAAAAATAGTATTTCATTACGATTAATTGTAACACAATGAATCGTGTATAAACCGTATTTATACACACAAACTACTTAGGATTATTCTTTATCAATAAACGGTGTATTGGGTATACGATTATTTATTTTTTTAATAGTTGATCCAGCAATAATAGCTCCCTTGGCTAATGTCGGATGTTTGTTGGCAAGTTCTTGGATTTTGGTTGTGCCAATAAGGTAAACCACGACCATAGTCCATGCTGGTAGTAAATTCAAATACGGAATCATCTCTATAACACCTCCCCCAATCATTGACATAAGTCTCTTTGGTGTCAGCATTTCTATTCCATACATATAAAACCACAGTGAGAATGTGAAAAATGCGAATATGCTTAAAAAATCAGCTAAAATATTTCCAACTATTGGAACCCAACCTAAAATAGCTTGTCCGCCATCGAAACAAAGAGCGGTAAATATTATCAAAAAAGCAGTTGTATCTTTGATCTTACTTTCATTCATGAGGATATTATACTACGAACTTTGTTCCAAATCAGCTTTAGCTTTTTTTATAGACAGTATCTGTGATGGATCTGAAGTAATAATCTGGTCTTCTGTATAAGAGGCGATGATTTTTATGGCAACGTGTTTCAAACCAGCAAAGAATATACCTTCACCAACATCTGACTCTAGAAGCAGGTACTTTTCCTCATCTGTCAGGTTAAAGGTTTGCTGTAGCCTATCTATGGACGTTGGAGACTGCTTTAACAGTATCTGTATAGAAGAGTTGGTTATAATCGGTACTCCGTATGGAGATTTCATAAAGTCGTCCACATCTTGAGTGATTGTGGCCAAACCTAGATAATATTTTCTTCCTCTTTTTGCCAATGAAAGCAAGAATGAAGCTGTGTCTTCTGATTTCATCATCCACCAAGCCTCATCAATTACCAAAAGTCGCTTTTTAAGTTTCTTTCGAATCATGTTCCATATGTAGTGCATGATTATGTACATGGCTATCGGTTTCAGCTCGTCTTCCATGTCTCGAAGAGAAAAAACAATGAACTTTTGGTTTATATCAACATTTGAAGGTTTGTTGATAAAACCTGCCCAAGTTCCTCGTGTGTATTTTGTTAGTCTCTGTGCCAGAGAATCCCCTCCTTCCATTCCAGATAGTACAAGTTCAAAGTCTGACATTAAAGGAGGCTCGACGTTTTCAAAGTTAGAGTCAGCAGTTATGTCTTTAAGCGCATATGTTTCTGTTATAGCTCGGTCAATAATAGCATCCTCTTCTGGAGTAAGACCTCCCATCATAATTCTAAAGAGACCAACGAGGTTGATTATGTTTGATCGCAAAACACTAGAAAATGACTCCCCTTCACCAGCAGCTGGAAGTTCAAATGGATTTATATGATGTTCGGAATTAAGTGATATGTTGAAGTATCTTCCACCCACAGCCTCTGCTAGGTACTCATACTCTTTTTCTGGATCTATAACAATTACATCTGTATCAAACATCAAAGTACGAAGTATTTCTATTTTGGTCATGTATGACTTTCCAGAACCTGATTTTGCAAAAGTGATGGAGTTGTAGTTTTCAAGTGAAAATCTGTCGAATAACACGAGCGAAGAGTTGTGGCGGTTTATACCATAAAGTATGCCCTTGTCTGATGTTAGGTCAAAAGAGACAAATGGAAAGAGTGATGATAGTGGTGAAGAGTTTAGCTTGCTATAAACTTTGAGCCCGTCTGTTCCAAGAGGGATGGTTGTTTTGAAAGCTTGTTCTTGTTGGAAAAGTGCTGGTTTTACATATACTAATTTAGCTTCAAGTATGGATTTAACTTCGGATTCTATTTTATCAAGCTCATTCTCTGAATTTGCATATAGTGTTATATATAACCCAACATCAAACAGTCTTTCTTGAGCTTGCTGTAGTTGGTCACGTAGGTTTTCAAGATCTTGGTATGCTGTGTCTAGCATAGGGTCTCTTACCAACCCCTTTGCCTCTCTTGTGTTTATCTGACTTTGTACCTCAGCTACTTTCTTTTGAAAGGTTCTTAATACTCCAGCTGTTTCTATTGGCTCGATAAATATAGAGACATCAAATACCTTGTCTAGGTTGATAATCGGCGCAAACCAGTTTTCAGTTAGGAATCTAGGATATGAAATAACAAAAAAGCTTCTTAGTATTTTCTCACCTAGATTCACCTGTTTTGGTGTAACTTCCAACGCACTAGGAGCAATAATATCTTTGAGCTCCAAAGCACCTGAATCATAAATCGCTTGTGGAAGTATGGTTGATATCTGTTGTTCTTCTTTCTTTTTTAAAAAATCAAATATGCCCATAGTTTTATTGTGACTTAATCGGCTTCTCCGTATCCCCAGGATTGAATATCTTATAAAACAATTCTATCACCTCTTCTTCTCCCAGCTTAACAACTCTAATCCCACATCTGGATAAACCTTGGACTATCACTGATATTCTTTGTTCTAGTTGAGTTCTGTTTTCTTCGAAAGATGTCCGGTTGTTTTCAATCTCCTCGTTCGCAGATCTTTTCTTAAATAAATCTGCTCCAACTCCACCAATACCACCTTTAATATTTACTAATGCTGGATCATACGGAACAACAATAAAAAAGCTTTTTGTCATTATGTTCGTGCTTTCAGTAAACTTTTTTATGAAGTCTATATATTCTCTCGTCTGGATTTTCATCAGGTCATTTACTTGTTCCTTGTATCTTTCCTCCAATAACGCTAAGTAAGGCCGTATATCCAACCTACGTGACTGAATAGAAATTTGTACATAGAAGTCCAAAGAATTCAAAAAGTCTTGAAACTGATTTACAATCGCAGTTCTTTCGTCATCAGACTTTAGGCTGAAGTTTAGAGATGATGCTATAACTATTCCGCGCATAGAGCCATCTTTGAGGATAACTATTCCATCACGAACTTCTTTTATTGGAACAAATTCTTGTGTTGCTTTAGAAGAAACTGGCATAAAATAAGTTATAGAGTTTTTAAAGTTAGAAAGTTCGTAAGTTGAAACTCTATGTATTTAATTATATCTTACTTTATAAACTTTATAAACTTTTAACTTGTTAACTACTTTGTTGTCTGTCCGTCTTCCCCAGTTAGTGGGTTTAAGTTCTCATTTATATCTAGTGACCAAGAAAGTTCTTTGAGTTTACTCTCTGAGAGTCTTGGTACAAAAACTTTTCTTTTTTCACTTTCGGATTGATCACTCTGTACAACCTTCTTGTCTTCCTTTTTCCAGATATATAGGTTGTTTTTTGTGTAATAAATAAAAGCAGACTCCATAAAGTCTATAAAAGGTTTATTGTTGACCTTATAAAATGCCAGCGCCAAAGACAGGCCTGCTACAGCAACAATAAGTGGTAATGCAATATATATGTATATATATGTATATAATATAAAGCATATTCCAGCCCCTCCAACCAAATACACAAATTGTTTTATGGTAAATGGTCCGACTATTTTATCCTCTACCTCTATAAATTGTGGTACTTGATATCTCATAGCATTTAATTTAGTGGTTCTCTATATGGGTCAACTGAGTATTTTTCTGGAACAGGTAGTCTTGCGGGCGCTTTTTCAGTAACTGTATTTAACTTGTTTTGCATAATTCCCCCAACATTTGGTTTAGGTGCAACTTTTGGCATAAAATCTTGTCCAGATTCTATATCTGACATTGGTACGGCTTTGAAACGTGGTACTGGTATTGGTGTTTGAACAGGCTCGTCGTCTATAACAACCTTCGGCCTAGGTGTGTAGTTAGGAGTTTCGGCTATCGAGCTGTTATTTTTGTGTATGTTGTCTGTGTTTGTCTGTACATCTTGCGCCGTATTAGAAATATCAATAGTCGATTTTGTTGGAACGGCCTTCGTCAGCTTTATCGAAGAATTGAATATTCTATCATTTAAGTCATTAAATATTTGTTCGGCAATTAAGCTTGAAACACCAAGTTTATTCATCAATGATTCAATTGATATTTTTTGGTTATCTAATGATTTAGCAACTTCATTTGATAAAATATCAGTCTGTTCACTATTTAGGCTGTACTTTACAGCAATTTCAGATACCCTACTCTCAATAGTTTTATCTAATTTAGGATTTTCCTTAGACCGTACGTTGTCAATATCACGATTTTTAATTTCTGCAGATTTATCCAAGATATCTTTTAAAGGATTTAAAATCATTTCACCTACTTCATTTGCAACTTTTGTAACCACTTCATCGTTTAATCCAACTTTTTCTGAAAGATTTAGTGGAAAGCTTTCAGGTGATTCCATACCTAAAACCATAATAATTACTTCTATAGTAAATGAGTCTTCGGTATCTTGATTGAATTTGTTTGTTTCAGATATGTTTTTAATCGAATCTATCCAGTGTATAGACTGAAGAGCTTTCACTGCCGTTTCTGGTAGTTTTTGCATTCTATCCTTTATTATTTTTTTTATGTCGTTATCCATGTGTTTATGGTGTTGGTGGAGTCGGTGTTGGAGGTGTTTCTGGAGGTGAAGGCGGTGTATCTCCTGCCTCATCTTTAAGTACTTCCGCCAGGTCAGCCAAAATTTTATCTTTGCCAGATTTCTTAGCTTTCTTACCTTCTCTCATTCTCCTTGCGGCCTCGGCATCTTCAGATACACCGCTGTATGAATTTGGAGTATACCATCTTGTTTGACTTAAGTTGTGAAGGTATCTTTCTCTTCTTCTAGATGTATTTGCATCTGCTTGCTGTATTAGTGCTTGTTGCTCTCTCAATCTGACACGTTCTACCTCTTGTGCGACATCTGCCGTTGCTTGTTCTACAGTTGCGCCACCAGCCACAAGATTTGCCACCCTTCTCTCGTTTGAAGCTTTTGTATAATCCATGCCTGTTGCGTCCCTTACATTTAGCATTTGTGCCTCTACATCAGCACCTGTAACAGTATCTTGTATATTTCTCTCTGCAAATTCCATACGCTTCTTTATTTTATCCTCTCTCTCTGCCTGATAACCACCCTTTCCACCACCCTTTCCAGCCCCTATTCCTTTACCAAATGTAGTGCTTCTCACGTCAAAACTTGAAGATCCAGTTTTTGATCCAGCAGTCAATGCCATTCTAGCGAGCCTACTATCAGGGGCCATTTCTCGTAAGGTTTGATTATTTGCAATTGCTTGCCCAGCACGACCGATTGTGTTTCTCTGAATACTAGCTGCACCACTTAGTGCATATCCTGTAGCTGTTGACGTTGCCCAATTGCCCATTTTCTTCACATAACCTGATCCTTGAGTTGAGTATTTTTTAGATACAACAAGAGAGGCGATGGTGAATCCAATAATCAGTGAGAATTTAAAAATTATATCTATTGTGTCTTTTAAACCGGTAGCACTTTGAAGTGCTGTAGGGTCTGCATTAGAAAAACCAGCAGACATTAACTTAAGAGTAACCAACATCATTATCATAAACAAAGGTGCAAAAATTATTTGCCCCATAAAAGTAGTCCACCACTCCTGAGCATTTTTCTGCATTCCTGGTAGAGCCATCCCCATATAGGCTATAGGTGAAAGAGCCATTAAATATATTAATACAATATATCTGACTATGAACATTACACTTATGGCTAGAAATACAAAAGCAGTAATTAAAAATAAAGCCATGGCCATTAAATTTCCAACAAGATAAGTGTAATCATTATCAGTATTCTGTATCCCAAGATCTAAAGAGTCAGTACTTCTCCAAGTTGCCTGTAAACCCAAAGCTTTCATTATTTGATTTGATATGCCAGTATCCGAGTCACTCGGGCTGTTACTTTTTCCAGATATTACATCATAAATTCCTATCGTCACTATATTTGATGAGTCGATAATTACTTTGGTAAAAAATAGACTAAAGTTTATGAGTAGAGATGCCAGAACTATGCCAAAAATGAATTTTTGAATGTTTCCCGTATTTTCTTGGCTTAGTATTAGTTTGATTCCGTAGTATACAAGTAGAAAAATAAACGCAATATTCATAAGATCACGAATGATCTTCCAGGCAGTGTTGATGCCTGTCATATTATTAATATTTACAGACATCTCCAGGATTGTTTTTTGAATTGCAGTATTCAATAAATATCCTCCAATACCAAGTATTAGTGCTGCTATTTTCATTAAAACAAAAGCGATTTTTGAAAGTAGTAGTGCTAAACAAGCACCAATTGCCCATCCAGAAGTGATACCGCATGACATGTTATTAGGAGATCCTTCTTCTGCCAATACGTCGGCTTTGGGATTATATTTATCAGATCCTGTTCCATACTGATCAACACTACCCCATCTATAACCAGCGTTATAACACACATCAGAACCTATTCCGCTATTGTATATATTACCGTTGTTATCCCAGCAAAAATATGGTGTACAAGGTTTGTTGGTCTGCCCTGCGTCACATTCCTCGTAAGGATTAGCCTGTGAGGCGGTTATCGTTTTTAAAGGAGCAAAAACCCCAACTAATACAACCAGTATTAAAATGTAATTTAGAAATCTTTTCATTGTTATGGTTGAACAGGTGCGACCCACGGTCTAGGTGCACTTCCTCCACTTCCCCATGTAGGTGTAGCAGAATTCTCTGAGTCAATAAACACATCATATATCGAGTTGTTTGGTTGATAACCTAGTATGTCACAAGCAATTTCACCAGCAGGAGAAGGACATCTGTGCCCAGAAGTTTTTTGACTCAAACCCCAACCAGATGCACGGTTATTCCAAGCTACTGTGTTAAGTATGTATCCCAAAGGACAGCTAGTTGGCTCCAACCCACTTGGGTTTGTACAAAGTGATGAAAATGAACTTGGGTAGTTGTTTCTTTCTGTTGTCATGTCTCCCAACAAACTTGCAGGAGCTGTTCCGCCTCCTGTTCCAGTTCCTCCTCCTCCAACTAGAGTTGCACAAGGTCCAGTTCCAGCACCACCCGCTCCAACGTCTACCCAATCATTTCTGTTTCCTATTCCTGCAAACTGCCATGCTGGAGTTGCTGGTCCGATGTTAGGGTCTGCTGCTATGAGAACATCATAAATGTCACAGCTGGGGCTGTGGAATAGTACATCACAGGCAACAAATCCATCTGAACCATTACATCCACTACTACCAGGAACCTTTCTAAGAAGTCCCCAACCGCTGTGTTGTGAGGCGACTGAAGCAAGTAATTCGGACAATTCACTTTCAGAAAGTGTAGCTCCGTATCGTGCTCTTGCGGCTATAACGTCATTTAGAAGACTAGCTGGTTCCCAAGATGGTGTTCCTGAGCCGCCACCTCCACCTCCACCAGTGTTCGGTGGTGTAGTACTACAAGTCATCACACCAGAACTGTCAGTTGTACAATAGACCTGCTGGTCAGTAGTTGGATCCTCCGGAGTCGGTATTTCTGGCGGTCTAGTAGTGCAACTGTATTCTCCAGGAATAACATTTCCATCTGCGTCTGTTGTGCTTGGTCCAGTTGTACAATCAAGGTACCCTCCTTTATTTGAAGGACCTTGCTCAGGTTCTGAATTTAGTTGATCAGAATATGATAATCCCCCTGTTGTTGATTTCTTACTTGCTCCCAATAATCCTTCTGCTTTACCCATTACCTGGCTGACTAGCTGTTTCATTAAGGCGCTTAGTACCTCATCTATTTCATCTGAAGCTTCTAGTCGCTTTTGTCCACTAGAAAGAACCTCATTGAGTTGTTTTTCTATAACACTTCCTGGAGTAACTGTTATATAGTCATTATTCATGCAATCACCCACTTTGTATCCTGCTAATGGACTACCATCGTCTATGGGCTCTGCATCACTCAGCATTTTTTCAGTTACAAGACTTCTGTCGTTACACTTTTCATAAGATAAGAATCCATTTCCCAAATCAATTTGCTTTTGGTATTTATTTTGCTGATTACCTATCTGTATGTACATCTGGTCTCTAGCATTTAAGTATGCCCCTTGAGGGTTATTTTGGTCATTTTGAGTTATTTCAAACCATCCATCCCAGCCACCTTGGGTAAAATCACCCATAAACTGGTCATAATTATCTTTAATTTTACTTAGTGTACAAGAATAATTTCCACCTTCATCAGAAAGGTAGTTTTTTACAAGGGCCAACCTAACTTCGGCTTTAAAAGGAGAACATAGGTTGTTTAACGCTGGATTTCTAGATATGAAATTTGATACTGCATCATCTCCAATATCTAAGAAAAACTGATTTGGGTCTGTAACATAAGCCGGGTTTCCTTTAAAGCCTGAATTTATCCAATTTACTGTCTGAGCTGCCATCTTTTTAATGACAAGGTTGGCTGCGAACCAAGCAGCAGCATCAAGACCGTATTCTTTTGCTATCATTCCTCCTTCAAGAAAAGAACTTGTGTAGTTTGGAACATAGTTCCCTGGATCCCATACTATACCACTAGCATCTACTGTTTGGGGTTGAACCAAAAATATGATTGTTACTAAATAGAATATTGCAAAAAAATTTTTAACCCCTCTGGTTTTTATTGTATATAAAAAAGACATATTGTTTTAATAATTATACAACATATACACTTGCATATACTAGCTTTTCTGTTGAAAAGTAACTATTTAATTTTTACCAAGAACTCACTCATTGCATTAAGTGAATTAATAAATTCAGATGCGTAGGCGTCGTAAAATTTAATTGCAGCAAAACCTTTCAATGGGTCATCAAAGAGTTGACGCATTGATTCAATGTTTTCGAGTGTGTTACTTAGTGCGTTTAGTAGTGCCAGGTGGACTGGAACAGCAGTTTTTGGGACCTGAATACTTAAAAATTCTCTAATAATAGTTTGATTTGTTGCTATTATCGGGTCTAGACCTGAAAGTTTGCTAGGGTCATTTGCCTTTATTGTGACCAAGACGATGCCTGATGGATCTCTGTTTAAGTTTTGAAATGCCTTTTTTATGCTAGTAACTACAGCATTTTTGTATTTAAGCATTGTCTGGTTGTCATAAGAGTTTGTTATGTTCAAGTCGTTAACCATATATACGGCTCCTTTTGATGCTATATAATCAGGATTTGATAAAACATTGTTCACTATTTGTTGCATCTCTTCTGATGTTACAGCCACGCCACCATTTTTAGCCAGTAAATATTGTGAGAAAAAATCCTTTGCTATTTGAGCTGTTAGAGTTGATTCATCAAAAACATTGTCATTTGTCTTTGTAATATCTGTTATAGCAGAATCTTGTTTACCAATAGCCTCCAAAGTGCTTTTCCAGTCGTATCCTCCGCTATTTATTGTTGGATTTGTATTCGTTACAGGTTTTATGGCATTAATTTTTCCAGTTGAGTTAACTGGGACTTTCTGTATTAACCATACAGAAACGATAATCCCAATACATATAACAATCGTAGTTAGTATTTTATTGCTAGGCATGTGCTAAATTATATCACGATTTTTTAAATGAGTTACTAAATTTTTGGATTAATATTGTACCCCACTATTTCACTGTTTAATTGATTTGATTGAATAGACCAAAACAAATAATCTGGGGTTATTATTTTGGGTGTTTTAGGTAAAGCGTAAATAATTTTTTTATCAACTAGATTTTTTAAAATTATGTCTGAGCAAGACACGGTCTTCTTCCCTTCTCTTATTGGACCAAATTTATATTCAGGATCATTGGCAATATTTTTAAGATCTAAAATTACTTCATTAAGTTTACCGTAATAATTTTTTGGTCTAAGTATTACAAAATCATTCATGTCTTTGTTGTACCAATCACTTTCAGATAATTTTGTAATTATTATTTGATCCTCTGGTTTGCCATAGTCACCCAAAGCTTCAAATATTTCATCATTTCCTAAATAAAAAACAGCATGGGTAAAGTACGGGTCTAGTGTTGTACTAAATAATTCGCTGACATTGGTTATATAACGTCTAATTATTATGTCCCCAGGAATCAATTTACACTCAACAAATTTTTTACATTCAGTTGGGTTTTGATTTACAACCGCATAAACTTGTTCGTAAGATAATCTAAAAATACTATTATAAAATCTATAAGCCCCGAACATTATTAAACCTAATATAAGGAGTATAGATAAAATTACAACTATTATTATTTTATAGAATTTTTTAAACATTCTGTAGTTCTTTGCAAAGAGTAACCCAAGCATTTAATGACAAATCCTCAGCTCTCACTTTTTCATCAATATTACATTTTTTAAAAATCTCCTGTAGTTTATTTTTGGCAAATATATTTGCGAGGTTTGGCAAAAGTTGTTTTCTTTTGTGTGCAAATCCTGCGTGAATAACCTTGAAAAATAATTCTTCTTTTAAATCCTCTAATTTTTCTTTAGAAATATTTTCAATATTTATAACAGCTGAATCTACATTGGGTTGTGGAGTAAATGCTCCCCTTCCCACTAACCTAGATATTTTGGGTTCACCAAAAATTTTTACTGAAAGTGAAAGTAAGCTTTCTTTTCCATCTCTAGCAACTATTCTGTCTGCAACTTCTTTTTGTATGAGTAGAGTCATCTCGCTTGGTTGTCTATCGCTTTCTAAAAACATTCTGATTATTTGACCTGTTATGTAGTATGGGATATTTGCAACTAGTTTATATTTATTTTTTGTTATATGTGTGATGCCAACATCTAAAACATCAGCATGTATCAGTTCAAGTTGTTTTAGTGAAATTTCTTTTGCAAATCTTTTTTGAAGTTCTGGTATTAGTCGATCATCTTTTTCTATTGATATAACATGAGCACCTGTTTCCAAAAGTTTTTGTGTCAGAACTCCTTCACCTGGACCTATTTCTAAAACCACATCTTCTTTTGAGACTTTTCCAGCCAACACAATATCCTCAACTATTTTAGGTGAGTTTAAAAAATGTTGACCTAGTGATTTTTTCTTTATCATGTCTTACTTTATAGCTTTGTGGCTTTTAGTTAATCAGAAGTCTATGCTGAATAACGCTGACTTTGTGGTGCCAGCAAACCCCTCCCTCTCTATATATATGCTTGGTATGTCATCTATAAACTCAGATTGAGAGTTAACCTCCATTGTACCAAATATGGTTCTAGTTTGGGCGTAGGTCAAAAACAGTTTTTTCCCTGCTCTGGTCACCGCAACGTAGAATAACCTCCTTTCTTCTTCAGCATCCTCTCCGGTCTTTTTGGATTCGTTCATTCTCTTGTGTGGGAATAAATCATTTTCCAATCCACATATAAATACATAATCAAACTCCAATCCTTTTGAGGCATGCACTGTCATAAGTCTAACTCCACTTTTTTCTCCATCAAGTGAATCCTGGTCAGACGCCAGCGATGTGTCTGTAAGAAACTTTTCTATACCCTCTTCTGGTGGAAGGTCGTCGTTCTTTGTTGAAAGTGTTACTAGTTCAATTATGTTTTCAAGTCTATCAGTGTCTTCTTCAAGACCTGTTTTAAGTGAGTCTTCGACTCCAGATTTTTGAACAATATATTTTAAAGCCTCACTAGGTTTCTGTGTGACCAAAATATTTTTAAAATCCAATAACATTTTTCGAAAATTATTTATTTTAATTTTCATTGATTCTGGAAGTTCACTTTCTTTTTCTTCCAATATTTTTTGTAATGTAGTTTTTCCTATGCCACGTGCAGGTATGTTTATGATTCTTGCAAAGTCGCTTACATTTTCAGGGTTGAGTGAACTTCTAACAAAACTCACCATATCTTTTTTTTCTTTTCTTTCAAAGAATTTTGTTCCCAACATTTGGTATGGAACTCCATAAGATAAAAAAGCATCTTCTAAAACTCTAGATTGAAAGTTGGCTCTATATAAAACTGCAATATCATCTGCACCGACACCACTCTCGATTAACTCTTTTGATTTTATGGTAATAAAGTGAGCTTCGTCGATTTCGTTTCTTCCTTCAAATAAACCAAGTTTTTCACCGATATGATTTTCTGTATAAAGTTTTTTCGGAATTCTAAAAGTATTTTTTTCTATAATTTCGTTTGCTACTGCAAGTATGTTTTTTGTTGATCTGTAATTTTGCTCTAGAAAAAAAGTTTGAACTTCTGGGTAAACTCTTTCAAAATGAAGCATGTTTTTAATTTCAGCTCCTCTCCAGCTATAAATATTTTGATCAGTATCTCCCACCACGCAAATGTTTTTGTTTTTTTTTGCTAGCATTTCTACAATAGAATTTTGAACTTTATTTGTATCTTGGTACTCATCTATATGTATGTATAAAAATCTTTCTTGATATTTTGCTAGTACATCCGGATATTTTTCTAGGAGCTTTAAAGTTTTAAGAAGCAAGTCATCAAAGTCTAATGCATGCTCTTTTCTCAAAGCATCTTCATAAGCTACCCAAACTTTTTTTGTCATTTCAGAATTAAAGTCGTAACTAGCCCTTTCTGCATATTCAGAAGCTGTTACTCCTCTACCCTTCTCTCCAGAGATAATATGTCGAACTCTATCAAGATGTTCTTTTGGATCAAGTCCTATTTTTGTCATAACATCCTTGAGAGTTTTCTTTGTATCAGTAGTATCGAAAATACTGAAGTGTCTTGGGATTTTTAAGATTTCAGAATTCTCTTTTATTATCTGTACACCGAGCGAGTGAAATGTACTAATAAAAGGAGGAGTTCTTCTTAAGTGAATTAAAGATGAGTCTTTGCTGATCAAGTCCATTACCCTCTCCCTCATTTCTTTTGCCGCCTTATTTGTAAAAGTTATAGCCAAGATTCTTTCTGGTGAGATTCCGTTTGCAATGATGTGCAGTATTCTGTGTGTTAGAGTCTTGGTTTTTCCAGCTCCTGCTCCCGCAACAATAAGCACCGGCCCTTCTGTCGCCAAAACAGCTTTTTTTTGTTCTGAGTTTAGAGATTCTAAATAATATTGTGATTGAACCATTGCGAGATTATAGCATTTTTGATTATACACACCTGAAATTAGGTAAAAACCAGTATCTATTGGCTGTTGGTAACCCCTATTGACCCAAAGTGTGCAGACTATATAATGGTTAGGTACAGTAAATGATATATATTATACGGCTTAACAAAGCCATATAATATTTCAGAAAGCCAGAATATACGTTAAATTTTAGCTTATTTTAGGTCTACTACAGGATCCTAAGTTTAGGTCAGGTCTTAAAATCACCTTCAAGGTTTTGCTAGCAAAACTCAAACAGGTGGGATCGCCCCTAACTATGGTGAAAATAAAGTCTCCAATTCTTCCGTCATTATTCATTTTGGCGCTATTTGTTGCCCCAATCTTTGTGAAAGCTAGTTTCTTTGGTGATTTAACTTGCGCTATTACAGGTTTTTCTTGTCCTGTTCATGTTGAGGCAGAAGAGACTCAAATCAACTCTCAGAACATGGCTTTGCTACAAGCGACTATTTCCCCTGACACTAGTGCATCTACAACAAAAGATAGTTCCGTTATTGTGGGGGGAAATTCTCTTGCATCAGATGCTCAGGTTAATTCTGATTTCAAAAATGTTAACGAAGATCAAATCAGTCTTTATGTTGTTCACCAGGGTGACACACTTCCAGCTATAGCAAAAATGTTTGGTGTTTCAGTAAACACTATAAGATGGGGTAACGATATAAAAGGCAACGTCATAACACCTGGGCAAACTCTAGTAATCCTCCCTATATCAGGAATTCAACATACAGTTAAGTCTGGGGATACTTTGCAAAGCATTGCAAAACAACACAAAGGTGATCTTGATGAGATTTTACAATATAACAACCTAACTGCTGGTTCAAAGTTGGCAATTGGTGATGTTGTTTTTATTCCCGATGGGGAAGCTGTGGCAACCCCAACTTCAACTGGGTCATCTAAAGTTGGTAAAACTTCGCCTTCAGTTCCAGTTTATGATGGATATTATATGAGACCAATTATTGGTGGTATAAAAACACAGGGTGTACACGGTCACAATGGTGTTGATCTAGCATCATCATTCGGAGCAAAAATATATGCTGCTGCAGACGGAGAAGTTTTGATTTCTAAAAATTCAGGTTGGAACGGAGGTTATGGACAATATATAGTATTGAAACACGGAAACGGAACTCAGACATTGTACGGACACTTGAGTGGAACAGCAGTCTCTGTTGGACAAAGAGTTACACAGGGTCAAGTTATAGGATACATGGGTAATTCAGGACAGGTTACTGGGCATACAGGTATTCACCTCCATTTCGAAATACGTGGAGCACGAAATCCATTTTAAAAAATCTCCTTTTGGGAGATTTTTTAAAATGCTAAAGAGTCTGATATTTTTTAGGACGATATTGTAATGCCTCGAGAATATGATTTTCAGAAATATCTTCTGAATTATCTAGGTCAGCAATAGTTCGTGCCAGTTTTATTATGCGGTGATATGAACGGGCAGAAAGATCTAGTTGCTTCGCCGAGTTGTTTAAAACCTCTTTAACATTGTCTGATAAGTTGATGGTTGTTACTAAATCTTTTGCAGAGAGTTCCGCATTAGTTTTAATCTTCAATTTCTCATATCTTTTTTCTTGAATTTTTCTAGCCTTTTCAATCCTCGGAATTATTTTTTCTGTTTTTTCGTGAAGATCTCGAGAGTCAGTTAGTTTGCCGTGCTCTATTTTTGAAACCTCTACCCATAAGTCTATTCTGTCTACTATTGGGCCAGAAAGTTTTCGTTTGTATCTTTCTATTGCTTGGGCAGAACAAACACATTCTTTTCCTTTTACTCCGTAATTACCACATGGACAAGGGTTCATTGTTGCAACTAAAATAAAATGCGCTGGATATTTTATTGAACCTTTTGCTCGAGAGACCGTAACTACCCTATCTTCTAGTGGTTGTCTCAGTGTTTCCAAAACTTTTCTATCAAATTCTGGAAATTCATCCAAAAACAAAACTCCTTTGTGTGCCAAAGTCACTTCACCCGGTTTCAAGTTAGATCCCCCACCAACAAGTGACACATAAGACGCTGTGTGGTGAGGAGAACGAAATGGAGGTTGTTGGATTATTCCGTCAGATAAAAATCCTCCAATCGAATATATAGAAGTTACTTCTAGCTTATCTTCAAATGAAAGTTCGGGTAGTAGGTGTGAAAACGCTTTTGCTAGCATAGTCTTACCTGTTCCCGGGGGACCGTACATTATTATATTGTGCCCACCAGCGGCCGCTATCTCGAGTCCCCTTTTTGCAGACTCTTGGCCTTTAACATCAGAAAAATCGACTTCTATTTCTCTTTCAATTTTTTTGTTATTTTTCTTTTTGTATTCTGGAATCAAAACTTGGGCAAAGTTTTTTTCAGGATCATCATTGGTTTTTGTGTTTATGTGTTTCACAACCTGTAAAAGAGATTCCGCGCCAAATATTTTTATACCCTCAATGCTTGAAGCCTCATCGGCGTTTTCCACTGGAAGAAATATTTCTTTGAAGCCTTGCTTGTGTGCCATTTGGGCGATAGGAAGAGCCCCTTTTACAGGTCTTAATTTTCCATCCAAAGATAGCTCACCAATGAATAACCTATGTTCTACGTCTGCCTCTATATCTTCTGAGGCGATAAGGTAAGCCAATGCTATGGGTAAATCAAAGAGTGGGCCTTCTTTTTTAATGTCTGCAGGTGCTAGTGAAACAACAACTTTTTGGTTTTTGTTCTTTGGTGATTTCCAGCCAGAATTTTTAATTGCAGCACCGACTCGGTCTTTTGATTCATCGACAGATTTGTCGGCAAGCCCAACAATAGAAAAAGAGTGGAGCCCGCGAGCGAGATCCACCTCTATATCTATGAGTTGAGCAGAAAGTAATGTAGCTTGAGCTGAGTATATCTTTGAAACAGCCATAACTTTTCTACATATGTGTCTTACAAGTCCTAGCAGAAGGATTTGCTTCCAACCTTTCTAATTCTATTTCTTCCCCACCGACTTCACAGATTCCATATTTCCCATTTTCTATTTTCTCTAATGCATCCTTAACATCTTTGAGTTGGATTTCTAGTTGGTCGACCTCACTGTTATTGTTTTCAAATCTTTCCATGCTTTCAGCGACTTCACCATCATCAGCTCTGTCTGCTCCATTTGCTGGAACTCTACCATCCCAATCAGATGGGTTCTGAGAATTTTTAATACCAATTTCCCCTAGCTCTGTTTCAAGGAGATTCTTTTCTTTTAATAACAACTCCTTAAATTTTGTTGTTTCTATGGTCATAGCCTAATTATATCAAAGTTATGGTTAAGGGCCAGCTAGCAAATATTATCGTCTACTTATTTTGCTTGCTTGCTGATAGCTAGTCTGCCGATTATAGCGCTAAATATACCCTCATTTTTTGTTATAACCAATGTCTCTTTATCAACAAAAGAATATAAGAGTTGAGTTTTTCCATTAAAATCTTTCAAAATCCTCAAATCTTTATTTCTTAGAGCCTCGTCAGTAAAAATAGTTTGAGAGTTTAGTATTTCTGGACTCAGTGAGAATATTTTAGCCAAATCTTTTGGCATATCTTTTTCCCACTTGAGCATTCCAGAATAACTAGATGCAAAATCTTTAACTTTTATTATTAGGAATACCTCATTTGTATCATATGAGTAAATTCCCAACATATAGTTTGAGTCAAAAGATCTTGTAAGTGTTCCAGGTTGGCTAGGTCCTATTAATGAAAGGATATTTTCTACTTTTTCTTGAGATGTTCCGGATAGGGTATTTATATAAAGTATAGAGTTAATAGGCATTTTAAAGATATCCTTCTGCTCTTTTATTTTTGAAAGGAAACTGTCTCGGGATGTGCTAGCAACCTGGAGTTCAAGTTCTTTAGAAAAACTAAGTAAAGTTTTTGTTTGCTGTTCAATAACAGTTTTCTCACTTGATCTAATATAGTAAACCGCAACTACAGAGATTAATCCTATGGCGAAAAGCATACCGCCCATATAAACAAACAGTCGGTTTCTGGCTGGACTGTAACTTACCTGAGTAACTTTTTCAGGTTGTTCGATTTTTCTCTTTTGTTCAGCAACAAAAATAGTAGTACTAGACTCTTTATTTTTTCCAATAGCTTCTTCTACATCTCCCTGGTATGTACGAAGAGACTTTATGGGAACTCTATTTTTATTTTCTTCTGGAGGCATTTATATTAGTTTAACAAAAAAATTTTAATAAAACCAAAAAAACAGGACTTATCCTGTTTTTCTCAGATCTTATTCTTCTGTTTTTGTTCTTGGAGATCTTCTTGTATTCCTATCTCTGTATCCCAACAAGTATTTTCTCGGGTTATCATCCAAGTCTATAAAGTCGTCACTAGCCTCTATCAGTTTTGCAGATGTGGCTTTTCCAAAAGACATAACCTCTACCTGACAGCCTTCATTTTGAAGGTGCTCAACTAGTGGAACAAAATCTCCATCCCCTGTTACTAATATTATCGCATCCAATTTTGGTGCAAGTTTTATTGCATCAACAGCTAGGCCAACATCCCAGTCAGCTTTTTTTGAACCACCAGCAAATATTTGCAGGTTTTTGGTTTTTGTCTCTATCCCCATTTTCTCTAAGGCATCGAAAAAGTTTTTCTCGTCCCCAGCTTCTGTGGTGATAACATATGCAACAGCTCTAGTTAATGAACGTCCAGCTAGACCGTCTTTTACAACTTGGTCAAAGTTTACTCTGCTACCATAAATATTTTTGGCGCAGTGATAAAGGTTTTGTGTATCTATAAAGATACCAACCCTTTGGTTTTTGTGTTTAATTACACTCATATATAAAAATTAATTCTAAAATTTCAAAAAATAGTACAAACCTAATTGTATATCATTTCTAAAATAAATACTTACAAAACAAAAACAAACCCGAAGGTTTGCTTTCAAAGGAGTTATTTTTTCAAACCTAACTTTTTGTTCAAAGCGTTGTATCTCTTTGGATTCTTCTTCTCTAGATACTTCATGTGAGTCTTTCGACTTGCAACCATTTGTAGTAATCCTCGTCTAGAGTGATTATCTTTTGCGTTTTTCTTCAAGTGAGAAGCCAACTCGTCAATTCTTCGAGTTAAAATAGCAATTTGTACCTCAGGTGAACCAGTGTCCTTTTCATGAACCTGTACATCCTTGATAACCTTTGTTTTTTTTGTCTTTGTAAGCATTGAGGCTATATTATCACAAAAGATAGGCCTTTGCAAGTCTGCTGACATGGGTGGGACAGAAGGACTTGTGTCGCACAATATTGGTCAATAATGCTATAATGCGTCTATATATGGCATCCCTCAAACAGTTAAAACAACAATTTCTTGAGTATATAGAAATAGAAAGAGGGCGTTCTGTGAAAACGGTGGAAAATTATGATCATTATCTCTCTCGTTTTTTGGGTTTTATAAAAACTGATAACCCTGACGATATAAAAGATGAAGTTGTTCGTCAGTTTCGTTTATGGCTCAATAGACAGCTTTCTGGCACGGACAAAGCAAAACAAAATACACTGTCTAAAAAAACTCAAAATTATTATCTTATTGCTATCCGAGCTTTTCTCAAGTATTTAGCACGACAGGAAATCAAATCCCTTCCCGCTGAACGTATTGAACTCGCTAAAACAGGCGAACGATCCCTGGACCTTATTACAAACGATGAGCTCAACCGATTGTTGAATGCTCCAAGTGGAACTGACCTAAAATCATTGCGGGATAAAGCTATTTTAGAACTTTTGTTCTCAACCGGGCTTCGTGTGTCCGAACTCTGCTCACTTACAGCTGATATTGATTTGAATTCTGATGAGCTGTCTATTAGAGGAAAGGGCGGAAAGGTCAGAGTGGTTTTTATTTCAGATGAGGCGAAAAAATATGTAAAAGCTTATCTTACTGCCCGTAAGGACATGAATGATGCGCTTTTTGTGCATGTTGGTAATGAAGTGGTTAACAAGCAGGCAAATCCTTTACACAAAAGAACTGTTGAGAGAGTGGTAAGGCAGTATGCAACTAAAGTCGGGATCTCAAAAAAAGTCACCCCTCATACGATGCGACACCTTTTTGCTACCGGTCTACTATCAAACGGTGCAGATATTCGTTCGGTCCAAGCAATGCTGGGTCATTCTAGTATAGTCACGACTCAGATTTATACTCACGTAACTGACAAACATCTACACGATATTCATAAAAAGTTCCATAAAAAGAAGTAATAGATATGACAGAGGGCGAGCCGTTTGGCTCGCCCGTTGTTTATGCCCATGTACATGTGGGAACGCCCCACGTTGGGTCGAAGACAATCGTCGTCTTCAGTCTCTCCCCCACATAGCACGACACAGAAGGTGTCAACTGACTGTTCAAACCATTTCTCATGGTGACGGTCACGTTGGTTGTTCTGTTTGAGCTCGGACTCGAGACTGTATTGTAAGGATTTCTCCCTGCAGTTATGGTTGCCATGTAGTTTGCCGTGGCGTTTGGGTAGGCCACACCCTGGTCAATGCCGTCGATGATCAGAGTCATTGAGACAAATGACCGGTTGATGACGATGATGTTCGCCTCCCACTCTTCATATCTGGCCGCACACCCGTTCATTCCCAGTAAGCACAGCAAAAACAAAATAAGTCTGTTCACAAAATCCTCCTCTTATCATTATACCATAATAATAGATTTTAGCAAGTACATATTATTAATAAAATAATTTGTGGTACACTTTTCTATATGAAAATTATCTCTTGGAATGTTAATGGAATACGAGCTGTTCACAAAAAAGGCTTGTTTGTTCCGTTTGTAGAGAAATACAAACCCGATTTTATATGTTTACAGGAAACAAAAGCGCAAGAACATCAGAGTGAGGTAGATTTGCCAGAATACCAAGAGTACTGGAATTCAGCTCAAAGAGCTGGCTATAGTGGGACAGCTATATTTTCCAAAGAAAAACCCTTGTCTATTGCCCTAGATTTCCCGCCTAATATTTTAAAAAAATATAAACTCGAAGATAAATATGGTGATCCAAATACAGAAGGTAGAGTAATAGCGGCAGAATTTAAGGACTTTTATTTGGTAACTGTATACACCCCAAATGCAAAAGATGATTTAACTAGAATCCCCTTGCGCCACAAAGGTTGGGACCCAGCATTTTTGGAATATGTAAAAATTCTAGATAAAAAGAAACCAGTTATATTTTGTGGAGATCTAAATGTTGCACATACAGAAGATGACCTTGCTAGACCAAAAGACAATATTGGTAAAAAAGGTTTTACAAACGAAGAACGTGAAGGAATTCAAAAAATGATCGATGAAAATTTTGTCGATACCTTCAGAATTTTTACAAAAGGAAACGGCCACTACACATGGTGGAGTCATTTTGCGAACGCAAGAGAGAGAAATATTGGATGGAGAATCGACTACTTTTTTGTAAGTAAAAGACTAGAATCAAAAGTCAAAAATGCCTTGATACATAAGGATATTTTAGGTTCTGATCATTGCCCTATTGAACTAGATATTTCTTTATAAGACACAGATTTTTTTTAGTTATCCACACATTTGTCTTATATCGTCCTTTACACTTTTTATAAAAGACATACAATGAATGTCAGATCGAGATTTGAAATTGAGTTCTAATAAACCCTAGACTTGATGGAGTTTCTCATTGTTCTTTTATAGTTTGTATTTTTTGTAAGGCTGCAGCCTTACCCCCTTGGAAGACATTTTGGTTAGAGTGGTGTTGTTCGATCAACTCATCTCCAACCTTATCTATTTTTTTGTTAAATTGTGATGCTGTTATCCGCATCATTCTTTACTGAGATGTTCTTCCCCCTTTAACCGCTCAATGATGAGTATTTATGCGATGAAAAAGCATGAATCATCCTCATTGGGCGGTTTTTTTATTTTACGTGATGGCTAGAGCGGATTTTTTTAATTTCTTCTTCATCAGCTTCCTCTTTTGACATTTTTCCTTTCTCTCCAAGAGCTTCAAGTTCTTCAATTGGTAAATTAACTAGTATTTTAGCCTTATTTTCAAGATATTCGGTAGTATTTTTTGTCGGATCCTCCAATACTTCTTCCAATAAAGCATGTAATGTAAATCCAATCTTTGGTCCTGGAGGTATATTTGTTACTTCCATTATTTTTTTACCATCAATCTTTAACATTCCTACAGAAACAGGGTCTCTTAGAGCTTCCTCAATCATTGCGTGATATTTTCTCAGACGGTATGGGTCTTCTTTGGGTCTACCAGTCCCTATACGGTCGCATATGCGTAGATTCATTAAATCCCATATATTCTCTCGTCCAACATTTACAATCATTCTACGGACCGCTGAGAGCGTTATTTGCTCTGTATCAGAAAAGAACATATGCCAACGAATCATTTTTGTTACCTTTTCAATAATTCTCGTTGGGTATTTGAGATTTGTTAAAATTTTCTTTGCAACTCTTGCTCCCAAGACTTCATGTCCATAGAAAGTCCAAGTATTTTGTTCCTTCCCCCATCTTCGAGACTCTGGCTTTGAAATATCGTGAAATAGAGCCGCTAAACGAAGATCTAGTGGGTAGTTTTTGTCTGCAGAACCCTGAAGAGATCGAAGCAAATGTTCCCAAACATCATATGAGTGCGCTCTATTCTGCTCTACCCCTATCGTCTCTTCTAATTCTGGAACGATGTATGATAAAAGACCTAGTTTCTTCATTGCAAGAAGTCCATCCATAGGTCTTTGTGACATTATCATTTTAGTGAACTCATCTCTTATTCTTTCAAGAGAAATATTCTTGAGTAGATCTGCATTTTCAAATATAGCTTTTTCAGTGATTTGATCTATTTCAAAGCCTAATTCTGCTGAAAATCTTACAGCACGTAGTATTCTTAGGCCGTCTTCCTTAAATCTACTAACAGAATCCCCTACAGTACGAATAATTTTGTCCTTTATATCTTTTTCCCCGCCAAATAAATCTATAATTTCCTTTTTTGATACAGAGTAAGCTAGAGAATTCATAGTAAAATCTCTCCTTTTTAGGTCATCTTCTATTTTTTGGCTAAAAATAACAGTATCTGGGTGTCTGTTGTCAGAATAGTCCCCTTCAATTCGATATGGAGTAACTTCTATCACTGTTAGAGTCTCGTCTTCTGTCTCTTCGTTAACTACTCCGACTGTTCCAAAGGTATTTTCATAAAAAGTCCTTGGAAATATGGCTATAATTTGCTCTGGAGTTGCGTTTGTAGTTACATCCCAGTCTTTTGGAGACTTATTTAAAATAAGATCTCTAACACATCCTCCTACGACAAAAGCCTCAAAGCCACTGTTCTCTAGTTGCTCTGTTACATATGAAACCTCTTTTGGAATGGAGAATGTCATTTTGTTATATATATTATAGACCAGTTTATGATTTTGTAGTATAGTCATCGTTAATGCACCCGTAGCTCAACGGATAGAGTACCGGTCTTCGGAACCGTGGATGTGGGTTCGATTCCTGCCGGGTGCACATGATAGGAAAAGATGAACTACTTCATCTTTTATTGTACCAGTGTAGGCTGGAGGCATATCTGTGAGCACACAGATGGCCCAGGCGAGGTCGAGTAAGTTTTGTTTTGACGAAAACAAAACTATACGTGACCACAAAAACCTCACTAAGTTCACTTTTTGTGCGGGTAGCGGTAATCGAAACCGCGTCTCGTCCTTGGCAAGGACGTGTTCTACCACTAAACCATACCCGCAATAACTGAACGTATATCATCATATACTAAAGTTTTTAAAATTAAAAGTGTCATGTTTATCCCCCACGTATTGTGTAAAACTGTGGATAAGTCTGGGGACATGTGTATTAAAGACAGGTCTTTGACTGCTGTCAATTTTTGAGACATTCTCCAGGACATGTTAACTATATGGCTTGAAATATAGGTATTATGCAACAGACATGGCCGAGTAATGTCCTTTTATGAAGAAACCTTCATAAAGTTTCACGTGAAATGACACTAATTGTTACATGTGTAACAATTAGTGTGTGGAGTTATAATTATTACATGTACAACAAGAATTTCTCAAAAGAACCCACTGAGAAACAAAAAATTGGTCAGATAGGAGAGGATTCAGCTTGTAAATGGCTAGAGAACAATGGTTACAGGGTTGTAGACAGGAATTATCTAAAGAAGTGGGGAGAGATTGATATTGTGGCTATTAAAGGAAAGAAACTTCATTTTATTGAGGTAAAGAGTATTTCCAGAGACATATCTGATGTTACACATGTAACATCAGAGGGTGGTTATAGAGCAGAAGATAATATTCATCCTTGGAAGTTGCAGAGGCTAGGTAGAGCAATTCAGTCTTATTTGCTAGAAAGGAACGTTTCAGATGAAACAGATTGGCAGTTCGATGTTCTAACTGTCCATATAGATATATCTAAAAGACTAAGTCGTGTCTTTTTGTTAGAGGACATTGTTTTGTAGGGGTATTTATTTGTTATTTGATTGATTTGTGTTAGACTCTAATTTGTATTTGTTGGTATTCGGAGTGTAGTGTAACGGCTAACATTCCTTTTTGGGGAAGTGATCTTTGAAAATTGCGTCGGAGTGTAGTGTAACGGCTAACATTCCTGTTTTGGGAACAGGCGACTCCGGGTTCGAATCCCGGCACTCCGACGGAGTTTTTAAAATCAATTCCAGAAACATATTATGTTTCTGTGGTCCGCAGGAAGGCGACTCCGGGTTCGAATCCCGGCACTTCGACAATTTATAATGGTTTTTATTAAGAACAAAGAAGATTTTGTTTGTGAGCACTGCAGTTTTTCTGTAGAAGGTAACGGCTATACCAACCATTGTCCTCAGTGTCTGTGGTCAAAACATGTTGATATAAATCCAGGAGATAGAGCCAACACCTGTGGGGGATTAATGAAACCTGTTGGAGTGGAAAAGAAAGGGAAGGAGTATGTTATTAAACACAAATGTACTAAATGTGGTTTTGAGAAACCAAACAAAGCAGTAAAGGAGGATAGCTTTGATATGATAGTCCAAATTTCTGCTGAATTTTCTTCGAAATAGTTATTGTTTTTTAAGTTCGTCGGTTATTAGTTTAGTTAGAGATGGTGCCGTTGTGCTAGCAAATATTTCTGCAAAAGTTATAGGGGATTGGGATAAGAAATCTTTAAGACCAAAATCAAGTTCTTTCTGCATATCTCTGTTTATGTAAGCCAATGTAATAGCATTTAATCCACGATCCTTGGTGGTGTCACCGTCTGAACTTGTTGAAATTACTCCTATCAAAGTCGAGTATTTGTCTACGACTAGTCCACCTGATGAGCCTTTTTGCGATACTACTGTGCCACCAACCGCAACTATATCTATTGTTCCGTCTTTGAATGTATAGACATCCTGAATATTTGTTACTGCACTTGTTACGTTCAAATTTTGAAGTATAGATAATCCACCCAAAAAACCCGCAGGATAAGAAACTAGTAAAACTGGCTCTCCAGTCTCTATATTTTCCCGGATGTTCATTGTTACAAAAGGAAATTTATCAGGCAGGTTTGATCCATCTATCATTTTTGTTATACGCAAGAAAGCAAAATCATCCTCACCAGTTCCTTTTGGGTTTTGGTCCTTTAGCTGGGCTTTATTATTTTCAACCCAAGTAGGGGATATATAAACAAGTTCTAAGTTGTATTTTGGGTATGCAGGACTTCCTGTTCTAGCAACACATTGAATAAAATCCTTCTGTCTAAAATCTTTTAATAATAAATATTGGCCTATGTGAGCATTTGTTAGTATCAGTCCGTTTGGCTCAACTATTACTCCGGTTCCGGAAATAGGGTTTAATTCACCACCTTTTGTAGTACAGAGAATATTAACTGTAGCTTTCCGCGCGAATTGGTTGATAACCTCAAAGTCTGGTACTGGTTCCGGATCTTTTTTTGCTAAGGGTATTGTTTGTGATGGAATTTTTTCTGTAGGTGCTGGTGCTTTAGGGTTAACATCTTTTTGTGTGTTTGAGTTCTTTGTGACAGGTGCTGCAATAGGTTTATTGTCGATAATAGGTGAGTTAACCTGTTCTATGAATGCCTGTGAGGTTGTTGCTGATATCGTAGAAGTCGACACTGTTGGAGTAACATCTATTTTTGTATTTACTCCAGTAAGCAATAAAATATGTAACAATATGAAAGAAAATATGGTTTTTAAAAACATGTTGTGATTATATCATTTAATAATAGTACCATTTGATAGGAGTTTTATTATCTGGTATGATGGCTCTATTCAATCATGGATTGAAATTGCGGGATTAGTTTATCGGTAAAACTACAGTTTTCCAAACTGTTGAGAGCGGTTCGACTCCGCTATCCCGCACAAAACAAGACCTCCGAAAGGAGGTTTTGTGTTAGGGATAGCGGAGAGAGGGGTCGGGAGAGGATACTCTCCCGTGGAGGAAGGATTGGGAAAACCGAGGGTTTCCCAGCCCGCGTATTCCCGCACAGAGTGTCGACGAAAGAAAATTCGGAGGGTGAATATCTGTTGCCCGGTACAATTTTTCCATCAATCAAAAAACACCCTTAGAAGGGTGTTTTTTGATATTCTCTCGAGAGAACGACTTAAAAACATTCAAATCTGGATGCAGTTCGAGGCGCAAGATTTTTTGGTGACTAAGGTGTACATTTAGTACTCCGCAGGAGACAAAAAATTGAGGCAACGAAGAAATGCGACAGATTTGGAAGTTTTTATTTTACTGCTTCTTTCAAGGCTTTTGCAGCTCTAAACTTTGGAACCTTCATTGATGGAACGGAGATGGTCTCTCCAGTTCGAGGATTTCGAGCTTGTCGTGCAGCTCTAGTTTTTGTAGAAAATATGCCTAGACCAGCGATTGAAACTTCGCCACCCTTTGTAAGAGTTGAAACGATAGATCCAATAACTGTATCTACAACATCTTCTGCTTGAACTTTTGTACCACCTAGCTTTGCGTGAACTGCGTCAACTATTGATGCTTTATTCATATTAATTATGTTACTTATAATATAGAATTTTATATTTGGTGCTCTTCTTTGTCGCTCATTCCGTTTGTTCCTGCAATGTACTACTAAGTACATTTTAGTCACAATACTCATTCGCTCCGCGAATTGCATCCAAATCTAAAAATTTTAAATAACTTCACATACCCTTATCTATATCAGTATTATATATCAAGGCTTTTTTGACGCAATAGATTGACAGCTGTCTACTTTTATCGTGCAAATTCGATGTTTCGAGACTCACGGATTACAGTAACTTTTATTTCTCCAGGGTATTTTAGTTCAGATTCTATTCTCAGTGCGATATCACGTGCCATTTTCTTGGCTTCAAGATCTGTAACTTCAGTAGGTGTAACAAATATTCTAATCTCCCTTCCTGCTTGTAGAGCATAAGATTTTTCTACTCCTGTAAATGAAGAAGCAACTGCTTCAAGATCTTTCAATCTCTTTAAGTAGTTCTCAATACTATCTCTTCTTGCCCCTGGTCGTCCTCCAGATATAGCATCCGCAGATTGAACTATCATTGACTCAAGAGTTTCATAAGGGTACTCGTTATGGTGGGCCTGCATTGCTTTGATGATATTTTCATCAGTACCAAATTTCTGAAGAATTCTTCTTCCTATTTCTACGTGAGTACCAACAACTTCATGGTCCAAAGCTTTTCCTATGTCGTGAACAAGTGCGCCAGCTTTTGCAATTTGAACATTTGCGCCGATTTCTTCTGCAATCATTCCTGCTATGTGAGCCATCTCAACTGAGTGAGCTAGAACATTTTGTCCATAACTTGTTCGAAAATGAAGTCTACCTAGTATTGAAACAATTCTTGGGTCTAAACCAAGCACACCAGTTTCATACACAGCCTCCTCGCCTTTTTCTTTTATTGTTTTTGCAATCTCACTCTCAGCTTTCTGTACCATTTCTTCAATTTTTGCTGGTTGTATTCTTCCATCTGCTATCAGTTTCTCCAGAGCATTTTTAGCTGTTTGTCTTCTAACAGGATCAAAAGAGGAGATAGTGATTGAGCCGGGTGTATCATCTACTATCACTTCTACTCCTGTGGCTCTCTCAAAAGCCTTGATATTTCTGCCTTCTTTTCCGATTATTTTTCCTTTGATTTCATCACTAGGTATTGCTACCTGAGTTGTAAGCATATCTGTCGAAACAGAGTTTGCTAGTCGTTGTATAGATGTTGCCAAAATTTCCTTTGCCTTTTCTTCTAGTTTTTCCTGACCAGTTTGTTCTAGTTTACGCATTCGAACCAGAACATCTTCCTCAGAATCTCTCTCAACTTTATTTAGAATTTGTTCCTTGGCCTCATCAAGTGAAAGTTTTGCTATTTTTTGTAGTTCTTCCTTCTTTTGAAGTTCGAGTTGTTCTGCATTCTGACGAATATTTTTTATTTCTTCAATTTTTCTTTTAACTTCTTCTACTTCTTTATCAATTTCAGTTTGTCTATGATCAAGTAGCTCATCTTTTTTGATAAGTCTGTCTTCTGTTTTTTTATTATCTTCTTCCTTTTGTTTTATCTCTACTCTCGCAACTTTCAGCAGTTCTTCTGCTTTGTTTTCAGCTTCTTCAATTATTCTCTGCTCACGGTCTTTTGCCTCGAGCATCATTTGTTTGATGTCGAGTTCCATTGAGCCTCTTCTTCCTCTTGAAACTAAAATTCTCAATCCGTAACCAAGCGTTAAAGAAATTAGCGATGCTGCCGAAAGCAGATACGCAACTATTTTTAATGGAATCATATTTTATGTTGGCCGTTTCTCGTCTCTCTTTTTAGAATTTCTAGTATTTTAAAAGTAAATTTCGATAAGTCTTTAAGATATGTTTGAATTTGGAATTTGGTAGTGCAGGATATGGACAGGAAATTGACGGGAAAAACAAAAAACAACCGGTTATTATTTAATCAATAATAACCACACTATATAAGAATCTTCATCATAAGTCAAAAATAGATAAAACACTCAAATCTGGCAAATTTCTACGTTGCTAGTTTCATTTGTTCCACGCGCAGTACCATAAGTACAGCTTGGTCACAAATAAAACGTCGCGCCTTGAACTTTACTCAGATTTGAGTGTTTTATGTGTCGCAAAAGTTAGTTTCTAAAGTACCTTATCTACGATACCGTACTTTTTAGCCTCCTCTGCTGACATAAAGAAGTCTCTATCCATGTCTTTTTCCACTTGAGCCAGTGGTTTACCTGTGTTTTTTGAGAATATTTTGTTCAAACTATCCTTATTTTTAAGCATTTGTTTTGCTGTAATCTCAATATCAGAGACTTTTCCCTCGATTCCTCCTCCCCAAGGCTGATGAATCATAACTTCGGCATTTGGTAATGAGAATCTCTTTCCTTTTGCTCCAGCTGCTAGTATATGAGCACCCATTGAAGCAGCTATTCCTACAGCAACGGTAGAAATATCATTTTTTATGTGGTTCATTGTGTCGATTATTGCCAAACCAGCTGTAACTGAACCTCCAGGGGAGTTTATGTAGAAAGAAATATCCTTTTTAGGATCCTCTGACTGCAAAAATAGCATTTGAGCTATAATCAGGTTTGCTACATGGTCATCAATAGGGCCATCTAGAAAAATGATGTTATCTCTTAAAAGTCTAGAGAATATGTCGTATGCTCTTTCTCCGAACTGTGATTTTTCTATGACTGTTGGTATTAACATAAGGTTGAGTATAACAGGAATGCAATATTTGTAAAATGTGGTATAGTTTTCGGAATGAGAATTCATAGATTCTATGTAAATAGCCCAATTCAGGGAAAAAGGTTCGAAATCTCTGATAGGGAACTTGTTCATCAATGGAGGTCTGTTTTTCGTTACAATGTCGGAAGTCAGGTTATCCTCTTTGACGGAAGTGGTGCAGACTATTTGTGTTTAATCACACTTTTAACAAATTCATCAGCATCTGTGGAGGTTGTAGAGGAATTAAATGGGGGAGATGCACCAAAACGAGAAGTTACTTTGTGTATGGCTTTGATTAAAAAAGATAATTTTGAATTAGTTTCAGAAAAAGCAACAGAGCTAGGTGTTTCTAGGATAATTCCTGTTTTATGTGAGCGTAGTGAAAAGAAAAATTTAAATATGGAAAGGCTTGGAAAGATAGTAACTGAAGCTTCAGAGCAGTCAGGTAGGGGGAGCGTCCCAGAGATTTCAAAAATATTAGATTTACAAGAATTGTTACAAGAAGGTAATCTGCCAGATAAAAAACTGCTATTGCATTTGGATGGTGAGTATATTGGAGATCATGTGGGTAATGAAAGCGATAAAATAGCTATATTTATAGGTCCAGAAGGTGGTTGGAGTGAAAACGAGCTAAAAGTTTTTGAAACTTTTGGTGTAACTAGAGTGTCTTTGGGTTCTCAAGTATTACGTGCAGAAACTGCCGCCATAGCAACACTCAGTCTTTTACTTTTGTGATTCTAAGTATTTAAACACAAGTTCATTAGTTAAAAATGTTTCTACGTACATTCTCACTCTAAATCTGTCTGCGTCTTTGTAGTGAGCAAGAATATTTTCCATTTCCTTTTTTACTTCACTATCTTCAGGGGATATACTCTGGTCTTTTGCTATTGTATTTAGAATTACCTGTGACTTTGCTCTCTTAATAGCAGTTTCCTTCCATTCAACTTTTAGGTCATCTTCAGTTTTCTTTATATGTTTCAAATAGTCTTCGAAAGATAAACCTGATTGAGCAATATCTTCCTTGAACTGTGCAAGCATTTTGTCTAATTCACCCTCTATTACTATTTTAGGTAAATCTATAGTTGAGTCTTCTATTATTTTTTCAATAATAGCTGTTCTCTTCTTATCCTTTTCTTTTATTTCCTTTTCTTTTGTAATGTTTTCTTTGATTTTAGTTCTAAAATCTTCTAAATCTTTGAAATCCCCAAGAGATTTTACAAACTCATCATTTAGTTCAGGTAGGTCGGAGTCTTCTATTTTTCTATGATTATGCTCTTTTCCTCCTCCGGCTTCTGCATGAACTTTTTCATGAGCCACATTTTCTCTAATTGTTTTTATTACGTCGTCAACTTCTTTGTCAGACACTTCAGTCGAAGCTATCCCCTCAGATATTAAAGCTTTCGATGCAATTTTTTTATAGTCTGCCAGTTTAACTTCAGGCATGAGTGATGTTGTGACTTTAAACTCCATATCACTGCCGACACCTATTTTTGTAATAGTGATTTCAGGTCGGCCAATCGCATCTATTTTGTGTTCTTCTAGGATATTTGGGTACTCTTCATTTAATGCGATTTCAGCTGCTTCTTCTAAAAGTGATCCTTCTCCAACCTTTTGAGCAATAAGATTATCGGGAGCATTTCCTTTTCTAAATCCAGGAAGTTCGATTGATTCCTTAAGCTTTTTTATTGCTTTATCACGCATTAGAGCCATTTTTTCTGCTGTGATAGTACCAATAATTTCTAGCTCTCTTTCTGGAAGAGGGCTAAGCTTAACGTCTTTATAGTGTTTTTTTGTCATGAAACTCAGTCTATATTGACGGCTTTGTTTTGTAAAGTAAAAACCGCCCTTGAAGGCGATATTTACTTAAGTACTATATATAGTTTAAAGTGCCTGTACTTCTGCTCCAAGATTGTCCAGGTTGGTGCTGTTTAAATCTGCATCAATAGAATTTAAATCATCAGAACTAGTTGTCATGTTTATTGAAGATGTCTCATCAGCGTTAGTTGTTTGCTGGGTTGATGTGTCTGTAACCATGTTCTGTCTAAGTTTCGCTTCTTCCACTCTCTTGCCCCAGAAGTATAGTCCTCCAAGTATAATAACAGCAATAATAACAATTGTTCCTATTATTGAACCTATTGATGATTGGTTTTCAGTTTGAACTTGTGATTGAATTGTTGGCTCCATTATATTTATTGTTAGTTAATTAATTATCCTGTTCCTTAGTCGAAGATGCATTTTTAAGTTGAGATACTCCTCGAAGTGATCCGACAGATTTTTGGAGACTCTGATGTGCAGACCGAAGATCCTTTTCAAGGTTTTGTATTGAAGACTTCATTGCTGATATAGTTTCTTTCGCTAGTGCAAATGTTGTAGCCGAGTCAATAGTTGTGTCATTTAAAGCTGTATTTTTCATAGCATCTAGCTCTAACTGAGCTTTGTCCAAATACACTTTTGCCTCTGCAACATATTTTTCAGCGTCAGCCGTTGATCCACCATTTGCTTTTACCTTTTCTATTCTAGAATTAATTTTAGCCATTATTGCTAACTCACGGTTAATTGTGGCTTGAAGTCTTAAATACATTTTACCAAATCTAGATTCAATTTTTGTTTTGATTATTTCTTTTCTGTCATCTCGGATTGACCTAGTTGTGCTAGCAATTTTTTCTCTGAGCTCTACTCTGTTTTCAGACGAACTAGCTATGTTTTGTTTTAAATCTTGGATTTTCTCTCTTTGCTCTTCTGGCATTATCTTTGTTACTTGAGGCTTGTCTGTAGTAGTCTCTGCAAAGGTTGCCCCAGCATTTCCAAACAGTAGAACCGCGACCATTGAATTTAATATAATATTTTTCATCTTTTTAGTGTCTTTTTAGTAATGCTCATAATTATATACCACAAGAGTATATTTTGTCTCGCACTATATGACGATATTATAATATTTTTCTTACTATATTTTTATATTTTCAAATTACACATTTATTTGATTTTAAAAGATAATATTGTATTATGCTCAATATGATAAAGGTTTTTTCTCACATTTCGCCAGACACAGACGCTACAGGTAGTGCTATTTTATGGTCTTGGTTTATGAACACTCATGGAGGAGTTGAAGCCAAGCCATTTGTTCTTGGTCCACTAAACAAGGAGACATTGTTTGTTCTCAATAAATGGGGTGTTCCTGAACCAGAACTCCTGTCGTCTCTACAAAAGGGTGATGATGTTGTTATTGTTGATACAAATAACCCACAGGAGTTACTTCCAGATATCATTGACGCAAATATTTTAAAAATAATAGATCATCATAAATTGTTTGGTGGTTTACAAACAAATTCTCCAGTAGAAGTTACAATGCGCCCTTTGGCATCGACCGCTTCTGTTATTCACGGTCTATTTGGTATCGAGGCAGATAGACTGCCAGAAAACATGGCAGGAATAATGCTTTCTTGTATTTTATCCGATACTTTGGCTTTTCGTTCACCAACGACCACCGCTCATGACAAGGATATTGCTGAAAAATTAGCAAAACAATTAGGCGTCGATATAGAGACTTATTCTAATGAGATGTTTAGAGCAAAGTCAGATGTTTCTGATTTTACTGATATAGGTCTTCTGCATCTAGATAGTAAAAAGTTTCCAGTGGGGGATAAAAACATTCGCATTTCTGTAGTGGAAACTACAGACCCAGAATCAATTCTTTCTAGAAAGGACGGTCTAGTGTCTGCTATTAAGGAGATTCTTGTTAATGAGCCTGAAACAGATGATGTTTTGGTTTTTATAATCGACATCTTTAAAGAAGAAGCTTTTGTATTAACTTATAACCAGTTTACTAAAGATGTTATTTCAAATTCATTTGAGGTAAATGTGGATGAAGATGTAAAAGTCTTGCCCGGAATTCTATCGAGAAAGAAGCAGATAGTTCCAGCTCTTAAATTACCAGCATAAAATAAAACACCCGATTGATCGGGTGTTTTATTTTATTTATTCCTTTGGCTCTTTTTCTTCCTCTTCAGTTTTGTTGCCGACAGACTGAATGTCGATTTTCCAACCAGTTAGCTTTGCTGCGAGTCTTACGTTTTGTCCACCTTTACCTATAGCTAGTGACTGCTGATCTTCAGAAACAGTAACAGTCGCTTGTTTCTCCGCTTCGTTTATCTTTACTTCAATAGTTTTTGCAGGGGATAGAGCGTCTTCTATAAATTTCTTTGGATCTTCTGACCATTCTATAATATCTATTTTTTCTCCACCAAGTTCTGACATAACAGTAGAAACTCTAACTCCTCTTTGACCAACCATTGAACCAACAGGGTCAATATGTGAGTCGCTTGATGAAACAGCTATTTTTGTTCTAGAACCAGCTTCTCGAGCCACAGACTTAACAACAACAGTGCCGTTGGCAATTTCTGGGGCCTCAGTTTCAAATAGTTTCTCTAAAAACTTTGGATGACTTCGAGAAAGTCGAAGAAATACACCTTTTCCAGATTCTTCTACTCGATATAGGTATGCGCGTATTCTTTCACCTTGACCAAATCTCTCTCCAGGAATCTGCTCTTCATAAGGAAGTAGGCCTGTTGCTCGTCCCATGTCGATAAATATGTTTCCGCGTTCAATTCTCTGAACTGTTCCAGAAACAATCTCACCTTCTCTTTTGCCGTACTCTGACATAACAGAAACTTTCTCTGCTTCTCGAATCTTTTGCATAATAACTTGTTTTGCTGTTTGAGCAGCGATTCGGCTATAGTCCTCTTGTCCTTCTAGAGGAAATATCATCTCATCTCCTAGTTGCACGTCCTTTTTTATACGACGAGCGTCGCTAATCATTATGTGCTTTTCTGGATTGTATAACTCAATCTCCACTTCACCTTCTTTAAGTTCAAGAGGTATTTCGTCTTCGTTCATCACTATAGTTGATTCATCAACTACGATTTTTACCTGAAACATCTCTGTTTTTCCTGTATTCAAATCAAATTTAGCTCTAACGATCTGGCCTTTCTTTCCGTATTCTTTTTTGTATGCAGTAGCTAGGGCAAGTTCAATAGCCTCAATGATTTTTACTTGAGGGATACCTCGCTCTTCTTCAAGTTGAGCTAATACTGAATTGATTACTTTTAAATCCATCATATTGTTTGTTGTTATGAACTTCCAAATTTCATCAATCTCTGCGTTAAAATTGAAAAATTTTCGTCACCATACTGCTAAGTATGGTTTCTCAAATTTTTCAATTTTGCCTTGACCTTGAAGAAATTGTGAAAGTTCTAATTTTTAAATTGATTATCCATTCTTATTTTACCGTATTTTGGTAAAAAAGAAGGTCCGGCTTTCGCCGAACTTCAATAAAATAATAATATCAGCTAAGAAATTGTTTGTCAAATTAATAAAAAGAGGGGCCCGTCCGAAGACAAGGCCCCTCTGGGGTTTGGTGCGGGACCGTTCTAGTCCGCACCTGGGGCATAGGAATACCCCATAGTATCCAAGCCTAAATCTGGAAATCAATGGTCATGACAGAGGCGTGCGCTCAAGTCCTTGATGAGTGTCTTGGACGAGGCACAGGTGACGGACTAACCATTGATTTTGATTTAAATGAGTGCCCGGTAACACCCATTGGTGACATGGACTAGTCACCACCACTGCAGGCGTCCGCCACCCCTAAACCAAAATGAGAACAACAACTTTTGAAAGTATATGTAAATTTTATTTATAGTCAAACATTTATTTTTTTTGTTAATGATCACCGAAAAGTTTTTATTGTTATAAACATTATTTATTAGAAAATGAATTAAGCATTGTGCTATAATTTGTATACAAATTTCTCTATGCACATTGAAGAATCACAATTAAAGAATTTTATTTTAGACTCAGGTCTTGTTTCAAGAGCGGATTTAGAATCTGCAGAAAAAGAAGTAAAAGAAACTGCGGGGAACTTAGGAAAGATTTTAGTTAATAAAGGAAAAATTACCGAGGATGACTTGCGAAGAATGCAGGCTTATATCTTGGGGATTCCATTCGTTGATTTAAAAGGAGAGAAACTTCCTTTCGAAGTTCTTTCGCTTATTCCAGAACCTATTGCAAGAAACCACAATATAGTTGCTTTCAAAAAAACTCAGGATACTTTGGAAGTGGCGATGCTTGATACAGAGGATCTAACAGCTATTGATTTCGTAAAAAAGAAAGTGGGTTTGAAAATCCTTCCTAGACTAACAGACGCAGACTCAATGAAGAGTGCTATTTTGCAGTATCAAAAAAGTTTGAAAGCCGAGTTCGGTGATCTTATTGCGGAGGATGTGGGTCAGATAAAAAATATTCCAGACGACAAGCTTGATGATATGAACGAAGCTGATTTAAAGAAATTAGCTGATGACGTTCCTATGATCCGTATAGTAGATACTCTTTTAAAGCATGCTATTTTGCAAAATGCATCAGATATTCATATAGAGCCACAAGAAGGTCAACTTTTAGTTAGATATAGGATTGATGGTCTTTTGCATGATGCCATGATACTGCCGAAAAATATGGCACCTAGTATCGCTGCTCGTATAAAAGTTCTCTCTAGTTTAAAGTTGGATGAAAAAAGACTGCCTCAAGACGGAAGATTTAAAATAGATTCAGATGGAGAAAAAGTTTCTTTTCGTGTTTCAACTCTTCCAACATACTATGGAGAAAAGATTGTAATGCGTCTCCTTCGAGATGCTGTTTCAGGATTCACACTCGAAGGTTTGGCTTTTCATGGTTCTGGTCTTGAGAGAATTCATACAGCTTTGAAATCAACAACAGGTATGATTCTTGCAACTGGACCTACTGGATCTGGAAAAACAACAACTTTGTATACTATTTTGGATATTTTAAATACTCCTGATGTAAACATTTCAACTATTGAAGATCCTATCGAGTACCAAATGAAAAGAATAAACCAAACTCAAGTTCGTCCAGAAATTGGCTTTTCTTTTGTTTCCGGTCTAAGAACTCTCGTTCGTCAGGACCCAGATATTATAATGGTGGGGGAGATTCGAGATAATGAAACAGCATCACTCGCTGTTAATGCGTCTTTGACAGGTCACGTTGTGCTTTCAACTCTTCACACAAACTCAGCAGCGGGTGCAGTGCCTCGTTTGATTGATATGAAAGTTGAGCCGTTCCTAATAGTTTCGACAGTAAATATAATTATTGGACAGAGATTGGTTAGAAAATTGACAGATCAGAAAGAGAAGTATTTTTTGACCAAAGCTGAAATTAATACATTAGGTAAGTCAATAAATCTAGATAAGGTCTTGAGTGCGTTAAGGGAAGAAAAAGTCGTTGGTAAATCCGATGACTGGGATAAAATTCCATTTTGGAGAGTAAAAGAGGGGGTGTCTCCAGCTGAAGGATTTTCAGGTAGAGCTGGTATCCATGAGATTTTAAAAGTATCACCAGCAATTAAAGAGGCAATTTTGAAATCCGGAAACGCTGATGAAATTCAAAAGATTGCTGAGCAAGAGGGTATGCTGACAATGATAGAAGACGGTATTTTTCAAGCTGTACAGGGAGCAACCACAATCGAAGAGGTATTAAGAGTAATTTCTGAATAATTAAAATGCCAATATTTAAATATAAAATTTTAGATCCAGATAAAAACACAAAAGAGGGAGTAATGGAGGCAAAGGATAAATTTTCTCTCTATCACACTATAAAACAGGATGGTAGTGTTGTTATTTCGGCAGAAGAAGTTACCTCTAAAAAGAATTCATTTTTTTCAATGTCTTTTTCTTTGGGAAGTGGTGTAAAAATGCATGATAAAATTATTTTTGCAAAAAATTTATCAAAAATGATAGACGCTGGACTTCCTTTAACCAGAGGTCTATCGATAATGGAAAGACAATCAAAGGGTAGATTTAAAAAGATACTTTTGGAACTCAATGAGTCAATATTAAAAGGGAATACGTTTAGTGATTCAATGAAGAATTATCCAGATGTCTTTTCAACACTATTTATATCAATGGTTAGAGCTGGAGAAGAGTCGGGTAATCTTTCGTTAGCTTTAAACAATATCGGTTTGCAGATGGAAAAGTCTTATCAACTGACAAGAAAAATCCGTGGCGCACTTATGTACCCAGCTGTAATATTTTCACTCATGATGGTTATAGGTGTTCTCATGATGGTTTATATGGTACCAACACTTACGTCTACCTTTATCGGTCTTGGTATTAAACTTCCATTGTCTACTAGGATCATTATATTCATAAGTGATTTCCTAAAGAATTATTTTATCTTTGTCATTCTTGGAACAATTCTTTTTGTGTTTGGAGTTATAGCTTTATTGAAGACAACTAAAGGCCAGAGATTTATTGATACTCTTATCATAAGAATCCCGGTTATAGGTCTCATTGTAAAACAAATTAATTCTGCGAGGACAGCTAGAACACTATCTTCTCTACTCTCTTCAGGCGTAGATATAGTTGTAGCAATTAGTGTTACTAAAGACGTTATTCAGAACCACTACTACAAAGAAGTTTTGGATGAGATACAAAATGTTATTCAAAAAGGAGCTCCGATTTCTGCTGTATTTTCTGCACACAATGATCTTTATCCTCTTTTCGTTGGGGAAATGGTTTCTGTTGGTGAAGAGACCGGTAAGATCGGGGACATGCTCTTATCTGTGGCGCTCTTTTATGAAGAGGAGGTTGATCAACAGACCAAAGATATGTCGTCAATTATAGAACCTGTTCTCATGATATTTATCGGTGTTGCCGTTGGATTTTTTGCTATTTCAATGCTTGGACCGACATACAGTTTGGCTGATGCTCTTTAGGAACAAATAAGCTCACCGTTTTTTGTTTTATGAGTTAGAACAAAATAATAAGATGTTAGACTTTAAAAAAAATAAAAAAATAAATCTAAGTAAAGGATTTACATTTGTCGAACTCATAGTAGGTGTTGCCGTTTTTTCTGTTATTGTTGTTGCTGTTTATGGGGCTTACACAAAGGTGTTTGACGTTGTTTATGCTAGTCGCGCGAAAATTGAGGCTATAAGTATAATAAATGAGCAATTTGAGATTATTAGGAATATGTCATATTCGGATGTTGGAATATATGGTGGAGTTCCATCTGGTGTTTTGGCGCATACACAGACCATAAGCCGTGATGGTTATAGCTATAATCTAACATTTACAGTCAGAAATATAGACGATCCATTTGATGGCACTTTGGGCGGTTCTCCAAATGATCTTTCCCCTGCAGACTATAAACTTGTGGAAGTGGAAGTTGGTTGTAATGATTGTCGCCAAGATTTTCCATCGATGTTTGTTACAACAAAAGTTTCCCCAAAAAATTTAGAGACAGCTTCTACAAATGGAGCTTTGTTTGTTAGGGTTATTGACGCAAATGGTAATCCGATTTCTGGGGCTGATGTTCACATTGAGAATAATCAAATAGCCCCACATATTGTTATTGATGATACTACTAATGCTGAGGGCTTGTTGCAGATAGTAGATGCACCACCCGGCATAAATGCATATGAGATAACGGCTACAAAGTCAGGTTATTCAACAGATAAGACTTATGCTGTGTCAGTGGGAAACCCAGATCCAACGAAACCACATGCAACAGTCGTATTGCAGCAAGTAACTCAACTTAGTTTTGTGATAGATAAAATTAGTACGTTAAATGTTAGTTCGGTGACTAGTTTGTGTAGCCCAGTTTCTTCTTTCAGTTTTAATTTAAAAGGGAATAAGTTGATTGGTAATCCTAATCTTTTGAAATATAGCCAGAACAAAATTACGAATGGATCAGGATTGTTGACTATAAACAACATAGAATGGGATACGTATTATTTGACTAATATAGATTCAACATACGATTTAATTGGTATAAATCCTATATCTCCTATAAATATAGTACCAAATAGTAGTCAAAATATAGATTTTATTCTGGCCACAAAGTCACCAAAAACTCTTCTGGTGACTGTAAAAGATAGTGTCACGGGCTTGCCACTTTCTGGAGTAAACGTTGAGATTGTTGGAAATTCATTTGATTCAACATCAATAACGGGTCAAGGGTTTTTAGGACAGACTGACTGGTCTGGTGGCGACGGTCAGGCTACTTCTAGTGACCCAACTATGTATTTTGAATCAGATGGGAATATAGAAAATAGTGATCCAATAGGGGATATTGAGCTAAAAAATACTCTCGGAGTCTATACTAACTCAGGAGTTTTAACTTCATCTACTTTTGATACTGGTTCAGCATCTAATTTTCAAAATATTACTTGGAATCCAATATCACAACCAATATTAACTGATACGCCAAATATTCGTGTCCAGATTGCAACAAATAGTGATGGAGGGGATTGGAATTACACTGGACCAGATGGAACAGACTCAACATATTACACCACTTCAGATCAGAATATTTATTCTGGAAACAATGGAAATAGATATTTGAGGTATAAGATATTCTTCAATACGGCAGATGACTCAGTTACACCAAATATTTCTGATATTGCCTTTACATTTACATCTGACTGCACTCCTCCAGGACAAGTTTACTTTCAAGGTTTATCATCCGGTGATTATGTTCTTCACTTGAGCAAGGCTGGTTATGTCAATCAAGATGTTAATGTGACAATGTCTTCTGATTGGCAGGCACAAGACGTAACTTTCGTATCAGAATAATATGAAAAAAATTTCATCACAAAGGGGATTTACTATGGTGGAAATGGTAATAAGTATCGCCATTTTTTCTGTAATTTCATTGGTGGTTTCAAGTTTTGCTAAAGATGTGTTTTCACTGAATTATTTTTTACAAGGCAGTCTAAATGCCCAGATAGATTCGCAACACATAGTGAAAGTTATGATTACTGAGCTGCGAGAGGCCGGCCCATCTGTATTGGGGGCTTATCCTATAGCAGTAGCATCTTCTAGTTCAATAACATTTTATTCTGATGTTAATAATGATGGTTTGAAAGATAAGGTTAGATATTTTGTTAGTGGTGCTGATCTAAAACGTGGCATTGTATCTCCAACTGGAAACCCGCTAACTTATGTAGATGCAAATGAAAAGCAATCAACAATAGTAACAGGATTTGTATCTAGCTCAACCTTGCCACTTTTTCAATATTTTCCATCTACATATACAGGCACAACATCCCCACTTACATCGCCTGTCGATATTCCATCTATTCGGTTAGTTAAAATTACTGTTATAATTGATAAAGATCCGAACAGATCTCCTGTGAAAATTATAACAACCTCACAAGTGAATATTCGAAATCTTAAGGATAATCTTTAATGAAAAGAATAAAATTACAATCTGGAACCATTCTTCTCCAAGCTTTTGTTTTTGGAACAATTTCTATAATAATGATAGGTGCGTTAGTGTCTTGGGCTGGCTCAAATATAAAAGCTTCAAGGGTTGGAGTCAGACGAGAGCAAGCTTTGCAAATAGCAGAAGCGGGAGTAGATTATTATAGATGGCATCTTGCTCATTCTGCTACTGATTTCCAAGATGGAACAGGATCGTCTGGGCCATATATACATGATTTTTATGATAAAGATGGTAATAAAATAGGGACATTTACTCTAGATATTACACCACCAGCTACAGGTTTTACATTGGTAAAAATTAAATCTACAGGTAAGGTTGACTCTGATCCAACAATATCTCGAGTAATAAATGTTCAATTAGCAAAACCTTCTTTGGCAAAGTATGCGGTTGTCTCAAATGCTGATATGAGATTTGGTGAGGGGACTGAAGTTTTTGGTCCTATACATTCAAATGGCGGTATTCGTTTTGATGGTTTAGCTCACAATATAATAACTAGTGCAAAGGATAAATATGATGATCCAGATCATTCGGGTAGTAATGAGTTTGGTGTCCATACTCACGTTTTGTATCCTAGCGGAAATGTGAATGATAATTTTATTTCAGCAGAAGCACCACCATCTTCTATTCAGAACAGAACAGATGTATTTGCTGCGGGTAGACAGTTTCCTGTACCAGCAGTTGATTTTGTTGGAATAACTACAGATTTATCTCAAATAAAAGCAGGTGCTCAGTCAGACGGAAAGTACTTATCAAGTTCAGGACAACAAGGATACCATATTATTTTTAAAACCAATGACACTTTTGATGTTTATAAAGTAAAAACTTTATCATCACCTCCAAACCGATGTACAAATGTATCAAATCAGACAGGTTGGGCCACATGGAGTATCAAGAGTGGTAGTGCAAACCAAACTTATGTTGGTAATTATGTCATCCCGGCTAATGGTTTGATATTTATTGAGGATAATGTCTGGGTTGATGGACAGATTAATACTGCAAGGGTAACACTTGCTGCTGGGAAATTCCCAGATAGCCCAACTACTAGGCCAAGTATCACAATAAACGATAATTTGCTCTATACAAATTATGATGGTCAGGATGTTATATCACTGATAGCTCAGGATAATATAAATACAGGCTTACTTTCCGCAAACACGCTTAGGATTGATGCTGCTTTGGTTGCCCAAAACGGTCGCATAGGTAGATTTTATTATGAGGCAGATTGTGGTTCCGAATATAGAAGGAGTTCCATTACTTTATATGGGATGATAGCTACAAACGCTAGATATGGTTTTGCCTATACTGATGGCACGGGCTATGACGAACGAGATATTATATATGACGCAAACTTGCTTTATGGTCCACCACCTAGTTTTCCTTTGACTAGTGACCAGTACCAGACCATCTCCTGGGACGAAACGAAATAGTTTGGGTCTTTTTATCCAATTTCCGCGTTGCTCGTTCCGTTTGATCCGCGCTTAGTACTATTAGTACAGCTTGGTCGCAGTACTCACTCGCGCCTTGAACTTGAACAAAAATCCACCAAACTAATTTTGTGGTATCATAATGGGTATGAAAAAACCAAAGAAGCTTGTCGTAGGGAACTGGAAGATGAATCCGACTAGTTTAGAAGAGGCAAGAAAAATAGTCAGCGGTGTAAAGCGGTCAATGAGTAAAATCAAAAAGACAGAAGTTGTTTTCTGTCCTCCTTATATTTATTTAGCGCCTATTTCTAGTTATGTGAAAAATAATGTTTTTCTTGGTGCGCAAGATGCCAACAGTGAGACTGCTGGGCCATTTACTGGAGAAGTGGGTCATATGCAACTACCGCAGTTTAAAGTTAAGTTTGTTATTGTTGGACACTCTGAGAGAAGAAAAATGGGGGACACAGATGAGATTGTTAACAAAAAAGTTCAGTCTGTTGTTTCTCTAGGTATGACAGCTATAGTGTGCATAGGAGAGAGTGAGCGGGATGCAAATGGAGATTATCTCGGTTTTATAAAGCAACAAATACAGAAGGCATTAAAGGATGTTCCAAAGAAATCTTTTGGAAATATTGTAATAGCATACGAACCAATCTGGGCTATTGGTGCAAAGAGCGCAATGACTCCGTTAGATTTACACGAGATGTCTATTTATATAAGAAAAATTTTAAAGGATACTTACAGTATTGTTGGTGAAGACGTTAGGATTTTGTATGGAGGTTCAGTTGATAGGGTAAATGCAGCATCACTTGTTAAAGATGGTAATGTTTCTGGACTTTTGGTGGGAAGGCAGAGTCTTGAAGCAAAAGGTTTTTCTGAGATTATAAGCTTAGTAGATTCAATTTAGATATGATTCACTATATAGACGAACTAAAGGGCGATGATCTGAAAGGAAAATATGTTTTATTAAGATTGGATCTCAATGTTCCAGTAGATAATAACCAAGTAGTAAATGCCTACAGGATAGATAGGGCTATTCCCACAATAGACTATTTACGTGAACATGAAGCAAAGATAATCATTATTGCTCATACAGAAAGTGAGGGGAACATGTCTCTACTTCCTGTAGCACAGTATCTAAACGGTTTTTACAAAGTAGAGTTTTGTCAGACATATTTTAATGCTTTGGCTATAGACATGGTAGCTAAGATGGAAGAAAGAAGTGTGCTTCTTTTTGAAAATCTTCGCATGAATGCAGAGGAAAAAGAAAACAACACTGAGTTTGCAAAAAAACTCGCTCAAATGGCAGACATATATGTAGATGATGCTTTCGGTGCTATGCATAGAAAGCATGCGTCTATTGTGGGTGTGCCTGATTTTCTCCCTCACTATGCTGGGCTACTTGTTAAAGATGAAGTTGAAAATCTTTCAAAAGCTTTTGATCCAAAGAGACCGTTTCTTTTTATACTTGGTGGTGCAAAGTTTGATACTAAACTACCTTTGATAAAAAAATATCTTGATATTGCCGATCATGTTTTTGTTGCTGGAGCTTTGGCAAATAATGTTTTTAAGGAAAAGGGTTTTGAAGTTGGTACGTCACTGGTTACAGATGGTGATTTTGGAATAAAAGAGATGCTAGAGAATCCAAAGTTTGTTTATCCAGTGGATGTTTCTGTTAAAAAGGCTGATGGTGCTGTAGAAATAAAAGATGTGAGTGATGTAAAATTTGACGAATACATTGGTGATGTTGGTCCGAAGACGATAGAGAAACTAAAAGAGTTGGTGAGTGGTTCAAAAACAGTTGTATGGAATGGCCCTTTGGGAAACTACGAACAAGGTTATAAAGATAAGACTGAAGAATTGGCTCGCATAATTATGCAAGCAACTCAGGATGAAAAAATAGAAAGTATTATTGGAGGAGGAGATACACTGGCGTCGATAGATGTAGCTGAGTTTGAGCATGGCTTTAGTTTTGTTTCTACTGGAGGAGGAGCAATGCTAGACTACCTAGTAAATGAGACGTTACCTGGAATTGAGGCTTTGAATAAATAAAGAATAAATAACAAAAAACCGCCAGATGGCGGTTTTTTGTTTACATATTGTCTTTAATTTTTTGTAAGTTTCCTTCAAAATCTTTGAGCTCGCCTTTCACTTCTTTGTTTGGAAATACCCAGATGTGCGCGTGCTCTACTTCGTCACCTACAATTCTAGAAATTATCCAGTCTGTATCAAAAGCTTTTCTTTGTGCTAAGGCCACCTTTTTTGCTACTTCAAAATATTCACCCACATTTGGCACATCCCATACCCATCGATGATGATCTTTTGGTATAACCTGTGTGTGCCCAGGTGACTGAGGGTTTATGTCTAAAAAGGCTAGAAATTTATCATCCTCATAGACTTTATAACTAGGTATTTCTCCTTTAACTATTTTGCAAAATATACAGTTTTCCATGAAGGTATTATAGCATGTGGTAAACTACTAGGTATGTCAAAAAAGTATGCTTTACGGGAGCCAATTCCAGAAAAGATAGATAAGCTGTTTGAAGTGTATTCTCCACTCGTTCGTTCACTTTTATATTCTAGGGGTATAGAGGATTTGGAAAATGCCGAAAGTTTTCTTAATCCAAAATACGAGAGCCTTCACGATCCATTTTTGCTCAAAGATATGGACAAGGTAACGGAGAGAATATTGAAAGCAATAAAAGAGAACGAAAAGATCGCTATCTTCAGTGACTACGATGCAGACGGTATTCCTGGGGGAGTGACACTACACGACTTTTTCAAAAAGATTGGTTACAACAATTTTATAAACTACATACCGCTTCGTAACGAAGAGGGTTTCGGTTTAAACCATACAGCCATAGACAACATTGCATCCCAAGATGTAAAACTCGTTATTACTATAGACTGCGGTATTACAGATGTAGAGCAGGTAGAAACTGCGAACAAGCACGGCATGGACGTTATCATCACCGACCACCACATACCAGGAAAGAAACTTCCAAAAGCTTTTGCAATAATCAACCCAAAGCAAAAGGGGTGTGAGTACCCAGAGAAAATGCTGTGCGGGTCTGGTGTTATTTTTAAGGTGATTCAGGCTCTCATAATAAAAGGAAGAGAAACAGGACAAATAGATATAAAGGAGGGTCACGAGAAATGGTTTCTCGACATGGTAGGAGTGGCTACACTCTCTGATATGGTGCCCCTTTTAGGTGAGAACAGAATACTCTCATATTTTGGAATGAAAGTTTTACAGAGGAGTCCGAGGGTTGGTCTTTTGAAACTTTTGTCTTTGCTTAAGATAAATCAAACAACACTTACAGAGGATGACATTGGTTTTATGGTTACTCCACGTATTAACGCAGCAAGCCGTATGGGAATACCTTTAGATGCATTCAAACTCCTTTCGACAATAGATGAGGTTGAGGCAGGGATGCTAGCGGAACATTTGAATAATAAAAATGATGAGAGAAAAGGTGTGGTTGGAAGCATGATAAAGGAAGTAAAGAAAAGGATAGAAGGAAGCGATACAGAAATGAAACGCGTTTTGGTTTTTGGAAATCCAGAATGGAAGCCATCACTCTTGGGTCTTGTGGCAAATAGTTTTGGTGATGAACACAACCGCCCGGTTTTCTTTTGGGGGAGAAACGGTGAGACAGAGGGAGATGGTTTGATAAAAGGTTCGTGTCGCGCTGGAGGAGATACAGATATAGTAAAACTCATGGAGAAGGTAAAAGATGTATTTGTTGACTATGGTGGGCACAAAGGTGCTGGTGGATTTTCAATAATGCAGGATAATATCCACACACTCGAAGACAGATTGAACGAGGCTTTTGTTGAACTTTTAAATGAACATAAAATAATAGAAGACACTTTAATCGATAAAAAAATTTCACTTGATGATGTTAATTGGAATACATATAGCTCAGTAGAAAAGTTTGCACCGTTTGGTCTTGATAATCCGAAGCCTCTGTTTCTGTTTGAAAATATAACAGTCTCCGCAATGAAACTTTTTGGTAAAGAGAAGAACCATCTCGAAATAAAATTTAAAAATTCAAAAGATAAAGATGTCACTGCGATAGCTTTCTTCCAAACTGGTGAGAAGTTTCCAGTCTCAATAAAAGAGGGGAGTTCTATAAACCTAGTCGCAACTCTCGAAAAATCAGTTTTCCGTAATTTTCCAGAACTCCGACTCCGAATAGTGGATGTGTTTTAGATAGTCGAAAGGCCTCGGTCAAATGACACGAGGCCTTTTGTTTGGCTGGATTTATCCAGCCGTCAGATCCCGAGTTCGGCGCAATCATCGGGACTAAGGAACTTTTTCGCTAGCCATCGGAAGATGTAGTCGGGGATGGACTTGGCGTATGGGATGTCTGGGTTGTTTGTTTTCCCATACGGTTCGAATTTCATATCGATGCACTTTCTAACTAGGTCTTTCAGCGGCACACCGTGCTGGAGGCCGGTTGACAGGACGATTGATGCGAAATCCCACGTGCCAGATACCGGAGAACCAGTTTTGGCGTAGGTGATGAAGATTTCCCCGAGACTTCCGTCGTTATGCATACCAGGACGTATGTATAATTCGTGTCCTCCTTCAATCTCAAATTTGTGAACGAGTGCCTCTCTTGTATCAGGCAATGGCCTATGATGCTCGGTCATGGAGACCTCCATAATGAATACTACCACTAACCCAAGGTATTAATAGACTAAAAAATATTCTGATATAATATCCACTATATGACAATTATATTTACTGACGGCAGTTCAAGGGGTAACCCTGGTCCAGGAGGGTGGGGAGCAATAATTTTAAATGACGAAAAAGCTATTGAGCTTGGTGGAAGAGAGGAAGAAACAACAAACAACAGGATGGAAATGACAGCGGTTATTTCTGCACTCAACTCTGCAGATAGTAATGAAGAGATAACTTTGTACACAGACTCTGCCTACGTATTGAACGGTGCAACTCGTTGGGTAAAAGGATGGGAGAAAAATAACTGGAAGACTTCTACAAAAGATGATGTGTTGAACAAAGATTTGTGGCAAAAAATGGTAGAGGTTACAGTTCATAAAAATATAAACTGGCAACTCATCAAAGGTCACAGTGGAACAGCTGGTAACGAAAGGTGCGATGTGATTGCAACTTCATTTGCGGACAGTGCTCCAGTTGTTTTGTATAACGGATCACGGGAGAGATATGGTGTAGATATAAAAATAAACGAAACAGTTTCGGATAAAAAATCAAAAAGTAAAAGTAAGGCATATTCATATGTGAGTATGGTGGACGGTGTTGTTCAAACACACAAAACTTGGGATGAGTGCAGGGCTCGCGTAAACGGTGTTTCTAGTGCACGTTTCAAAAAGTCCGTATCGCCTGCGGATGAAGAGGACATTATAAAAGAATTTGTTGAATAATATAAATCTTGATGACCAATTTCTTGAGAAAGGCCTTTCGCAGAAGCTTAGAAAATAAAGGAGGTATTCCGACTATTATTTTATTGAGCGACGAGAAGTTCGCTAGCTCACCAGAGCTAGATAGATTGCCTTTTGAAAGATGTTGGGAATAAGAGATTTATTAATTTATGCCACTTCAACTTTCAATCGGTTTCATAGTTGGAATAGCAATAGCATCATTTGTTCCGATTAATTTCGGATTTTTTATTACATGCATTTTTCTCACCATACTAGTGTATTTTTATAAGTATTTTGTTAGAGAAGATAAAAAAGAGTTGGTCCTAGTCTGTTCTATAGTTTTAATCGGAATAGTTGCTGGTATGGGTAGAATGTTAGTTTCAGATTATTATAAAACCTCACATCTGGATATGTATGTTGGAAAGAAAATATCTGCAGAAGGGATAGTCGTGGCTGAGCCTGATGTTAGAGAAAATAATACAAAGCTCACCGTGAAACTTACAGTAGTTGAGGGTAATAAAGTTTCAGAAAGAATACTTGTAACAGTGCCTATTTATCCCATGTATTCATATGGAGACAAGATCTCGCTTACGGTTTTACTCAAAGAGCCAGATAAAATAGAGTCAGATGATGGTAGAGTTTTTGATTATAAAGGCTATCTGCGTGTTCGTGGTATTTGGTACATATCAACCTTCACTACGGTTAATCTCATCTCTTCTGGCCATGGCAGTCTCGTTAAAACAATGTTATTCAGAGTTAAACACTCGTTTACTAACTCGATTAACAATGCCTTGCCTGAGCCAGAATCAAGTTTGCTCGCAGGACTTTTGTTGGGCTCTAAACAGAGTTTGGGTAAGGAGTGGCTTCAAAGATTTCAACTAACCGGGACTTCTCATATTGTTGTTCTTTCTGGTTATAACATTGCTATTGTCGCAGAAAGCATAATGGATATTCTTTCATTTCTTCCAAAAAATTTATCATTTGGTTCTGGTGTGGTTGGTATTATTTTATTCACGATTCTTTCTGGTGGGGGAGCCTCTGCGTGGCGTGCTGCTATCATGGTTCTGGTTGCATTGTTTGCAAAGAAAACAAATCGCGACTATAAAGTTTCTCGAGCTCTAGGTTTTGCAATTGTACTAATGCTCGCATCAAATCCAACTCTTCTAGTTTTTGATCCTTCTTTTCAACTTTCAATATTGGCTACTATAGGAATAGTTTTTGTTTCTCCATTTGTTTTACCATATCTCTCAAAAGTTTCGGAAAAGTTTGGACTTAGAGAGATAATTTCAAGTACTATAGCAACACAAATAGTTGTCTTACCATTTCTAATTTACAACACAGGAATCATTTCTCTAGTTTCACTTCCAGTAAATGTTTTGATATTGAGCACAATACCTCTAACAATGTTTCTCGGATTTATAACCGGAATTTTTGGTTTTATTTCTCTTTACTTATCATTTATTCCTGCATTTTTTACATATTGCCTTTTGTGGTATCAGCTAAAGATTGTGCACATCGGCAGTATCGTTCCAATGGGGTACATAAAACTCCCAGCATTTTCAGTGGGAGTTTTAGTGATAGTCTATTCAATTATTTTTACTTCCCTCTATTTTATGAAGAGTAGAAAAAATATATAGTTATTTTTTCTCAACTATAACAGCAGTTCCGTATGCTAGTACTTCTGTAACTCCTTGCATAATGTCTGTTGCATCATATCTAGCGGCAATTACAGCATTTGCTCCCATTTCTTTTGCGTGAGTAAGCATTAGATCAAAAGCGTCAGATCTTGTTTCTTCACATAGGTTTGTAAACATTGTTATGTTTCCACCAACTATAGTTTGAAGTCCTGCTCCTATTGATCCAAATATAGATCGTGATCTTACTATTATGCCTTTAGCTACGCCAATATTTTTTACTATTGTATATCCAGGTAGTTCAAATGCGGTTGTGACCATATCGTGATTAACCATGTTGTTTGTGTTATTGATTTCCATTTTATTTTGCGTTAATAAAGTTTTGTTCTATTTTACTCCAATTCAAATTAATAAAAAAATCTTCAATATACTGTTTCTTTCCACTTGGTTGATAGTCAGCAACAAAAGAGTGTTCCCACATGTCTAATGCGAGTAGGGGTGTGCATCCCTGGAGTTGTCCCAAGTGCTGTTCATCAACCCATGAGTTCAAAAGTCTATCTTCTTTTTTGTCATACCATAGAACTGCCCAACCTATCCCACGAGTCATTGCTAGTGTTTTAAAAATTGAAAGCCAAGTTTCAAATGATCCTTGAGTTTCAATGATTTTATTTTTAAGTGAGCTTTCATCATCAAGTGAACTCGCCCCATCAGATAGTGAATCAAAGTAAACTTCGTGGTTTCTCATTCCGTTGTATTCAAAACTAAAACGACGGTTAAGTTCATTGATTACATATGGAGCAAAAGCATCTTCCTTTATATAGCCTTCGTACTGTGGGATTTTTTCCAAAATACTGTCTGCATTTTTTACATAACCAGAATAAAGCTTTAAGTGTTCCTCAATAGTTTTAGCACTTATCCCCTTTAGTTCTGGAATATTGAATTTTTTTTCTTCAAATTTCATTATATTTTTTAATTATTTTAATTCCGTTCGAACCATGCTTTTGATAAGCAATCTATCTAGTCCTGCTGGGCTAGCGAACTTCTCGTCGCTCAAGAAAATAATAGTCGGAGTACCTCCTTTATTTTCTAAGCTCCTGCGAAAGGCTTTTCAAAAGCATAATCCGAACGGATTCATAAAGTACTGTTAATGGGTATAATATATCACATGCAAATCGTTTTCTCTCACATAAAACAACATTTACGCTGGTATATTCTACTGCTATTAATTATCTTCAATTTTACTCTTATGGGTATAATTTTGCATGAAGATCGAGAGGGAATATTGAAATTTGAGGTATTAGATATTGGGCAAGGAGACGCACTTTGGATAGAATCACCGACAGGAACTCAGGTTTTGGTAGATGGTGGTCCAAACAATGCTTTGATGAAGGAGATTCCAAATGTAATACCTTGGTATGATAGGCATATAGACATGCTTGTAGTCACAAATCCAGACAAGGATCACTTTGAGGGTTTTATTTCACTTTTGAAAAAATATTCAGTTGATGTTGTGTTAGAACCTGGCACAAAGAACAACACGGGTACATATGATACGTTTGAAAAAGAAGTTGCCGATAGAAAGATTCCAAAAATCTTGGCACACAGTGGCCAAGTTATAGATTTGGGTGGGGGAGCATATTTACAAGTTTTATTTCCAGACAGGGATGTTTCTGGCCTCTCATCAAATGATGGTTCTATAGTAATGAGACTTGTTTACGGAGACACTAGTGTAATGCTCCAGGGTGACTCAACAGCAAAAATAGAGAACTACTTAATGACTTTGGGAACAACCACATTAAAAAGCACAATACTCAAAGCCGGGCACCATGGTAGTCGAACGAGTAGTGTAAAAGAGTATGTTTCTGTTATTTCTCCTCAGTTAACCGTGGCTTCTTCGGGAATAAATAATGATTATGGGCATCCACATAAAGAGACTGTTGATACGATGAATGGTCTAGGCATACCTTTTTATGATACGTGCAACAACGGCAGAATAGTTTTTGAGTCCAATGGAAAAGACTTCGTATTAAAAAACAAAAATCCTAAGCCAGCAGTTGTTGGGTGTAGATAGAATTGACTATAGAGTTTGTTTTGATAATGTTTTATTTAGGAGTCTTACATGTACTACAGTTTGGAGTTTGAAAGAATTGTCGGGGATAGTGTTCAACACGAAGGTTTCCTATTTTGCTTCGGTAAGAGAGCCAAAACTGTTGGAGTCGTGTCGTTAGCAAAACGTTATATTAGGAGCTTATCAGACAATGCAAGGCTGATTAATTTCAGAGTCATATCTCCAGATGGAAAGGTTATCGACCTCTCATCTGAATATGATTTTGATTAGAAAAACGACCGACCCTTATGGGCCGGTCGTTCTCAGTTTTATCTAAATAGTTTTTATATAACTCCAGCTTTCTTTAGTGTAGCAAATGCTCCGTTTTTCTGAATAGTCTTGATTCCTCGAGCAGACAGAGTAACAGTGACTGATTTTTTAAGTTCAGGAATATAAATCTTCTTTTTTTGAAGGTTTGCATATCGTCTTTTCATTCCAGTTGGGTTGAACTGTGTTGCACGAGTTCTGTTAGAGTATCCTCCTCCCATCTGTGATGACTTATTTGTTACTAAGCAGATTTTTGCCATATGTTTTATTTGATTTGGATATGCTAACATAAAACCCATAATATGCAAATAGATTCAATAGGTTTTATATTTTCGATACTAATACTGATATTTTCCGTAATAGCCCATGAAGTTTCTCATGGTTATGCTGCTTATTTTCTTGGAGACAATACTGCCAAATATGCTGGTAGGTTAAACCTCAATCCTTTCAACCATTTGGAGTGGTTTGGCTCTTTTATACTTCCAGTTATCTCATATTTGATGGGGGGCTTTATTATAGGTTGGGCAAAGCCAGTTCCTTTTAATCCATATAACCTTAGGAATCAAAGATGGGGTGAGGCAATTGTGGCTATTGCTGGACCACTGTCTAATATATGTATAGCTTTGTTTTTCGGACTACTTATACGTACAGGTATCGCTACTAGATTTGGTGAATCATATGTATATATATCGTCTGTAATTATTTTTATAAACCTAGTTCTAGCAACATTTAACCTTGTCCCGATACCTCCTTTGGACGGTTCAAAGATCCTTTTTTCATTATTGCCTTATGATATGCGCTATATTAGAGACTTTTTGGAAAGGAATGGTTTTTTCCTTCTTTTGATATTTATATTTTTTTTCTGGCAATTTGTCGCTCCACTTGTGTCACTAGAATTTAAGCTAATAACTGGGTTAGTAGCCTAACCGCTTGCGTTTTTGTCTTAGATATATTAGAGTAGCAAGGTCAATTTTAAAGCAATGTCAACTATAAACCAATTAATTAAACGAAAGCGAAAAACAGCTAAAACAAAGCCAAAAGCTGTTGCGTTAACTCGTGGTTTCAACACTCTTACTAACCGACCTGTATTTTACTCAGCACCATTTAAAAGAGGTGTATGTACAAAAGTAACTACAAAGACTCCAAAGAAGCCTAACTCAGCTATCCGAAAGATCGCTAGAGTTCGACTTACAAACGGAATGGAAGTTACAGCATACATCCCTGGAATGGGACACAACTTACAGGAACACTCAGTGGTTCTACTTCGAGGAGGAAAGGTAAAGGACGTTGGAGTTAGATACACTATTGTTCGAGGTATGCTTGATGCAACAGGAGTTGAGAAGAGAATGAAGGGTCGTTCTCGATACGGTGCAAAGAGACCTAAGGCTAAATAATATTTAAATAATTAAATGAGAAGAAAAGTAACTAACAGAAACATAGTAGGAAAGGACCATGTATACGGATCAGAGAAGATCGGTAAGTTTATTAACTATGTAATGCTAAGAGGTCAGAAGGAAACAGCTCGAGGTATTGTTTACGAAGCACTTGATTTGGTAAAGGAGAGAGCAAAAGTAGAAGACCCAATGGAGGTTCTAGAGACAGCTTTGAAAAATGCTGGACCTATGACAGAGGTTCGATCACGAAGAGTTGGTGGTGCTAACTACCAGATTCCTCGAGAGGTACGACCAGAGCGACGGTCATTCCTTTCTATGAAATGGATTATCGAAGCAGCTCGAGAAGGAAAGGGCGCTCCTATGGCCTCTAGACTAGCAGACGAGATTATCCTAGCTTCAAAGAACGAAGGAAAGGCAGCAAAGAAGAGAGAGGATACTCACAAGATGGCGGAGGCGAACAAAGCATTCGCACACTTGGCCTGGTAGTTTTGCGGTCTTTTTGCCCGATTTCTGCGTTGCTAGTTTTGTTTGTTCCCGCAGAGTACTAAATGTACACTTTGGTCACAAACAAAACGTCGCGTCTTGAACTCGAACAAAAATCCTCACAAAACTCATACTTTTTTCACTTGCATTATGTTAATGTTTTTGTGATATAATATTGCCAATAGAAATATGTCAGAAATATTTAAAAATTCCTATACATTTCGTCTTTTTAAAAATGAACCTTCTTTTACTGACGGGATATCTTCTCTAATCGACAGATCACCAAATATTTTAAGATACAACCAGGATGTAACTGAGAAAGAAGCTGATATAAATTCATTACGTGCTGATTGGTATGCAATAGGTAACGATTTGTGGAATGGAATAAAAAAATATGAGCAACAAAAACAGACAGTTTCAGCAACCCAACAATCATAATCATAATGTTTTAATCGCTCAGAAAGCAGAGATGTTTAGTGGCCCCGTCCCTCACCCTGAGATTATTGAGAGGTATGAAAAAATATATCCAGGTGCAGCAAAACAGATTTTCGAAGAATATGATAGACAAGTTCTACATCGACATTCAATTGAAAAAAGTGTAATAAAGACAGATAATATAAAATCCTTATTGGGAGTTATTTTCGGTTTTATCGTTGCAATGTCGACATTGATTGCTGGAGTAGTGGTTTGGATATTAAAAGGGGTGTCATTATTTGCAGGAGGACTATCTTTTTCCGGTATCGCTCTTATAGTTATTGCATTTATGGGTACGAATATGGGTACGAAATTTAAAGATGCAGGTAAAGATAAGGAGAAGAAGTAATTTGCTAAAAGGAATTACATGGAAACTTTTTTTGATCTATTAAAAGACCCAGCGCATTGGGAGTTTGAGATTTTTCTCATTATTATTTTTGACGTAGTCATTGGACTTATCATTTGGCCTTTTATTCAAAAGGCTCTAGTTCACCATAAGTCAGATCATGAAAGACTAGAGGATCTAGAGAGGGAAGTAGAAGCTTTAAAAAATAAATAAGTACGACAAAGGCCCCGATCTTCTGGGGCCTCTGGTGAACTGTGTTGGGTGTGACTACGCTTCGACGATTGCGGGACTTGCCTGTTGTGCAAGCGAGAGTGTTTCAGGCTTCACCCACCCTCTTTCGTGGGTGTTCACGTATCCGCGTTCCTTGTGTCGAACGCCGATGTGCGTGACCGTGAGTGTCTCGCCAGACTCCGTGTCGGTGACGACAACTGGCGGACAGAGTCTGGTGTTTCCGGTGACGGTGCTTGTTTCGGTTCTCGTTGCCTGAGCAACGAGCTCTTCGTTGGTCATTCTCACCCCTGAAACTATTTCTATCACACGAGTTCTGTCATTGCAACGAGATGAGTTTTGGTATATAGTTTGAACCATTCCTATTGGGAATTTTTTTTACTCTTTATTATTATTTAATTATATATGAACCGCGATTATTCATTAGATAAAGTTCGAAACTTCGGTATTATTGCTCACATTGACGCAGGAAAGACAACGACTTCAGAGCGTGTGCTTTTCTATACAGGTATGACTCACAAAATAGGTGAGGTGCACGAGGGAGAAACTGTGACAGACTGGATGGAACAGGAGAGAGAGCGAGGTATCACTATTACCGCGGCTGCTATTACTTGTTTCTGGAACCCGACATATATGCCAAAGGGTGCAAAGCCAGAATATCGATTTAACGTTATCGATACACCAGGTCACATCGACTTTACAGCTGAAGTGAAAAGATCTCTTCGAGTTTTGGATGGCGCGGTTGTTGTGTTCGATGGAGTGGCTGGAGTAGAGCCTCAGTCAGAAACAAACTGGCGATATGCTGATGACGGAAACGTTCCACGAATCTGTTTTATAAACAAACTAGATAGAACTGGCGCTTCTTTTGAGCGATCTTTCGCTTCTATTTTAGATAGACTTACAAAAAATGCAGTTCGAGTTCAGATACCTATTGGTCTAGAGGATAAGTTCGAAGGAGTTGTCGATCTTTTGAAAATGAAAGCTTTCTACTTTGAGGGAAATATGGGAATGACTATACGAGAAGAAGAAATCCCAGCTGACTATGTAGAGGAGGCAAAGAAATACAGAGCAGAGTTGGTGGAGAAAATCGTTGAACACGATGATGTTTTGATGGCTGCATATCTTGAAGGTAAGGAACCATCTTTTGAAGATTTGAAGAAGACTTTAAGAGTTGCTTCATTAAAAGTAAAACTAATTCCTGTTTTTGCTGGTTCTGCACTAAAGAATAAAGGAGTTCAGTTGGTTCTCGACGGTGTGGTTGACTATCTACCATCTCCTCTAGATATTCCTCCAGTTCACGGTATCGATCCAAAGACTGGTGGAGAAATATTTCGACATGCAGATGACAACGAGCCATTTGCAGCTCTTGCATTCAAACTTCAAAACGATCCATTCGTTGGACAACTAACTTTCTTCCGCGTTTACTCAGGAACAGTAGAGGCTGGTACATATTTGTACAACTCAACAACAGGTGAAAAGGAGAGACTTGGACGTATTGTTCGACTACAGGCAGACAAACGAGAAGAGGTGAAAAAAGTTTTTGCTGGAGAAATCGCAGCTGCTGTGGGACTAAAGTCTGCAAAAACATCTCATACACTTTGTGATGAAACAAGTCCAATCATCCTTGACCCTATCAAGTTCGTAGCTCCTGTGGTGTCTCTAAGAATAGAACCAAAGACAAAGGCGGACCAAGAAAAAATGGGTATGGCGCTAAAGAAACTTTCTGACGAAGATCCAACATTTGTTATTTCTTCTAACACAGAAACAGGTGAGTCAATCGTTTCAGGAATGGGAGAGCTTCACCTTGAAATCATGGTTGACAGAATGAAGCGTGAGTTCGGAGTTGAGGTTAATGTTGGTAAGCCACAAGTAGCGTACCGAGAAACTATCATGGCTTCAGCCGAGGCAGAACACAAATATATCAAGCAGACTGGAGGTAAAGGTCAGTATGGTCACGTAAAGCTGACTATCAAGCCTATGGAAAAAATAGAGGAGGGAGACAAGATTCCAAAGAATGTAAAAAGATATGAAGACTTTGAGTTCATTGACTCAATTAAGGGAGGAGTTATTCCACAAGAATTTATTCCTGCTGTTGAGAAGGGAGTATACGAGGCAATGGAAAGAGGAATTGTTGCAGGGTTTAAGATGGTAAATATTTCATGTGAACTAACATTCGGTTCATATCACGATGTAGACTCATCTGAAATCGCATATAAAATCGCAGCATCTCAGGCTTTCCAAGAAGCAGCAAAGAGAGCGAGACCAGTTATTCTAGAACCTATCATGAAAGTTGAGGCAACTATGCCAGAGCAGTTCATGGGAGATGTAACTGGATCACTGTCAGGTAAGAGAGGACAGATAGAAGGAATGGATGAGAAGGGAATGCTTCGAGTTATACATGCAAAGGTTCCTCTATCAGAAATGTTTGGATATACAACTGATATTCGATCTATGACACAGGGAAGAGGCTCAGTTATGATGGAGTTTGATCACTATGAAGTGGTACCACCAAATGTTGAGAAACAAATTGTTGAGTCAAGAAAGTAATTTTTAACTTGTAGAAGATAAATAAAAACTGCTCACAGAAATGTGAGCAGTTTTTATTGATGTTGTGTTTTAAAAACGATACAATATACACATATGGCTATAACTTTTAGAGAAGAAGAACTAACTCCAAGTAATTTGAATCCTACTAAATTCAAAGAAGAGTTCGAGGCCGAGGTTAATGGAAAGCATAAAAACTCTGGTGAAATTTTTACTTTTCGTAAACAACCAACAGAGATATTTCCAGATGAAGAAGCACCAGTCGATACTGGGTTGTATCATGGACCGTTAACAAAAAGACGGACACAAATAAAAATTTTCAATGAAAGTCCAGAAGGACAGGCTATGTATAAGGACATAAGTAGCATTCTTCCTTCTAGGGAAGAATCTTTAGAAATACATAACAAAGCACTTTCTCTTGGATCAGGTGGAGAAACTCGTATGTCAAAAGATAGGAAAGATCGATTAAATAGAGAAATGGGTGTAGAAAGCAGTCAGAACGGTGGTAGTGAATACTATGACATTAGAAAATCAAAATGGAAGAAAAAAATAGATAACATAAGAAGTTTTTTAAGAAACAAATCAATTGAAGTCGGTGCACCAAAGAGCCTAAAGTCTGTTGCCGACTATTATTTAAAAGGAGAAGGGCTGACAGTTTCACAAGCTATTGATATTTTGTCCAAAGCATATAGTGAAGGACTTTTTCCTTTAGCAGATGCACAATCTTTTGAGAATGAGTTGGAGATTCCGAAAGGAGTTATTACTGGCGAAAACAAAGCAGAGCAAAAGGTTGAGAAGAAAAATTCAACTCCAGTCGAAGCTCCAGTTGATGCCGAAACAGCGAAAGTGGATGAATCCGTAAATGAACCAGAAGTATTAGAAAGAGCTGAACCTGTGTCAGAAGTTAAAACAGAGCAAGATGTTGTCGCTGATCCTTATTTGAAAAAAGTTAAAATTTCTAGAATCATAGATATTCCAAAGCAAAAAATGAGAGCAGAGATTCCAGCAGGAGAAATAAAAATAGAAAATAAATATAGCCCCACAGCAGAGGCGGTCGTTTCTGGTATGAGAGGAGAACCTTTTAAAGAAAGTGAGATATTGAATAAATCTAGAGTTGAACTACCAGAAAAAGAAAAAGATTTTTTTGAAAGTGAAGCCGCTATCAAGTCATATAGAGAAGGAAATATAGAAGAGGCCGAGAGTCATATAGATAAAATATCAGATTTAAAAATCCAGGCTGAGACAGCCGGACAAATCACAGAAGAAGCAGTCAATGCTGGTAATTTTGATAATGCAGTTAAGTTCGTAGTTAGAATAAAGTATGAAAATTATTCAAAACAGTTAATGGATTGGGTAAAAAAAATGAAGTCTCAGTATTCTAAACCTGCAAAAGAAAAGTCTTCAAAGATTAGTGAGTCTTCTGATGTTGAAAATGAAAATATAGAAAATGATCTCATTTTGAATGATCGCAGTGTAGTTGAGGTTCCGATGGATTTGGATTTAAATCCAATGCTAGACATAGTGGATGATAGTTTTAGCCTTGTGCGTGTTGAGGAAAATCCAGAGAACAAAGAGTCTGTTTTGAATGAAAAAATAAAAGAACAGATCGCTAGAGTTAAGGTTGTTGAAAATACAAATGAAAAAGCTTATACCGAAGAACTGGCTAAGCTTAGAGTTTTGGAAAGACAAAGAGATTCTGAAAGAGCACCAAAAACAGAGCCAAAGGTTGAATCTCCTGTTTTAGGTAATGAGTCCAAAAAAGATCTAGACGCAGAAGTTGATAGAACAAGAGAGGAGTACGCAAAGACTTTTATTGATTGGGAAACCAAATCTCGATTTGGAAAGAGGATGTTTATTAAAACCCTTCAGAGCCTTGGAGTTATCAAACCAACACCCGCTAGACTTTCTGAAATGACTCCAGCGATGAAGGAGGCAAAAGAAGAGTATCTTGAGGCGATGAGAAAAAGGGGTATAAATCTAGAGATTGATGCAAAAAAGCTTTTGCTTAGTGAAAGATTTAATCTAGAAGAAAAATTACTTGAGTTAAGACTTGAGAAAAGTAATGAAGGAGACAAGGAGGCAAAAAGAGATGCCGGTATTATGAGTAAAGCTGTAAAAGGTTGGAAAAATAAAGATACAAAGCAAAAGGTTGTTGCTTCAGCTGTTATTTTAGGTGGCCTGGGAGTAGTTGCTGGTGGAGTTGAGCAAGGAAAGGAATATTTTGAAGGTTTGCGGGTTTATAGAAACATGACCATTCCGTCATCTCCGTCAGAATCTTTACCTGAAATAGAATCAGCACAAAAAATAAAAATACCAGAAGGATTTGAAATAGCACCTAAAAAAGTTTTTGTTAAAAATGAAATACGTACTGAAAATCCAGAGGAGAATCAAATAAAAATAGAAAAAAAAGAAGTTGTCAGTGAAATAGATGCAAAAACAGAAGGAAAAGAAGTAACTGAACCAACAGAAATTAAAAAAGATGAAATCAAGCAAGAAGAAGTTCTGCCTGTAACGCGAGAGATCAAGCCACTACCTGCACTTGAAACTAATAAAACCATAGCTAGATTTGAGCAGGCTACACATATTCCTTACGGTAATTCATTTGTATATATCGTTGAGTTGGATAATGGAGCTAGGGCTGTAAAGTTTGATGGTGTGGAGATTGCTCATGAGCACGATAGTGAATCAGGAAAATATTTCTACCTAGATGACCAGTATCAAGATGGTCCTATATTCAACAATATACGAGGGGCGTTTGCTACTTATTTATCTGAAGTCATTGTTGATGATCAAAAGATGTTACCACATATCGAATTTGAGGGTGGAAGAATAGATGTACTAAAAGATCCTTCTCTAGAGGGGGGTGTTAGTGTTTTGCTAAATGGAAGGTTGGTTGCTACGGGTGCAATTTCAGGGAAAAAAGTAAAAATATCAACACTTAAAGATCTTAAGGGTCCTTGGTTTGCAGCGGATACTGTTTACGAGCGAGCAAAGAATTTTGCTGAGAAAAGCATAAAGTCTTCACTTAAAAAATAAAATGAATAGTATTCTTTCAAAAGAAATAATAAAAGAATGGGACTTACAAGGTCTTCCTATTTCTGAACAAGAAGAGATGGTTGAGCGAATAGGTCTCATATTGTACCAAGCTATACTTGTAAAATCATTGGATATACTGTCTGACAAAGAACAGGATGAATTAGACTTATTGCTAGATAAAGATGAGACTACACCCCAAATTGTTATGGCTTTTTTGAACTCAAAAATACCAACTTTTGATAAAATGGTAAATGAGGAGAAGATCAACTTGAAGAGAGATTTGTTTATGCAAGTATAGAAAACTGTTGTTTTGGGCTATATTGATAAGCTTTCGATGAAGGGCCGGTTGACTAATTTTGGTGTTTTGACTAATATAGTCTAATCGCCGTTTTTGCGTGTATAAAAAAGTATTTTATACACAAAAGTTTCCGAAATTCAGGTTTCTCGAACGTTGAGTTTTTGGAATTTCCAAAATGGCAAAAATTATAAGGGTTTAATAATTTTAATAAACAAATATATGGCAGGAGAATTCGATCGATCAAAGCCTCACATGAACGTGGGAACTATTGGTCACGTTGACCATGGTAAGACAACATTAACAGCAGCTATTCTTACTGTTCTATCAAGACAGGGAAGTGGTTTCGGCGCAAAGCTAAAGGGAGTTGGAGAAATCGACTCAGCACCTGAGGAAAAAGCAAGAGGAATTACTATTGCTCTTTCTCACAACGAGTACGAGACACCTACAAGACACTATGCTCACGTAGATGCTCCAGGACACGCTGACTATATTAAAAACATGATTACTGGTGCCGCTCAAATGGACGGTGCAGTACTAGTGGTAGCAGCTACAGACGGTGTGATGCCTCAAACACGAGAGCATGTACTTTTGGCAAAGCAGGTTGGAGTTCCAAAGATCATTGTTTTCCTAAACAAATGTGACATGGTTCCAGATACAGAGCTAATTGATCTAGTTGAGGAGGAAGTTCGAGAGCTCCTTACAAAGCAAGGATTCGACGGAGCAGGAGCTCCAGTTATTCGAGGTTCAGGTCTTAAGGCTCTTGAATCAGCATCAAACGATGATGAGTGGGCAAAGAAAGTTCTAGAACTTGCAAACGCACTAGATACTTACTTCCCAGTTCCAGAGAGAGATCTTGATAAACCATTCCTAATGCCAGTTGAGGACATCTTCTCAATTGAAGGACGAGGAACAGTGGTTACAGGAAGAATCGAGCGAGGAATCGTAAAGGTAGGTGAGGAAATCGAGTGTGTTGGTCTACATGACACACAGAAGTACACAGTTACTGGTATTGAAATGTTCAACAAATCTCTATCAGAAGGACAAGCTGGAGATAACGCAGGTATCCTACTCCGAGGTGCAAAGAAAGAAGAAATTCACCGAGGTCAGGTTCTTGCAAAGCCAAAGTCAGTGACTCCTCATACAGAGTTTACAGCTGAGGTTTACATCCTAAAGAAAGAGGAGGGAGGACGACACACTCCATTCTTCTCTGGTTACAAGCCACAGTTCTACATCCGAACTACAGACGTTACAGGAGATGTAACTTTGAACGAGGGAGTAGAGATGGTTATGCCAGGAGATACAGTTACATTCAAAGTTAAGCTAGTAGCACCAGTTGCACTAGAAGACAACACAAGATTTGCTATCCGAGAGGGAGGAAAGACTGTGGGAGCTGGAGTTGTAACAAAGATCATCGCTTAGTCTTAAACTTTAATAAGTTTTCAAAAAGCCACCTTTGGGTGGTTTTTTGATTTGATAGATGGTAAGTTTGTATATGGGGGTCATGATGGTAATTTGCACGGGGCACACTAAGTTGGAAGTCGGAAAGGTTTATAAGAGCCTCGCCGACGATTTGGGAATCTGGCACCATGGTCAGCCATTTCTCGTCGTGAGAGATGCAACAAGGTTGGAATTCATCCAGGAGTGTATCGAAGCAAGGATTCCAACTGGTAGGTATTTGGAAATGATCAGCATACCAGGAGTTCTTTATTGTGAAATCACGTTAGATTGACACGGCCCTCAACTGAGGGCCGTTCGCGCACTTGAACAAAAAATCATTATCTGGTAGTATCTTGAAATCAATTAAATTGACATGCGATAAATTATGACTGCAAAAGAAACAACAAAAAAAGCTCCAAAGAAGGCTCCTGCAAAGTCTGCAGTAAAGTCAGATGCTATTTCAAAGCTACGAATACGAGTTCGAGCTTACGAATACAAGATTTTAGACCTTTCAGTAAAGCAGATCATAGATACAGCTCTGAGATATGATGCAAAGGTAGAAGGACCTATCCCTCTTCCTACAGAGATAAAGAAATACACTGTAAACCGATCATCTTTCGTTTACAAAAATGCTCGAGAGCAGTTTGAAATGAGAATTCACAAGAGGGTAATAGACATTCTAAACCCTACACCAAAGATAATGGAAGCGTTAACAAACCTTTCATTGCCATCTGGAGTGAACATTGACGTAAAGATCATCTAATCAAAAAACCACCTTCGGGTGGTTTTTTGATTAGATAAGTGATACCTTTTTGAGAGGAGGTTCCATGGAGATGTCAGACGAGAAACCTGTAAGGCCTGTGCAAAGGCAATCAGAGCGTCCCTACAAGTGCATACTTTGTCGTGCCAGGTTCGCAACCTTTCTCGAGTTGCGAAACCATCAAGACGGTCACGACCCGGAGGGGATTCACTTCTCCGAACTAGGGTTACCGAAATAGCTGGCGACCCCTAGGCCCGCACTCGCACTGAGTTGCGGGCCCTCTTTTTAAATACCACTTGAATAAAAAAACATTATCTGCTAGTATAGCGAAATCGTTTAAAAAACGTTTTAACCGATGGCTAGCGATGGGCAATGTTGAGGAAAATCTTTCCTCATTACTGTCCGAAAAACGCCATCAAGTAAGTATCAAAAATATGAAATTTATTCTTGGAACAAAAGTTAATATGACACAGATCTTTGATGAAAAAGGTCTAGTTCATCCTGTAACAGTTGTAAAAACTGGTCCTATTGTTGTTACACAGGTAAAAACAGTTGCTACAGACGGATACAACGCAGTTCAGGTTGGTTTCGGAAAGAAGAACATAAAAAATGTAAACAAAGCTATTGCAGGACACACAAAAGGTGCTGCATATGCACATCTAGTTGAGTTCCGAACAGAAGGTGAGCCTACTTTCAAAGTTGGAGATTCTATTGATCTTTCTACTTTCTCTGCTGGAGACATGGTTGTTGTTTCTTCTACATCAAAAGGAAAAGGATTTCAGGGAGGTGTTAAGAGACACGGATTCAAAGGAGGATCACGAACACACGGACAGAAGCACTCAGAGCGAGAGCCTGGATCTATTGGAGGAGGAGGACGAGACGGAGGTCGTGTTGCAAAAGGCAAGAGAATGGCCGGAAGAATGGGTAGTGATCGAATCACTTCAAAGGGTCTAACTGTTGTTAGTGTAAAGCCAGAAACTAACGAGATTTTTATTCAGGGAGCTATCGCTGGACGAAGAGGAACTCTAGTTGAAGTTGTAGGTTAATTTTAAATATCATGGAAACAGTAATCTATAACACAAAAGGAAAGGAAGCAGGAAAAATCTCACTACCAGAGACAGTATTTGGTCTAAAGTGGAATGCAGACCTAGTTCACCAGGTTGTAACTTCAATGGAGTCTACAGCTAGAACAAACGTTGCTAACACAAAAAACCGAGGAGAAGTTCGAGGAGGAGGAAAGAAGCCTTGGCAGCAAAAGGGAACAGGACGAGCTCGACATGGATCTATCCGATCTCCACTATGGAGAAAAGGAGGTGTTACTCACGGTCCTCTAAAGGGAGAGATTTTCGACCGAAAGGTTAACAAGAAAATGAAGGCAAAGGCTCTTTATACTATTCTTTCTGCAAAGCTAAAGAAAGGTCAGATCCTTTTTGTTGATGACCTATCAATGGCTGCTCCAAAGACAAAAGACGCTGTTTCTGTTGTATCAAATCTTTCAAAAATAAAAGGCTACACAGACCTACTTTCAAAACGAAAGAACTCAGCATATATCAACCTAGCAGATAAAAACGTAAGTACAGAAAAGAGTTTCCGAAACATGAGTAACTTGGTTATTGATGAGATCCGAAACATGAATCCAGTTGATTTGATGAAATACAAATATGTTGTTATCTCAAACCCAGAGAAAGCACTTCCTCAGATAACAGAGAAGCTAGCTAAATCTACAAAATAATTTTAACTATCATGAAGAAAGATTTAAACGCAGTTCTAATACGACCACATATAACTGAAAAGGCTTCTATGTCAGCAGAATCTTCTGTTTATGTATTTGAAATCGCTCCAAAGGCAACTAAAGCTCAAGTAGAAAAAGCTTTCACTGAGAAATACAAAATTGATCCAGTTAAAGTTTCAACTGTGACTATACCAGCTAAAAGAGTTTTTGTTAGAGGTAAAAAGGGTTTGAAGTCAGGATATAAGAAAGCTTATATTTACCTAAAGAAGGGTGAGAAGATTGAGATAATATAGTTCGACTAGCTCACTATAAATAAAAAAATGAAACGATATAAACCAACATCAAAATCTCGAAGAGGAATGACAACAATCTCATTCGGAGATTACATAACAGCAACAGAACCAGTAAAGTCACTAACTCATGGTTTTAGACGACAAGTTGGACGAAACCATCATGGTAAAGTTACAACTAGACATAAAGGAGGGGGTGTAAAAAGGTTGTTCCGAGAGATTGATTTTTCATATGACAAAATAAATGTTCCTTATACTATTAAAACAGTAGAGTACGATCCAAACAGATCAGGATTTATTGGTATGGCTCAATACGAGGATGGAGCAAAGAGATACGTTTTGTTACCAAAGGGAATAAAAGTTGGAGATAAGTTGGTAACTTCAGAAAATGCTGAACAAAAAGTTGGAAACAGACTACAGCTCAAAAACATCACTATCGGTACTTTTGTTTACAATGTTGAAGTTAAACCACAAGGTGGAGCAAAGCTTGCAAGATCAGCAGGTAACTACATCGAAGTAATTGCAAAGGACGCAGGTTATGTTGATGTTAAGATGCCATCTTCAGAAGTTCGAAAGATAAAAGATACAGCATGGGCTTCTATCGGAGATGTTTCAAACCCAGAAAACAGACTAGTTAACCTAGGAAAAGCTGGACGATCAAGATGGTTAGGTATACGACCTACAGTTCGAGGAACAGCTCAAAACCCAGTTGACCACCCATACGGAGGAGGAGAAGGACGACAGGGAAGAGGCCGAAAGAGAGCAATCTCAGTCTACGGAAAGCCAACTGGAAAGGGACAAAAGTCACGAACTCCAAAGAAATATTCAAACAAATTCATTGTGTCACGCCGAAAAGTTGGAAAGAAGAAATAATTCAAAACAAAACCGCCGAAAGGCGGTTTTGTTTTGACTATTTGAAATATATAGGTAATCTTTGGTATAGAGGCGATTTCGCCACTAATTGGAGGGATTAATGACCAAGGGACAGTTCCTGGGGCACTTTCGGGAGGCCGTCGAGAAGTTTCGTGATGGCGTTGCGGAGTACGTGGCTAATGCCGATCATTCGACAGAAACTGTTGGCAAGCGAGTGGGGTTCTATAGTGCTCTGGCACTCGCTTCGGCCAGGGACGCCGAAATACCAATCAAGGATGCCGAGAACCCGGTATGCGAGGCGATCGTCAGGTTTCGTAACAGTGGACCTTGGCTCCTTACGTTTGATGAGCTGGTCGCCATCGAACAGGCCTGGGAGTACTACGACGACTATCAGCGTGCCAAGGAGCTCTCTGGTCGTCGGCCGGATCAGATCGGATAGTGTGGCGGGCGAGGGGGCGCGGACATATTGGGGGCCCATGAAAAAATATGTTTACAATATTTTGTGTTTTTTATACTATGGACGCCACTGAAGTATTTACATTCTGTTTGAGTTTTAAGTAAGTCAGTACCACGAAAATGTGGTTTTCTTCTTGCCAATTGGCGGGGAATTAAAATAGACAAAATATGACACGATCATCAAAAAAAGGTCCATACGTTGACGAAAGACTCCTTAAGAAAATTGAGGGTAAAAAATCTAGTGAAACTGGGGTTATTAAAACTTGGTCACGAGCATGTGTAATCTCACCTGAAATGGTTGGATTTATTTTCGGTGTACACAACGGAAAGACTCATATCGAAGTTTCTGTAAACGAGGATATGGTTGGACACAGACTAGGTGAGTTTTCTCCTACGAAGAAATTCATAAAACACGGAGGAAAGATGCAGAAAGAGCTAGAGCAAAAGAAGAAGGAGGGAGAAATCGCTTCGGCACAGGCAGCTAAGTCAACAGGTGATACCGCAAAGAAATAGCTCGATAAACTCACTATAAATAAAAACTATCATGGCAACAGCAAAAGCAACATTATCAAACTTCCGACAAGCTCCTCGTAAAATGCGAATGGTGGCTAATACTGTACGAGGAAAGAAAGTTTCTGAAGCTCTAGTAAACTTAGACTTTGTTGCTAAGAAGGCTTCAGCTCCTATCAAAACTCTTATTGCATCTGCTCTTGCTAATGCAAAGGCTCTTGATATTCCTACAGAAAACTTAATAATAAAAACTATCAAAGTTGATAGTGGATCTATCATGTACCGAAGACGACCAGCAGCTCGAGGTTCAGCACATCCTATCCGAAAGAGAACATCTGCGATTTTTGTTGAGCTAGGTGAGGCAGAGTCAAAGAAGAAGGTTAAGGTTCTAAAGGAGGCGGTATCTCTGCCGAAGGCTGTAAATAATGAGGCGAAAGCTATGACAGTAGAATCTAAGCCAAAGGCTAAAAAAGTAGCTAAGAAAACATCAAAATAATCCCATGACACATACAGTACACCCATATTCACATAGACTTGGAATCATAAGAGATTGGAAATCTCGATGGTTTGGAGTAAAAGGAAAATACAAAGAGTTCTTAAAGAGCGATGTGCTTTTGCGAGAATACCTAGAAAAGAAAATGAGAGGTATGTATGTTTCTAATATTGAGATGGAAAGAGGTGAAAAGGTTCTACGAATCATTATCGAAACATCTAGACCTGGAGCTATCATCGGACGAAGTGGAGATGGTGCTACAAAACTTAAAAATGATATTATTTCATTTCTTGCAAAGAACAAACTATCTTCAGGAGGGGAGGTTAAGGTTGATATTAAAGAAGTAAAGTCTCCAGAATCAAATGCTACTATTGTTGCTCAGATGATTGCTGATGGTTTGGAAAAGAGACTTCCATTTAGACGAGTTACAAAGCAGATGGTTGAAAAGGTCATGGCTAACAGAGATGTTTTGGGAGTAAAGATCGAACTATCTGGAAGACTTGCTGGAGCAACTATGGCAAGACAGGAGAAGATAAAGAGAGGACGAATTCCTCTTCAGACTCTTCGAGCCGATGTTGATTTCTGTAAATATGAAGCTAGACTTCCATATGGAGGAATCGGAATAAAGGTTTGGATATATAAGGGTGAGATTTTCAATAAATAATAACTACCACCATGTTGATACCAAAAAAAGTTAAATACAGAAAGTGGCATACATTCAGAAAGAACGCTAATAAGGTTGGGGTTTCTTCTCGTGGAACAACTGTTGCCTTTGGTTCACATGGTCTTAAGGCACTAGAAGGAGCACGTATAATGTCTAACCAGCTTGAGGCTGCAAGAAAAGCTCTTTCAAGAGCTTCTGGAAAGACAGGAAAGGTTTGGATCAGAGTTTTCCCTGATATGCCTCTTACAAAGAAACCAGCAGAAGTAAAGCTTGGAAAAGGAAAAGGAGATTTGTTTGGTTATTGTGCTCCAGTAAAGCCAGGAAGAGTTATCTTTGAAGTTGATGGCGTAACTGACGCTGTAGCTAGAGAGGCTTTGAGAAAGGCTGGAACAAAACTTCCATTAAAGACAAAAATAGTATCAGCACATAATTAAAACGAATATGAAAGATTTCATTAAAAAAACTCCAAAAGAACTTATGACACTGCTAAAGGAAAAGCAGACAGCTTTGAGAGCATTTCGTTTTTCAGTTGCTGGTAGTAACACAAGAAATGTAAAGGAAGGAAAGTCATTAAAGAAAGATATCGCAAGAATAATGACAATTCTTAATAACTCTACAGAAGTTAAATAAAATATATGGAAAAGACTATGAAAAAAACAGAAGTAAAGAAAGCAAGAAAGCAACTAGTTGGAGTTGTGGTATCTGACAAAATGAAAGATACAGTTGTTGTCGAAGTTTCTAGATTTATAAAGCATCCAAAGTATAAGAAGTTTATTTCAATAGATAAGAGATTCAAAGCTGATGACAAAGGGAACACAAAAAAGGTGGGGGACAAAGTAACTATCGAGGAGTGTGCTCCAATCTCAAAGGACAAGAAATTCCGAGTAATATAAATAACATTAAAAGCCATGATACAACCAAGATCAATAGTTAAAATAGCTGACAACACAGGAGCAAAGCTCGGAAGAATTTTCAAGGTGCTTGGAAGCTCAAAGAAAAGATATGCAAGTATCGGTGAATTGGTTGTACTTTCTGTACAGAAAGCAGAGCCTAGAAAGTCTACAAAGAAGAAGGATGTTGTTTATGGTATTGTAGTTAGACAAAAGGCACCTTTCCGACGAAAGGATGGAACATACCTAAGATTTGATGAAAACGCAGTTGTTATTGTTATGAAAGATGACAAGAAAAAGGAACCAGTTGCTGGACGTGTATTCGGGCCTATTCCACGAGAAATTGGTGAAGTTGGATACCAGAAGATTATTTCTCTAGCTCCTGAAGTAGTTTAATTTTAAATATATGAACGTAAAAAAAGACGACAAAGTAATAGTGTTAACAGGAAAAGACAAGGGAAAAACTGGTACAGTTTTGAAATCTATGCCGAAAGAAGGTAAGGTTGTAGTTTCTGGAGTGAATGTATTAAAGGTTCACCAGAAGCCACGAAAGTCTGGCGAAAAAGGCCAGATAGTAGACAAGACTATGCCTATCAATGCTTCAAATGTTAAGAAAGCAAAATAATTAAAACGAACATGGAATCAACAAAAACAAAAGTAGCAACCGCATTCGAAGCTCTAAAAGGGGAGTTCGGATACAAGAATAAGATGCAAGCACCAAAGATTCAGAAATTGGTTGTTTCTGCTGGCGTTGGTTCTATAAAAGATAAAAAGAAAATTGAGTTAGTTGTAGATAGACTTTCAAAAATAACTGGACAGAAACCTGTAAAGAAAGGAGCAAAGATTTCTATTGCATCATTTAAAACAAGACAAGGTGATATAGTTGGAATGCAAGTAACTCTACGTGGCCAGCGAATGTACGACTTCCTTGATAAGCTTATAAACATCGCTATCCCTCGAACAAAAGACTTCCGAGGAATCGGAACTACTGGAGTAGATGGAATGGGTAACTACACTCTTGGGATAAAAGAAAACACTATTTTCCCAGAATGTTCTGATGAAGAGTTGAAGGATGTGTTCGGGCTAGCTATCACAGTAGTTACAAACATAAAGAATCCAAAGGAAACAAGAGCTTTCCTTACTCACCTAGGGTTCCCATTTAAGAAAGAAGTGGCAAAGAAATAATACTAAGAAAAATCCCTCAACTGAGGGTTTTTTCTAAAATTGACTTTTGGAGCATTTGGCGTAGGCTATTCCCAGATGCGCATATCGCGCACATGTTTGCTTGTTGCTGTCAGGCGACAACACTGGAGGTTTCCGTGGGTATCATGAGGATTGTCATCGGGTTCGTCGTTGGTGCTTTGTCTATGCTGGTTGTTCAGAGTTTGTTGAGGATGTACAAGGAGTCCCAAAAGGAGAAGGCTCGTCTACGATGGAACCGAGAAATCCAAGAGCGTAGAAGTCAGGAGAAAGCTGTGGCCGACAAGATCAAGGACGCCCTTCTCCTATTCCTGCCGAAGTTCATGATTCGCGTGGGTTCTGAACGATCGTATGGATACCATGAAGTTCATGTTTGGATCGTGGGGGATCCACGCTCCTCTTACAGAGCACGTGTCACCTTCGGCGATACGGGTGAGGCAGAGATCAACGTTCTGGATATTCGTAGAGGTAAGTCAGTTTGCTATAGTGCTGAAAACCTCGATCAGGCAATTGACGCAATGAAAGCTAGGATCATTGCGGACCACGCTGAACTGTTCCCCGTTCCACATATGGACTAGGTTCCTGCCGGCATGCCCTATAGGTGTGCCGGCTGACTCGTTTCCGTTGACTTTTTTACGCCTTATTGCTAGTATAACCCCAGCTTGTCTGTTCTATAGATATCTATTCTATAGAAAAGATATAGGCTTTTTTAATTACATTTTCAATGGCAAAAACATCAGTAAAAGCACGAGCAGCAAAGAAACCAAAGTTTAGTACAAAAGCTACTAACCGATGTTTTCGATGTTCTCGAGGAAGAGGTTTTATGCGAGACTTTGGTCTTTGCAGAATCTGCTTTAGAGAGTTAGCCAACGAAGGTAAGATCCCAGGAATCAAAAAATCATCCTGGTAATAAAAGAAGTCTGGGAAAGTCTCTACTCACTCGAGGAAAGATACTATCTAGATATAATAACAAAAAAATGCAAGACCCAATCGCAGATATGATAGTTAGATTAAAGAACGCTTCTGATTCAAAGAAAGAATCAGTTGTATTTCCGCAGTCAAAATTAAAGCTCGCTATTCTTGATGTACTTATGAAAGAAGGTTTTGTTAAATCTGTTGGAAAGAAAGGAAAAAAGGTGGCAAAGTTTATCGAAGTTGGTCTTTTGTATGATGCAGATGGTCCAAAAATATCTGGAGTTGAGAGAGTATCAAAGACTTCAAAACGAGTTTACAGTAAATCAAAAGAGATTCGAAAAGTTAAGAACGGTCTAGGTGCACTTATACTTTCAACTCCAAAAGGTATTATGACAGACAATGCTGCTCGAGAGGCACATGTTGGAGGAGAAGCTTTATTTAAAATCTGGTAGTTCGACAGTCTCACTATAAATAATAAAAATATATGTCACGAATCGGAAAAAAAATAATAGCTATACCAACAGGAACAGAGGTAACTCTAGTTAACGGTCTTTTGACTGTAAAGGGTCCACAAGGAACACTTTCAAAACCTTTTAAAAGTGATATCGAAGTAACAATAGCAGAAGGAAATGTAACTCTAGTTCCAAAAAAATCTACTCTAGAGAACCGAGCACTTTGGGGAACATATGCTTCTCATGTTATGAACATGATAGCTGGTGTAACAACTCCTTTTGTAAAAAAACTTATTCTAGAGGGTATCGGATATAAGTCAGAAGTAAAGGGAACAAATCTTGTTTTGGCCCTAGGCTTCTCACATCCAGTTAATATAGCAATACCTGCTATATTGAAAGTTACTGCAGAGAAAAACATCATAACAGTTTCTGGTATTGATAAAGAAGTTGTCGGAGAATTTGCCGCAAATCTAAGATCTCTAAAGAAGCCAGAACCATACAAAGGTAAGGGAATGAGATATGATGGTGAGGTAATAAAGCGAAAGCAAGGTAAGAAGACAGCATAATCTCCAAAATAAAATTATGAAAACATTAATATCAAAATCAGCAAGTAGAACACGAAGACACGCTCGAATAAGAGCAAAGATTTCTGGAACAGGAGAAGTTCCAAGACTATCTGTATTCAAATCAAACAAGCATATCTCAGCTCAGCTTATCGATGATACAAGCGGCAAAACTCTGGCTTCAGTTCACTCAAGAGACATAAAAGGAAAGGGTATGATGGAGAAGTCTGTTAAAGTTGGAGAGGAAATGGCAAAGAAAGCACAATCTCTAAAGATTTCAAAAATAGTTTTTGATCGAGGTGGTTTTATTTACACAGGTGCAGTAAAAGCTTTGGCGGACGGTGCTAGAGCTGGAGGACTACAGTTTTAATTTAAAAACATATGGATACAGAAGTAATAAAAACAGAAACAGTTGCCACAGAAACTCTACCAGTAGAGGCTACTCTTCCTGTACAGGATAACCGAGGTGGCGGAAGAGATTTCAAAAAGAACACTCGAAAGGGTGCTCCTCGACGAGAGGCTAGAGTAAAGCCTGAATTCGACCAGAAACTTATTGGTATCAGACGAGTTACTCGTGTTGTTACTGGAGGACGAAGATTCTCATTTTCTGTTGGTGTTGTTATAGGAGATCGAAAGGGTAGAGTGGGTGTTGGAATGGGTAAAGCTGGTGATACACCTGTGGCTATCGATAAGGCAGTTAGAGATGCTCGAAAGAACATGATAAAGGTTAACCTAACAAAGCATATGTCAGTTCCTCATGATGCAAGAGCAAAGTTCTCTGGATCACAAGTTCTTATTATGAGAGCTCCAGGAAAAGGAGTTTTGGCGGGTTCATCTGTACGTGTTGTTTTGGAAATGGCGGGAATCAAGGAAGTTTCAGCTAAACTTTTCTCAAGATCAAAAAATAAGATCAACAACGCAAAGGCTGCAATCAAGGCTCTAAAAATGCTGAAAGCCGTAAAATAATTTTCTAATAACATAAACTGATATGCAAAGTCACGAACTAAAAAGAATAAATAAGAACAAGAAGCACCGACAAATGGGACGAGGGGGAACTCGTGGAAAAACTTCTGGACGAGGTACAAAAGGACAGAATGCAAGAGCTGGACACAAGAAGCGACCAGAAATTCGAGATTTCATAAAGAGAATCCCAAAACTTCGAGGGCGAGGAAAGAACTTGAACACAAGTATTCAGTCTAAATTCTCAGTTGTTAACCTAGGTCTTTTGAATAAGGCTTGCAAGAACGGAGACACTATTTCTCCAGAAACATTGGTAAAGCACGGAGTTCTATCTATGAACAAAGGCACACTTCCAGTTGTTAAAATCTTAGCTAAGGGGGATTTTGATAAAAAACTATCTTTTGAGGGTTGCGTAGTGTCTGCTACTGCAAAGATTGCCATAGAAAAAGCAGGTGGTACTATAAAGCTATAATATCTAACTGGTTATGAAAGAATTCTTTAATAAATTTTCACTAGTCTTCTCAGATAAAATTCTAAGAAGAAGAATATTCTTTACACTTTCAGCTCTTGCGTTGTTTAGAGTTCTTGCTTCTATACCTGTACCAGGTGTTGACCACGCAAGACTGGCACAGTTTTTTACTAGTAATGAATTTTTTGGTCTACTAAACATCTTTTCTGGAGGAGGTTTAGCACAACTTTCTATTGTTATGCTTGGTGTTGGTCCTTACATTACAGGTTCTATTATCATGCAGTTACTTACTATTATGTCTCCAAGACTAAAGGAGATGTACCAGGAAGAAGGTGAGGCTGGAAGAATGAAATTTGCACAATACAGTAGACTAGTTACAGTTCCATTGGCACTTTTACAATCATTTAGTTTTATTAAGCTTTTGGAGAACCAGCAAGTTATTGCTCATCTTTCACCGCTAGCTTTGGCTACAAACCTAATAGTTATATCAGCAGGTTCAGTATTACTAATGTGGATCGGTGAACTTATATCAGAATACGGTATAGGAAATGGAATGAGTCTTATAATTTTTGCTGGTATCGTGGCATCTCTTCCGACTGAAATAAGTCAACTAGCTTTCTCTTTTGATCCTTCACAGATTCCTGTTTATTTGGCGTTTGCAGTTGTAGCAGCTGTGGTTATTGTTGCTGTGGTTATTATCACAGAAGCTGAAAGGCCTATCCCAGTTACATATGCAAAGCAGGTTAGGGGTAATCGTGTATACGGTGGAACATCAACTTATCTTCCACTCCGAATCAACCAAGCAGGAGTTATTCCAATAATATTTGCATTGTCTATCCTTCTTTTCCCTCAAATGATATTGAGATTCTTGCAGAACTCAAGTCACGAAATAATACAAACAGTTTCTTCTGCTATTTTAAGAGTGTTGGCAAACAGCTGGTTCTACGCTATAGCATATTTCCTACTAGTATTTATATTTACTTACTTCTACACAGCAGTAACATTTGATCCAGATCAGATTTCAACAAACCTCCAGAAAAATGGTGCGTTTATCCCAGGTGTTAGACCAGGAAAATCTACTTCAGAGCATATAGCAAAGATTCTAACTAGATTAACCTTAGTTGGAGCGTTGTTCCTAGGCTTTGTCGCAGTTCTTCCGCTTATCATGAGAGGTGTAACTGGTATTACAGCTGTCTCAGTCGGTGGTACAGCACTCCTAATCGTTGTGTCAGTGGTAATCGACCTGATTAAACGAGTTGATGCTCAGGTTTCAATCCGAGAATATTAATTCTGGTTTTTTTGCCGAATTTCTTTGTTCTCGATTTTACTTTCCTTACAGGAACAGTACACCTTTCACATTTTGTTTACAAAATATTCAAGGTCTTGCGAAGTGATAAAATCACTTCTCACTCCACGCGCAGTACTAGATGTACAGCTTGGTCGAAAGTAAAATCTGCGAACTTCGAACTTCAACAAAAATCCGCAGAATTAGAAACTTCACATTAGTAGTTGCGGAAAATCAAAAACAGTGTCAAAGAGTGAAAACTCTTTGACACTGTTTTTGTAGTTGTTTAACATTCAGTCAGATCGCTCTTCACGCGAATTTCATTTTAGTTCAGAAAGGAGTCCTCATGGCGAAGCCGCTACCTTTCGTATCGCCTATGAGGGCTTTACGAAATATCCGAGCGATGGATACCCAACCTGCAAAGGCGGATACAAAGCTTGGGAAAAAGCTGCAAGCTCTTTTCCCAGACTATGACCCAAAGTTTGACCGTGAAAAGTCAGATGAGGTTCGACTGTACTACCTGCCACAGGTTGTACACCTATCAGATAGTGACCTACTTGCAGAGCTCGATTACTGGGCTCGAAAGTATGCCAGTCGGAACGACGTGGAATACTCCACCAAAACTCCGATCGGTGACTTTCTCTCCCAGGCAAAGAGCCTGCAAAGGAAGATAAGACAGGGCCTGCATCCTGAGAAGCTGACCCCTTTGTACCGCAGAACTATCATCAAGGGGTGCATTGCACTCAGATGGCAGGTAGTGCCGTACTTCCCGGGGCCTTCAATCTCAGGACAGCCTAGTGTCCGTGGCTGTATCAATGGTCACAAGCACTTTCTCTATGAGGACACTGACTGGCAGCTGGCCCAGAGGCTCGCTTCACTCGTAGGTTCCTGCGACATTGCTCTTCACGAGCTGTCGTTCATGGCACGGAGTTGGCGGTCTGCATGGGACAAGGGTCCAGAGAAGTTCTCCTTCGAGTCAGATGGTCATCGGAAGTGGGCTGAGAAGCTCCATCACTCACTCCTCGAGAGAGAGGCGGGCATTTTCTACGATCAGGCACAAAGGTTCAGGGAGATGGTCGGGTTCCTGAAAAGGGTCCCACTCTGGCGGAGAAATCCAATCCAGGCGAACCTTTCGATTCTTCCAGATGCGGTCATTGTGACCAAAACGGAAGAGACCGATGCTGACCCAGAGAAGCCTGTTCGCCCGGCAGACCTCGGGGATTTACTCTCAGTTCCAGATCTTGGTGACTGGGTAGGAGACTGCTTCCAGTATCGGCTCGACTTTCCACGTGTGGAGGTCGAATGGAACGGTGAAGCTGTTCAAAGTGAAATTAGTTTTTAACGACGGCCACCTAGAGGAGTGGTCGTCGTTTATCGTTTATATATATTTTGCTATAATCAACTCATGACACCAAAAACTTTCATATTCTTCGGTCCATCAGGAGCGGGAAAGGGGACACAGGCAAAAATACTCATTGAGCATTTAAAAAATATAGATCCAGAAAGAAAAACATTATACATTGAGACTGGGCAGAGATTTCGAGAATTTATTACTGAGGCTTCTTATACTGCAGAGAAAACAAAGGAAGTTATTGATAATGGAGGACTTCTTCCTGAGTTTTTACCGATATGGATTTGGTCAGAATATTTTGTTAAACATGTTGGTGGTGATGAGCACATGATTCTTGACGGTCTTTCACGTAGGGCGCATGAGGCTCCAATACTTAATTCAGCTATGAAATTTTATGGAAGAGAAAAACCATATGTAATCTCAATAGAAGTTTCAAGGGATTGGGCAAGGGAAAAATTGATGGGTAGAGAAAGAGGGGATGATAAAATTGAGCAGATAGAAAAGAGATTAGATTGGTTCGATGAGAATGTTTTGCAAGCCATGGAATATTTTAAAAATAATGAATTCTATAATTTCGTATCGGTAAACGGGGAACAGTCTATAGTCGAGGTTAATAAAGAAATAATGTCTAAAATTGGAATATAATGATTAAATTAAAAACATCAGAAGAAATAGCTATTTTACGTGAAGGAGGAAAACGCCATGCGTATATTCTTGCAGAAGTGGCAAAGAAAGTTGCTCCAGGAGTTTCGACACAACATCTAGAAGACTATGCACAAAAACTAATACACGAAGGTGGTGACACTGCCGCATTTCTAAACTACACACCTCGTGGTGCAAAACGCCCATATCCTGCTGCTCTTTGTGTATCAGTAAACAATGAAATTGTTCATGGTATTCCAAATGAAAATGCTTTAATTTTACAGGATGGAGATGTTGTTTCGTTAGATTTGGGTCTTATTCATCAGGGAATGATAACTGATAGTGCGATTACGGTACCAGTTGGAAATATTTCAGATGAGGATAAAAAATTACTTGAACATACCAAGGAGGCTTTGTATTTGGGTATAAAAGCTGCTCGTGGGGGTGCTCATGTGGGAGATATAGGGGAGGCTATTGGGACATTTGCTAGAGGTTTGGGTTACGGCTTGTCAGAAGGTCTAGCTGGTCATGGAGTTGGTTATAAGGTCCATGAAGACCCATTTGTACCCAATGAAGGTAAGAAGGGCACTGGAGAGTTACTCCGACCTGGTATGGTCATTGCTATTGAGCCTATGCTGACTTTGGGAACTGATAAGATAGTTTTGGCTCAGGATGGTTATACATATAAAACTGCAGACGGAACAAATGCCGCTCATTTTGAACATACTGTTGCAATTACCGACGGTGAGCCCATAATATTAACTAAATAAACAATGTCACATCCAAAGAAAGAAAGAACATTTGTAGCAGTAAAACCAGACGGAGTTCAACGTGGCCTTATTGGAGAAGTCATTTCTCGCTTTGAAAGAGTTGGCTTGAAACTTGTAGCTATGAAAATGATAGTTGCTGATAAAGAACAAATCATAAAGCACTACACTCTTGATCCAGAGTGGCGACGTGTAACTGGAGAAAAAACTATTAAAGGATATTTGGACAAAGGCCTCACTCCTCCAACAACAGATCCTTTAGAGGTTACAGAAAAACTTCTTAATAAACTTTGGCCTTTTATGACTAGTGGTCCTTTGGTAGCTATGGTTTGGGAAGGAGCGCATGCTCAAAAAATCGTTAAAAAAATCACAGGTGGAACTGAACCTCTTACTTCTGATGTCGGTACAATAAGAGGAGATTTTGTTTTGGATTCATACGCTATGTCTGATGGAGATGATAGATCAATAAGAAACGTCCTTCATTGTTCGGGATCAATCAAAGATGCAGAAGACGAAATAAAGCATTGGTTTAAACCTGAAGAAATAATAAACTACCGCCTGATACATGAGCAGATACTGTACGACGTTAATCTAGACGGTATTTTGGAATAATTTCAACCCATTTTGTAATTCTTGCAAGTTCCCGGAGTAAAATTTAGGGGTATAATCTATGCAGGGTCACTAATGATATTTTCCTCCTAAAGCTTATTTAGGGAGCCTTATATCTTTGTACCACGATGAGTTTGCATCTCATTGAGATGTATAGTTCTGACGAGTCCATGTGCGGGCACCCACCTACATTTTCAGTAGGGAAATATCGTCTGTGATCCTATTAAAATTCCAAATTCAGGACATTTCTTTGTTGAAATGTGAAAAATAATCCTCACCTTATGTCTGAGTAAGGCTCGAATTATTTTCCACATTTCGCCTCGAACTGTATCTGAATTTGGAATTTTAGTTTACAATAGTATATATGCTTGAGAAAAGTTTGTTCAAAAAAGCTTTCGCACTTTTGTTTATTGTTGGGCTCATGTCTGTGGCTGATAATTTTCTATACTTAACTTGGATATATTGGTGGTTTGATATGGTTATGCATTTTACGGCAGGGGGTGTTGTTGGTATGGCAACCATTATTACTTGTGTATATTTTTCAAGGTATGTAAACGATAAAACAAGATTGGTTTTGTGTGCTGTTGGCGCTGGGTTAGTTGTAGGTTTGTTGTGGGAAGTTTTTGAATTGTATTTTAATCTGACTACGTTTTCTGATGGAATGGTCTATGTTACAGATACCCTTTCTGATTTGTTTCTAGATATGTCTGGCGCACTACTTTTTTCTGTATTTTCTATCAGACATATAAAAAGGTAAATGGATAAAAAACTACAAATTATATTTTACGGTGGGGTAGGTACTGTAACTGGTGCAAACTTTCTTTTATTTTCTCCAAAAACAAAGATTCTTGTTGACTGCGGTTTACTTCAGGGCACACCGGACGCGTTTGTCGAAAACAAAAGGCCATTTGATTACGACGTTAAGTCGATGGATTTTCTTTTTATTACTCATGCGCATTTAGACCATATTGGGCGAGTGGGGAAACTGGTCCATGATGGTTTTTCAGGCACAATTTACTCTACACCTGAAACAAAAGAGATTGCGCTACCAATGCTGACTGATGCTCTAAAGGTTATGGAAATGAATGAAAAGCAGTTGGGATTAACCCGCCCACAAAACAAATCTACAGAGGAACCACTGTATACTCTAGACGATATAAATAAAGCGTTTTCACTCTGGAAAACTATTCCTTATCACGTCGATACTAAAATAGGTGAGGATTTTTCCGTATATCTAAAGGATGCAGGACACATACTCGGATCATCTATGTATGAGTTCAAATATGGTGGCAAAAAAATAGTTTTCACTGGAGACTCTGGAAACTCTCCAACACCACTACTGAAAGATACAGAAGAGATTACTGGTGCTGACTACCTTGTAGTTGATAGTGTCTATGGTGATAGAAATCATGAGTCAAAAGACGAAAGAGATGCTCGGTTTAGGAGTATTGTAACAGAAACAATACATAGTGGTGGAACATTGGTTATTCCGGCTTTTTCTATTGAAAGGACTCAAGTTATTCTTTATGAACTTAACAATCTTGTTGAAGATAAAAAGATTCCATCTGTGCCAATATTTCTAGACTCACCACTTGGTCAAAAAGTTACTGACATTTATTCTAGACATCTCAAAGATTTTAATTTGGGAATCCAAAAAGAAATAAAAGATGGAGATAATATCTTTAAATTTCCAAAACTTTTTATTACTCACGGCTCTAGAGATTCACAAGAAATAGTTAACACTCCAAGCCCTAAAATAGTTATTGCGGGGTCTGGCATGTCGTCTGGGGGGAGGGTTCAATGGCATGAGATGAATTTTTTACCAGACCCAAAAAGCACTGTATTGCTTATGGGCTATCAAGCCATAGGTACTCTTGGACGTAGGATACAAGACAAACCAAAGGAGGTGGAGATAAAAGGTCAGATAGTTCCAATTAGAGCTAGAATAGAAATGATATCTGGTTACTCCTCTCACAAAGATTCTGACGGTATAGTAGCTATGGTAGAGAATACAGCGAAGTCAGTAAAAAAAGTTTTTGTGGTTATGGGTGAACCAAAGTCTTCAACTTTTCTAGCTCAGAGACTCCGAGATGAGTTAGACGTTGACGCCATCTACCCAGAAAGAGGGAAACCTTATAAATTAGACTAAAACAAAAAACCGCCATATGGCGGTTTTTTGTTATTTTGCTAGAGCTACTACTTTTGCAAAAGTCTCAGGATTCTCCTCAACTAGTGTTGCTAGGATCTTTCGATCTAGTAGGATTCCTTTTTTCTTTAGTCCTCCCATAACTTTACTGTATGAAGTCCCCATTTCCTTTAGAGCGTATGAGATCTTTACATTCCACATGTTACGAGCATCACCCTTTTTGTCCTTTCGGTGAGCAAATGCAGAAGCACCTGCGTGGAAGATAGCTTCCTGTGCCTGTCGTTCCTTTGTTGATCTTCCATTTCTAAAACCTTTTACTCGTCTGAGTATATTTCGTCTTGATTTTAGTGCATTTACTCCTTTCTTTACTCTTGTCATGTTAGTTTGTTATTTGTATTAAAATTATTTCTTTATGTAGAAAGCGATATCCTTGTTGCTCATGTTGAAATTAACATCTCGGTTAGATGCTAGCTGAGCTCTTCGAGACTCCTTTGCTCTAAAGTGATTTCGGCCTGTAGCACGAGCTTTTATCTTGCCATTTTTACTGACTTTCAGTCTCTTTGTGAATGATTTGTTTGTTTTTGTGCTCATTTTATTTCTCGTGATTTATTAGGCTTTCTCTATTATGACACTTAGTCCCTTTGGAGATTTCTTGGCTGGATCAGCGATTTTATACTGTTCCGTTATGAGTTTTAGGACTCTTGCCATTCTTTCCTCTAGGAACTTTATATCCATATACTTAGTTCTACCAGGTAGAAATAGGTCTACTTTTATACGATTTCCTTCTTTTAGCCACTCTGAGGCTTTCTTAGCTTTGAGTTCAAGATCGTGCTCTCCAGTGCCAACTTTTACCTGTATATTCTTGATTTCTACAGTGTGAGCCTTGGTTTTTGCCACCTTTAGCTTCTTGTTTTCGGCATACTGAAATTTACCATAATCCATGATTTTTGCAACTGGGGGGACAGCTTTTGGTGAAATCTCTATAAGGTCTAGTCCAGCTTCTCGAGCCTTATCCAAAGCATCTTTAAAGGAGAGTTCCCCAAGATTTGTGCCGTCTTCCATGATTACACGGAGTGTTGGGACAGTTATCTGGTTATTGATTCTTACGTGTGAAATATTGAGTAAGTTAATTTATAAATATATCCAACAAAATATAGCATATTTTATGAGTTTGTGCAATTAAGCTTCCCAAGGTAAAAGTTGACTGAACTCAGCTGAGTTTAGAGCAGAGTTATTGCACCACAAGTGTGTTTAGAATTGAGTTAAATATATCTTCTGCCTGTTGTTTTTTTATAACACCAGGTACAGCTGACGCTCTTTCCATATTTTCTGTATCTATAGAGCCAGAAAAAATAGTGATAAAATCATCTATAATAACCAAAGTTCTATTATCTGATATTTTTAAGTAGTACACCGTGTGTCCACAACCTTCTGCACCTTCAAATATTTTGTAACCTTTTAATACACCAAAATTTACTGAATCAATAAAACCTGGCGACTCTACTATCTCACCATTTAGGAAATTTTCATCTGGTATATAAGGACTCTTGGATTTCATGGTTTCAATTAAACTACTCTCAACGATGCTTATTGTTATATTGAAATCAGTTAGAGTTGGAATAGTTGTGTCTATTTCGCCTTTGAAATCACAGTAGTCGTGGTGTTCAAATGGAACCTCATGGTGAAGAGTTATTCTGTTTCTGTCACCAACAACGGATATCGTTTTAGGGTATTTAAAAGATATTCCGAGACTTGAATTCCTGTATGTAGAAATGTTCGAATCTGGGACTTTTGTGTCAGATTTTCTAGTATAAAGATAGCCAGCTATTAGTATTAGTAATATTAAAATAGGTAAAACTAGTTTTTTCATCGTTGATGAGTATATCACAAAAGTGGATTGTGAGGTGTTAATTGTGCTCAATACATATATAATATATATACAGTTACGACCTTTATTAAATAATCTTTACTATGAACAAAAACATATTATGGGGTTCGATTGCAGTTGTGGTGGTTGTTATATTTGTTTGGCTTCAGTTTTCAAATGGGGAAGTTCAGACGATAGATATAAACAATGTAGTGGGGGATACAGTTCAAGATAGCAACAAAAGCGCTAATACAACAAAGACTAATTCAGTATCAACAACAATAAAATCAACTCCAACACAAACTTTTACAAATATTTTGCCAAAAGTTGGAAATTATCAGTGTGATTATGAAGAGGTGACACAGAGTACACGAAGTACAAACACTGTTTATTTGGCTGATGGAAAAATGCGAGCCGAGTTTAGGTCAATGAATTCTGTTGGTGTTGGTTCAGGAAATGTCATGGTTTATGATGGCGTTAACTTGTACACATGGACAGAAGGTAAAACTACAGGAACAGTTTCTCACCCAACTAGTATTTCAGATTTTCCTGCAATTATTCCAAAGGATTTGGTTACAGGCATTAGTTTGGGCTCAGGTTTAAACAGTGCTAGTTGGTATTGTCATGCTTGGTCAAAAGACGCTAGTTTATTACAGAAGCCCGCATATTTAAAGATTTAGTTTGGCAAAAAATATATACAAATAAAATACTGCAATAATGAAAATAGTTTGCGAAATAATCTAGAACCAGTCGTTGTATCATAACTAGAAGTTCATATAACAAAAACACCTCGATCGAGGTGTTTTTGTTTGTATTGTGGAGAAGCCGAGATTTGAACTCGGGTGCAAATAAGTTTTGGCAATGTTTCTACACGACGTAGTTGGTTTTGATTTTCAAACACGATTCTGTAAGCCAACAAAATGAATCGTATTTTAGTTTTCTTTGTGTCAGAACAAACTCGAAACTAAGTTGCTCTCAAGTCCGATGATATATCAACTATTTCCTGTAACAGACTTCGAGGAATAGCCGCCACTTTGGTTAGTCTTAAAAAAGATTAAGCGAAAGCGAGAGCGAATCCATTCGCCATAAATGGTGAAGGGATTGCCTTTGCAAAGGTGTTTTTAGCATCTATGCTTTGAAGCAGTTTTAAAAGTTACTTCAGCTTTGTCGTGCACATTGTCAAAGGACTTACTTGTCTATGCCTGTCATCCCCCTGAAATAGACTTCTTGTTTATATTATTTTCTTTTTCTCATAATTTTTTCTTGTAACAGAATAATTTTCTGCTGAAAATTTTCTTTCTACTCACCTTTTCACAGGTTCCGTAGATACAAGAAAAAATTATGAGTCAACGAAAATAAAAAGAAATTTACTTTAGCCGAATGATAGGGAACTATCGGTCAGAAAACTCTCGTCTAGTTTGTCTCAAAGTATCCTCTTTTTTCAAAGTCTCTCGTTTGTCGAATTTCTTTTTACCTTTTCCGACGCCGAGATCAATCTTTAAAACTCTACCCTTATTATACACCGAAATAGGCACTATTGTCAATCCCTTTGTTTTTTCTATGGTGCCTAGCTCTAAGATCTCTTTTTTGGTCAAAAGTAGTTTTCGAGTTCGGTTCGGGTCATACTCCTTTGGTGCATTTTTCTCTTGAAAAGGCGGTATAAATGAGTTCAAAAGAAAAGCTTCACCTCCTCGGATAGTGACATATGCACCATCTAGGGAACCTTGGCCCTTACGGATAGATTTTACCTCAAAACCAAAAAGCTCTATACCTGCAGTATATTTCTCTCCTATTTCATAGTTAAAACTGGCTTTTCTATTGGTGATCAGAGACATAAGGGTATTGTAACAGATTTATTGACATACTCTAGTAAAACTATACTATTTTCTCGGGAGGGGATGCTACGATGGCCGAAGTGATGAAACCCCGGAGATCGATTTCTGTCGTGCACGCTGCAGAACGTGCACGAAAGCCTATCCAGGAAATTCACGGGCTTCTTGTTGAGGGAGTTCTAAAGGGTTGCCGGGCGGAGAATGGCACGCGGCGAGTGTATATCGATTCGCTCGACGACTACATCTCCAAGATGAAAGCAACCCAGTCTGAGACGCAACAACCAGAGGAGGTGACCTTGAGCCAGGCGGTCATGATGTCCGGCTTACCTAGGGACATTATCAGTAACTGGGTTGATCACGGCGAGGTCGCAAGCCGGACGGACCACCTCGGAGTTCTTCTTGTGGACTTCAGTACAGTCCAGAGGAGGATGAAGGGTGTGCGTAAGTAGGTCTGTGTGGCCGGTTTCCATAAGGGGGTAGCACCAATGTGCACCCCCTTTTCGTTTCTTTTATTTTGTTTAATATCGTGTATACTGGGGCTACAATGACAACACCAGAAAGTCCAGAAAAAACAAAAATTGTAATTAAGCGAAAGGGTGGAGACAAAGAACCAGAAAGAAATTCTCTTGTTGGTTATATTTTGTCTATTTTATTGATTTTTATTGTACTTTCTTCAATATATTCATTTATCTCTAACAATTCTGCTTCAAAAAAGGCTGATGAAATATCAATATCGCAACTTTCTGCAGATATAAAAGCTGGTCAAGTAAAAGCTGTAACTATTCATGGTGATTCTCTAGATGTTGAATACAAAGAAGGCGATAGCAAAATTTCAAAAAAAGAACCTGGAGAAGCATTGTCTCAAACATTGGTTAACTATGGTGTGACAAAGGAGCAGGTGAGCGCAGTAAATATTACAGTAAAGAATGAGAATGGACTAGGTTACTGGTTAATAAATTTAGCTCCTATTATTTTTCCAATACTATTTATTGCTATATTCATTTGGTTCATTACTCGTCAGGTAAAAGGTGCTGGTATGCAGGCACTTACTTTTGGCCAGTCAAAGGCTAGGATGATAGATCCCAATGACTCTTCGCAAAGAGTTACATTTAAAGATGTCGCTGGCGCAAAAGAAGCAAAAGAAGAACTTTCTGAAATTGTTGATTTTCTTAAAAATCCTAAAAAGTTTCTAGACATTGGAGCTCGTATTCCAAAAGGGATACTTCTTATGGGTGCCCCGGGAACAGGAAAGACATTGTTGGCAAGAGCTGTCGCTGGAGAAGCTGGTGTGGCATTTTTCTCTATTTCTGGATCAGAGTTTGTTGAGATGTTTGTTGGTGTTGGAGCATCTCGCGTAAGAGATTTGTTTTTGATGGCAAAGAAGAACTCACCGGCTATTATTTTTGTTGATGAGATAGATGCGGTTGGCCGTGTTAGAGGTGTTGGAGCTGGTGGAGGAAACGATGAAAGAGAACAGACATTGAACCAAATACTAGTTGAGATGGATGGATTTGAGCCAAATGAAAAAGTTATAGTTATGGCTGCAACAAATAGACCAGATGTTTTGGATCCGGCACTACTTCGACCAGGAAGATTTGATAGGCGAGTGACTTTGGATTTGCCTGACAGGAATGATAGAGAAGAAATATTAAAAGTTCATAGTACAAAAAAACCTTTTGCAGAAGATGTAAATTTGAAAGTGATTGCTGAAAGAACACCTGGATTTTCTGGAGCTGATTTGTATTCACTAATGAATGAAGGAGCAATTTTGGCCGCAAGAGAAAGTCGGACAAAAGTTTCTCAGTATGATCTCATACGTTCAATTGAAAAAGTAATGCTAGGTCCAGAAAGAAAGAGCCACATCCTTTCAAAAAAAGAAAAAGAGATAACTGCTTATCACGAGGCAGGACATGCATTACTTGCATCACTTCTCCCTTATGCTGATCCAGTTCACAAGATATCTATTATCTCTCGTGGTCGTGCTGCTGGGTATGTTTTGCATCTACCTATCGAGGATCGAAAATTACAATCAAGAAAAGAGTTCCTGGATGACATAGCAGTTTCACTTGGTGGATATGTTACAGAGAAAATGATGTTTAACGATCTAACAACAGGTCCATCAAATGATCTCCAAGTTTCAACTGCATTAGCTCGAGACATGGTTACAAAATACGGAATGTCTGACATGTTGGGTCCAGTTGCTCTCGAAGGTCAAGAGGGGAAGGCTTTGTTTGGAAGAGGTGTAGAAGAAAAATCTTTCTCAGAAAAAGTTTCTGCTGATATAGATGCGGAAGTTTCTAGAATCATGAATGAAGCAAAGGATAAAGCAGAAAAAACTATTACTGAAAACAAAAAGTTATTGGATGCAATAGCTGTGGTTTTGATGGATAAAGAAACTATAGAACGTGCAGATTTTGAAAGCATACTCGTTGCACATGGAGTGACCCCAAAGAAAAAACTGGATATAGAGCATCAATCATAATTGACATAAAAAATAAAAAGTCTATTCTTGCATTTGGAGGGAGACATGCTCTGTTGGCAAATAAGAGTTAAGGGTGGCATGAAGTTTGTTTGCGAAGGTGAGATTCTCATCAAAAGCAAACAAGATAAATCAGGTGCAGACAGAAATGCTATGGAGTGCTCAAAATGTAAGGAAGAGTATCCTCAGCTTGTTCGTTCAGATAAGGCTGAGCTACTTCTTAAAATCGCCAGAGACATAGTTACTAGAAAATAAGGCCGGATTGATCCGGCCTTAAGCGTTTATATTTTTTTAAAAGTGTGCTAATTTATATGGGTTAATGTAATACAAATGCGCCTGTACCTGCCCGCAGTGCTACGCACAGCGTTGCAGGCGGGGCTCAGTTTAATTTAGATTTTATGTTTTATACATATGTTCTAAAAAGTTTAAAAGATAGTGAGTTGTATATTGGCTTTTCCAAGGATTTGAAAAATAGGATCAAGGAACATCATAAAGGTTTAGTTCCTGCAACAAGAGACAGGAGACCCTTAGAGCTAGTGTACTATGAGGCTTGCTTGAGTTATAGTAAGGCTGTTGAACGGGAAAAGTCGTTAAAAACTGGTTTCGGTCGTTCATATTTAAAAAGACGAATATAATCATGCGCCTGTAGCTCAGTTGGTTAGAGCACAGAGCTTATACCTCTGGGGTCCCAGGTTCGAATCCTGGCAGGCGCACACGACGAAAAAAATCTCCTGAACGGAGATTTTTTCGTACGCGTGCGAGGCACAGGCCGACGGGCCGAGCCGGGGTCGCGCAAAAATTCAACAGAATTTTATGCGTGACCACAGACGAAAACAAAATTATCCGTGACCACAACTAAATAATGCAAAAGGTCTGCAATCAAATTGCAGACCAAATGGGAACCTCCTTTATTTTTTGAACCCGAGTCTTTTGCGTCTGTGACGCACATTGTAAGCGGGGAATGATGGCGAGACCAGGAGTGCGATTTCTTTATCCGTTTTTGTTCTCCAGTTATCCTTTATGAGCATTTCGAGCTTGTGGTTTGGGCGAGAGTTAGTGTGACAGTGTCTCGAGAAACCAAGTTTGACTCTCAGTTTCTGGAATCCGAGAAAACTGTAACCAAGCTCGTTTGCCATCTCTGCATCGGACATCGAGTCTTTGTTTTCCTCGATGAACTTTTTTATCTGGTTATGCGGTATCCTTTCTTCGCTAGACTTTGCTCTCAGCACACCATCCAGTAGTCTTACTTTTTGGATGGTACTTTTGGATAGCCCAGTGGCTTCTGCAAGTTTGGAGTCTGAGAGTAATTTGGCGTTCTTTCTGACAAACTGCTTATCTTCCTTCGTGACAAATCGGCGCATGCTCCTCCGGAGTCTAAGGTGTTTTATATATAATTTTTATGATTACGTCAATTACTCAAAATGTATTTTATCTGTTTTGGTTTTGAAATATTCTTGTATCATTGGATATTTTTTAAACTCCACATCTTCATCAACTAGTCGCACTGCTTCGTTTCTAGATGCTTCAACCATTTTTATATTTTTGATAGCTTCCATAGCTAGGTCCGAGATACCCCATTGTTTTCTACCATATAGTTCACCGGCACCTCTTTGCCCTAGGTCGAACTCTGCTAACTCAAATCCATTTTTTGCGGTGGTGAGAGCCTTCAGTCTGTCTTTGGTTTTTGTCCCGTTACTTTCAGGGAACACATAACAATAAGCTTGATGGTTTGATCGGATAACACGACCTCGTAACTGATGAAGCTGAGATAGTCCAAATCTTTCAGCACCTTCAATGATAATAACAGTTGCATTTGGTACGTTTACCCCGACCTCGACTACAGATGTGGCCACAAGTATTTTTGTTTTGTCTTGTTCAAACTTTGTCATGACAGATTCTTTTTCTACTGGAGTCATTTTGCTGTGCAAAATATCTATAGTATATTCTTTGAAAACTTCTTTCTTAAGTCTTTCGGCCTCAAGTGTTACAGACTTTGCTATAACAGCCATTTCTTTTGTTGGGTCTGGTTCGTCTATTCGGGGACAAATAACGTACAGCTGTCTTCCTGCTTTAAGTTCATTACGAATTTCTTCATAAGTATTTTTTCTATCAACTGTCGGGACAACTTTTGTGATAATCGGCTTTCTTCCGTGTGGCATTTGGTCTAAAACTGTTATGTCTAAATCCCCGTAAATAGTTAGAGCTAGTGTTCGTGGAATAGGTGTCGCAGTCATAGAAAGTAGGTGAGGCATCATCTCACTTTTAGTTGTAAGCTTTTGTCTTTGTAGAGTTCCAAAACGATGCTGTTCATCGATAACAACAAATGCAAGATGTTTAAATGTTACAGACTTTTGGATTAAAGCATGTGTTCCGATAAGTATTGGTACTTCGCCGTTCGCTACCCATTTTAGTAACTGAGCTTTTGAAATTTTTGTTGGTTTTGTCGGATCGCTTTTGCTAGGGAATATTTTACATTCACTTCCAGTAACCAGACCTATTTTAATAGGGAGATGTTTAAAATAGCTAATAAAGTTTTCGTAGTGTTGCTTTGCCAGGATTTCTGTCGGGACCATATATGCAGTTTGGAGGTTTCCATAATCTTTGCCATCAGGTCTAGCTTTTGTTACGGCGTATATAGTTGTCGCTGCTACAGCTGTTTTTCCAGAACCAACATCACCCTCAAGCAGTCGTGACATGGGGTGGCCTCGACGAAAGTCAGATGTGATGGATTTTATGGCATCCATTTGCGAAGCTGTAGCTTCAAAAGGAAAACGTTTAACAAAATCCATAATATCTTTTTCACTTGTTTGAATATTGAAACTACTCTTTTTTGCCCAGAGTTTTTTCTCTTTTTGTTTCTCTAGTTGTATGAAAAATATTTCTTGGAAGGCAAATCTTTTTCTAGCAGATAGGGCATTGTTTTCGTTTTTTGGTGCGTGGATCCAGATAAGTGCAGTTTTTATTCCAGGTAGATTATATTTTTTTAAAATATCTTCTGGTATAGGGTCGGGGATTGAGTCGAGTACACCAGCAGAAAATATTTTTTGGATTGTGTGGTACATCCAGTACGAAGTCACCCCTTTGCTTTCTGGATAGACGGGGTACATAGAATGTTCGTCACCCTCAGCTTTGCCAAAAAGTGAATCACCAACAGCATTTGGTAATTGGTTTATCATCTCTATTTTCGGGTTACTCATATAAAGTTCACTTTTTCTTTCAGTGACTTTTCCTTCGACTCTAACTAAGGCTCCCTCGCGCATCATCTTTGCTATGTATGGTTGGTTGAACCAAACAAGTTTTATTTTTCCAGTCTCATCTTCTACCACAGCTTCTGACATAGGGATTTTTTTGATGAATGCCTTGCTGGTTTTTAGCCCTGTGATAGTTCCAAAAATAACAGAGTCATTTCCTTTTGCTAGACTATCGACATATGAAACCTTGGCGGTGTCACCGTATCGAACGGGGAAGTGATAAAGCATATCTTCAACACTAGAAATGCCCATTTTAATCAAAGCTTTTCTTTGTATTTCTGTTAGCCTGAAGTTGTCCTTTAATGTCGAATCTGTGCGCATATGACTAGTTTATCATGTACATAGGTATATAATGTATAGTAGAAATCTCGGAGGGGTACCACCATGATGGATGATGTGTTGCACCACGACACTCAGGAACACGCTTACTACCTCTACCTCAAAAGGAAGAAGAAGGGGTTGCCCAACGACCCCATCGCCGACTGGTATGAGGCCGAGAAAGACATGCGTTCGGCTCACGAGCAGGCTTACGAAGTTGCCGAACGAGTGTTCTTTCATCGAAGAGGTCACTACCCAGAGTTTTTCGGAGAGCGCTCATTCTTGGATGAGGCTTTCCGAATCATCATGCGTGCTAGGTTCTCAACCGTGCACGCAAACTAGCCCATCCTCTGTTGGGACGCTCCCGCCCGCCGGACTCTTTGAGCCCGGCGGTTATTTATTAAACTTTGCTACTTTTTTTACTGCATTAGCTACTGCTTTTGCTACGCGCTTATCAAATGGGTTTGGAACAATGTATTTTGGTGACAGTTCTTTTTTTGAAACTAGATTTGCTATTGCTATAGCTGAAGCGATTTTCATTTTATCTGTTATCTGTTTTGCTCCACTATCTAGTGCTCCACGGAAAATGCCTGGAAAAACCAACACATTGTTTATCTGGTTAGGGTAGTCTGATCTTCCTGTTCCAAAAACTTTTATTTTTGTTTTTAGCGCTTTTTCCATAGTTATTTCTGGGTTTGGATTTGCCATAGCTATTACGATCGGTTCATCTGCCATAGTATCAACCCATTCTGGTTTTAGTGAATCTGCAACAGAGACTCCGATAAATATATCGGCTCCAACTAACGCATGTTCTAGCTGGCCAGAAACTCTTTTTAGATTTGTTTTTTCAGCAATATGAACTTTATGTGGGTTCATGCCTTCTCTCCCGTGGTGGATTATTCCTACACTATCTACCATAACCATATTGTGACCATTAAAACCGTATTCTATAAGCAGTTTTGTTATAGCAATAGCGGCAGAACCTGCTCCATTTATTACAATATGTACTCTATTTTTATCTTTCTTAACTATTTTTAAAGCGTTGATAAGCGCTGCTAAAACTACGATAGCAGTTCCATGCTGGTCATCGTGCATGACGGGGATATCGAGCTCCTTTTTGAGTCTCTCCTCAATTTCAAAACATCTTGGAGCTGAAATATCTTCGAGGTTTATTCCTCCAAAAACAGGAGCAATATTTTTTATTGTTTTTATTATTTCTTCTGTGTCTTGTGTATCAAGACAAATAGGGTAAGCATCTATTCCACCAAATTCTTTAAATAAAACAGCTTTACCTTCCATAACAGGAAGTGCTCCATACGGGCCGATATTTCCAAGACCGAGAACAGCAGAACCATCAGAAATGACAGCAACAGAGTTGGCTTTCATGGAGTACAATCGTGCTAGTTTCTGGTCTTTTGATAGAAGTCTTGAAACCTCTGCTACACCAGGGGTGTAAACAGTTGAGAGGTCATCTTTGTTTTTGATTTTAGTTTTTGAAGTAACTTCTAGTTTTCCTTTCAATTTTTTATGAAGATCAAGAGATTTTTTGTAGTAATTCATTTTATTTTGATTTAAAGTCATATATTCCTTGCCAGTCTAATGGGGGATTGTGTTCCAGATATTCTATTCTTTCTAAATAGGTTTTACTTGGAGTGTCACCTAGTAGTACAGCATGATTAAAGTTTTCTTTCGCTTTTATCCAGTCCGCTTTCATATAGTCTTCTCGACCATTTCTAAAGAACTCTAAAGCCTTCGGATCATTTTTTTCAGTAATCAGCTCGAATATTTTCTTTGGTTCACTTTTTCCTTTTACTCTTATAATATCGAGCTCTCTGAAAGAAAAACCTTCTGCTTTTATATTTTTTATTATATTTTCACTAACTGCACATTTTGTTCCATAAAAGTTATTGATTCCTTCTAGTCTTGAGGCAAAGTTAACTTCATCGCCGATAACTGTGTAGTTAAATCTTTTCTTTGATCCCATGTTTCCAACAACAACTTCACCAGAGTTTATTCCGATTCGGATACTTATTGGAGGAAGACCCCTCTTTGACCAGACTACATTTAATTCATTTAATTTAAGCAACATTTCTTCTGCCGCTCTACAGGCATCATCAGTTTGGTTTGGGTTATCAAGTGGTGCTCCCCAAAACGCCATTACTGCATCACCAATATATTTATCAACCAAACCTCCATGCTTCATTATGATATCAGTCATTTCCGTAAGGTATTCATTCATTAGATGAGTCAGTTCTTCTGGAGAAAGCTTTTCTGAAATACTTGTAAATCCAGCGATATCAGAGAACAGAATAGTTAGATTCTTTCTCACACCTCCCAGAGCTATTTTTTCAGGATTCTTAATTAGTTCATCTATTACCTCCGGCATCAGATAATACTGAAAAGTATTTTGAATAAATTTTTTCTCTCTTGATTCAAAAATATATTGGTAGATTATGGCCAATATACATATAGCGACGAACCCAATAGACAGGTACAAATTTGGAAAGATAATTCCAAATGAAAATAGTGCTAGCCCTAAGATGTTTATACCCACTCCAAGTAATAGAAGAGATGGTATAAGAATTATAAATTTTTTAACTTTATTGATTAGCAATATTGCAATAAGAAATGTTAAGGCAAAAAATATGACAACTACTGGAAATGAAAAAGACTTTCTAAAATTTCCAGTCATCAGTGTTTCTATTGTGTTGGCGTGGACCTCCACACCAGACATCAAACCAAAAGGTGTATTGAATGTATCGTGAAGGTCATTTGCAGTTGCTCCAATCAGCACAATCGAATCTTTTATTACAGATTGTGGTATTTTGTCATTCAACAAATCAATAATAGGAATAGTTAAAAATGTTCCTTTTGGTCCAAGGTAGTTGATATAAAATTCATTGGGAATTTTTTCTGATGTTACTCCAGATAGTACAACAGAAAAATTTTTGAACCCGTACTGTTCTGTCTGGCTTTTTCTTACAATACTATCGATGTCTTGATTAACATTTGTAAAAGCTTCAGTTATGTACGGTTGAAATACTGAAAGAGGTCTGTCTGTTATTTTCTCTCGATCTGCAAGTTGAACTGGCATAACAACGTTTTTATTCTTTAAAGCGTCAACCAGTTTATTGTCGTCACTTACTCCAAATCTAGATGGTTCGCTTAAACTAACATCGAGACCTATAATTTTACTATTGTTTATTTTTGATATTGCATTTGCAAAAACTTCTCTAGGCCAAGGCCAAGCTCCAACACGATTTATACTCTCGCTGTCTATAGCCAGTATTAGTATTTTTTGTGTTGGTGAACTTTTTGTAAAAAATCTATCTGTTAGCTTGTTTTGCCATGAGTCGAGATTCCCAAAATAATACGATAGGGAAGTGAGTGTCAGAACAATTAAAAAAATCAAAATTAAAACTAAATTTTTCTGATTTGTTTTTGATAACTTCATGTTCTATTGAGGTGCTACATAGAGTATTTGAGTTTCTGGAGGTGTTTCTGGTGCTGGAGCTTGAGTAATAGTTAACTGCATACTTGCTCTAGATACATTGTTATTTATATCTATGACTGAAACTTCAAACGTTCCTGCAGGAAGACCTTCTGTCATTACTTGAATATTAGTAGGACTCATTATTCTATAGTTAGTGATTGAGTATCTTCCAATTATAATGGACTTCAATGTTTGGAATCCATTCCCTTTTAGAGTAACTATTGTACCAGGAGCGTTGTTGGTTGTGGTTGGAATAATATTTGTAATATCAAACTGTATTCCTGGAGTTGCTGTGACTGTTGGTGTAGGAGTTGGAGTTGGCGCCTGGCCTTGAGTCGTTTTTGGAGGCGTCACAATAACCTGGGCTTTATCTTCGGGATTGTTGTATATATACCAAGGTTCGTTTTTATCAGCGTTAGTTATTTTTGAAATAACTATTTTTCCTTCAGCATTGACTGTAGCTTTTTCTCCAGCTTTAATAACGACTTCACTGTTTGGAATAGTCTGACCTGTCTTTGGATCAACAGCAGATAAGAAAATAGAACCTTCTGTTACTGCTATGGTTGTTAATCCATTAAAATACCAAACACCAAATGAAGTTCCTCTAACAGTCGCAACTGCATTAGAGGTTTTAACTTCGTAATATTCTCCAGAGTCAAAAACCTTTCCAAGTCTAGCCCAGACCGCACCAGATACTAGCGCAATTTTTGTTTTCTTTTCAGATTTTGAGTCATCAGTGATTGTTATTTCAGTATTGTAGTCAATCAGTGTTTGGTGAGCAGAAGAAGATTCTATAAGAGCACGGCCTGAACTGCCAGTTTTTATTTTTGAACCAACATTTGTTTTTACAGCTTCTTTAATTTCTGCAAAAGTCGATGATGTCGCTTCTGTTATAGAAACAGTAGGTTCTAGAGGACTAACAGTAACAGGTTGTTCTATTGAGTTTATTTCAGTATTTTTCTGAGGTTCTTTTTTGTTTCCAAGTAGCCAAATTCCTAAGATGATTAATATTATAGCCAAACCCACACCGCCAAATATTAGATAATTTTTCATTTGATAAATATATCACGACAAGAGGGGATAATCTATGTTTTATTGTGGCTATTGACAATATGGGGGATTGTAGTGGTATGATTGTCTGGGGAGGATACAACAGTGGCACACAAGGAAAAGCCGCTCGACAGGTGGACCGAAGAAGATTCTTCTCGGGTGACATCATTTGGGATGGCTGATCTACGGAATGGCCATCCCCAGATCCAAGTACTATTCGACCCCAAAAAGGGTGACGACAGGGATGCTCCAAGCTTCGTGATTCATTCACGCAGTGAACGCAGGTAGTTTCCTTGGTCGGAGGGCGCGTGAATACATCCGCGCCCTTTATCGTTTATGAATTTTTGCGGAGACGGACGGATTCGAACCGTCGG
>CAZTQY010000005.1:0-43422 GCA_964616425.1 uncultured Candidatus Saccharibacteria bacterium
CCACACCTTACGGCACACCCACCTCAAGGGTGCTTGTCTACCAATTTCAACACCTGGGCAAAACTACACCATTGCAGTATATGTAAATTTTTATTTTATTTCAATTCCGGCATAGCTAGATTTAAAGTCAAATCTCTGTTATAAATGAGTAATCTCAGATATTTTTCTGAGCAATATGGTGGCTATGGTGTAGCGGTAGCACAAGAGCTTGTGGAGCTTTTAGTCTGGGTTCAACTCCCAGTAGTCACCCCAAAAATAATGGACATACTTTGGAAATACTTAAAAAAATATTGGAAACTCTGTGTTGCTGTTATTCTGCTAGCTATAGTAAACCAGGTTTTTTCTCTTTTTGAACCGATTATTTTCCAGTGGATAGTAGACAGGTATGCATTACGTTTCCATGAGATCAGTCTCCAGGTGTTTCTTCGAGGTACAGGTTTACTCCTTCTTGTTTTTATTGGCAACGCATTTATATCTCGCATTGCCAAGAATTTTCAGGATTATTATTTAAACACTATAAGCCAACGTTCTGGTGCTGATATGTATCGAGAAGGTGTACGTCATTCACTTAGTTTGCCTTATATGGTTTTTGAAGACGAAAGAAGTGGAGAAACACTTGGTAAATTACAGAAGGCAAGGCAAGATACTGAGAAACTTGTTGTGGATACAATAAACGTTGTTTTTATATCTGTCATTATTCTTGCTTTTATACTTGTGTACGCATCTTTTATCTATTGGGTTATACCAGTTATTTTTGTAACTATGATTACTATCGTAAGTACGATTACAATTATTTTTTCAAAAAAAATAAAAAAAGTTCAACAAACCATTGTTGCAGAAACAACTGCTTTAGCTGGAGCCACAACTGAATCTTTGAGAAATATTGAGTTAGTTAAAGCTCTTGGGTTAGCTAACCAAGAGGTGGATAGACTAAATGGTGTAACAGAAAAAATTCTTGCCTTGGAGCTTAAAAAACTTCGTTATCTTCGGATGCTAGACTTTGTTCAGGGGACAGTTACTAACTTTATACGTGCAGGTCTTTATATGTTTTTGTTCTATCTTATATTTATAGAGAAGATTACATTTGGACAGTATTTTTCTCTGAACATTTATTCTTTCTGGCTCTTCTTTCCAATGGCTCAGATCACGACTTTTATTAGTACATATCGTCAGGCCGAAGCTTCTTTGGAAAACTATTCAAAGCTCATGAACACCGAGTCTGAACCTCAATCTTTAAATCCAAAGCAATTAGGAAAAGTTACGGATCTTACATTTAAAAATATATCTTTTAAATATAGATCTTCTGAAACAAAGGCACTTTCTGACATATCATTTAAAGTTTCTACGGGAGAAACAATTGCTTTTGTTGGTCCTTCTGGTTCTGGAAAAACTTCTCTTGTAAAACTTTTGGTTGGTTTGTATGAGCCGAGCGAGGGTGAAGTTATTTATAATAACTTATCTCAAAACGAAATTAATAAAGAAGAATTGCGTAAGCAAATTGGCTTTGTCACTCAAGAAACACAGCTTTTCTCCGGCACTATTCGTGAAAATCTGTTGTTTGTAAATTCAGAAGCAACAGACGAAGAATGTTTGGATGCATTGAATAAAGCTCAGTGTCAAAATCTATTAGAAAGAGGAGGTAAGGGGCTCGATACCGTTATTGGTGAAGGTGGTGTAAAGGTGTCGGGTGGAGAAAAGCAAAGATTATCTATTGCCAGGGCGCTTTTGCGAAATCCTAATGTATTGATTTTTGATGAGGCAACGAGCGCCCTGGATTCTATTACTGAAAATGAAATAGAAAAAACAATCAGAGATATTTCAAAGATTCATAATCATATTACAGTATTAATAGCACATAGGTTATCAACTGTAATGCATGCAGATAAAATATATGTTTTGGAAAAAGGAGTTGTGGCGGAATATGGAACTCATTCTGACCTACTGGAACAAAAAGGTTTGTATTACGCTATGTGGAGACAGCAGATTGGTGAGAGAGTGTAGGTATGTTTTAGGCTATTAAACAATTTTTAATTTTGTTATCATTATGTTTAGTATTAATAAACTAAACATACCATGGATCAAAATCAAGAAAATTTACATTTATTGACTCGCAAATTATCTACAAAAGATGTTGCGTTTATTTTGAGTATTTTTGTTATTGCAGTATTTTGTATTAACAAAGTGGGGCCATTATTAAATAGTTTTACAAAAAAAGAACTGTTAGCCCAAGTTTTCGGTACACCTACTTTAAGCACAGCAGTAATTCTTCCACAAGAAGTTCTACCAAATCCTCCCGCAGGAAAAGTTTGGATTTTGGGATTTTATGATGAGTTTGATGGTTCAAATATTGATGAGACAAAATGGAATAGGCTTGGCGACTACGTGCGAAGAAAGGGAACTAACCCATTTGGGTATTGGATAAAAGGTAATTCCTATTTAAATGGTAGTGGGCAGTTGGTATTAAAGACAGATTTGGATACCACGATTCCTGGCTATAGAAGTGGGGCACTAGATACCAGCAATAAATACACAAAGAAGTTTGGTTACATCAGTGTTCGAGCTAACTTTGCAAAACAACCAGGTCATTGGGGTGCATTTTGGATGATGACAGGAAATCAGGGAAATGTAGACAATTCTGCTCAAGATGGTGCGGAGTTGGATATTGTTGAGAAGCCAGCTTTGGGTTATTACGGTTTCGGTAGTATATGGGATGGTTATGGCGTAAATCTAAAAAAGGATGGAATGTTAATTGCTACAACTACGTTTGATAATGGTTATCATGAGTTCGGATTTGATTGGAGACCGACTATGTATAAATTTTATGCAGATGGAGTGGAACAGTTTCAATCTACTGGTGGTGGTGTGAGTCAAAAATCTGGTTATATTCTTGTCACTGATGAAGTTGATACTTGGATGACTGATATTAAAAATGCTGTGTTGCCTGACTATACATATGTTGATTATGTTCATGCATATGAGTCAGTGACAGAGCCAACATTCACATATAAAATAAGTCCAGGTGCGCATGTGACTTATCCTGATAGCGGTAGTGAGTTAAATAATGGAAATCTAGCTACATCTGATTTAAAGAATCAAGAGTGGGTTGGAATAGTTGGGCAACCAAGCTATTATTTTGAAATATCTATTGGTGCTTTAAGTGGTCTATTGCCGAGTCAAATAACATTGCATATGTTAAGTTCAAAGGCCCCAGGTATTTATATACCGAAGAAAATAGATTTGTACTGTTCTGGTTCAAATAAGGTTAGTTGGTCAGTGTCACAGCCGTCAGTTGATGGAATGTACCAAGTTATTCTAAAGGGAATTCCATCAAAATGTAGTCGCCCTGTATTGAGACTTTGGAATGGTTGGTGGACATTCTTGTCAGAAATAACATTAGGTTCAGCAATTGAAGACACATCTCCACCAAAAGTCTCTTTTGTTTCTCCGTTATCAAGTACAACAATCTCTGGAAGTGATGTTTCTGTTTCTGCGTCAGTGTCCGATAATGTTGGGGTTGTTGGTGTGCAGTTTAAACTAGACGGCGCTGCTGGTGTAAATATAGGAGATGAAATCTTGGTTGCACCATTTACAGCAAAACTTGATACGACAAAATATGCAAATGGCATTCATAAAATAACAGCAACAGCGCGTGATGCTACAGGAAATATTAGTATTGATATCGCGAATAATATAAATATTAATAATGTTGTTGCTGTTGCAAACAACTCGACTTGTAGTGGTGTTACAGCACCAAGTTCGGTAAAAGCAGGGGGTCTATTTAATGCTTCAGTTGTATTTACAAACGCTGGAACAGCGACATGGATAGACCATACCCAAGGAACACAGGATTACTATGCTGCAACAACGCCAGACGGTTCAGGTTGGTTTGCTGTATTTGACGCAAAGAATCAGTTCGCACATCACTGGTCACAACTACAAACAACAAAAGTTTTGGCTTCGGGTAAGGCTACTTTTAACTATGCAAATATTACAGCTCCAACAGTACCAGGAACGTATCAGTTGAAATTTCAAATGCTACAGCAAAATAAAGGCTGGTTTGGTTCTGTCTGTACTCAGAATGTATCAGTAATCTAACTGAAATTTTAATGGATATTTTAGTCACCAAAAAAACAAAAGATTACGAGCTTATTGATAGTGGGGATAGTGAAAAGCTCGAAAGATACAATGACCGTATCCTTATAAGACCGGATACTCAAGCTATATGGGAAAAGAAAAAAGATCAAGCTGAATGGGTGAATGCTGATGCGGAGTATTCTCATGGGTTGAAATCTGGTAAATGGAAGATAAAAACTGGGAAGGAAAGAGACTGGGTTATTTCTTTAAATGATGTAGTTTTCAATCTGTCTTTTTTGCCATCAAAACATATTGGGGTTTTTCCAGAGCAATCTACCCAATGGTCCTGGATCGAAGAAAAAATTAAGACCAGGGTATCTTCTGGTAAAAAGGTTTCTGTATTAAATTTATTTGGCCATACAGGTGGTGCAACTCTGGTTTCGGCGAAAGCTGGTGCTGAAGTTGTTCATCTTGATGCTTCTAAATTTGCAGTTGATTTGGCACAGAAAAATTTAAAAGCATCAAACCTTGGCGATAAACCCGTTAGATTTATCGTAGATGACGCTAGGAAATTTGTTGAAAGAGAAATAAAAAGAGGGAACACGTATGACATTGTGTTAATGGACCCACCAGTTTATGGAAAGGGAGCAAAGAAAGAAGTTTGGAAAATCGATGAAGATTTACCGAAACTTTTGTCTCGAGTACAAAAAATAATATCATCTGACCCGCTTGCTATAGTTTTAAATGGATATGCTTCTGTATATTCAGCACAATCTTATAAAAACCTTTTGGAAAGTATTACAAAAGAAATCGATGGAACTGTGACTTGTGGAGAATTATCAATAGAAGAGTCTTCTGGACGTTTGCTACCATGTGGAATTTTTGCACGGTGGTCAAAATAATATGCATAACATAGACATAATAGTACAAAATTATTTTTCGTTGGCTCGAACTTCTAGTTTTACAGAGTATATGTATATCTTGAGTAATTTTTTTGACATCACTGGGTATTCAGTAGCTCTCTTCTTTTGTTTTGTGTTTCTCATTTACCTTATTAGAGGAAAAAAATATTCACTACTTTTCATCATAACTATACTGGTTACAACGGTATCTGTTTACTTGTTAAAGATATTTTTTAATGTTTCCCGTCCAATCGACGGAGTTATCTCGGCTTTTGGACAAAGCTTTCCAAGCTTTCATGCCACCATATCATCAGTATTTTTTATTATGCTTATGTACGTATTTGATGACTATTTTAGTTCATTTTTTAGGGTTTTGTTCAATACTATTTGTATAGTGATATTGTTTTCAGTGGCTTTCTCTCGGGTTTATCTTGGTGTGCATTGGGTAAGCGATGTTGCCTCTGGAGTTATATTTGGGGGCCTCATTTCTTATGTATCTATTTTGATATTTAGAAAATATTCATAAATCTGTAAGAAAATCGTGTTATAATAGTCTATATTAGCGTAAGAATTAAAATTAATAATTAATAATATGAATGAATTTTTTGATGCTGTGCAAAAGAGGAGATTTATTAACTCTCTCGTTGTAGCAGTTATTTTATTATCAGCTTTCTTAGCTGTTGAAACATTAAACGCAATTAGACAAAACTCCTACATTGGAAAGGGCGTCTATCCTTCCAATGTTATAGCGGTTAGTGGGACAGGTGAGGTTTACGCTGTTCCAGATATAGCCTCTTTTTCTTTCTCTGTTATCGAGGAAGGTAAAACTGTAAAAGAAGCGCAAGACAAAGCTACTACAAAAATTAATGCAATAGTGGATGCTGTAAAAAATCTTGGTATTGCAGAAAAGGATATTCAAACTACTGGATATAACTCATATCCAAAATACGATTACTCATATGCCCAGGTTTGTACAAATGGTTACTGCCCTCCAGGTAAGCAGGTTCTGACTGGTTATGAAGTTAGTCAATCTATAACAGTTAAAGTTAGGAAAACAGATGATGCTGGTGCTGTCCTAACAAAAGTTGGAGATCTTGGAGCATCAAATATTTCAGGCTTAGACTTTGTGGTGGATAATATCGAAGCAGTTAGAGACCAAGCTAGAGAAAAAGCTGTAGCCGATGCAAAAGCAAAGGCAAAAGTTCTTTCAAAGACTCTTGGTGTTAGATTGAACAAGGTTGTTAATTTCTATGAGTCTGGTGATTCTCCAATGCCAATATATTATGCAAAGGATTCTATGATGGGAGCAGGAAATGTAAGCGCGGTTGCTCCACAGTCAGCGCCATCACTACCAACAGGGGAGAATAAGATAGTTTCAAATGTTACTATCACATACGAAGTAGAGTAGAATTGACTTCATCTGATAAATAAAGTACTATAGTAAATAACCCCCCGAGGGGTTTTTTACTAAAAAAACATCTATCCTTACTATCATGAGCCTTATTACTTATCTAAAAGATACACAAGCAGAATTAAAACATGTTAGCTGGCCAACTCGAGGTCAGGCTATAGGTTTTACTATTGTTGTAGTAATTATTTCATTTTTTGTTTCATTCTATCTTGGATTTTTTGATTACTTATTAAAACTTATATTAGGAAAGTTTGTTATATAAGTATTTGAATCAACTTTATAACTTTAAAACTTGTAACTAATTTATTATGTCAAAACAACAACCACAAGCAGGAAGAAATTGGTATGTAATCCATACGTATGCTGGATATGAAAATGCTGTTATGAGAAATCTAAAACAACGTATAGAGTCTTTGGGAATGGAGGACAAAATATTCAATGTTGTAGTTCCTACTGAAAAAAAGATAAAAATTAAGGCTGGAAAGCGAGTTGAAGAAGAAGAGAAGATTTATCCAGGTTATATTTTGGTAGACATGATTGTAACTGAGGATTCTTGGTTTGTTGTTAGAAATACACCACGTGTTACTGGTTTCGTTGGTTCAGGAGTTTATCCTGTACCTATTGATCCAAAGGAGGTTGATGAATTGTTTGGAAGAATGAATGCTCACAATGTAAAACACAAGATAGATTTGTCTGTAAATGACGCTATTACTATCGTCGACGGTCCATTCAAAGACCTTGAGGGTAAGGTTTCAGAAGTTGATGAAGAGAGGGGTAAGGTTAAGGTTCTTGTGGCTATGTTTGGCCGTGAGACTCCAGTAGAATTGGATTTCTTGCAAGTAAAGAAAATATAAGGTAGAGTACTAGAACTAAAAACATGGCAAAGAAAATAACAAAAAAGCTTAAATTGGTCATCCCTGCAGGGAAGGCAACACCAGCTCCTCCAACAGGTCCTGCTTTGGGACAGGCGGGAGTGGCTATTGGTGAGTTCGTAAAACAGTTTAACGACGCTACAGCTAAAATGGTTGGCGATATCGTTCCTGTTGAAATCACAGTTTACGAAGATAGAACATTTACTTTTGTACTTAAAACTCCTCCAGCATCATCTCTTATTTTGAAAGCTCTTGGAAAAGAAAAAGGTTCTGGAAAGAATGCTGTTTCAAAGGTTGGTTCAATCACAAAAGCTCAGCTAAAAGAAATAGCAGAGAAGAAAATGCCAGATCTAAATGCAAACGATATTGACGCCGCAATGAAAATCATTGCAGGTTCAGCACGGTCAATGGGTGTTGATGTGAAGTAATCTTTCTAAAAATATTTTAAAACAAAAACCACCAAATTGGTGGTTTTTGTTTTTGCGAGTTGTCTTTTTGCATCAAAAAAGTTAGAGTCATTTCAGAGAATTTCATGGAGGTTGTAATGGGGCATGGTGGTGCGTTACCAGATTTTCAGATAAGGGAGATGGTTTCGAAGAGTCTCATCCTCGGAGTTCCGAACGATGATTCGATTCGGCCTGGTTCCCTTGATCTCACAATCACAGGTGAAGTGTTTCGCGTTCGCGGAGCATTTCTTCCTAGGATTGGGGAAAACATGTCGGAGGCACTGAAGAGGGTGGGTAGCATCCGTTTGATCGGAGAGAAGGTTCTCCTGGAAAAGGGGTGTTGTTACGTTCTTCCTGTAAACGAGAGCATCAGCAACTTGCCGGACGGCGTTTACGCCTACTGCAATCCAAAATCATCAAGTGGTCGCGTGGACGTTCACGTACGCTTGATGGTTGATGGGTGTTCTCGTTACGATGCCATCGAAAAAGGTTACCATGGCCGACTGTGGCTTCTGGTAATTCCGAAGACATTTCCGGTTATTGTTTCGCCGGGTCTGTCTTTCAACCAAGTTCGGTTTTTTACAACCGACACTAGGTTCGACGAGCTGGAACTCAGCATGAATTTCAGTGGGCTCTTGTATGATGCAGAAGGTCAGCCACTTCAATACTCTGACCAGAAGCATTCAGACAAGGACGGCTCAATCGTTCTCTCCATCGGTCTTGGGTTCAAGAACCCAGGGTTTGAGGCGATTGAAGGTGGAGACCCAATTGACCTTTCACTCCGGAGTCACTACGATCCGAAGTATTATTTCCGACCGGTCTCGGTGTTCGGAAATTCTATCACGCTTACTGCCGGGGCTTTCTACATTCTCTCCACAAAAGAGTATGTCAGAGTCCCGGCCGATATGGCGTGCGAGATGATCCCGATGGATGAACGGAGTGGCGACTTCCGTTCAAACTACGCGGGGTTCATCGATGCTGGTTGGGGAGTAACCCAACAGATAACCGGTTTCGGTCGGACACTAACACTCGAGGCGCGTTCATTCGATAATGGTCTGATTGTCCACGACGGACAACCAATCGCCAAGATTCGCTATGAGCGAATGCGCAAGACTCCACACCTTCACTACGACGAGAAGTTGCCGACTTATGGGTCTCAGCTGGGTCCCAAACTCGGTAAACAGTTCGCCGAGTGGAAGTGAAAGCAAGTACAAACGAGAACCCGCGGGCGGCCAATGGCCACCCGCGGGGTTTTTTCTTACTCTTGTTTCTTGACGATGTCCTGTTTTCCGCGCGAGATGGACCACTGCCACTGACTCATGTCGCAGTAGAGATTCATCTCCGGGAAAATCCGATGGATTGCACGACCGAGATCTTGGGCAATCACACGGAGCGTTGGGTGAACGTCCTGCTTCGAACGTAGCTCAGCGACATACACCGCTGCGGGGAGGTCGAAGGTGCATTCGCATGCAACCCTAAACCCCATCGGGATGTAGTACTGCTTCACTTCCCGTGAACACTGGAGTAGGTTGATCTCGTCAGTCAGTTCTCCAAGTTTGTTGCTAACAGAGATCCATTGTTCAGCTGGAATCTGGTCAGCATACCACTGGTGGAACCCAAGCTGTGTGGTGAGTGGCGGCATGAGAATCGTACCACTGCGGTGCCGTTGCAAGTCACGGAACGAACCGAAGTCGATGAGGCAGCTCGACGTAATAGTTCCGAGCGCCTTCATGACCTTAGGCAGCTCAGTTTTCGGGGGGCGTGTTTGAAGTGCCAACCTGAACTGGGAACTGATCTTCTTCCGGTCAAAGTTGTTCGTGGACGTGAGACCCCCAGCATCGTAGATAGACGGTTCAAGGTATGTATACTCGCGCATACACGCCTCGACATACTTCTCCGTTTCTGGGTACCGCTTGTCGAAGCCTGATGATGGATAGCGCTCGTGCAGAGCCAACGACATCATCTCAGCAATGACACGAACTTCTTCGAGTGGGTGATGTCGCAACTCGAGAAGGTGGTCGACTGCTTCGCGCAGAGTTGTGTGCCACCCAACATAGGTTGCAACACCGGCAGGCAGAAAACCGCGTGCGACATCGAATGCTCGCGCTTTTACCGCCTTTTCGTACTCGGTTTGGTTCTCTCCTTCTGCGAGTGGTCGTTCGTTTCTGAATACTCCGATGAGTAGTTCGAGAACACTCTCATACAGATTCATGGCCCGCGACAGAATCATGTCGCCTTTGGTCGTACCCATAGGGTTTACCAACGGCTGATTCTTCATGTCCAGGTAGCGTGTTGACGCTTCTTGACCCTTGTAGAGCAGGAACTGCTGAATTGCTTTCGCGCAGAGCATGCTCACGCCTTCGATGGCGATAGTGATCGAACCACAGTCGCCGATCGACTTGTGCCCATACTTTACGTAGAACATGGACATGAAGCGCTGAGCACCTTTTGCGAGGACAACTTTGTAGTGCTCGAGCCAACTTCGAGGGCTTCTCGAAAACATGGCGAGAGCCATGGCGTTTGCTTCAGGCGGAAGGCCGTCATGGACAATGACTCGGTACTCGTTTTCGAGTCCGCCATCAACGACGGTTGGTGGTCGAGGGTCGAACTTGAGAGCCTTGTCTACAGCCTCACGCAGGCGCTTCCAGATATTTTGGACTGTCGTCATGTAAAGGAACTCCTGAGAATGTCCGCAGGATTGCAGAGGTCTGTTTCTAAATCTGCTCTTTTTGCGCTGTTCTGTCAATTGACCTTTTTTTTGTAAATCTATACTGTTGTTTCAGGAGGTTTGCATGAAAGGCAGACTTATTGTGTTCGATGGCAATGATGGATCCGGCAAGCAACTGCAATCAGAGATGCTGGCTTCCTATCTCATCAAGATGGGGAAGCCTGTTCTTCTCCTGTCATTTCCTCGGTACGATACGTTCTTCGGCAAGATGATCAAAGATGCTATCAATGATGAGAGCATCGGTTTCGTCATGATGGATCCACGATTTGCTTCGCTGCCGTATGCGAATGATCGGGCGGAGGTGAAAGACCTCATGATAACCGTACTTCAGATTGGCGGTTTCGTAATTTGTGACCGCTACGTCAGTGCGAATCAGATTCATCAGGGAGGCAAGATTTCATCCGAGACTGAGCGTGATGAGTTCTTCACATGGCTCGATGATCTCGAGTACAAGCAGAACGGCCTTCCGCGCCCTGACGTGATCGTCTATCTCGACGTGCCACTCGAAATCTCGCTCCGTCTCTTGAGCAAGAAAAACAAGGACGGCCTCGAGAAAAACCGTGAGTACCTTCAGAACTCGCATGATTGTGCTCAGTTCCTCGTCCTGAACGGACAGGAAAAGTGGACACATGTTCAGTGCTCGTCAGACGGCGAGACTCTTCGTTCGCCTGAAGATATTCACAAGGAAGTCATCTACCGCATCGAACAGAAAGAAGTTCTCTGACAAGGTCGGCTCGCAAGAGCCGACCTCTGGCTTTATAAAGAGAAGACCTGATGCTATTATTGCTTCATGATTTTAAAGATTAAAAAAATCACTACAGATGCTTTTTTGCCAAGTTACGCTCATATTGGTGATGCTGGACTCGACATGTATTCAAATGAAGTTGTTGTTATAAAACCAGGAGAGTCAGTAAAAGTTAAAACTGGAATATCAATGGAGATTCCAGATGGCTATGTTGGTCTTGTGTGGGACAAAAGTGGGTTGTCTACAAATCATAAAATAAAAACTCTTGGGGGCGTTATAGATTCAGGCTATCGAGGGGAGTCACTTATTGGTCTTATCAATCTAGGTGACACATCATACACAATAGAAAAAGGTCACAAGGTGGCACAGATGCTTATTCAAAAAATTGAAAGAGTTGATGTTGTGGAAGTCGAAGAACTAACAGACACTTCCCGTGGAGTTAAAGGATTTGGAAGTACTGGTAAATAATTGAATGAAAGATACTCAAATCAAAAAACTTATCGAAAGTGAAAAGAAAAGACAGAAAAGTGTGGTGAATCTTATTGCATCTGAAAATTATGTTTCAAAAGATGTTCTCGAAGCTTTGGGTTCAGAGCTGACAAACAAATATGCAGAAGGGTACTCTGGCAAGAGATACTATGGTGGACAGACTTTTGTCGACAAGATAGAGGATCTAACTATTGAGAGGGCTCTCAAACTTTTTGGTTTATCAAAAGAAAAATGGCATGTAAATGTTCAGGCACTTTCTGGTTCTCCTGCAAACCTTGCTGTGTATCTTGCCACTGTTCCACTAGGAGGGAAAATAATGGGAATGAGTCTTGATCATGGAGGACACCTAACACATGGACATAAAGTTTCTATGACAGGAAAAGCATGGGTTCAGGTTCCATATGGAGTTCGAGCAGATACAGAAGTCATCGACTATGACGAACTAAAGAAAATCGCTCAAAAAGAAAAACCAAATATCATCGTTGCAGGATTCACTGCATATCCTAGAAGAGTAGATTTCAAAAAGTTTAGAGAAATAGCAGATAGTTGTGGTGCGATACTCATGGTTGATATGTCGCATTTTGCAGGACTTGTTGCTGGAAAGGAATACCCGTCACCATTTCAATATGCAGATGTTGTTACTACGACGGTTCACAAAACTCTACGCGGTCCGAGAGCCGCTCTCATTTTCTCAAAAATAGATCAGAGAGAATTGTATAAAAAAATAGACAAAGCAGTTTTCCCAGGACTTCAAGGTGGCCCTCATATAAACCAGATCGCTGCGGTAGCAGTCGCTTTGAAAGAGGCAAACACCACTGCGTTTAAAAAGTATGCAAAGCAGGTTATAAAAAATGCAGACACTTTAGCAAAAGAACTTACAAAACTTGGTTGGAGAATAGTGTCAGGTGGAACAGATACACATCTGGTGCTAGTTGATACGTGGATGGATGGAAAGGGAATAAGTGGTGCAGAGGCCAGTGATAGACTAGAGAAAGCGGGAATCATTGTAAACAAAAATACTATACCTGGTGAAAATCGGACACCCTCGGATCCATCAGGTATTAGACTTGGTTCTGCTGCAGAGACGACTCGTGGGAAAAAGGAAAAAGATTTTGTAAATATTGCTCGAAAGATAGATACAATACTTCGAAAAAAGTAAGGCTTTATAAACCTACACAGCAATGGTATTATGGGTTTTATAAATGAAAGAGGAGATAGCAAAAAAAATAGAGGAATTTCTGAAAGAAAAAGGGGTTGAAAATCCTAAGGTCAATCTGGCACCTTCTGTTTATCTAGACAAAGGAGATTACTCAACAAATGTTGCAATGGCTTATGCTAAAGAGTTGGGTCTGAAGCCTTTTGATCTGGCAGAGGAAATAAAAAATAAAATAAGTAGTGACGAGGTTAAAGTTGAGGTAGCCCAACCAGGTTTCCTTAACTTTTTCTTTGATAAAAAATATTTTGCAGATAATGTTTCAAAAATAATTGAGGAGGGTGAAGAGTTTGGAAAAAATGAAAATCTAAAAGGTCAGAAGACTATTATTGAATATACAGATCCAAATCCTTTTAAAGAATTTCATATAGGTCATTTAATGCCAAATGTAATAGGTGAATCTATTGCTCGTGTTATTAGTAAAAATGGAGCAGAAGTTAAAAGAGCAAACTATCAAGGAGACGTTGGTCTTCATGTAGCAAAGGCTGTCTGGGCTATTAAAAACCATAACAAACCTTTACTTGAAGCTTATGCGTTTGGTCACAAGTCATATGAAGATGATGAAATAGCAAAACAAGAGATCATCGATATAAATAAAAAAATATACAATAAAAGTGATACGGAAATAAATGATATATATGAAGATGGAAGAAAGAAATCACTTCTTTATTTTGAGGTGATGTACGAAAAACTGGGAACAAAGTTCGACTACTATTTTTTTGAAAGTGAAGTTGCAGAGTTTGGAAAGGAAACTGTTGAGAAAAATACTGGTAGTGTTTTTGAAAAAAGTGATGGAGCTGTTGTATTCAAAGGAGAGGATTATGATAAAAAACTTCACACTCGAGTTTTTGTGAACAAGGAAGGCCTGCCAACATATGAAGCAAAAGAACTTGGGCTTTCAAAAATAAAGTTTGATGCATACTCATATGATAAATCAATAATAATCACCGGAAATGAAATCAATGAGTATTTCAAGGTATTACTCAAAGCGATGTCACTTGTTTTTCCTGACTTGGCTTCAAAAACACAGCACCTGTCGCATGGAATGCTTCGTCTACCAGAAGGTAAGATGTCGTCTCGAACAGGAAATATTATTTCAGCTGAGTCTTTAATTGATCAAGTGAAAGAAAAAGTTTTGAAAAAAAAGAAGGACGGGGAACTTAATGAGGAAGAAAAAAATGAAACAGTTCATTTGGTTTCAATAGGGGCAATAAAATATTCGATACTTCACCAGGCTATAGGGGGTGATATTGTTTTTGATTTTGATAAATCAATTTCATTTGAGGGAGACTCTGGTCCATATCTACAATATTCAGCTGTGCGCGCACATTCACTTTTGAAAAAAGCTGAGGGAGTAGTAACTGTTTCAAAAAATATTCCCGAAAGCTTGGAGACAACAAATCTCGAAAGAATTCTCGAAAGATTCCCAGATATAGTTGCTAGAGCGGGACAGGAGTATGCACCGCACTATATAGCTACATATCTTATCGAATTAGCAGGGGAGTTCAACTCATTTTATGCCCACCACAAAATAATCGACGAAGGAGATGTAACTTCTCCATATAGACTTGCTCTAACTCAGGCATTTCACCAAGTAATGATTTCAGGCCTGGATCTGCTTGGTATCAAAGTTCCAGAAAAGATGTAATTGACTATTAGTTTGACATTATGTAGTTTGGTGTTAGGGGTGATTGGTCATGGACACAGAACTTGAGGATGATTATGTAAGGGAAGCCATTCAATCCATAAAGGTCGAGCTAGAGATAGTTCGCGAGAGTTCTATTCCTGACCCAAAGCATGTTGAAGAATTACTTGCTTTTGTTCGGTTTGGAATTAGGTCAGGAAAGTTCACCTATGAACTTTTAGGGACTAGCCCAGCTGAGCTTTTGTGGTTCAGCCATATTCTCATTACTCACTGAACTTCCGGTTTCAGTGATCGAAAAACTTGGGCTGGCTGGACGCCTTGTGCGCTCGGTCGGCCCGTTTTCTTTTACAAAAAGTTTTTTTCTGGTAGTATTTGAACAAACGCAGAGGGGATTAATCAACCCCCTGCCCGTTTACATGCGTAAGCTTGTGTCGGGCGAGTTTTGGGAAGAAAGCTGAAAGGCGAGTAGAACCCGACGGGTGGCCCGTTATAGCCATAAAGAGAAGTAACCAAGGTGGTACCACGAAGAAATTCGTCCTTGCTTAGGAACATGCTGTTCCTGCGCGAGGACGAATTTTTTGTTTATAAATTAATACATTATTAATATGGAAAAAGAAATCATAAAGTCAGATGTGGCTCAAAAAGAGGAGAAGATTCTTGAGTTTTGGAATGAAAAGGAGATTTTTAAAAAATCTCTTGATAAAGATGCTCCAAATGGAACGTTTGTATTTTATGATGGGCCTCCTTTTGCAACCGGACTTCCGCACTATGGCCACATACTCCCAGGAACAATAAAGGATGTTATTCCGAGATATCAAACGATGAACGGAAAAAGAGTTCTCCGAAGATGGGGTTGGGATTGTCATGGACTACCGATAGAAAACCTAATAGAAAAAGAACTAGATCTAAAGAGTAAGAAAGATATAGAAAACTATGGAGTTGAAAAGTTTAATAGTGCCGCTAGAGGCGTTGTTCTTCGATATGCTGATGAGTGGAGAAAAATAATTCCTCGATCAGGACGCTGGATAGATATGGATAACGATTATCGAACAATGGACACTACATATACTGAGTCTGTGTGGTGGTCATTTAAAACATTAAACGATAAGGGACTGGTGTATCAAGCTTTCAAATCAATGCTTTTTTGTCCGCACTGTGAGACAACACTCTCTAACTTTGAGGTGAACCAGGGATACAAAGACACAACTGATATTTCTGTGTATGTGAAGTTTGAGTTAGTCGATGAACCAGGAACGTTTGTAATTGCTTGGACAACTACACCTTGGACTCTACCGGGAAATGTTGCTCTGGCAATAAATAAAGAAGCTGTATATGTAAAAGTTTCAAAGGATTCTGTAAATTATATAGTCGCAAAAGACTTGGTTGAAAAAGTTTTCAAAGACGGTTGCGAAATTCTTGAAGAATTTCCAGGTGAAAAGCTTTTGGGTAAATCATACAAACCAGTCTTTGATTACTACCAAAACAAAGAGATTCAAAATATAGAAAATGGTTGGAAAATATATCATGGAGACTTTGTGACTATGGATTCTGGTACTGGAGTTGTACATATAGCACCCGCTTTCGGTGAGGACGACTACGAGCTTTCAAAGAAAGAGAGTCTGCCTTTTATTCAACACGTAGCAAAAGATGGAACTTTCAAACCAGAAGTAACTGATTTTGTCGGAATGAAAGTAAAGCCGAAGAGTGATGATGAGAAGGAAAGATTCTCTGCTGACATCGCTGTAATAAAATACCTACAAGACCACGGAACATTTTTTACAAAAGAGAAACTTGTCCACCCATATCCTCATTGTTGGAGATGTGACACACCACTTTTGAACTATGCGACTACATCATGGTTTGTGAATGTTACAAAGATGAAAGATAGATTGGTTGAGATAAATAAAGGTGTATCTTGGACACCTGCTGAAATTGGAGAGGGAAGGTTTGGAAAATGGTTAGACGGCGCTCGTGACTGGGCTGTGTCACGAAGCCGCTACTGGGGAGCACCGCTTCCTGTTTGGGAGAATGAAAAAGGTGAGCGAACATTTATTGGAAGTATAAGTGAACTTAAAAAACATACTAAAAAGTCTGGTAATAAATATTACATAATCCGTCATGGAGAAGGTGAACATAATGTTGCAAATATAATCAGTTCTAAAAAAGATGATAATTTCCACTTAACAGAAAAGGGAAGAGAGCAAGTTAAGGCTTCGGCTGAAATGCTAAAAGATAAAGGGATTACAAAAATAATTTCATCACCATTTATTAGAACAAAAGAGACGGCAGAAATAGTTAGAGAAACTTTAGGTTTGGGTACTGAGCATGTAGTTATTGATGACCGCCTTTCTGAACATAACCTTGGAATATTGAGTGGTAAGTCTGTAGATGAGTATTACAAGCTCATACATTCAGATGATGATGCTTATGAAATTACAATAGAAGGAGGTGAAAACATTAGAGATGTAAGGAAGAGAGTTGGAGAGATGCTGTATGAAGTAGAAAAAAAATTCACAAACGAAAAAATACTTTTTGTTGCTCATGAACACACACTATGGGCTTTAGAATCAGATGCTATGGGTTGGACGAAACAAAATAGTCTGTTGGCATATGAAGCAGATGAGGACTATATAAAGACTGGTGAATTAAAAGAGTTGGATTTTGTACCACTTCCTCATAATGAAAACTATGAGCTGGATTTGCATAGACCGTATATAGATACGGTTGAGGTTGTCGGGGTTGAGGGTGAAAAATTGACTCGTGTTCCAGAAGTTTTCGATACTTGGTATGACTCGGGTTCGATGCCGTTTGCTTCCCAACACTATCCATTTGAAAACAAAGAGGAGTTTGAAAAAGATGGAAGCTTGATTTTCCCAGCTGACTTTATTGCTGAAGGTTTGGATCAAACCAGAGGCTGGTTCTATACACTTTTGGTTATGTCTGTTGGGTTATTCGATAGAAGCCCATACAAACACGTTTTAGTTAACGGTCTTGTTCTCGCTGAAGATGGAAAGAAAATGTCGAAGAAATTAAAAAACTATCCAGACCTTATGGATATTGTTAATAAATATGGAGCAGACAGTATGAGGTATTACCTTATTTCTTCTCCTTTGGTAAAGGCTGAAGATTTTAATTTTTCAGAAAAAGGAGTAGATGATGTGTCGAAGAAACTTGTTCAGAAACTTTATAATGTCGTATCTTTCTATGAGATGTATCCGACCGCTGGATCTGGAGTTCCAGAATCAACAGTTTTGGATAATTGGATGTTGTCTCGATTAAATGAACTTAATAAGACTATATCAACATCACTAGATAAATATGAGTTAGATAGAGCATCTAGACCAATATTGGATTTTGTTGATGATCTTTCGACTTGGTATTTGAGACGCTCTAGAGATAGATTCAAATCTGATGATGCAAATGTTAAATATGTTGCATCGTACTATATGAGTCATGTGTTAAGAGAACTATCAAAACTTATTGCTCCTTTTGTTCCATTTACTGCTGAGGAAGTATACAAGAGAGTTGGTGGCGAAAAAGAATCAGTTCATTTGGAGAGTTGGCCTGATGTTGGTGAAGTAGATATTGATTCAATTAGTAACATGATTAAGGTTCGTGAGGTAGTAACTTCTGCTCTGGAGATACGACAAAAGTCTGGACACAAAGTGCGTCAGCCTTTGGCTAAACTTTCTATATCAGAAAACCTTTCACAAGAATTGTTAGATATTATTGCTGATGAAGTAAACGTAAAAGAAGTTGTTGTTGAAGGAACTGAAGTTAAACTAGATACAGAACTAACAGAGGATCTAAGGAAAGAGGGAATTGCTCGAGACATCATCCGAGCTATTCAGGACGCGAGAAAGAAAGAGAATCTAAATCCGAGTGATGCAATAAAACTTGTTATCATGACAGACAAGAAAGAAATAGTGGACGAATACATGGAAATGATAAAGTCACCAACTGGTGTAACTGACATATCTTTCTCTTCCGAAAAGCAAACATACGTAGTTGATGTGGAGGGTGAGACTACTTTCTCTGTGATAAAGTAGTGGTTACATGTCGTATCATATATATACAACTGAAGGGATTATTCTAAAAAGAGCTCCTTTTGGAGAGGCTAATTTATTGTTGTATATATTAACCGCAGACTTAGGTCTAATTATCGCATCAGCACAATCTGCCAGAGTATCTGCATCAAAGCTTCGTTCTGCTTTGCAGGAATTTACACACGTGTCCATCTCTTGTGTCAAAGGTAAAGGTGGATGGAGAGTTGTAAACGTCGCACAGATCCAAAATTTTTATTTTGATGGTCCGGAATACGTAGGTAAAACATTAGCTCAGATTGTTTCTCTTTTAATAAAAATGATACCTGGAGAGTCTAACCAGCCAGTTATTTTTTATCTTATAAAAGACGCCTTTGCTCAAATCAAAAACATTGATAAAAAAGATATTGAGTATTTTGAGATTTTAGTTGTTTTACGGCTTTTGTTTGAACTTGGTTATGTCGATAAAAATTCTGTACCAGAAAAGTATTTTGGTGCAGGTACCATTTTTAATGAACAAATATTGGCTGATTTATTATTAGATAAAAAACTACTGGTCCAGGTTATAAACAATTCTCTAAAAGAGAGTCAGCTATAGTTTTTAAATTATATTTAGTGTGTGGTATAATTGTCTTCTATGGAACCAAACTCAGAAGAAAGTAGTATAGAGCGTTTAAAGAGAAACTTATATTCAAGGAATGAAAATCTTATTCCTAAAGAAAAGCGAACTCCAGTTCCGCCTCATGATAATAATGTAAGGTCAGATTGGGGAGATAACCCTTCATTTAATCTATCAGCAGAAGATATGGTAAAGAAAAATAATTCATTTTTTAATAAGTTTTTGTTGGGGTCTTTTGTCTTTTTTGTGCTTGCACTAGGAGTAGCAGCCTTTATATTTTTTGGAGGATTGAACATGATTTCTTCAAATAATTTGGATATAAACATTATTTCTCCAAGTTCAATTTCTTCTGGTGAAGAATTATCTGCTGGATTAACGGTTATAAATGGAAACAGAACGGATTTAGAGGAAGTATCGTTGTTTATTGATTATCCAGATGGAGTAGAATCAGTTGGAGATGAGAACAAACTACTTACTCATGACAAGATAGATTTGGGAGTAATACCAAAGGGCAAGTCTTCGGAATACACAATACGAGCACTACTTTTTGGAGAAAAAGATGCTATAAAAACTTTTGCACTTAGGTTGGAGTATAAAGTAAAGGGCTCCAACGCTGTATTTTCAAAAGAGAAAACCTTTGATGTTGTTATAGGTTCATCTCCACTTATAATGGACGTAGTTTATCCAAAGGAAGTGAACTCTGGTCAGTTGGTTGCGTTGACTATAAACATGACTTCGAACTCTAGCGTTCCTGTAAAAAACACTCTAATAAAAATAGAGTATCCATATGGTTTTACATTCAAAGATTCAAGTATTCCACCGTATAGAGATAATTCAGTTTGGAATATTGGAGATTTAAAAAATGGTGATAAAAAAAGCATAACTATTCAAGGTGTGCTAGTTGGTCAAAATCTAGAAGACAGATCTTTCAGAATTTCTGCTGGGTCACAAAGTGCAGATAAAACAAAAGATTTTGATACTCCACTTGCAACTGGTATCTTTACTATGGGAATCAGAAAATCATTCTTTGATTTAAAAATAACGACAAATCCTAACAACGTCTCAACTGTTGGTCAGTATGTTCCTGTAACAATAAAATGGCAAAATACTTTACCAGACAAAATACTTAACGCTCAAGTTAAGGCTGTAATATCTGGCACAGCTTTTGATAGAAACAAAGTTTCTGTAAGTGGTGGAGGTTTTTATCAGTCAGTAAATAACACAATATTCTGGGATAAAAATACTACAAAAAATTTACTTTCAGTTTTGCCAGGGGATTCAGGTCAGGTTTCATTTAATGTTGCTTCACTTTCTAACCTTACATCTGGCACACTAGTAAAAAATCCTCATATAGATATTCACATATCTATTGTAGGTGATCGATCTGGCTCTGATACAGCTACAGTATCTTCTGAAGAAGATGTAACGATTAAAATAGCTTCAAATCTCGGAATAAAAGCTAGATCATTTAGAGATGTTGGTCCATTTAAAAACACTGGGCCTGTGCCACCTCGTGCTGATCAGGAGTCTACATATACTCTAACTTGGACTTTGTCTAATAGCACAAATGATATAAAGGGGGCTGTGGTCTCAGCAACATTGCCAACAGGGGTAGTTTGGAAAGGAGAAACTTCACCAAGTGGTGAAAAGATTGAATACAATTCTGACAATAGAGTTGTAACTTGGAATGTTGGAAATGTATCGGCTGGTATCGGCTACGCTTATGCACCTAGAGAAGTTTCTTTCAAAGTTGGTATTGTTCCAAGTCTGAACCAAGTTGGTGCAGAAGCTCAGCTGTTAACAGATTCTGTTGCAAATGCTACGGATCTTTATACAGAGCAACTAATTTCAGCATCTTCACAAGCGGTTACTACTAGATATTCTGATCCATCATTTAGTGCTGGAAAGGAAATGGTAAATAAATAGCCCTTCTTGGCGAAAATCTAAAGTCGGGGTAGTATAGTCGTATGGAGGAAAAAACTACAAAAAACAGTGAATTAATGGAAAAAATCGTCTCTCTTTGCAAGAGAAGGGGCTTTATATTTCAAGGTTCTGAAATATACGGAGGACTTGCAGGTACTTGGGACTATGGTCCATATGGAGCTACTCTTTCTCATAACATAAAAGATTTGTGGTGGAAACACTTTGTATCTGAACAGGAAAATATTTTTGGTATTTCAACTCCCACAATAATGCCAGAGGCTGTTTGGCGAGCCAGTGGACATTTGTCTGGATTTTCTGATCCAGTAGTTGAGTGTACAAAATGTCATCATCGATTCAGAGCGGATCACTTATCAGAAGAAAATCGAAAGAACAAGATATGTCCAGACTGTGAAGGAAAACTTGGTGAAGAAAAAGCTTTTAATCTGATGTTCCCAGTTTCTATGGGTGCAATGGGGGATTCTGTAGCATATCTTCGTGGGGAAATCGCTCCAGGAATGTTCGTAAATTTTAAAAATGTATTAGACACTGTTCATCCAGATCTTCCATTCGGACTTGCACAAATAGGTCGTGCATATCGAAACGAGATAGCTCCTCGAGATTTTATATTTAGAGTGAGAGAGTTTGATCTAATGGAGTTTGAATTTTTCTTGCGAGAACAAGATTGGGAGAAGTATTTTGAAATGTGGAGATCTGAAATGTGGAAGTGGGTAGAGAGAGTTGGTATTAACAAAGAAATGGTACATGAACTTGAAGTATCCGCAGAAGACAGAGCTTTTTACTCAAAACGAACTATTGATTTCGAGTTTGATTATCCATTTGGAAGAAAAGAGTTGTATGGATTGGCATATCGAACAGATCATGATCTAAAGAGTCACTCTGTTGGTTCTGGTGTTGATCTCACATATTTTGATGAGGAAACAAAAGAACGTTTTACTCCTCATGTGGTAGAACCATCTTTTGGACACGGCCGAACAATGCTTGCTGTTCTTGCTTCTGCATACAAAGAAGACACGATGAATGATGAGGTTAGAACATATCTCGCTTTCAAACCATCTATTGCTCCTGTTAAGGTCGCAGTTTTCCCACTATTAAAGAACAAGCCAGAGTTGGTTGATAAAGCAACTGAAGTTTACAAGAATCTTAAAAAAGAATTTGGTGCTATCATGTTCGATGATAACGGAAATATCGGTAAGCGATATCGACGTCAGGATGAAATAGGTACTCCATGGTGCGTAACTGTCGACTTTGACACGATAGAAAAGGATGCAGGTGTGACTGTTCGAGATAGAGATACTGGAGAGCAAAAGAGGATGAGTGTTGAAGAGTTGGTTTCTTTCGTAAAGAAAGAATTATCTCAGTAAATCGTCTTTTGATTTGTGTGCTACAATTAAGCCAATTATCAAGTAATAAAACTAGATGGAACTTAGAGAACAAAATATAACCATTAGTCTAGGAACAATCACAAAAGCTATAGTGATAGTTTTACTATTCGCGGCACTGTTCATACTCAAGGACTTAGTTTTAGTTTTACTAGTTTCTATCGTTGTTGCCTCTGCTGTTGAGCCTGGCACTCAGTGGTTTATTAAAAGAAGAGTCCCAAGACTTTTTGCTGTAATACTAATATATCTTTCAATCGGAATAGCTCTGGCAAGTATAGTGTTTTTCCTTTTGATCCCATTGTTGTCTGAGTCTTCTGATTTCTTGGCAAATTTCCCTCTATACTTTAATGCAAATATCGTTTCAAACACGATAGGTGATCATGGTTTTGTTTCAGATTTAACAAATAATTTAAATTTAGATAAAGCTATAGAACAAATCAATACACTTATAACTACAGTTTCTGGAAACGCTTTTGGAACAGTGACTACAGTGTTTGGTGGGATACTGAGTTTTTTCCTTATGACTATTCTTTCTTTCTATCTTGCAGTAGAAGAAGATGGAGTAGGTAAATTTTTAAAAGCTATAACTACAATAAAACATGAAGCTTATGTTGTTGATTTGTGGAAAAGATCACAGAGAAAAATCGGTCTTTGGATGCAGGGCCAACTAGTGCTAGCTATCATCATTGGAATGTTAGTTTATTTAGGTTTGCTTATTATAAACATTCCAAACGCTTTGCTTTTGGCTACTTTGGCTGCAGCATTTGAGATTATCCCATTGTTTGGTCCAATATTGTCATCTATACCTGCTATTATGATTGCTTTTGTTGCTGGAGGTTTTCCAACAGCTTTGGTGGTTATGGGCCTTTACTTGATAGTGCATCAGTTTGAAAATCAGCTAATTTACCCTTTGGTGGTAAAAAAAGTTGTTGGAGTTTCTCCTATAGTTTCAATTATTGCTTTGGCCGCGGGTTGGGAACTAGCCGGTTTTATTGGATTGATTCTATCTGTTCCAATAGCCGCTGTTATTATTGAATTCTTTGATGATTTCGAAAAGAATAAAATAGAAAGTCTAGAAAGAATGAATGCTAAAAATAAATAACTAGAAAGTCTGAAAGATATGGATAAAAATTTTTATATAACTACTACATTGCCGTACGTGAATTCTGATCCTCACGTTGGTTTTGCTATGGAGCTTGTTCGTGCGGATATAGTTGCTAGAAGTAAAAAACTTCAGGGTTATAATGTGTTTTTTAATACTGGAACAGATGAGCATGGACAGAAACTCTATACAGCGGCAAAGGATGCTGGAAAAGATGTAAAAGATTACGTTGATGGTTTTGCCGAAGTTTTCAAAAGACTACCAAACGCTTTAAATGTTTTAGATGAGATACATTTTATTCGAACAACAGATGTCCATCACGAAAAGGCCGCACAAGAGTTCTGGAGAAAGTGTTCGGATAGTGGATATATTTATAAAAAGAACTACACTACAAAATACTGTGTTGGTTGTGAGTTGGAAAAAACAGACTCAGAGTTGGTAGATGGTAAGTGCCCACTTCATCCAAAGCTAGATATAGAAATGCGAGATGAAGAAAACTATTTCTTTAAATTTTCAGCATTTGGCGATAAACTTTTGGATTTTTATAAATCAAACTCACATTTTGTAGTACCGGATTTTCGATACAATGAAATAAAATCTTTTGTTGAAAGAGGATTGGAGGATTTTTCTATTTCACGACTCAAAGAAAAGATGTCGTGGGGCATTCCTGTCCCTGGAGATGATAGCCATGTTATGTATGTTTGGTTTGATGCACTAGTAAACTATATTTCTACACTTGGTTGGCCAGAGAACATGGACCAGTTTGAAAAGTTTTGGGTCAACGGAAATCCAGTTCAGTATTGTGGAAAGGATAACTTGAGACAACAAACAGCAATGTGGCAGGCAATGCTTATGGCTGCCGGGCTTCCAAATACAAACACAGTTGTTGTGAACGGTTTTCTAACTGGTGATGGAGGGGTTAAGATGTCAAAGTCTTTGGGTAATGTGATAAACCCTTTTGATGTAATAAATGAATACGGAGCAGATGCTTTCCGTTTCTTTGTTGCAAAAGAGGTTTCTAACTTTGAAGACAGCCCTTTTACAATGGAGAGATTTAAAGAGTCATACAACTCAGGATTAGCAAATGGTATTGGAAACCTTACTTCAAGAATAATGAAAATGGCTAGTGATAACTTGGATGCACCAGTTCAAGTCGCTGATTTTGAAGATACGTCATCATATTTTGATCTACTAAATAAATTTGAAATAAACAAAGCTACTGAACATATATGGAAATCGATAAGTGAGATGGACGCTTTTATTCAAGCGAATCAACCTTTTAAAGTTGTAAAAACTGATAAAGAAGCTGGCCAGAAAATGATAAGTGGCTTGGTGGCTAAACTATATTCTGTTGCCCAAATGTTAAATCCGATTTTGCCAGACACATCTTTAAAAATAAAAGAACTTATAAAAGCAAATAAAACACCTGAGACTCCACTATTCTTACGAAAAGATTAAAATGACTTTTGAATATTTTGACATACATTCGCATTTATATTTCCCAGACTTTGATAAAGATAGAGAAGAGGAAATTGAAAAAATGAAAAAGAATAAAATTGGTACGATAACTATCGGTACTGATTTTGATTCATCAAAAACTGCCGTCGATATGGCAGAGAAGCATCATAACCTTTTTGCCTGTATAGGACAGCACCCAGGAGATCTGAAAGAAGATTCTGTTTTTGATGAAAGGTTAAATACTCTAGCAGATAACAAAAAAGTCGTTGCTATTGGTGAGTGTGGTTTGGATTATTTCCGTCTTCCTCCGAAGCAAAGCGAAGGCCTTGTTATATCTGAGGCGCAAGCTACGATAGAACTAAAAACAATCCAGAAAACTATTTTTGAATATCATATTGATTTAGCTTTGGAAAAAGACTTACCACTTATGCTTCATATTAGATCAAGCAAGGGGACTGAAGATGCATATGAAGATGCGCTGACAATACTTGAGCATCATCACAAAATCTCTGAAGAGAAACTCAAAGGTAACGTACATTTTTTTGCAGGTAGCGAAGAAGTACTCAAAAGATTTTTAGCGATAGGTTTTACGGTTTCATTTACAGGTGTTATTACGTTTACTGATGATTTTAACGAGTTACTAAAAACGGCACCTCTTTCTAGTATTATGGCTGAGACAGATAGTCCTTTTGTTGCTCCCGTTCCACACCGAAAAGAGAGGAATTCGCCCCTCTATGTGCCCTTTGTCGTAGAGAAGATAGCTGAGGTCCGTGGAGAGCCTCTAGAGGCTGTAAAACAAGCTATTTTGGCCAATGTAAAGGCTTATTTCCCTCGAATTTCCTAGCTATTGCCTCTGAGTAGTCATTATGGTAGTCTTGGGTCTATGGAAGAAATTATAAAAGAAAAGAGTGATATGTCTACCATTTATGAGGTTTCATATTTACTTCTTCCGTCCCTTGCCATAGAGCAAGTTCCTGGTAAAGCTTCATCTTTGAAAGAGATGCTGACTGGACTAGGCGGTACTGTGATTTCCGATGAGAACCCAGTTCTTATCGATCTCGCTTATCCTATGGTAAAGGTTGTTGGAACTGAGAGACACAAAGCTAACACAGGTTACTTTGGTTGGATCAAGTTCGAAATGGCAACTGAGGACGTGGAGAAAGTAAAAAAGGCCCTAGATGCTGACAATACCACTTTGAGGTATTTAATAGTTAAAACAGTTCGCGAAAATACACTTCTTAATGGAAAAATGAAACTCCAAAAAGAAGAAAAGTTTACTAGAGAAGATGATATGTTAGAAGATGTTCCTGTAGAGGCTTTGAAAGAAGAAGCTCCAGAAGAACTAGAAAAGGCTGTTGAAGAAATAGTCGTCGAGTAGTATTAAAACCTTAAGAACTTTTAAAATATATGTACCTAAACAAAGCGATTATCATAGGAAATCTAACAAGGGATCCAGAGATAAAAGCTCTGCCGTCAGGTGTGAAAGTTGCAAGTTTCTCTGTTGCTACAAACCGAGTTTGGAAAGATAAAAACGGTGTAAAGCAGGAGAACGTAGACTATCACAATGTTGTTGTTTTCGGACGACAAGCAGATATCGTGGGTCAGTATATGAAAAAGGGAAGTTCAATACTAGTTGAGGGAAGAATGCAGACAAGAAGTTGGGATGATGCTGGAGGTGTTAAAAAATACCGAACAGAAATCATAGCTGATAGAATCCAGTTCGGTCCTCGAAAAGAAGGGGGAGCACCTGGAGGATACAGTCCATCTTCTGCACCTGCAGACGACGATCACAAGAAAGCGATGGATACTATTGAATATCCTGAAGAGGAGATTAACCCAGAGGATATACCGTTTTAATCAAAATTATATAAATTATGCAAAACAATAAACAGTGTTACTTCACTGAAAACAACATCAAGTATATCGACCACAAGGATGTAGACCTTCTCAAGAAGTTTCTAAATCCTCATGCTCGAATCATATCTCGAAAGAGAACTGGGGTAACAGCAAAACACCAGAGAAATCTAGCTACTGCTGTGAAGCGAGCACGCTTCATGGGATTGTTACCTTATGTAAGTCGGTAAAGTAACTAACAAAAAACCACCCATTGGGTGGTTTTTTGTTAAGCTACGAGGATTTTTCACGAAGGTCGAAGCCTTCAGTGAGTATTGCGACTGAGCTGTACATTTAGTACTGCGAGGAAGCAAACGGAGCGAAAAGCGAGAGATTCGGGAAAAAGACCGTAGCGACTAGAAGCCGGCAGAAGCCCGTTCAGTATATTCTCCAGTTTCTGAGTTGACTCGGATTATTTCACCTTCTTTGATGAACATTGGAACTTGGATTTCAGCTCCTGTTTCTAGTTTTACGGTCTTTGTTCCACCTTGAGCGGTGTTACCTTTAACTGCTGGGTGAGCTTCTGTAACTTTTAGTTCAACTTTGATAGGCATATCAATGCCTATAGTTATGTCTCCAAACTTTAGAACCTTGATAATAGTGTTTGGTTTTAGAAATTTTCCACGAACTCCAAGTATTTGTTCTGATATTTGATATCGGTCACTTGGGTTAGTAGGATCACAGAACCAGAACTCTCCTCGATTTACGTATAGGTATTTTGCATCTATCTTGTCGATTTCCGCCTCCTCTACTTTTTCTGATACGTGGAAAGACTGCTCAGTTACTTTACCCGTAATAAGATTCTTCATCTTAACGGCGTTTACTGGTTTTCTCTGTTGTTTTCGGAATACATGAGAAGTGATGATTTCCCAAGGCTCGCCGTTGAATACTATGTATTTTCGTTCTGTTATTTCACTGTAGTCTAGCATTGCCATAAATTTGTTTGGTTAGTTAGAGTAAAAATATAGCCTATTTGTAGTCACAAATCAACCCCAGTTATTTTCATATGGTGTTTATTAATATAGTTAATTTTAGACATAATTAATGTTACAATTTAACAATGAAAATTAAACAATCATTAGTTATTTTTATTATCACTTTATTATTTATTTCAGATTCAAATTCTGCTTATGCTGCAACTGTAACTTTCCAGCAAGGTGTTAACGGTTACAGCGCAGGGGAGGATGTTGAGATAGCTAGTGATTATCCTTCTACAAACTTTAGTAATGGAGGAAGCTCCTATTCCGACAGAATGGCAGTTCGATTTTGTGCTACAAAATGTAACAAAATTTTACTTCGCTTTGGCAACCTTGGAATAACAGGCACCATAACAAACGTCAGACTTGAACTAAGAGAGAGCGGTCAACAGGGTGGTTCTAATTATATTTATGCTCACAAAATATCTAAAAATGATTGGGTGAACAGTGTGTCTACTTGGAGTACATACAAAACAGGAAGTGCTTGGAGTTCACTTGGTGGTGATTCTGGATCTGCTTTGGCTACAGCTTCTGCTCCTGGTAGTAATAGTTGGGTAACTCTGGATTTGGGTTCAAACTGGACTCTCTCTGAGTTACAACAAAATGGAATACTGGTGGATACAGATATTCCTGGTTGGAATCATGTTTGGTTTTATTCAAACGAAGCAGTAAATCCTTCAGACAGACCAAAGATCACTATCACATATGACACAACTGGAGTTTCCGATACTGTGCTACCTACAGTATCTATCTCATCTCCAATGAACGCCTCTACAGTCTCAGGCTCGTCAGTTTCTGTTTCTGCGAATGCTTCTGACAATGTGGGTGTTGCAGGTGTTCAGTTCAAAATCGACGGAATAAATGTCGGGACTGAAGATATTTCTGCTCCGTATTCAACAACTTTAAATACAACAACATATGGAAATGGAACTACGCATACTATTTCGGCTATAGCGAGGGATTTTTCTGGTAATCAAACTACATCTTCTGTTGCAGTAACTGTAAATAATTCTGTTACAACCCCAGCACCAACAGTCTCACTCTCAGCGTCACCATCTACAGTAACTTCTGGAACTAGCTCAACTCTTACATGGTCATCATCTAATGCAACATCATGTTCAGGAAGTGGTTCATGGTCAGGTTCAAAAGCTACAACAGGTTCTGAAGTCACACCAGCATTGTCAGCAGCATCTACTTACACACTTTCATGTACAGGTGCTGGGGGCACTGCTAGTCAATCTGTAGTTGTTGGTGTTGGAAGTGTTGTTGTGGTTACGCCAACTAGTGGTGGTTTAAAAATAGATCTTTCATACGCGAGCCAAACCTCTACTGCTTTTTCTCGATTTAAATCTTTGGTTGATGATGCTTTGGCTGGGCGACCAGATTATGGATTCGCACCAGAACAAGCAGCATATATGTATAAAATGACCGGTGAAGTAAAGTATTGTGACTATGCTGTTACATTTGCAGAGTCTTGTCCAAACTCATATGACAGACAATACGGCATAAACTGTGGTGTTCAGGGTATGGAGTCAGACATTGCCGCTGGCAGGCAACCTTATGTTGCAGGTGATTCGTATCTAGAAGTTGGGCCTATTATAGGTTCTATGGCGGTAACATATGACTGGTGTGGTTTCAGAATGACTGATTCTCAAAAGACGAGATGGGCAAATATTGCTAATCAGGCTATATATAACGTTTGGCATCCAGATCAAGCAACTTGGGGAGGGCGGTCTTTTCCTTGGAGTGGTTGGTCAATAAATAATCCAGGAAACAACTATTACTATAGTTTTTTGAAAGCAACAATGTACTGGGCTCTTGCTACAAAGGATTCAACATTATTGTCCTTTACAAGGAATCAAAAACTTCAACCACTAGTAGATTATTTTTCTAGATTGCCAGGTGGGGGAAGTCTCGAGGGAACAGGATACGGTACTGCTCATATGAATATGTTTCAGTTGTACCAAGTATGGAAAGACTCAACAGGAGAAGACCTCGCAAATATGAACAGCCACTTATCAGATACAATCAGGTTATGGTTACATCAGACGACTCCAAATAGAGCATATTATGATCCTGTTGGAGACTTGGCACGAAGTTCATTCCCAGATTTGTTTGATTATCATAGACGATTAGTGCTTGAGGCAAGAAATCTTACAAATAATACTGTAGTAAAAGATGTTGCCTCTTGGTGGTTAAATAATATTAGTGTGAATCAGATGTCTAGACGAGTTGATTCTCAGTGGGATTTGTTGCCAGCCGGAACATCTTCTGTTTCGACTCCAAATGAGCCTTTAACTTATCGAGCTAGTGGTATTGGAAGAATATTTGCCAGAACTGGTTGGGATACAAATGCATTGTGGATGACTTTTGTTGCCGGTAAATATAATGAGAGTCATGCACATCAGGATCAAGGATCTTTTGATCTCGCAAATAACCAGTGGTTAGCTGTTTCAAACAACATATATACAGCAAGCGGTATTGAGCAGGCAACCGATTATCATAACGTACTCAGATTTACTCAAAATGGTTCAATAATTCCACAGAGAGAGGGAACAGAGTCTGTAATGACTGTAAATCAACTTTCTGCCAATGGAGATGTTGATGTTACTGGAAATTTGACTCCAGCATATGGAGGTAGCCCAGCAATTCAAAATTGGACTAGAAACATAAAGTTCTCACAAAGAAAACTTACTGTTACAGATAACTTTACTGTAACATCTGGTACACAGGCTGTATTCCAGCTTGATGTTCCTGTTCAGCCCGTTGTGAGCGGAAATACTATCACTGCTGGTGCATTGAAAGTGAGAGTAGTTAGTCCAGCATCTCCAACAATAAATGTTGTAAGTCAGGGTAAATATCGAATTGATATTGGAGGGGGAACTACACAGTATGTAGTAGAACTTTCTGACCAAACAATATCATCTACAACAACTCCACCTGTTACACCGCCTGTAACCCCAGCACCAACAGTCTCACTCTCAGCGTCACCATCTACAGTAACTTCTGGAACTAGCTCAACTCTTACATGGTCATCATCTAACGCAACATCATGTTCAGGAAGTGGTTCATGGTCAGGTTCAAAAGCTACAACAGGCTCTGAAGTTACACCAGCATTGTCAGCAGCATCTACTTACACACTTTCGTGTACAGGTGCTGGGGGCACTGCTAGTCAGTCTGTAGTTGTTGGTGTTGGAAGTGTTGTTGTGGTTACGCCAACACCAACAACTCCACCTACTTCAAATACAATAGCCATCGGTGTAAGAGTTAAAGTTGTATCCAGTTCTGTTTCCGTTAGAAGTGGGGCAGGAACTATTTACAGGAAGCTAGGTACTCAGATAGTTGGAGCACTCGGAACGGTTGTTGATGGGCCAAGATATAAAAATGGTTATACATGGTGGAAAATAAACTATGATACTGGGGTTGATGGTTGGTCTGTTGGAAATTATTTGTCAGTATATGTTCCAACTACGGCTTCTGGTCAATCCGGTATTTCACAAGTAGCATCTGTAATAGCATCTACATCAGGTATAAATAATAAAATTACCAGACAGCTTTACCTTGGTATATCTGGTCCAGATGTCTCAACACTTCAAGGATATCTAATATCAAAAGGATATTTGGGTTCAGAGTTTGATACTGGTTATTTTGGAGCATTGACTAAAGAAGCTGTTAAAAAGCTTCAATGTGAGAAATTACAAGTTTGTTCAGGCGATGAAAATAGTACAGGTTGGGGATCTGTTGGGGTTAGAACAAGAACATTAATGTATTCAGAGAACTAATAATTTTGGTTTATAACTCAGTCAGTAAAAAACCACCTAAAAGGTGGTTTTTTACTGACTGAGTTATTCACTGGTTGGTTCTGATTCTCCGCCAGATACTGCTACAACAGACCCTCCATTTTTGGAAAGTCCTGCACGGATATCTTTTAGTATCGCTTCTGCGATTTTTTTATTTGTTTTATCCTTTAGAAACTGACGAGTAGCATCATAGCCTCGGCCTAGTTTCTCTTCACCATATGAGTAAGAAGTTCCAGATTTTGATATAACACCCATCTTTTCTCCAAGAGCGATAAGTTCACCTTCGCGTGAGATGCCTTCGTTATACATTAGGTCGAACTCTGTTTGTTTGAACGGAGCAGCGACTTTGTTTTTTACAACTTTTACTCGGATGCGTCCTCCCATGATTTCCTCACCTTTCTTTATCTGGGCTATTCGGCGGATATCGATACGTACACTAGTGTAGAACTTTAGGGCCTTTCCACCTGGAGTTGTTTCTGGGTTACCAAACATAACACCGATCTGCATTCGGATCTGGTTGATAAATATAACTATAGTTTTTGATTTTGCTACGATAGCAGTTAGCTTTCGTAGAGCTTGTGACATTAGGCGTGCCTGCTTTCCAACATGGTGTGCTCCCATATCTCCCTCGATTTCATCTTTTGGAGTTAGGGCTGCCACAGAGTCGATAACAATAACATCCAGTTTGCCTGATCGAACTAGGGAATCAACAATCTCGAGTGCCTGCTCACCGTTATCTGGTTGAGAGATTAGTAGTTGATCAATATTAACTCCTAGTCTTTTTGCGTACTCTGGATCCATTGAATGTTCTGCATCAATAAATGCACAGATACCATTTTTCTTTTGAGCCTCAGCAATAACATGGAGGGTGAGGGTAGTCTTTCCAGATGATTCTGGTCCGAACACTTCTATTATTCTTCCGCGAGGAAGTCCACCAACACCGAGTGCAGCATCGAGTCCGATCGAGCCAGTTGATATTGAATCAACATCAACATGAGGCTTGTCGCCAAGCATCATAATAGAGTCATCACCGAACTTTGTTCGTATCTCGCGAAGAGTATTCTCTACATTAACTTGACCCATTTCGTTTTTCGGTACTTTTTCTTTTTTCTTTTGCATGTTTGATTTTTGTTTTTGTTAAGTTTCCAGAGCACGGATAAATCGTTGGTACGATTTTCCTCTCACTCAGCAATCAAGAAAACAATCTTCCGCACTCCAGAGCCTTCTCGCAAACTCGCCACGAATACGTGTGCTCAAACAGTGCTTCAGGCTACTTTCGTTTGTTGTTGTTTTCTAATTGCTTCCGTAGTCTCTGGAAAACTCACAAAAAAATTAGTGTTAAATTAATATTCTTTCAGAATTATCTCCAGTCTTTTCTCTGTATAATTCTTAAACTTATCGCGAGCATCTAGCTTAATTATATTATAGCCGGTAGATAGGAGCAATTTTTCACTAAAGTACCCATTTTTGTCTGTAAATATGGGTCTATCATTTAGGTTTAAATAGGCTATATTTCGAGCTCTGCCCTCTATTTGTATCAAGGTCTGGTTATATGTAGCGCCATTTTCGGGTGTATATATGTCTATAATAGGGCCTCTTATCAGTTTTTGAGCCTGAAATAGGGAATATCCGACTACTGTAACTGCTAACAATATAATCAACCCAGTTCTCAGAAGTGATATGGCGTTTCTATTCACGTTTAAATATTTTAACTATTGGGTAAATTCTGGAGTATCAGAGCTATCACTGACAGGGGAATGATCTCCACCTATCAATATTTCACGAGGTTTTGCACCAGAACCAGGCCCGATAACTCCTCGTTCTTCCAAGATGTCTATGAGACGAGCAGCTCTAGCGTATCCTACACCAAGCTTTCTTTGTAGATATGAGGTAGAGGCTTTGCCAGCTCCGATGACAGTTTGTTTTGCTTCTTCATACAGGTCATCATCTTCTTCCATTTTTTCATCATCTATTGTTGCCTCAAATATATTATTTTTCTGGACATCACCTGATAGATTTATTTCGTTCGGTATTTCATTTGCGTAACTATCTACAAGATATTTAACAATTGATTTTGTCTCATCTTCCGTTATAAAGGCAGACTGGATACGCTGAGGCTGTGACATTTCTCCTGAAAGATAAAGCATATCTCCAGCCCCCAACAGTTTTTCTGCTCCCGCCATATCCAAAATTGTTCTAGAATCTATTTGTGATGCAACTTGTAGGGCTATTCTACTAGGTATGTTTGCTTTGATAAGACCTGTAATAACATTTACAGACGGTCTCTGTGTTGAAAGTATAAGGTGTATACCGACTGCACGACTCATTTGTGCGAGTCTAACGATACCTGCTTCTAGCTCTCTTGGGTATGCCTGCATAATGTCTGCTAGTTCATCGATAATGATGACTATATATGGCATTGTTTCTATAGGCTTCTCATCAGTCGAAGCTCCGCCTCTGATGTTTTTTTGCCTCTTTATTTCAGGTTCTACTACATTTTTGTGATAAGAAGAAATATTTTGTAGAGAATGTTCTTGCAAGACATCATATCTTCGATCCATTTCTTTTGCTGCCCATTTTAAAGCTAAAATAGCTTTCTTTGCGTCTGTTATAACTGGAGTCAGTAGGTGGGGTATCTTATTATATAGTGTCAGTTCAACTCTTTTTGGGTCAACCATTATAAATTTTAGATTGTCTGGGGAGTTTCTATACAACAGTGATGTTATAACTGTATGGATTGTTACAGACTTTCCTGAACCGGTAGCTCCGGCAATAAGCAAGTGCGGAGCTTTAGCTAGGTTACCAAAATATGACATTCCTGATATACCTTTACCCAAACACATCATAAGTGGTTTATCAGAATCCTGGAACTCTGGAGAAGACAGAAGTGAGCCTAAACCGACAGTAGTTTTTGTGCTGTTCGGTATTTCAATACCAACCAAAGACTTTCCAGGAATAGGTGCCTCTATTCGGATTGGGTGGGCTGCTAGTGCTAGTGATAGGTCGTTTTGAAGGCCAACTATTCTAGATAGTTTTATACCTTCTGCTGGTTTAAGTGCATATCGAGTGATAGAAGGGCCAATCGATATTTCATCCATCTCAACATTAATACCAAAGTTTTGGAGAGTTCTTTTGATTATATTTGAATTAGCTTTGATGTCTCCAACTCCAGGTTTGCCTTTATCTTTTTCTAGAAGTGAAAGTGGTGGAGGAACAAACTCTTTACCATTTAGAAGTAGTGGACTAATACCGAATTCATCCTTCTTGTCTTCCCCGCCAATCAATTTTTTGAGTACACCAGACTTGTCATCTTCTTGTTGTTTTATATCTTTCTCCAACTTCGTTTCAGGTTCTAGTGCGCCAGTGTTTGTGATAAGTAGTTCTGGTCCAGTATCTTCTGTTCCAGGCTCGAGCTCTTTCTTTTTAAATAGGGAACTAATAAAACTGAATTGAAGTGGTGCATCAAAAATTGTCAGTATTGAAACAACAACTAGAGCAAGGAGGATCAATACTGTTGCGTATGTATCAAACATTCCAACAAGTGGACCTGATATAAAACCACCAACAATTCCACCACGTCCAGGCAAAGAAATATTTACTAATGATAGGGAAGCGATAAAGAATAATACACCACCAATGCTGTGAGTAAGGGCCAGTCTTTTGTGTAATGTTCTGAAAAAAGATACACAGAGTATAAAGAAAATAGTTGGTAGTAAATAGTATCCAATTCCAAATAAGTACGAGAACAATTCAAAAGCTTTTTCACCCACAATACCTCCTTTGTTAAATGCAGACATTAAAAGGAATAATGCAATAACAAAAAAGGCGACAGCTACTATTGCCCTTACGGTTTCTTCTTTTAAATAACTCTCACTTTCTACCAAATCATCAGTATCTTTTTTGTTTCGATCCCTTCGGTCTTCCTTAGATTTTTTTCTTGCCATAATACTTATATTTTAACAGATAAAACCCCTAATTCAAAAATAAAAATCACCAGAAATTGACTGGTTACTTGTATATTAAATTTATTAACAAGTATTCAAAAAATAGAGCAAAAGGGTATTAAAAGACTTGCACAAAAGTCTTTTAATAAAGTATAATAGACACACTTGACGGTATTAAAGACATCTGGTATTATATAAGACAAAGAAAGGACATAATATAGAAATGTAAGGGACATTTAATAAAAGACGGCTTAAAATAAGGCTATGGAGGCAGACAAAATACATACAACTGAATTAGCTCAAAAAGACCAAGAACCAATAGCTTTTTTCGAAAAAGATGCTTCTTTTGTATTCGCATTTAAAAAGACAGAAAAGCTAGCTTCTGCTGTGTACATGATCACAAACCTATTTTCAGATAGTGAACCAATGAAGTGGACTTTGAGAAAAAATGTATCTGAACTACTGTCTTTTATTGTTGGTTACAAAGATGTCAAAGACTCAAATCTTCGAGACTTCTCTTATACTGCAAAATCTAGGGTGCTAGAAATAGTTTCAATGTTAGAGGTCTCATTTCGAGCTGGTTTAATATCTCAAATGAACTACTCTATTATCAAACAAGAATTCGCAAATCTTTCTGATATTTTTGATGTATCTGGAGTTCAAAAATCGCAGTCATTTGGAAGTATTCCAAAAAACTTTTTTGATGTTCAGGACACTAGAGTGCACTCACCAGACACTCAAGTTTCAAGTCGACATGATCATTCTCATGAACCACATTCGTCCTATAACCACATAAAGGACACTAGCTCTGTAACAGACACTGGGGTATTCAAAAGGTCTAACAGACAGAATATTATTTTAGGTTTGCTTAAGAAGAAAAAGGAGTTAACAATTAAAGATATTGCTATGGTTATAAAGGACTGTAGTGAGAAAACTATACAAAGAGAGCTCATATCTTTTATTGATGCAGGTGTCCTTAAACGAACCGGTGAAAGACGCTGGAGTAAATATTCTCTGGCCTAACAGGTAACAGATCATGTCTCTGTGTTGAACATTTAGGACGACACAGGGTCAGGATTCATAAAACTTTGTTTGATTTGGTTGTCTGTTTGAGTTACCAGAGACTTTGATGCTCAGATTGACTTTCAGGTCATTTTTTGGAATAATGCCCGGGTGGTAATTTTAAGTTTTATTAGACACTTTTTATCAAAAAAGGGCTAAAAAATTGAAGTTATCCACACAGTCAGATTTGAAAGTCAAAGTCGTAGAATATATAATGTATGGCACACATAAAGTCTTTGACTTTGTGTGTAATATACAGCGAATTCTAACGTCTATTCTGGATTGAAGGTACTTTGAAAACTAAATATGGATTATAAAAAATAAGCACGAGATTTTTATCGTGCCTTCTGACGTACCGAATAATTCCTTCATTTCCAGCATTTCAGAAACGCAGTCTAATATCACCATCTATCTCACATTTTTGCGTCGAACATTTTTGTAACAGTACGTTTTTATTTAGAAATAAATAAAGGCAAAGTTGTTATAAAAATAAACATTAAAATGTGAGGTTAGTATGAAGATGTGGCTATGGAAAATGTTTGCAAGTATTGTAAAAAATGTTTGCAAACATAAACATAGCCACATCGGAAAATTATTAAGTAGTTAATCGTTTTCAAAACAACTATTCTCTCAAAAATTATTAATAATAAAGAGAATATTGTTTCATTATTAAAAACATATATATGAATTTAAAAACATCAAAAACTGCAAAGTTGGCTGCAGGATTTGTAGGTTTTGCAATGGCTTTGAGCATCGTTGCTCCTAGTCTAGCAAGTGCTGATACAGCATCAGACCTACAAGCTCAGATCAACAGTTTGCTTGCAACGATTCAATCATTGCAATCACAACTAGCAGGCGTATCAGGTGGCACATCAGTGTCAACTGGTTACACATTCAACACAAACTTAACAATGGGTAGTACTGGTACAGATGTTATGAACCTACAAAAGGTTCTTAACATGAGTGCTGATACTCAGGTTGCAGCTTCAGGAGTAGGTTCTACAGGTAATGAGTCATCATACTTTGGAGCACTTACACGATCAGCTGTTATCAAATTCCAGAATAAATATGGAATTACACCAGCAGTTGGTTATGTTGGCCCTGTAACAAGAGCTAAACTTAACACAATGGGTGGCTCAACAGTGCCTCCAGTAGTAACTCCAGGTAATCCACAAGGTGGATCACTTTCAGTTTATGCTGGTTCACAACCTGCGAACTCTCTTGCACCACAAAGTGCAGCGAGAATTCCTTTCACAACAGTTGTCCTCTCAGCAGGTTCATCTGATGTGACAGTTAACTCTATAACAGTAGAGCGATCAGGTCTTGCACAAGACGCTGTATTCTCTGGCGTTGTTCTTCTAAAGAGCGACGGAACTCAGATTGGTATCGCAAAGACACTTAACTCAAACCACCAAGCAATGGTAGGTGAGCCTTTCGTTGTTAAAGCTGGTACTTCACAAACAGTTACTATTGCAGGTAACATGTCAGCATCACTTAGTTCATACGCTGGACAGGTTGCTGGTCTAAACGTTGTTGCAGTTAACACTTCAGCATCAGTTTCTGGATCACTTCCTATCTCAGGTGCAATGCATACAATCAATGCATCATTGACACTAGGTAATGTTACAATGGCAGTTTCATCTTACGATCCAAACTCATCACAAACAAAGGAAATCGGTACAACTGGTTACAAGTTTGCTGGTGTACGAGTTACAGCTGGTTCAGCTGAACAAGTTAGACTTTGGAGTGTTCGATGGAATCAGTCAGGATCAGCATCATCAAACGACCTAGCTAACGTTATGGTTTACGTTGATGGTACTGCTTACCCAACAACTGTTTCAGCAGATGGTAAATACTATTCTGCATCATTCTCTGGAGGAATCCTTATTGATAAGGGTCTTGCAAAGGATATTTACATCCAAGGTGATGTTGTAGGTTCAGGTGCTGCAGGACGAACTATCAAGTTCGATATCTACAAGACAACTGATCTATACATCTCAGGTGTGACTTACGGTTACGGAATCACTCCACCAGCAGGTGTAGCTTCAGCTTCTGATTCAACATCAGAGTTTACAGCTTCAACACCATGGTTTGATGGTTCAAAGGTTACAGTTTCAGCTGGTTCAGTTACATCAATCGGAAAGGCAACTTCAGTTGCTGCTCAAAACATTGCTGTAAATGTTCCTAACCAAGTTCTCGGCGGATTTACTGCTGATATCAAGGGTGAGGCTCTATCTGTACAATCAATGTCATTCACAATTGCTACAACAGGTTCATGGACTTCTTCAACAGGTATAACAAACATCACTATCGTTGATCAAAACGGTGCGGTGGTTGCTGGTCCAGTTGATGAGGCAACAACATGTACATCTGGATGTACAGTTACATTCACAGATACAGTTACACTTCCTCTTGGAGTAAGTACTTACACAATCAAGGGTAAAATCCCAACAGGCGCACCTAACGGAGCTACTGTGATCGTGTCAGCTACACCTTCATCTGGTTGGACAAACGTTACAGGACAAACAACTGGTAATACTATCAGCCTATCTTCTATCAGTGCGTTCTCAATGAACACAATGACAGTTAAGTCAGCTGCTCTTACTATCACAGTTTCTCCTACACCAGCTGCACAATCAATCGTGTCTGGTGGACGAGTTACATTTAGTAACTTCCAGCTTGATGCTTCAAACTCAGGAGAAGATGTTAGATTCGGAACATTCCCTCTAGCATACGATCAAGGAAACAACGCAACAGCTGCAGCTCCATCAAAGATGACTTCATGTCAGCTTTACGATGGTGCAACAGCTTTGAACACAGGTTCAAACGTTCTTAACCCTTCATCAACTTCTGATGCGACAACAACATCACCACTAGCTACATCTATAACTCTTGACTCACAGCTTACAGTTGCGAAAGGAACTGTTAAGGTATTGTCATTTGCATGTAATGTTGCAAGTTCTGTTGATAACGCAGCAGTTATGCAGTGGGGTCTTACAAACGGAGCTTCAATGTCAGTTACAGGTGTAACTTCAGGAGCTGATGTTTCTGAGTCAATCACAACTGCAAACGGTTCACTTATGACAATCTCAACAGGTTCATACACAGCTTCAGTTGATTCATCAACTCCAAGCTTTGCATTGGCTGCTGCAGGTTCAACAGGTGTTAACATGGGTGTAGTTAAATTCCGAGCTTCAAACGAGGATGTTAACCTAACAAAGATTGGACTAGTTCTAACTTCAGGTTCATCTTCAGATGTCGGTACAGTTTACCTATACAATGGTGCAACTCTATTGGGTTCTGCAACATTTACAGGTTCAAACACAACAGCAACTTCTACATTGAACTCTACTCTAGTACTTCCTAAGAACACAGATCTTTCGATCACTATAAAAGCTGATCTAAGAAACATTGGTTCAAGTGAAGTTGGAACAGAAGGTCAACTAGTTAAGATTGATGTTACAAACGCAGAGGGTACAGGTGCATCATCTGGTAACACTCTTTCAGTTGGAGGTCTAGTTGCTGGTACAAACGGTGTAAGAATGTTCAAATCATTCCCTACACTTAGCCAGGATTCTATGTCTTCAACAGGAGTTTCAGATGGTAAACTGATGAGATTCAAGGTAACAGCAAACTCTGCTGGTCCTGTGGGTCTATATAATCTAAACTTTACACTTGCTACTTCATCATTCGCTACAGGCGGAGGTGTATCAGCAGTAAAGGTTATGGTTTACTCAAACGATTCATACTCATCAACAGTTAGTGGTACATACGGTGCTGCAACAGGTCAATTTGGCTCAACTGCGACTCCAGATGCAAATGCTCCAACATTGAACTTTACAGCTACTACAAATGCACTAAGTATTCCAGCTGGAACAACATATTACTTCCAGGTTGAATCTACAGTTGCAAGTACACAGACAGGTACATCAGTTACAACAACACTTAATGGTGACGCAGCATATATTGATTCTGCTCACCTAGGTTCATACCAAGTGTCAACAACAACTGGTGCACTAGCTGATACTAACAATGACTTTATCTGGTCAGGTAACGCGACTTCAACAGCTGTCTTTAACGCAAATGACTGGGCAAACGGTTATGGCGTACTAGGACTTCCAAGTGGAGGTTTCAGCCAGACTCGATCAAACTAATCTTGTAATTGTTAGAGATTTATCTCTGATGATTTAAAGACTAGAGAGTAACAAAAAACACCCTTCGGGGTGTTTTTTGTTATATGAAAAAATTTTTAATTAAATTTGTAATATGTTAATATGTCCCATATGGAAATAACAAAGAGAAATAAGATAATAATTGGTATAGTTTCTGTGGTTATATTATTGACCATTTATATCGTAATGGATAAGAGTTTAAGACTAAGTACTAATGTTAAAGATAATTCAATAGCTACTACAACACAAAATAATTCTGGTGTTTTAACACAAGGAACTGGAGATTATAAAATAGAGCAAGTATCATTGACTAGTAATAAACCTTCGATAGCTATTCCAGACTTAAATAGAAAATTAGTATTGTATTCTGGGGCTATTGTTGCTCCTGAGGCAAAAGCTGAAGCAATTGACCATATAGTATTTTTACAAACTAGACTAAAAAAAGATAATAAAGATTTTCCAGCTTGGATTGATCTTGGGATTTATCAAAAGCAGGCAGGCGATTACGAGGGGGCAATAATATCTTGGAAATATGCTAGTGCTATCGCTCCATCAGATTTCATATCATTAGCTAACTTGGGTAATCTTTATGCTTATTTTATAAAGGACAATGGAATGGCGGAAGTTTATTACAGAAAAGCTATTAATAATGGCCCAAATCAATCATATCTATACTCTCAGCTTTATGAGATTTATAGAGATATATTTAATGATTCATCAAAAGCAAAGGCGATTATTAATGAAGGTCTTTCTAAAATTCCAAATGATCCCATTCTTGTACAACTAAAAAATAGTTTAAACTAATAAAAAAGACTCCTTCTGGAGTCTTTTTTATTAGTTTGTTACAATTTATCTATGTCAAAATACTTCGATAGAGATTTCTTTAGGTTTTTTCTCAGGTTTGCGGCTATTTTGTCTATAAGTTTGATTATGATTATTGCGGCTAGACTTTACCAGTCTAGAACTGAAAATACCGCTAGTACAGAATCAGCTAGTGTGGTCAACGCTATTAATAGATGATTATGATAAAATAGTAATAAATTTATGAAACGTGTGGTTTTACTACTAGGACTTGCTTTACTTTCATTTAATACGGCATATGCCGAGGTGAGCAAGTTCGTGTTTGTGACGGAACCACAATCCATACCAACAGGTACCAGTTCCGAGACAATCACTGTTCAAGCTCAGAATGCAGATGGAGTTTCAGAAAATATAACTGAGACGAACGATATAGTTTTTACATCAAGCTCACAAACAGGTGAGTTTTTGAGTACCACTGGAAACCCGGTTACTACAACGATGTCAAAAAATACTGCAAATAAAAACTTTCTTTATCGAGATTCTACTCCGGGAACTTATACCATCACAGTAAAAGCGACCGGTAGGACATCTTTGAATTCTTTTTCTGCTAGTCAGGAAATCGTCGTTGGTGGGGATATAAGTCAAAACAATGAATCAACCAATGAGACATCCTCCACAACTACTGAAGAAACTGACAATACAAAAACTCAGGTGGTTATAGTTTATTCAGCTCATTCTTCCCCAGCTCCGCTAAGTACGACAGAGAACAAAATAGATTTTGAGATTTCTGCCGGTAGAGACAGGTTAACATCAACAGGTAGTTCACTTGTTTTTAAAGCTGGCGCAACTAAAGTTCAAAATGTTTCAGAACAAAATATTAGTTACAGTTGGTCCTTTGGTGATGGGACTACAGCCCAAGGTAGCACTGTGACACATGCCTACCGTTTTCCTGGAAACTATGTCGTTGTCGTAAACGGAAATTATTCTGATAAACAAGCTGTCAGTAGGTTATCTGTCAAAGTTGTTTCTCCAGAGATACTCGTTTCGAGAGTTTTGGGTGGATTTGAAATCGCAAATAAATCAAAATACGAGATCAATCTAGAAGACTGGGTTATATCAAATGATAATAAAAAGTTCGTCTATCCTGTAGATACATTGATAGCTGTTGGCGACAAAATAATTTTTACAGATGAAGTTACTGGTTTGAGCGATGGTGATATAAAAATATTAAATCCGTTAGGGAAGTTGGTTGCAAGTTTAGACTCAACAGGAACTGTCGCAGTATTGGAAAAAGCTGAGACACATAGCCTCGAGCAGATTCAAGCTAAACTAGATGAAGTTAAAAATACTATTGCGATGATTTCCCCACTTGTCGCACCTCCGTCTGTACCGAATCCACCTGTACCAGTCAAAAATGCCATTGCATATGTTGGGGAGTTAGAAAATAAAGTCGATAATACAGATCAGTTAGCGAGCGCTATCAAAGTTTTTGAAGCACCAGTAAATACCAGTATTTCTTCGAAAATACTGCTTTGGCCAGCTAGGGGAATTGAGTTTATAAAGCATCTATTTGTTGAGGAATAGGGAATTGACTCGCCTATCGTTTTAGTGTAATGTTTTCTGCATAAGGTCAAAGACAGGTGGTGGCATAAAAGCCTTAATTTCCGCCCGAGATTGTAAAATCTATTTGTAACCTTAGGTCG
>CAZTQY010000005.1:43522-46277 GCA_964616425.1 uncultured Candidatus Saccharibacteria bacterium
TTATGGCAATTAATAAAGAGAAAAAAGGAGAGATTCTTGAAAAGCTGAAAGGTATAGTTTCGGGGTCTTCATCAATTGTGTTCATTAACTTTCATGCTCTGCCAGTAACTGAGTCATCTGAGATTCGAAAGACTCTTAGAACAAAAGGTGTTGGATATACTATTGCAAAAAAATCCCTAACAAAAAAAGCTTTGAACGAGGCTGGATTTGCTGGAACTTTGCCAGATATGCCTGGTGAGACAGGAATAGTTTATAGTAAGGATCCTTTGGATTCTGCTAGAGAGATATATACATTCCAAAAGAAATTTGATGGAAAGATCAGAATTCTAGGAGGAGTGTTTGAAGGTAAGTTTATGGACATGGCAGAGATGGTTTCTGTGGCTCAAATCCCAGGACTCAAAACTCTACAAGCTCAGTTCGTCAACCTTATCAATTCACCGATACAGGGATTTGTTATTGCGTTAAACGCGATAGCAGACAAAAAACAATAAAATCATCTCATTTACTTTGTTGCAGTTCAATTTTATTTGTTCATCGTACGTCAAAGTACGACTCACTCATAAAATCTTCTGCGCCTCGTAACTGAGCGATTTAATTGTTTCAAGTGGTTACATTAATAAAAATATATAAATTTAAAATAATATGGAAGAAACAACAAAAGCAGTAGTTGAAACTCCAGCAAAATTCAAAGCTGTAGTTGAGGCTATCGAAAAAATGTCAGTTCTAGATTTGCACGAATTAGTTAAGCACCTAGAAGAGAAGTTCGGTGTTTCTGCTGCAGCAGTTGCTGTAGCAGCACCAGCAGGTGCAGCAGCCGGAGGAGCTGAGGAGAAGACAACAGTTAATGTTGAATTAACAGATGGCGGTGCAACAAAGATTGCAGTTATCAAGGTTGTTAAAGAAGCCCTAGGTCTTGGCTTGAAAGAAGCAAAGGATCTAGTTGATGCTGCTCCAAGTAAAATAAAGGATGGTATGAAGAAGGAGGATGCAGAGGCTTTGAAGAAGCAACTAGAAGAAGCCGGGGCAAAGGTTACATTAAAGTAATTTTTTTGGATTGATCCTGAGTCACAGCGAGGGAGAAAACAAATAAAAACAGGCAGAAGTGCCTGTTTTTATTTGTTTTTTAGTAATTTTTGAGAAATAAGTCAATATCGTATTTATAATAGATTTACCATATAATGCCTAGGTAAATAAAAATATGGAAGAATTAAGTAAACTATTCGGATCGGAAGCAAAGGTAAAAATAATGCGTCTTTTTTTGTTTAACCCAGAAACTGTATTTGATACAGGTGAGATTTCTGAAAGAGCAAAAGTTGAGCCTCCAAAAGTTAGAAGAGAAATGTCTAATCTGGAAAAAATGGGTTTAGTTAAAAGGCGGTCTTCAACAAAAAAACGAGGTGGTCATGGTTTTGTTTTGGAGACACAATTTCCCTATCTACTTCAGCTTCAAAATTTTCTGATAAATATTGAACCTTTACAGCCAAAGGAAATTATTAGAAAAGTTTCTAGAATTGGAAATATTAAGTTAATCATTATTGCTGGAGTCTTTCTCCAAGAAGCAGAAAGTAGGGCGGATCTGTTAGTTGTCGGAGATGCTGTCAAAAAGGGCAATCTAGATGGTCTAATAAAAACGTTGGAATCAGAAATAGGGAAAGAATTGCGCTATGTGTATTTTACAACTGACGATTTTAAATATCGTATAAGCATGTTTGATAAACTAATACGAGATATTTTGGATTATCCTCATAAGAAAATTCTCAATAAAATAGGCCTAGAATAGCTGGAATTTGTTATTCACATTTATCCTGTGGCAGGTAGAAAATGAAATAATGCTTATGGTATAATGTATGTATTATTCATTTAATATAAGTTTATGGTTTTACAAACATGGGGACAGATTTTGGGTGCATCATTCAGTAGACTATGGTCAGGAGTTGTTATGTTTATTCCTAACCTAGTTGTTGCACTTGTTATATTGGTCATTGGTTGGGCTATCGGTGCTGCAATATCAAAAGCTATTTCTCACTTTATGAAAATGATAAAGTTTGATGAAGCTTTGAAGCGAGCTGGCTTTGAAGAGTTTGTTAGGAGAGCTGGTATGAACTTAAACTCAGGACACTTTGTTGGAAGCTTGGTAAAGTACTTTGTTATTGTAGTATTTTTAATAGCTAGTTTTGATGTTCTTGGTCTTAATCAAGTAACAGCATTTCTACAGCAGATAGTTTTGGGATATCTTCCACAGGTGATCATCGCTGTTCTTATTCTACTTGTTGGTGGAGTTGTTGGTGATGTTCTATCACGAATCGTTTCTGCTTCTGCTAAATCAGCTGGACTTTCTTCTGCTGGTTTTGCTAGTACAGTTGCGAAGTGGGCTGTTTGGGTTTTTGCAATCCTAGTTGCTTTATCACAAATGGGTATCGCAGGTGCATTTATACAGACACTATTTACTGGTTTTGTTGTAGCAGTTTCTCTTGCTCTAGGTCTAGCTTTTGGACTAGGAGGACAGGACGCTGCAGCTAAGACTATTGAGAAAGTAAAGCAAAGTATCTCTCATAATCAGTAGTCTATTTCTACAATTACATGATACAAAAAACTCCCAAATGGGAGTTTTTTGTATCATTAAATATAGCCCAATTTATATAGGTTTTTATATGCTTTTTAGCATTTGACACTCCATATGCACTAGTATATACTGTGCCTTATCTCAGATATGTTAATAAATCACTTAATTTCAAAGCGGTATAGGTAATACTCT
>CAZTQY010000006.1:0-6501 GCA_964616425.1 uncultured Candidatus Saccharibacteria bacterium
CACCTTAGCACTAACTAAGGCTCCTCATCTTTTTAATTTCTCACGTCGGATTTCACTCAAATTTGAAAGTTAGTGGTTGTGTTGAGTTTGGTTTTCAAAAAAAATAATAAAAAACACCTCCATCTTGAAGGTGTTTTTTATTTGACTCAATACCTGTATTCATGTAGTTTTCCATCTGGAGGGATCGATGTCTGGAGTGCTTCTGCACGCAGTTTTCTCGGGGATCCTGTTCGGGATTTGGCCACTTCTCATGCAGAGGAGTGGCATCGTGAATGTGTATGTTTCGACTGCCGTCATGGAGGTGTTTGTACTTTCGACTTTACTTCCTTTCGGTATTGCGAACTTCAGTGCATCGGAGTTCGTAATGATGAACTGGCCGTACACCATTTCTGCTTCTGTCTCTGCTGCAATTGGTGTGCTTATCTTCAATGGAGGTCTCGCCAAAACAACGGAAACCACAGTCAGTTCTTTCTTTGTCATGATGATGGTTGTTCAGGTCATTGTTCCTGCTACATACTACATGTACATGAATGGTGGTGTGACAACATCGAAGGCGCTTGGATTTATGTTCGCTATTCTGGCAGCATATTTCCTTTCGAAGTGATTTAGTCTCGCGGCGGAGCCGAAATTTGGCTCCGCTGATGCGAGGCTTTTTTCGTATCGAAAATTTATATGTTATTATCTCAGCAGGAAAGGGGGTGCTGTTGCTTAACAGTTTTACTGTGAAGGAAAATCAGACCCGCTGTCGCAACTGTGGAAGCCTCGATGTGGAGCGAGTTCAACGCATCTACTTTCACTGCTTTACTTGCAATGTGTTGCAGGCGGAAATTGAGAAATTGAAGGGAGAGAACACAGATCGCACAGAGAATGGAAAAAACCAAATGCCGGACTTCATGTTCGGTGAGGAACAAGCTTTGACCAAGTGAGGCCCATCGGGGGCCTCGCACGGCAAAGCTTTTTTGTACTCAAAAATTCATGGTATTCTATACCCATGAGTGACGCTATATTTGAAGAACGATACAAGAGGCTAAATAAGGCTCAAAAGGAGGCTGTGGATACTATAGAAGGTCCTGTTATGGTGATAGCTGGCCCTGGAACGGGCAAGACAACGATTTTGACACTGCGTATAGCAAATATACTAAAGCAGACTGATACACCAGCTTCAGGCATTTTAGCCCTTACTTTTACTGACGCTGGAGTGAAGGCAATGAGACTCAAACTGAGAGAGATAATAGGTAACAGAGCAGACGAGGTGAGACTCCATACTTTCCATGGTTTTGCATCGAGCGTCATAGCTGAGTTTCCAGAACATTTTCCACATTTATCACGAGCAAAGCAGATAACAGATGTGGAGGCTGAGTCGCTTTTGCGAGAGATTTTAAAAAATAAAAAATATTCAAAACTCCGTCCTCTTGGTGATACTGATTTTTATTTGAACAAAATTATTTCTGCTATTGGAGATGCGAAAAAAGAAGCATGGTCACCTGAAATAGTTCGAGAGTTTACAAAAGCAGAAATTGAAAGAGTGAAAGAAGATCCAGAATCTATTTCGTCTCGTGGTGCCACAAAAGGTGCACTAAAAGCTGATGCGTTGAAAAGAATTGAGCGTTGTGAGAGAACCGTCATCTTTGCTGATGTGTATGGGGAATATGAAGCAAAGAAAAAGGAGGAACGAAAGATGGACTTTGATGATCTGCTTTTTGAGCTTTTGACTACACTCCAGAGTGACAAACTTTTACTACAACTTTTGCAAGAAAAGTTTCTATACATTCTTGTTGACGAACATCAGGATACAAACGACTCACAGAACCTTATCGTTGCACTCCTTGCAAACTTTTTCGACAACCCAAACATTTTTGTTGTGGGAGATGAAAAGCAGGCGATATATCGTTTCCAAGGTGCGTCAGTTGAAAACTTTCTAAAGTTTCAAAACATTTGGAAGAGTATGAAAGTTATCTCACTCGAGGAAAACTATCGTTCTCATCAGTCTATACTCGATGCAACTTTTTCTATGATAGAGGAGAACTATGGGGATGGTGAACATGCTGGACTTCGCATAAAACTAAAGTCTGGTTCAAAAGAAAAACAAAAACCTATCGATATTGTCACTGCACCAGATAGCGAGTCGGCTGATGAGTTTCTAGTCAAAGAGTTAAAGAAAATATCTGAGACTGAGAGTGACTCGACTGTGGCGGTGATACTTCGATGGAACAGAGATGTTGATCATGTGCTGTCGTTATGTGAGGCAAATGGCCTGGAGGCTTCAGCTGAAAGAGGAGCTGATGTTTTTGCTTCACCTATTGGGATGCTTTATTTTGCAACTTTAGACTATTTAAATGATCCATCAAAAACAGAGTCACTAGCTGAAACTATTGCGGGAGGCCTGTGGGGATTGGATTTTGCAAAATCTAGTGAGCTAATAAAAAAAATCCGAAGCGAAAATATAAAAGATATTGAAAAAGAAATTCCAGAGCTTTTGATTTTAAAAAGTGAAATGAATAAGTCTGGTGTTATAGACTATCTCATACTTGTCGGAGAGCTTTCAGGACTTACAAAGCCAGAGAAAATTTCTTCACCTATGCAGGTAGAAGTTTGGCGAGCCATTATTGACCTGGCTAGGGACTTAGCTACTACATCGCACATAGAAAGTCCGAGCGTACTCATAAAAAAACTTTTGGATTATAGAAAGACTGCAGAAAATAAAACTATCAAAATAGGTAGTGGAAAAAGTGATGCAAAAATACAAGTCATGACTGCTCACTCATCAAAAGGTCTCGAGTATGACTATGTATTTTTGCCGTATGCTCTGGAGGAGTACTGGATGCGACGACCGAGGTCTTCTGTGTTTGTTATGCCGAGAGACAAGGATACTAGCGATGAGGTAAAAGACTCAAGAAGGCTCTTTTATGTGGCTCTAACACGTGCTAGAAAGCATGCGGTAGTGATATGTCCAATGCAGGATGGTTTAGGAAAAGATTTTACGCCATTACGTTTTGTATCTGAGCTTCACAAAGAGAGCGTGGCCGGTTTCGATGCTCCGCAAATAAAAAATATTCCAAAGACGTTGAAGGGAAGTGAGTTGTCATCACATAGAAAACAAGAGATAGTGGAATATACAAAGCGTGTTTTGCTCGAAAACGGACTCTCTGTTACCGCGCTCAACCACTTTCTCACTTGTCCTAGTCAATTTCTATACAAGAGTATTTTGAAAGTACCAGAAGCTCCAAGTCCGAGTTCAGAAAAGGGTATTGCGATGCACAAAGCTATGTCAGATGCTTGGAAAAATAAAAACAAAAGTGTAAATGATATAACAAAAACTATTAAAAATTCTGTTACAGAGTATTTTGAAACTTCACTTTTGCCAAAGTCAGAAAAAGAGATAATCGTTGAGGAACTTTTGGCAAGCGCTCCTATTGTGGCTAGTGCACTCGAAAGTCATTTTAGTGTAGAAGGTGTAGTGCTCACAGATAAATGGGTAGACTCTACGTTTTTCGCAAATGCAGACAAAGAAAAAATAAATCTTACACTTCATGGTCAGATGGATACAATAGTAGATCAGGACAAAACTGTTTTGGTTTTTGATTACAAAACTCGTGAAGCGATGAGTGAAAATGCAATAAAAGGGAACACAAAGGACTCAGACGGTAATTATTTTAGACAGTTAGTTTTTTACAAGATGCTACTCTCTGGAAATCATGCTTATAAAAATAAAAACATAGAACCAGCTCTAGTTTTTATCAAACCAGATGACAAGGGACGGTGTCCAAATATTGGTTTGCCTATTGAACAAGTAGATGAGGAGAAAGTTAAACAGGAAATAGAGCTTTTGGTCCAAAGCGTTTTTGGTGGAAAGTTCATGACTGATAAATGTGACGACCCTAAATGTCAGTACTGTAGTTATAAAAGTTTCATATAACAAAAAAGCCCCGAAGGGCTGTCTTGCTTGATTCTGCTACTTTAGGAGAGCGTCGATAATGCCTTTTACCGCTTCAAAAGACTGTGCACCTTGTATAACTGTCTTTGTTCCATCTTCTGAAACTACTATTGAGTTTGGAGTTCCACGTCCTCCAGCTTTAACAGCATCCTGGTAGTCTGCTTCAACTTTATCTGCGTATTTGCCAGAAGATAGACATGCATTGAAAGCTGTAACATCTAGTCCAACTTTTCCAGCGATAATAGGGAGTTGTGCAGGATCTAGTGAGTTGTTTGAGTTTGTTGTTGCGTAAACCATGTCAGTGTATTCCCAGAACTTTTGTGCTCCACCTAGCTCGTTTGCACACTCTGTTGCCTCTGCTTCTTTTCGAGCTTTTGAGTGAAGTTGATCAATAGGGAAATGTCTATAAACCCATGCAACCTGACCTGTTTTTCCGTAGATATCCATTATTTTTTTCAGTGTCAGATGAAACTGCTTACAGTATGGACACTCAGTATCAGAGTATTCAACAATTTTTAATGTAGCATTTGGATTTCCGAGTATGTGGTCATTTGATGACACATCTCTCATGTTGTTAGTGTCAGGGTTGCTTCCAAGTTCTACAGTTTTTACTTGTGGCTGTTGCGATATCTTGATATTTGAATAGTAAAGTGAGCCTCCAATAAGAAGTCCAGCTATGACTATTGCCAATGGAACAGATAGCTTTTCTAGTAAAGATTTTTTTTCTGAGATTTGTGGATCCATGTTTGTTAATTAAAAATAAACTGTTGTGGTATGATTATATCTTATGACGCATTTGGTAGCAATTATCCTTGGTTTTATTGAGGGAGCGACAGAGTTCCTACCTATTTCCTCTTCTGGGCACCTCATAATAGCAAGACATCTGTTGGGTGTTAATGACCTAAATGGACTTGCTTTTGATGCAGTTCTACAACTTGCTACAACTCTGGGAATTATTGTTTATTTTTGGAGGGATATTTGGTATTTGTTTTTGACTTTTTATAATTTGGTTAGGAAAAACCCAGTAATGGAAAAGGACAGTATACTTTTGTACTCAATCATTATTGGAACAATACCCGCAGTCATTTTCGGACTCATTTTGGAAAGCTATATGGACACTGTTTTTAGAAATATTCAGTTGGTGGCTTTAACTCTTGTTCTCGGTAGTGTTCTATTCTGGTTTGCTCAAAAAGTTTCAAAAAAAGATAAAGAGTTGTCGCTGGGTAGGGGAATCATGATCGGATTTTTTCAGTGTCTTGCTCTTATTCCTGGAGTATCTCGTTCTGGAGCTACGATATCAGGTGGACTCATTGCTGGTCTGACACAAGAAGAGGCAGTCAGGTTCAGTTTTCTGCTTTCAATTCCAGTTTTATTTGGTGCAGGGATGAAAAAAGTTTTTGAAGTTCGTCATGAGATATTTACTTCGACATATGGTTCAGCACTTTTAGCGGGTTCTATTGTTGCGTTTATAACAGGTTTTATAGCAATCAAGTTTTTAATAAAATATTTAAAAAACAACAATTTGGATGTTTTTATCTATTACAGAATAGCGCTAGCTATAGCCATTTTCCTCCTTTTCTAATAAATAAAACACAAAAAACGCTTGACAGTCAAGATATATGTGTGATAGAGTAATTGGGAAGTTCATTGATCCAATGGTCGTCAACGTTGGAGGTGGCAGACAATGCCACCTCCACCATCTTACCTATCAAGTGATAGGAAGGAGGCATGATGAAGTTCGTTCATGGCCCGCCGAATTCGGGTCACCTGGTCGGGGCAGGCAACAGCCTGAGCCCCCTTTACATGATGAAGAAGATCGGCGCGATCGCCTCGGCCTGAACACGGCCGGCGTCGGCGACAACCTGGAAGGAGAGAGTGGGGTATCCCCACCTCTCCGACCGGGTTTTTTTATATCTAAAATAAGCTTTGGGTTTTTACTTCAGGGACCGGCTCCCAATGCTTCGTATCCAACTTTATTTCTTTTGTAAAAGGTCCATCTTTGAAAATCACTTTGTTATTTTTTAAAATATAGTCATACACATCTTTTGTAATTTTCACATCGTCCAAACAATATTTTTTTATTTCTTCTATTTTGCCTTCTCGCCACCATTTTACAGCTTCTAATCCATCTCCACTTTTACTAATACCAAATGTGCCTTTGGCTACATTATCTAGCTTTAACCATCTGCCAGATGTTTGTTTTATTTCTTTGAAAATATCTAGAGATCGAATCTCTTTGAGATCGCCGAGGCCGGCTTTTTTGTAGTATTTATTTAATAACGGGATATCAAAATACTCACCGTTAAAGGTAATCATTAAATCAGTTTTTTTAAATATTTCCCACATAGCATCAAATTCTTCTTGGAGAAAAGTATGGTACTTGTTTGTTTCAAAATCATATAGTCCAACAACAGATATATCCAAATCTTCTGGATTTCTAGATCCTACATCTTGGAATATATTTTTTGTTTCTATATCAAATACGATTTTTCTCATAAAGCCAGTATATATTATTTTAATTAAATCTTTTTCTCCTCATATCTTTCGAAAGGCAATCTATCTAGCGG
>CAZTQY010000006.1:6511-18407 GCA_964616425.1 uncultured Candidatus Saccharibacteria bacterium
ACTTCTCGTCGTTCAAGAAAACAATACTCAGAGTACCTCGGTTGTTTTCTAAACTCCTGCGAAAGGCCTTTCTCGAGACATGAGTCAACAAGATTTAATTTTTCAGTGAGCTTATTATCTCCTCAACTTTCACTTTTTTCTCTTCTCCTGTTTCTAGATTTTTAAGAGGATAAACTCCAGATTTTATTTCATCTTCTCCAATACAAAGAACAAATGGAATACTTTGTTTGTTTGCTGTCTTTATTTGGTCTCCAACTTTTTTGTCGGTCAAATCTACTGCAACATAAATGCCTTGTGCTCTAAGTGTTTCTGCGATTTTGTTTGCTTCATCTATAAACTCAGGTTTTAGAGTGCAGATGTAGAGTTGTGTTGGTGGTTTGTATATTGGAAGTAGTTCGTGCGCCTCGAGGAAATCTCTAGCAGTAACGTCACCAGCGCCAAATCCCACTGCAGGAACTTTGCGTGCTCCAAATATATCCAAAAGATCGTCATATCTACCTCCTCCGAAAACTGAGCGGTTGTTATCTGGATGCAAGTCAAAAACTTCAAACACTATACCTGTATAGTAGTCGAACCCACGCATCAGAGTTGGATCAAACGAAACATTGTTTATTCCAAGTGAGTTAAGTTTTTCAATAACAGAGATTAGCTCTTTTGTGTTTGCTTCTTCTGCCCCCAAGAATTCAACAAGTCTTTCTGCTGAAGTTAGGATTCGGATGAACTCACTAGTTTTTTCGCCGATAACTTCATTTAGTGCAGTTTCAAAAGCATCGCCAGATATTTTGTCTTTCTTGTCTATTATTTTTGAAACCTTGTATGCATTTTCTTCATTGATTTCAAATTTTGCATAAAGTGAGTTTACAATTTTTCGACTGTTTATTTTTATTATAAAATCCTCATCTTTTGCTCTGAAAGTCTGCATTATTTTATGAGCAATACTGATTATCTCTACATCGGCGTCAATAGAATCAACACCGAAAAGATCAACATTTAACTGCCAGTGTTCACGCAAGCGACCTCGCTGAGGCTTTTCGTATCTAAATAGATTAGGAATAGAATACCAACGTAACGGAAAAGCTAAATCGTGTATTTTTGCAGCAACCATTCTGGCTACTGTCGGAGTCATTTCTGGTCTTAGTGTAACTTCTCTTTCTCCACGGTCTGTAAAAGTGTATGTTTGATCATTTACTATTTCTTCTCCGGATTTTGCTTTGTATAGTTCTGCTGATTCTAAAATAGAAGCTTTGTATTCAACATATCCGTAGCTTTCTACTACTGTTTTCCATACATGGAATATATATTCCATAATAAATGAATCCTCTGGGTAAAAGTCTCTAACTCCTTTATAACTTTCTGTACTGATTTTTGATTTGTCGCTCATATTGCTATAGTGTAACAGAATATGGAGCCTAAACAAAATCTACATTTGTTATATAAAAACCTCGGTGAGACACCGTACGAGGCTGTTTTGAGATACAAAAAAGAGCATCCAGAATATACAGAAACTAGAATGACATACGCAGGTAGACTCGATCCAATGGCTGAGGGGGTGCTTCTGGTTTTATCCGGTGATGGGATTTTGGATAAAGATAAATACCTAGACCTGCCAAAGACTTATGAATTTGAGATACTGTGGGGATTTGAGACTGATACTCTGGATCTACTCGGATTAGTTCACAAGTTTGAGAGTTATAAAGTTGAAAGTGAAAAAATACAAGAATATTTAAAAAATTCAGCTGGCAAATTTGAACAAGTGTATCCTGTGTATTCATCACGCCCTGTAAATGGTAAATCTTTGTTTCAGTGGGCGAGGGAGGGAAGATTGAGTGAGGTTGATATTCCCAAACATACTGTTGAGTTATATGAAGCAGAATATCTTTCTAGGAAATCTATTGCTAAAGGGGAGTTGCTTGAGGATATAAAAAATAAAGTTGCTTTGGTTAATGGTGATTTTAGACAACAAGAAATTGTTAATAAGTGGGAACGTGCTATGTCAAGGACAGTCCTTGACATGTTTGTGATTGACAAGATCTCAGTGAAAGTTTCTAGTGGTTTTTATGTAAGACAATTTGTTTCTGACCTGGCTGAAAGTTGTGGAACTAAAGCAGTTACTTTTCATATAAAGAGAACGAAAGTTGGGGAGTTTGCTATATCTTGATTTGCAAATATTTAGTAATAATTGTTATATTACAAACAGACACCAAATGGAGGCACGGTTTGTCAAAGAATCGGAATGCCGCGAAGAAGACAGCTGCAAGGTTAGAGAGAAAGATCGGTGGGAAGATGAGTCGGAAGAAGGCTCTACACCTTTTCTCTTTCCAGTTCAGACGATGGAGGGAGGGTGTACCAATCTGCAGATCTGACTTGGCGAGAATAGCAGAGGTCGATAAATTCGTTCTCTGCTATATGGAGCATGAGGAGGTTGATCAGGTTCGTTTTCAGGATGTTCTTAGGGTTTTGAACGCACTTCGAACAATTTCTTCCATTCCACAGTGTGAGGAAGATCAGATTCGAGGTCTGCTCAAAGCTGCTACAAGACCTAAGTCACGGCGAACGTGCCATCGACCACATTCTGCCATGATCTCACATTGATCTGTCTTACCCCTGGGTGCAACACGCACCCAGGGGTTTTCGCTTCTTGCATTATTTAGATGGTGTGGTTAAATGATAAGTGGGTTCCTAGACGTTGTGTCTGGGAAAACTTCGCGGAGAGTCTATGACTCAGTCGTCGTCGGCAGTTCAGGAAACCACGATCTCACGTAAGGAAGCGGCGGCCCAGTTCGGGGAAATCACCCACAAGGTCATTGTGAACCGTAAGGTTGCCAAGTCGGAATTCGCTGAAGGGCTGGGACTCAACGGTCATGAGATACACAACGTCATCAGCGGCCGTGCGCACCGTGTCTCGACGGGAAAGCTCGAGGCTGTTGCAGTCGAAGTGGGAAAGCACCTTGACCAGCTCATGGCTGATCACATCTCAGGTCTCGTCAAGGTCATCAAGTCGTAGCTGACCGTTCCTCCAAGAAATTCAAAAGGCCCGAGCATGCAATGTCCGCTCGGGCCTTTTTTCAAATCTAAAACTTTAATTAAAAATTATTTTTTCATTACCTTCTTTCGCAGTCTCACGGATTTCGGGGTTATTTCTATGTATTCATCTTCTGACATTATTTCCATAGCCTTTTCAATATCAAGTTTAACAGTAGCAGCAAGGTAAACAGATCCATCTGAACTAGAAGATCGCATGTTTGTTAATTGCTTTCCTTTTGTTGGATTCACGATGAGGTCTTCACCTTTTGATGTGTTACCGATAACCATTCCAACATACACTTCTGTTCCTGGGTCAATGTAAAGTGTTCCTCTCTGTTGTAGGTTATCTAGTGAGAACGCAAGAGCTTTTCCTTTTTCCATTGAGACCATTGAGCCATAGTGAGTACGAGTTATATCACCGACATGTTCTCTGAACTCTATAAATCGTGATGAAAGAATTCCTTGACCCTTTGTGTCAACAACGAACTGGCCTCGGTATCCAAGTAATCCTCGAGTTGGAATCTCTATTATGATTCTCTGTTGGCCATCGTGATTTTTGATATTTGTTATAAGACCTTTTCTTTCTGAGAGTCGTGAGATAACTGAACTAGCAACATCGTCAGAAACATCAACAGTTACTTCTTCAAAAGGTTCCATTTTTACACCATCGATTTCTTTTATGATTACTTGTGGTTGTGATACCTGAAGTTCATAACCTTCGCGTCTCATGTTTTCACATAGGATAGCAATATGGAGTTCACCTCTACCGTAAACAGTAAAGTATTCGTTGTTATTCCAGTCTATCTTTAGTCCGACGTTAACCTCAAGTTCTTTTTCAAGTCTGTCTCGGATTTGTCGTCCAGTTACGAACTTTCCTTCTCGTCCTGCAAAAGGCGAGTCGTTAACTAGGAAGTTTAGTGAGATAGTAGGTTCATCAATATTAATAGATGGAAGTCTCTCAGCGAACTCGTCTTGGCAGATAGTGTCACCAATGTATACGTTTGGTAGACCTGCGATCATAACAATATCTCCAGCAATAGCCTGTGCAGTTTCAACTCTTTTTGTTCCTTCGAAACTGAAAAGTTTTGTTATTTTACCTGATGACATTTGTCCGTCATGATGTTTATCGAAAACAGTATCGCCAACTTTGATAGTACCTTGGTAAACTCGGCAAACAGCAAGTCGTCCTAGGAAGTTATCGTATGCTAGGTTAAAAGACTGTAGTTTTGCAGGTGCAGTAGTATCTCCAGTTGCTGGTGGAACCTCTTTCAAAATAGTTTCGAGTAGGGGAGTTAGGTCTTTTGATTCATCTTCCAGTTTCATTTTTGCAATTCCGTCACGACCAATAGCGTAAACAGTAGTAAAGTCTAGCTGTTCATCGTTTGCACCCAACTCAAGGAAAAGTTCTAGCACCATCTCGTGTACCTCGTCTGGTCTAGCAGCTGGCTTGTCAATTTTGTTGATGATAACTATAGGTTTTAGTCCAAGTTCAAGAGATTTTTTCAATACAAATCTAGTTTGAGGCATAGGTCCTTCTTGAGCATCCACGAGTAGTAGAACTGTGTCGATTGATCGCAAAACTCGTTCAACCTCTGAACCGAAGTCGGAGTGACCTGGTGTATCTACTATGTTGATTTTTGTAACTTCTCGTCCAGAGTCAGCTGTAGGGTAATAAACAGAAGTATTTTTTGCATAAATAGTAATACCTCGCTCTTGTTCAAGAGCGTTAGAGTCCATACTGACTCCTTCGTCAGTAACCATGCCTGTCTGGCGCATCAAGGCGTCAGTTAAGGTAGTCTTTCCATGGTCCACGTGGGCTATTATAGCTATGTTACGAATTTGCATTTTGGTAGCTCGGGTCTTTTTGTCCGATTTCTGCGTTGCTCGCTCTGGATGCTCCTGCAGAGTACTAGATGTACACTTTAGTCGCATTCCTCACTCGCGCCTTGAACTCGAACAAAAATCCTCCGAGGGGTGTTTTTTAATTATAATGTTTTGATTTGAAAAATCCGCTAATGCGGAAAATTGAGCTCTAATTAAAGCAAATTTTAAGCTTTGAGTCAAACTCGCCACTTGCTTAACATCGTAAAAATTGAGATTATTTAGTGAATGTTTATATCACCAACAGAGGTTCTCTCAATTTTAGAGCATTACAAATATTTTTTGATTTTTCCTGTGGCTATTATAGAGGGGCCGATAATAATAATTATTACTGGGTTTCTGGTTTTTCTTGGCTATTTAAACCCATATGTAGCTCTTGTTGTTTTAATAGTGGCTGATGTAATTGGGGATTCTATGTATTACGCTATTGGTAAATTTTGGAAGACTTCGGTTAGGGTAAAAAGGTGGGCTAAATATGTTGGCTATGATGAAAAAGGAGAGTTGCTTTTGGAGGAGCATTTTAGAAATCACAAAGGAAAAACATTTCTTTTGGCTAAAATATCTCATGGCATTGGTGGTGCAGTTCAGATATCATCTGGTGTTGCTGGAGTTTTATATTCAGAGTTTTTAAAATTCAGTGTTATTGGAACAATACCCAAAGTCACGGTTTTGTTTTTAGTTGGGTATTTTGCTGGAAGTTATTATTTAAAGATAGATAATATTTTAGACTATATTGCGCTGATAACTTTGAGTGTAGTGTTTTTAATTGTTTTTTACTTAGTAGCTACGAAATATGCTAAGCGTTTTTTAAATTCTAAATAATTTTTGTTATAATACCGACATGCAATTACCAGCAATCACAATACCAAGTTTGCCAGGGCTACATTTAGATCTTTTTCTTGGTTCGTCTTTTCTGTTCATAGTTCTTATTGTATTTTTTGTCATCTATTTGTTGATTTCACTAGTGCTTTTTTATCATTGGACTGCATATGGTATGGGTAGTCGAGGAATAGTATTTGGTGAAATTATCTTCCTAACCTTTTCTCTGCTTTTGTTTGTAACTGCATTTCTATCAGCTAGTTATTATTAAAATTATGTCAAAAGACGTTTTACACTTAGAAAGTGATGAACATGTGATACTGGAGGTGAGAAAACACTGGATTGTATTTGTTGGTTATACAATCAGTTTGCTATTTTCTGCGGTACTTCCATTTATAGTTTTTTTTATTTTCAAATTTATATTTCCACAAATTATTGACTTAAACATTCCTGGCAACACCACAGCTTTGTTTTTATTCTTTTACACACTCTGGTTATTATTTTTGTGGATTTCTTTTTTTGTTAGTTGGACCAAATATTATCTTGATGTTTGGTATGTTACAGAAAAAAGAATAATAGCCGTAGAGCAAAGAACTATTTTCAATCGAGGAATTTCAAATCTTCGATTTGATAAAATCCAAGATGTGACTATAGATGTAAAAGGTTTTGTCGCAACAATGCTTAACTACGGTAGCATAAAAGTTCAGACGGCAGGAGAGGACAATTACGACTTCTCGATGGATACAGTAAAAGATCCAGAAAATGTTAGAAAAGTTATATTTAATCAACACAATGAAATAGGAGACAGGGGTGTTAGTTCATTCTAGTAATACACAGCTAGCTAGTGCTTATTCTTGTATAGATTGTATAATATATGTGTATTAATTATTAAAAAGTAAAGTCAAATTATGAAATATTTACACAAGATAGCATATGTTCTTGTTATAGTTGGAGCATTAAACTGGGGTTTGGTTGCATTTAATTTCAATCTAGTTGAGACATTGCTAGGATCATGGCCTTCAGTAGTTATGATCGTTTACGTTCTAGTCGGTCTGTCAGCTGTTTATGAAGTTGCAACTCACAAAAAGAATTGTAAAGATTGTATGAGTTCAAACAGTGGGATGGGTGGACAAATGTAATCTGATTTTATCTTAAATTAACACAAAAACCCCAATATTGGGGTTTTTGTGTTAATCAAAAATATTTGCAAGATATTGGTCAATGTCTCTCTGAGTTACATCATAGAAATTTAGACTTTGGTCTCGAAGTCTTGTTGCCAACGCAACACCAACAAATCTCCAATGCCATGGTTCGTAAATGTAATAGGAGTTGTTCTTTGGGTAGGAGAGTATAAAACCGTATTTATATGCATTAGATGTTAACCATTTGTAGGCCTCAGTTTTATCAAAACCAGATAAAACACTGCCAATTTTCGGTGTTGTAAAGTCTAGTGTAGTTCCGAGCTGGTGCTCAGAGTATCCCTGGTCAGCAGAAAATGTATTTGCTCCATAGCCATATGTGACTTTATAAGCTGATTTTAAGCCAGCTTGCTGTGAGAATGATCTATAAGCAGAAAGTACTTGAATATCTAGTCCTGAATTTTTAGCATCATCTAACATTGATTTTAGTTTTGGGTAGATGTCAGCCAGTATTTCTAGTGGTCTATTTTTGATATTTAAGTACTGGTCTTCGATAATAGCGAGCCTAGGTGGAACATAATTTTCGTTAAGAAAATACACTTTAGAATATTTTTTTAGCAACTCAACATCCGTTTGACTCAGTTTTTTGAGTTGACCCACTGTACTAGTGATATCTTGTATTTGGTTTTGGATATAACTTGTGTTTAGCCTCTCTGCGCCAAGTATTGTTAAGATTGCGTCTTTTTGACTTGTGATACTGGATAATTTTGATTGTGAAATCATTAACGCCTGATCGAACAAATCAATTTTGTTTTCTAGTGCTTTTTTTTGAGATTCTAACTGGTAGAATAAATATCCGTTGTAACCAAAAGAAATCAAAATAATGATTGTAGATATTGATATTACAACTTTTTCTGATAATAGATTTTTAATTTTTCCTTTCATTTTAGGGATTATACCATAGTTTAAAATATCAAATATCTAGACAAATTTGTCTATTTTAATTGAGTTGTGATGGTCAGTGTATATGATTTTACCATTTTTTATAGTGATTATTTGAGGAGATTCGTGTTTTATATTAAACCATTCTTCAATTTTCTTTGATAGCACAGGTTCAGTTTGAACTGTTATCATGTATATCAAAGGCTTTATTTCCTTTTCATTTACTGCATTTTCAATCTGGTCTGCCAGACGACTGCTGCTGATACAGTCATCAGAATATATAAAGATAGTTACAGGTTTTTCCTGAGATGCTTCTATGATTTCAGATAAATGAGTTGTCTTTTTAAATAATCGCATAATATAGAGTATATCAAAATTATTTTGTTATATGAGGATATTGACTCTTTAACGAATGTCCTGCATTCTTTAGTTATGAAACTAGATAAGTCAAAAATAAAATATGTAGTTTATGCTCTGTGGTTATTATTAATCACAGTTTCTCTTTATATTTATTTTTTTGCTGGAGATGTTGTTCAAGCTAAACTGTCTAGTATATTTGGCTCCTCCGTTATACTTGGCTATATTATTTATTTTATAGCAGGATCACTTAGGGGATTTACATTAATACCCATTACATATTTTATAGTAGTTGGAATCATACTATTACCTCCTGTTCCGCTATACCTAATTACGATTGTAACAATCTTGTTATCATCAGTTAGTGTGTACTACTTTTCAGAGTATTTAAATTTTGACGAATATTTTGAGAAAAGACATCCAAAGCAGATTTTGAAACTTAGAAATTTTCTAGAAAAAAATGAACTACCAGTTGTTATTGCTTGGAGTTTTATGCCGTTTTTACCAACTGATTTGATTTGCTACGTATGTGGAGCAATGGAGATAAACGTTAAGAAATTTCTTGTGGGGGTCTTAATAGGTGAAGGACTATCTTGTGCAATCTATATTTTTCTAGGTAAAGAAATATTAGGATTTATCTTTTAGTTATCTTCGTCACTATCTGAACCATTTATCCATTTCAATGTTTCGTTCAAAAGTGGGGTTTCTTCATCATCTTCTTCACGACTTATTGTGCTAGTAGCCTGTACTCTAAAGTTATCACTTTCAAGGTCTTTGTCGTTGGTCGGTGTTGTTGTTGCTTGAATTGTTACGCTAAATGTACTGACTTGAGGTTCATTTTCTTGCTCATTTACTGGTGCGCTCATCATCATGGCTTTTGGTGAGATTTCTGGATTGGAAACGGTTGTATTTGATCTTACAGTTCTGTAGTTGAGGAGTTCGTTCACTGTATCTTTGTGTCGTTGTAATGAGTTTTCAATATTAGCTTTTACCTTTTTTGCACTTTCTTTATCACCACTCGTTTTTAGAGCGTCAACATGAGTCATTGTGCTTTGTAGATCTTGGCTGAATTTGACTTCAAGTTGAGTTTTTATCTTATCATTCAGTTTATTTTCATTTGAAAGTTGTTCAGCTTCAACAAGTCTTTCCCCAACATGTCTTGCTTCAACCGTAGCTTTTGCTTCAGAAGAAATTGCTGTAAATGTCTCGACTTTTTCGTTCAGATTAATTTTGACAGGGTAGAGGATATCTCCGGGGACTGAATATTTTGCGGCAATAGATGTTCCTCCTGTTGCAGATACTAATATAATAACCACAAATGCAGTTGCAAGCATTTTGTGGTGCAACATAAATTCGTTTTGGAATGGAGATGTGATGCTATTTCCAAATTGTTTATACCATGGAGTTGAAATAGGGTTATTTGAGATAAAAGTTTTAAGTTCGCTAAAGACCATCTGTTTTTCAGATTCTGTCATTCTTTCGTTCTTAAAATTTTTAAATAAATTGGTCATTTTATTTTTGATATTTGTTTATTTCTTCTTCAACCATTTCTTTCAACTTGTGCATTGCTCTATTGAGCCTGACGGATACAACATTTTGACTTATATCTAGGTTTTCAGCTATTTCTGAAATCGAGTAGTCTTCGTTGTATTTTAAAAATAATACACTTGAATAAATAGGGGGAAGTTTGTTTACAACATCCATAACCTTTTCCGCATCTAGTTTGTTGGTTAGAGCTTCAAGTTCGTTAACATCAGAACTTGGTTCAAAACCATCCTCTCCCATTGTTTCTAGTGAACTTAGTGCGTAGTCTTTTCTACCTCGTTTTCTATATTCATCAATTACTAAATTCCCAGCAACTTTATATAAGAAAGCCCTAATATTTTGGATTCCACCAGACTTAGATAAATTTACCCAAGTTTTCATAAATGTCTCCTGAGTCAGATCCAAAGCTCTTTCTCTGTTGTCAATCTTGAAAAGTATGAAACGGAAAATACTGTCAGAATGACTCTGATAGGCTTCCATAAACATTTTTTCAAGTACTTGGTTTGGCATTTGAGACGTTTTATTGTCTTATTTCTTACACTATTAGTTCTTGTTTGTAATCTATATTATAACTAAAATCACCATAATGAAAAGCCAGCTTAAAAAGCCCCAGTATTGGGTTTTTGTATAATCCATATCCTGACTTAATTATCCACTGATTTTAGGAGTTTTACACATTTAATCAACAGTTTATTAAGAGTTTAACTATTGACTAGAATTATAAACTAGTTCCGTAGTCTATAGATATTTCACTTCCTAAATATATATTCTTCTCTATGCTAGCTTCTTCCTTATACGGTATTTTTACTGTTACAGTTGTACCAGTATTTAGTTGGCTTTTTACACTTATTTTTCCGTTATGTAGTTTTACGAGCTCACTAACTATTGTTAGACCTAACCCTACATTACCTGCTTTTGTGTTTCTAGATTTTTCGGCTCTAAAAAAGGGTTCAAAAATATGATTTAAGTCTTTTTCTGAAATACCGATTCCGTTATCTATTACAGATAACATGACATTACCTTTATAATCTGGTTTAACAATAACTTTAACTAGTCCGTTTGCTTGAGTGTAAAGTATCGCATTTTTTATAATGTTGATAGCTATTTGCTCTAAGGCTGTAGTATTCCCATAAACATATGATGGGTTTGTGTTTTCGATAATAACTCTTATATTTTTGCTTTGTGAGAGTTCATCGAGCTTTTTAACTGCGGTGCTAGCTACCTCTCCAATATTTACATAATTGAATTGTATTTTTTCAGGTCGAATCAGATTATTAAAACTAAGAAGGTTATAAAGCAAGCATTAAAAGAAGACCCTTATATTACAGATAATTATTCAGAACCGTTTCATAAAAGTGGTAGGGGTGCAGGAGGTCACTGTTTTATCAAAGATTTTGCTGCGTTTATGATGTTATACCAAGACAATGTATTTGATAAATTTGGTCTAGAGGTCCTAAAAAGTATGGAAGATAAAAATAAAGATCTATTGAAAAGAAGTGGTAAGGATCTAGACTTGCTAGTTGGTGTTTATGGTCAGGAAATAAATATAAAAAATGAGTCAGCTGTTTTGGTAAACGTTGATGATTTTAATGACTAGTCAATATAGAATAATTTATAAAAACTGGTAAAATTGACCTAATGGTGCAAATAAAAATTCTAGGTGGTGTGGTACATAAATTACCGGAGGATTTACAAAAGGCTATTAGAGCAAATTCAAAAGCATTAGAAGCTTGGAATAGTATCACTCCGCTAGCTCGTAATGAGTGGATTTGTTGGAGCATCAGCAATAAAAAAGAGGAGACAAGAATAAATCATATTAAAAGGACAGTTATAGAGTTACTGGAAGGGAAGCGGAGACCTTGTTGTTGGGCTGGTTGTATACACAGATAAGACTAAATAGATTTTTTAGTCTTAAAAAGATTAAATACTCCAAAAATAAATAATAGAGCTCCAAGTAGTTGTGCTCCGGGGCTATCATCCATTCCGCCATATATAAATGCATATACTCCACACAATATCGCTAGAATATAATAGATTATTTTAGTTTTTTTCATTACGTAATTATATATTATTTTTACTTGATTTACTTCCACGGAGCTTGTAACGCAAAAACGCCACAAGGGCGTTTTTTTTTGGCTCCGCGGGTAGGGATCGAACCTACGACCAATCGCTTAACAGGCGATTGCTCT
>CAZTQY010000007.1:0-15418 GCA_964616425.1 uncultured Candidatus Saccharibacteria bacterium
ACGGACAGAGACAGTTTCTGGTGGGCAGTTTTAGTGGGGCGCTATCCTCCTAAAAAGTAACGGAGGAGTTTATTAAGGTCAGCTAGTCGTGAATGGAAACCATGACGATAGTGTAATGGCACAAGCTGGCTTAACTGTAAGACGTACTTGTCGAGCAGATGCGAAAGCAGAACATAGTGAACCGACGGTCCGTGTTAGAGGCGGCCGGAGATTATCGGATAAAAGCTACCCTGGGGATAACAGGCTGGTTGTGCCTAAGCGTCCATAGCGACGGCACAGTTCGGCACCTCGATGTCGGCTCAAGATATCCTGGGGGTGAAGAAGCTCCCAAGGGTTTGGCTGTTCGCCAATTAAAATCTTACGCGAGCTGGGTTCAGACCGTACAGAAGTTATAAAGTAAAAAGTTATAAAGTAAAAAGTGGGTGCATTTGCATTTACTTTCGACTTTCAACTTTAAAACTTTCAACTGTTGTGCAATCTGAATCCTCAGAGGAATTTTCGTTTTGTTAAAGATTAAGGAACCAATCAAATCACGGCGGTCTGTCGCAAGACGGATTAAAGTTGATTTATATCGGTGAACCCCACATGGGTGGGTAATACCGAGGGAAGCTTAGAAAGCGGCAGCTTGCGATTACGCAACTGCACTTGGATTTTTTGGAACGGAAATACCGTTAAAAAAATCTCGGCGCCCGTAGAGACTAAACATCAACAAGTTTTGTTTGTAAGTTTTGTAGAGAATTTGACCACTAGGAGTGAAAAACCTCCCCCTCTGGGCAGAGAAAGAGATTTCTCTGAAATTGGTATCAGTAAATCCAATAGTGGTCACCACAATTCTTTGGCAATTTCGATTGCCTTTTCTACAAAACTTACAAATGAAATGAAAGTTATAGTCCAATGCACAAAGTAATTTGTGGAAACATGCGTGAGACAGGTTGGTCTCCTATCTACTGTAGGCGTTGATTCTTGAGAAGATTTGCCCCTAGTACGAGAGGACCGGGGTGAACTGACCTCTGGTGTGCCTGCTGTTTTGCCAAAAGCACCGCAGGGTAGCTAAGTCGGGAATGGATAAACTCTGAAAGCATCTAAGAGTGAAACCAACTTCAAGATTAGGAATCGTTTGAGGCCCGTGAGAGATGATCACGTGATAGGCATTAGGTGGAAGCACAGTAATGTGTGGAGCCGAGATGTACTAATTAGCCGATTTCTATTAGGAAATTTAGATGCCACTGCTTTGTCCTGTTACATGGAATTAAAAATTTCATGACAGTTTTACTTTTACAATTGAATAATATAAAACTTTGTGAGTTTTATTCGGAGTTCTTTCGAGATCGCCAGGGTGTTAGGTACTCAAGTTGAAGTACCCACTGGGGGACACCCCTACCTGGCTGGGATAAGTGAGTGCTTGGGATGCCGGTGGCTACCAAGGAGTCAGCTGAGACCGTTGAACGGTTCAGATAGTACTGCGTTTCTAGAGCGCGGGAACCGACAAGAGGGTGAATCCCTTCCTCACTTGTTCGAGTAAGTCTCACGACTTACTCTTCGAATAAAACTCACAAAGTTTGAAAATTCAGTCATAAGTTTTGGTGCTTTAACGCAGAGGTCACACCCGTTCTCATTCCGAACACGGAAGTTAAGCTCTGTAGTGGCGATGGTACTACTATGTGGGAGAGTAGCTAGGCGCCAGAACTTAGTACTGAATTTTAAAAAACACTCGCTTTGCGCGGGTGTTTTTTACATCTAAAATTTACCAAAAGAGTCGATTAGAAATTGGAAGTAATCTTGTGGTATTATATTGAGTATGCAAGGATCTTGGGCTACCAAACGAAGATTTATACAAGGAGGAGTTTTTCTCATTGTTGTGGCTCTTTTGTTCGGATTAATTTTCTGGAAAATTTTTTATAAAACTCCAACTTGTTCTGATGGTTACAAAAATGGTGATGAGACCGGTGTTGATTGTGGCGGTAGTTGTATTAACCTTTGTACATCAGATACTTTGAACCCTGTAGTTTTATGGTCAAAAATCTTCAATATTTCAGGAGATGTTTATACTGCAGTGGCTTATATTGAAAATCCAAATTTAAACTCAAACAATAAAAATGCGAGTTATCAATTCAGTATTTTTGATGATAAGGGCAATCTAATTATTACAAAAGATGGAACAACAAGTATTCCAAAGGGTAAAAAGTTTGCTGTTTTCGAAACGGGTATCGTACTCAAAGGAAGTAAACCAAAAACTTCAGATTTTAAATTTATTAAGTTTGGTCCTTGGGAAAAAGATTTGAGTAAAGAACCAGAAATTACTGTAAAATATGGTGCTTTATCTGCAAGCTCAAGTATTCCTAGAATCACAGGCACAATATCAAATGAATCATTACAAAATATTTCTGGACTAGAGTTAGCCGTTTTTGTTTTGGATGGTAATGAAAATGTTGTTGCTGCTTCAAACACTTTTGTGGACAATCTGCTAAAACGCACGACTCAAGATTTTGTATTTACTTGGCCAAAACAATTCGATCTTGGTGTCGAATCTTGCTTATCTCCAGTAGATTTAGCCTTGGTTTTGGATAAATCTGGAAGTATGAGATCTGAGGGGGATAATCCACCTGAGCCATTTACAACCGTCCTATATACAGCTCAAAGTTTTATCAAGAATTTAAAATCCGATGATCAAGTTTCTGTTGTTTCATTCGGTAACAATAGCAAAATAGAAAGTTTTCTTTCTACAAATAAAACTCAAGCCATAAATGCTGTTGAAAGTATGTCACTGAGTACTAGTTCAGAACAAACAAATATCTACGAGGGATTACTGGCGAGTATTCAGGAGTTAACTTCAGTTAATGCAAAAAAGGATAATAAAAAAGTCATAGTCTTGCTTACTGATGGTGTTCCAACAGAACCAAAAGAGGCAAATGTTGAAAATTATCCAGTCACATCTGCTCAAAAATTAGTTGAAAATATTGGTAGTACAAAAGGCATTGAGATTTTTACAATTGGTCTTGGAAAGAGTGTTAGTGAGGATTTTCTTAAATCCATCAGTTTCGACAACAACCATTACTTTTACGCTCCTTCAAAGGAAACTCTAAATGATGTATATTCAAAAATTTCTAAAAATCTTTGTCCTAGAAAACCAAACGTAATAAATGTTATTTATAGAACTATAAAGTAGTATGTTTTTATCTTCGTTACAGAGAGCTTTTTTGTCTTTATTTAAGGATGTTGACTGGGTACTGTCCCTTAGTGTTTTTGCCGTCTCTATGGCTGGACTGATCAGTATGAACTCTTTTGTAAGTAATAGTAGTTATTTTGAGAAACAAGTCGTGTGGTTAGCAGTTTCTATGGTCGTTTTTTTGGTGGCTAGTACAATAAACTGGAGTTTTTTAAAGAATACAAAAGTTATTGTCATTTTGTTTGGTATTTCGGTTGTTCTTCTGGTGTCTCTATTTGCTGTTGGTAGTGTGTTCAAGGGAGCACAAAGTTGGTTTAGTATTGGTGCCTTCGGTTTTCAACCAGTCGATCCTATAAAATTAGTTGTTATATTGATTTTGGCTAAATATTTTTCTAGGCGTCATATGGAGATAGCAAACATTAGACACATTTTAGTCTCAGGGTTTTATGTTTTTGTTATTTTTACACTTGTTTTTTTACAGCCAGACTTTGGTTCAGCAATCATAATATTTTTCCTATGGCTTGGAATGGTTTTGGTTTCTGGTATATCAAAAAAGCATCTTCTTGTGGTGTTTTTTATAGGGCTTGTAGCTTTTGCTGGTCTTTGGCTTTTTGTTTTTAAGCCATATCAGAAAGATAGAATAAAGAACTTTATAAACCCGCTCGCGAACATACGTGGGAGTGGCTATAACGCCTACCAGTCAACTATTGCTGTTGGTTCCGGACAACTCCTGGGAAAGGGAATCGGCTATGGCACACAAAGCAAACTTCAATTTCTTCCTGAATATCAGACTGACTTTATTTTTGCTGCTTTTGCCGAAGAGTGGGGATTTGTCGGTGTAGTTTTGTTGTTTGTTTTATATGGAATAATTTTTTATAGGATGCTCAGGATTTCATTTTATGGAGGAAGTAATTTTGAAATTTTGTTTGGTGTTGGGCTGACTCTTCTCTTTTTGATTCACTCGGTTATACATATTGGTATGAATATCGGTCTTCTTCCAGTTACGGGTAACACTTTGCCATTTATGAGTTACGGAGGCTCGCATTTGTTAACAGAGTTTTTTGGTTTGGGGATGCTTATGGGTATGAGAAAGTCTTCACGATCGGTACATAAAGACACCGCTCAAAACGAGCTAGTCATATAGAGGACGTGCATATTTGGCCAATCTCATCGTCTAAAATTTAAAAACATTTCTCACCTTACACCAAGTAAGGCTCGAATTGTTTTTAAATTTTATACGCGACCTTGTCTCAAATCTGAACGTCCTACGGATTTCTTATTCAACTTTTTTATTTCCAAAGGCTTGGATAATTATGTCTTGAAGTGGTCCAGGTTCAAGAACTAAGTGGCCGTTACATTTCTCCACAAACTCGTCTACATTTGTAGGCCAAGCATTAGCGATTAATATACTATTATTTTCATCCAATAAGCCCTGAAGAGACTTTCTATGAAAAGCATATAGAGATGGTCCATGCCAAGAAGGTGCTTCTGGCCCAAATGATTTAGTTTCAATGTTTTTGGTTTTAAGATACGCAATCAACTCTTCTTCATTTTTATCGGAGAATTTCTCTAGAGTATTTAGGGGTAAATAACCCATAGGTTTTTCTGGTCCTACACAATACAAATCATTCATATATATTTCTCCTGGATTTTCAACTACAAACTTTTTCTTAGGTTGTTCCTGAATCTCAAACTTTTTTGGCTCCTCATTAGGTTGATGTATTTCAAATTTCATATTTTTTTAATTATACAATTTTATTGTTTTCTCGAGCATTTGTTCGAGAGAGAATTCCTTCTCAACTTTTTCATGTAGGTTTTTTCCAAGCTCGAGTCGTTGTTCTGGGTTTTCTATAAGGTGCTCAAGAGCATCTCTCGTTTGGTGAATGTTTTCGTGTGAGACAAGAAGTCCTGTTATGTTGTTTTCTATTATGTCAGGAATTCCTCCAACTCGTGTTGCAACAACTGGAAGGGAAGCCAGTCCGGCCTCGAGTATCCCGTAGGGTAGACCCTCCTTTGTTGAGGTCAATGTAAAAATGTCGAATGCTTTTAAATATTGAGCGGCTTTGTCTTTAAAACCAACGAGAAATATTTTCTCTTCCAATCTGTATATTCGGATTAAGTTTTCTAAGTTTTTCCTCTCTTCACCCTCACCGATAATAATACAGACAAAAGGATGGTTAATTTTTGATAACGCAGATATGAGATACGCATGAGCCTTGTTTTTGTGTAGTTCGGCTATTGTTCCGATCCAGAGAGTGTCGCTTTCATAATTTTTTGAAAGTGACGGTAGAAGGTTCATTCTTGCAGTATTTCTTTCTTGAAATTCAATTGGTTCTATTCCGTTATGTATCAGTGTAACTTTTTTTCGACTCACAAAAGGCATAGTGAGGGCTTGCTGGTCTTCTTTTTTTGCGATAACGATTACATTGGTACAAAGAACAACTGTTATCCAAGAAAAGAATCGAATGGCTATATCGGAGAGAAGAGCGCGTTTTTCATTGAATGTCCACCCGTGGGCAGTGTAGATTATTTTGGGAATACGTAGCAAACGTCCAGCTACTGTTCCGATACCTCCTGCCTTTGGGCTATTGAGATGAAGAGCATCTGCCTTTTCAGATTTAAGTATTTTGTAGAGCGTAATGAAACTTTTGATTTCCGCAACAATAGAAATGTCCCGTTTTAGGTTAAGTATCTCAATAACTCGGATTCCCTTGGACTCCAATTTTTGTTTGAGAATTTCACCTTCACCGCAAACAACGACGCCTTCGTGGGTTTCTTTTGGTAAATTTGTCGCGAGGGAATAGACGTATTTTTGGGCTCCACCCCAGACTCCTTTAGTTATGATGTATAGGATTTTAATTTTATTTTGTGACATAAATTTGGTTGCACCCGGTAGTAGATTTTGGCATTGCAAGATAGAAATCTTGCATATGCAAAGCATAATGCCAAAATTCACTACCGGGTTGCATATAGGGGGATTTTATCATATTATAAGGCTACTTCATATGAGTTTTCTATCTAGAAAGGAGGCAATAATTCTCTTTTTGGGCGATATAATAATTTTCGTTTTTTCTCTTTGGGTAGCACTCTACCTGCGTTTTGGTCAGTTTCCAAATGTAGAAAGATTTAATACCCACCTTGCACCGTTCTCTATTCTGTTTCTAGTTTGGTTGATAGTGTATTTTATTGCTGGTTTATATGCCAAACATACTCTTATTTTAAAGAGTAAACTTCCAAGTATTATTTTTAACTCTCAAGTTATTAACTCAATACTTGCGATTGTTTTTTTCTACATAATTCCAGTTTTTGGTATTACACCTAAAACTATTTTATTTATATATCTAGTAGTCTCTTTTATTTGCATACTTGCTTGGAGACTGTATGGCATAGCGTTTCTTGGTGCGAGAGAAAAACAACCAGCTCTTTTGATCGGAGCAGGTGAGGAGATGAAAGAACTTTTACGAGAGGTTAATGAAAACACAATATATGATCTTTCTTTTGTATCATCGGTTGATGTTAATGAAATTGATTCTATAGATATTCAAGAAGATATAGTTAAAACTGTGTATTCAAACGATATTAAAATTATTGCTATAGATTTTTCTAATGAAAAAGTTTCCAATCTTTTGCCACATCTATACAACCTGATTTTTTCAAAGGTTAGATTTATTGATTCTCATAAAATATACGAGGATATTTTTGATAGAATTCCACTCTCTCTCGTAACATATAGTTGGTTCTTGGAAAATATATCTGTCTCTCCGAACTTTGCTTATGATTTCCTTAAGCGAACCATGGATGTGATCCTGGCATTTACTCTCGGGGCAGTGTCACTCGTAGTCTATCCTTTTGTATATTTGGCAATAAAGTTAGATGATGGAGGGCCTATATTTTTTAAACAGAAACGTGTAAGTCAAAATAATAAAGTAATTGATTTGCTAAAGTTTAGAAGCATGGCGGTGCATAATGAACTGGACGGAATATCAAAAGAAGCCAGAACAACTAGAGTAGGGAATTTTGTTCGTAAGACACGTATAGATGAGTTGCCTCAACTTTGGAATGTATTTATTGGGGATCTTTCTTTGATTGGACCTCGTCCAGAGATTCCAGCACTAGTAGATTTATATGAAAAAGAAATCCCGTACTATAACGTTAGACATCTAATAAAACCTGGACTTTCTGGTTGGGCTCAGATAAATCAGGAAAACCATCCACACCATAGTGCGCATATAAATTTAACAAAGGAAAAACTAACATACGATATTTACTATATTAAAAACCGTTCGTTTTGGCTTGATATAAAAATTGCTTTAAAGACGATAAAGTCTTTACTTTCGAGGACTGGGCTATAGACTTAATACAAAACACATTTGGTTTTTGGGGCCTAAATTAGGTCTTTTTTACATACTTGCCCTCTAATACTTAATGTGTTATGATTGAGCCAGTCACGGATTGTACAATTCTAGTTTCTGGCCCGATGGCCAGTGGAGGTATCGATGCGTATCGTTTTCGCTGTCGTGTTCGCCCTGCTGGCTCTTGTAGTCAGCCCCGTCTCCGCGCAGGATGTCCGTCCTGCCTCGTGGGATATTGTGGTTTCGGGTTCGCCCGACATCTCGATCCCGCTCATCAGCGTCGAGCACAGCAACGGCCCGACCACGAAGGTCGCGTCACCGGCCGGTTCCTCGTACGAGGTCACGCTCCTGCGCGACTTCGGTGGTAGCCGATCCGAGTACGGCGTCATGCTCGGCTCCAGCAATGGATACGGCACGGTGCAGGGTCATTGGTTCAACCCCTTCATCACGAAGGGGGCGTTCCAGCTCGGAACTACGGTTGGCGCTGGTATCGGGATGCAGAGAGACGGTCTTCGTCTCAACGCTCCTGGTCTCGCCTTTCACGGGGATCTGACGGCAGCCCTCAAGGCGCCGCATGGAATCGTGAAGGTGAGCGCGGGTCTCGACTCGCGCGACGTCTTTGCAATTCGAATCGGTTTCGGCATCGGCATGTAGGTGCCAGTCTCGGCAAGTGCCGAGTTGTTCTGTGGGGAAGGGCGGTATCACACGTATGTGTGGACCGCCCTTTTTCTGTATTTAAATTTTAAGATTGACAACTACGTTTTTTCTTGTACTATTTGAAATGGAAAAGTTCGAGAAACCCTATGTTGGAGGTGGCCATGCGCCGCTTAGTTGGTCTAGTCTGTGTTGTTGCGCTCGCTGTTTTATCTACAGCCTGCGACAACTTCCTCAGGTCGGTGGTGAGTGGAACAAGTGGTTGTTCGGTTGAAGAAATCGGAATCACAAGTCCCAGTACCAACCAGTCTTCATTTGTCGGCGCAGAACCCCTCTGTGTCTACAAATCGTTATTTCCTAACGACTTTCTGGGCGGTGTGTATTTTAAGTCAGCTCTGCTGGCCGAGACTTCACCCGCCAGAGGCACAAAACTTATCATCACTGACGCCGACGGACAATTTCGTTTGAAGTACCGGATGGCCGTTAGTATGTCTGGTGCTCCGGAAGGAACCTCAAACGCAGTTGTCTCTGTTTGGACTAGTCCAGACGGGTATAGCCTGGGTGATGAGATTGGCAGTGCAATTGTTCGCAATGGCGAGACTGTTGTCATTACGAACAGTAGACAGATCTACATAAACAAAAAATTTGTAGACAGTCTAATCGTGAAGGCTGTTTACGAAAGGGGGCCCATCAGCTGGGAAACGACCAGAGTGCTGGTTGAGGCAAGGGCTGAGTTTAGTATGAAAATAGGGTAGTTATCAGTGGGTTGGGGTCGTTTCGGCTCCACCTACTTTTTTATATATTGATTATCGTCCATTCCTTACCAAAGATGTTGAGTCCATAAACATCACCAGCTTTTTGATCTGTAATGTATCTGTACAAAAGCTTTCCATCATAAGCATATTGAAATAATCCATCGCTTCTTTTTACAATAGATATTTTGTCACCAAGGTTATAATTTTTTGATAGGAAGCTTTCATCACCACCGTAAGCTAGATCCACAATAAATGGTTTCCATAATTTCATGCAGTTATAGTCACAAGCTGAATCTAAAGTAGGATTTTCAATATTAATATATAAAGTTATATTTTTATCGTCAGTTAAATACCTACCAAATTTGTCAGAATTTTGTGTATTTATTACTAAATGCTCAACTACTTTTTGGCTTTCATTTTGTTTATATATTTTTACGGTGTAGTAACTTAATATTACTAACAGAAGAATAAGTAATACATATAGGATATTTTTTTTCATACAGTAAATGATATTACATTTCGAGCAGTATAAAAAGCTAACTTTAGCAGTATGTGGATAACCTTTTTGCAAGCCTTTACATTTAATCAAAAAAGATGTACTCTTTAGTTAGAAACTGACCATAGGGTCAGGGAAACAATTTTAGTGGGGGTGTCAGATGCTTAGGTGCCGTTCGTTCGTCGCCGTTGTGTTCTTCACCCTCATTTTGGGGGTAATCGCTGGATGTACTGGCCCGTCTACTGGACCGTCAGGTCCTGGTCCAGTTGAGACTCAACCAACGAGTAACTCGATTTCAATCGAGAGTATCAATCCTGCGACATCTGGGGTGGTCTTTCACTACGACGACCCCGTATTCGCAAGGGTTCATTACTCATACTCTCAGGCAGACTGGTCTACGGCAACAAGGCCGGGCTTGTATATCTGCTCAGGGAGAGCTCCAGATCGTATTATCGTCACGTGTTCAGGCCGTGGAGTTACCAGCCAGTCAGGCTATGTCGACCTCGCTGGAGGCGGAGTCAAAAGCTACTGGCCTTTTAACACCATTACTGAAACAGGCTACATTATCATCATTCAAACCAAGGACACCCTCGTTTCCTTGTTACCAAGTGGTATGGATGCTGAGATGTCGATGAACCTCCCCATCTCTAGTTTTTTGACGCCACCTGCAGCTTTTGAGGCTAGAGAAGTTTACATCAAGTGGGTTCAGTAAATTTGTCCCCATGAGTTGTTTCTGACACGGACAGCATAAGTGAAAACTTAAGCTGTCCGTTTTCTTTTTACTAATTTTACTTTATAATTATTGTTGTAACTAAACTTTTAAATTAAAAAAATGTTTAAAAAAAATATAAATTATATTTTACCAATTTTTATCTCTCTCTTTTTTGTATTTTTACCATTCAGTGCTTCTGCTTCTGTATATTGCAGTATGAATTTAAGTGTAAATCAGTCTAATCGTAGCGTAGGTGTTAGTACTTTGGTCCAGTCAGATATCGGGTCTGATTTTTATGATATATATTTAGATTTTGGTGAAGGAAGTGGGAACCAGATTATAGGTAAACTTGATGGAACATTAAATGAGAATAGGGGCTATTTTACTCACACATATTCATCGTATGGTGATTATGAAATAATTCTTAGTTCTGGAAATTGTGAAGTTAGAGAAGTTGCCTCCTTTCCTGCTCCTCAGCAAACTCAGGGTTGTACAGACTCTAATGCTACTAACTATAACCCTTCGGCTACTATTGATGACGGCAGTTGTACATATCCATATGTCAACCTTAACTTTGTTGTGGGAAACAGTTGTGGAGGGGCGGTATCTGGAGCATCTATTGGTATAAATCAAGATTTTGGAAATGGAACAAGTAGGACAACAGACAGTTCAGGTTTTGCTAACTTTGGTGTGTATACAAATACAAATGTCGGTTGGTCAGTTAGCGCTTCCGGCTTTGGAGGAACTTCTGGAACAGTAAACAGTGGTGGTGGAACAACTCTGTACCCATCTCTGACACCTACTGGAGGTTGTGTTTCTGCTCCAACAGCTTCTATCTCAGCTTCACCAACTAGCATATCAAGTGGTGGTTCATCAACTCTAACTTGGTCATCAACAAATGCTTCATCTTGTTCCGTTTCTCCAGGTGGTTGGACAGGCACATCTGGTTCTCAATCTACTGGAGCACTTTCTTCGAATACAACTTACACTTTAAGTTGTTCTGGTCCAGGTGGTAGTGATTCAGATACTGCAACTGTGACTGTTGCTGTTGGAGTGCCAGTAGTTTCTATCTCAGCTTCACCAACTAGCATATCAAGTGGTGGTTCATCAACTCTAACTTGGTCATCGACAAATTCTCCAACATCATGTACAGCATCAAATGGGTGGAGTGGTTCAAAGTCAACTTCTGGCTCACAGTCCACTGGGGCTTTGGTAGCAAATACTACTTATACATTAACTTGTACAAATGCAAGTGGAAGTGGATCAGGCAGTGCAACAGTTACAGTTTCTGGGTCTTCATTGCCAGATCTAACCTCAAGTGTATTTCTATTTCCAACAACTGGTTTTGCTACTGTGGCTCAAAACTTTACAGCATTAATTTCAAATATAGGTACTGCATCTACAGGAGTTGGTTTCAGTAATTTTTTCCAAGTAAATAGTGGTTATAATGGTTCAGGTACAAGTTACGATAGAACTCCGATCTCTGTATCAGCTCTGGCTTCAGGAGCAGTTGTTAGTATAGTAGATTCTATAGCATTTACATCTGCTGGTAATAAATCCGTGAGAGTGTGCGCAGATAAAACTAGTTCAGCAGGAGGTGGAGTGATTTCAGAATCAAATGAGGCTGATTCAAGTAACTGTACAGGCTGGACCAATGTAACAATCGGAGCTGCACCAAGTGGGTATTCTGTGACAATCAACCAAGCAATAGGAGGAACTGTTAGAAGTAATGATAATATTTTAAACTGCGGTTCTAGTTGTTATAGCCCATACCCACAAAACTCATCTGTAACTTTGCAGGCCTATCCAGCATCTTCTTATTGGAAATTTGATGGATGGGAAGGGGACTGTGTCGGAACTGGTATTTGCTCGCTTATTGTAAATGGGTTGAAAAATGTTACAGCGGTATTCTCTCTCCGATCATTTAACTATAACGAGTTCTAGGCTTTAATTGCTTTTTTGGCCTAAATAAATATAATGGGACACTAGTTAACAAGTTAAAAAGTACCCAGTTAGAAAGCGTATTGTGGGCTTTCTGTACCTCTTTATAACTTTTAAACTTTATAACTTTTAAACTAATTTCATGCTGAAACACAGGGTTCTATCCTTATTTTTAATAATCATTTTCATTCTTGTGGGTTTCTTTGTATACAAATCAGAGAAAGTCACAGTTGATCAGTCACCTAGACTAGCAAAATATGCTTTCAAACTAGGTCTTGATCTTAACGGTGGAACTCAGCTGACATATAAAGCTGATGTTTCAAAAGTTCAATCAGGTGATATCAACGGTGCCATGGCATCTCTCCGAGACGTAATAGAGCGTCGAGTTAACCTCTTTGGTGTTTCAGAACCTGTTGTTCAGGTTGAAAATCCTGGTGTTGTCTCAGGTGGAGTTGATCATAGACTGTTGGTGGAACTTCCAGGAGTTACAGATATTCAGCAAGCTGTAGCTCTTATTGGTAAAACTCCTTCTCTAGAGTTTAGACTTTTGAGACCAGAAGCAGAAAAGTTTACACAGGAAGAGTTGGCACAAAAAAGTGTCGATGAAGTTTTTGCGCCAACTGGTCTAGATGGGCAGTATTTGAGTAGAGCAGAACTTCAGTTCACATCTGGTGGAAACGGTCAGCTCGGCGGACAACCAACAGTTGGTATTACATTTAACTCAGAAGGACGAGACTTGTTCGCAAAGATTACTCGGGAACACAAAGGTGAGGTTCTAGCTATTTTCCTTGATAACCAAGTTATATCAAGCCCAGTTATTAGAGATGAAATTGCAGATGGAAAAGCTGTTATTTCTGGAGGTTTTACTGCAGACGAAGCAAAAAACTTGGTTAGAGATTTGAACTACGGAGCGCTACCTTTACCTATTGAACTTATTTCTACACAAACTATCGGTGCTTCTTTGGGTCAGGATGCAAAAACATCTGGAGTAAAAGCCGGTGTAGTTGGTTTTGCTATTCTGGTTATCTTTCTTGTTCTTTGGTACAGACTTCCAGGTATTGTCGCTTCTATATCTCTAATGGCTTATATAGTTTTGTCACTTGCTATATTTAAACTGATTCCAGTTACATTTACTGCAGCGGGAATAGCAGGATTTATTTTGTCTATCGGTATGGCGGTGGATGCAAACGTACTTATTTTTGAGAGAATGAAAGAAGAACTTAAGAAAGGAAAGTCTGTTAACGATTCGCTACACGAAGGATTTTCTAGAGCATGGCTTTCTATTCGAGATTCAAACATATCTTCAATCATCACAGCTATCATCTTGTTCTGGCTTGGAACAAGTGCTATCAAAGGTTTTGCTCTAACACTTGGACTTGGAGTTATTATTTCAATGTTCACAGCGATAACTGTTTCAAGAACATTCTTGTTTGCGATCGCGCCAAAACCTACAAACCATCCAGGCGGTAGTACAAGTAAATTATCAAGATTCCTGTTCTCTAACGGTTTCCACTTTTAATTTAAATTATATGTTCATAGTAAATAACAGAAAATTTTTCTTTGCTCTATCAACACTGTTGGTTGTCGGTTCAATCATTGCGATTTCAGTTTTTGGTTTTAACCTAGGTATTGATTTTAAGGGTGGCTCAATTTTGGAAGTCAGCTACTCAACAACTCGACCGGCAGGAGACGCTATCAAAGCTAATCTAGATGAATTAAATCTTGGGACATACGTTCTTACTCCATCAGGAGATTTGAATTATATCTTGAAAACTAGAGATATAACTCCAGATGAAAAAGTGATGGTAATGAGCGCATTTCAAAAGGATGCATCAAACATAGCCAAAGAAGAAAAGTTTAACTCACTTGGTCCAGTAGTTGGAACTCAGCTAAAAAATAAAGCCCTAGTAGCTATCGCTGTTGTGATTTTGTGTATTGTGCTTTTCATTACTTTTGCATTTAGAAAGGTTTCATTTCCAGTGGCTTCTTGGAAATACGGTTTGGCTACTATCGTAGCTCTAGCTCACGATGTTGTTATTCCAACAGGAATTTTTGTAACTTGGATTCATTTTCATGGTGGGGAAATAGACTTACTATTCGTGACTGCGCTACTCGCAATTCTTGGTTACTCAGTTCACGATACTATTGTTGTGTTTGACCGAGTTAGAGAACATCTAAAAACTGGAAATAACAAACAACCATTCAACGAAATTGTTGGAGATTCTGTACGACAGACAATGGGGCGATCAATCAACACATCACTCACAATCTTTATTGCTCTTGCGGCTTTGTATTTCTTAGGAGGGGAATCAACTCGAGACTTCGCTTTCGTTCTACTAGTTGGAGTTATCGCGGGGACATATTCGTCTATATTCGTGGCGTCACCATTGCTAGTTACTTTGAAGAATCTTCAAGATAAGTAATTAATATTATTTATGTTAATTTAAAAAATCACCAAATAGGTGATTTTTTAAATTAAATTTTTATTTGAAAATGATCAGGATTGAGTATATTATTGGCTGGGGAGGTTTTTCATGCCTATCTGTGGACACGTTATCTCCAGAGAGAACGACCTGGTTAGCATATTTCCAGCGGATTCAGTCGAATGCTTTTTACCGCTAGGACATAAGTCTGAACATCTAGCCAAGATATGCGAAGGTGTTTATGTCGTGTGGAACTACGAGTGTTATTGCGATGAGGTTGAATGTGAGTGTTTGAATTATCGCAAGATTAATCAGGTGGAAGCATTAGAAATAACGAAAGTTGAGGGTGTGGCCCGCTAGGCAAGAGGCCTAACATAGCGGGCTTTCTTGTGTCCAAAAATAACCCTAAAAACCTAGGTTTTTGGCTGGGATAATTGGATTCTTGTAATTCTAGGGATTTTGGTCTAGTTCAAGGCGCGATTGAGCAACCCGACCAAAGTGTATGAATATACTCTGCTGGAGGGGGCGGAATGAGCAACGCAGAAATAGGGCAAAAAGACTAGAATTACCTACTTGACTCGGTTTGAAATCTGGCTATACTATACGAGTGCTTGAAATTGCCTGAATAAGGCGATTTTCATTCACAAGAGTTCATTGAAAATTTGTTACGAAAGAACGTAAATATAATATAGTGCAAGTTTCCGTCAGGAAACAAAATATTTTTTACAAATGATTTCGGGATGCCAGATGAAAGCAATAGCAACGTCTGGCCTTCAATTAAACAACTCACAAATAAAAACGCGCAAAACCGCCAGCATAAAAATAAAAGATTTATTTTCCTTTATTTTGTTCCGTTCAACTTATAAGTTTTTGATTAAACTTTTTTTAAGAGTTTGATCCTAGCTCAGGATGAACGCTG
>CAZTQY010000008.1:0-13035 GCA_964616425.1 uncultured Candidatus Saccharibacteria bacterium
AGCAACTCAATAAGTGTAAAACCTCGATTAAACTTGTTTTTCATAAATAAATTTTTAAAAATTATTAACTAAACATTTATAATACATTTTATTTTCATTCGACCGTCTCTCTCCTTTCAGAGAAAACCGTTTTATTAAAACGAATATCTATATTATACGGCCGTACTGAATGAATGAAAAGAGGGGGTGTGGATAAATTAGTTACATGCCGTACCAGTTATAGCCGAAGATGGCACTGCCGCCACCTGTCTTGATCTTCCCAGACTATCTACACACCAAGAACCACCAGACTTTAGACCCACGGCAACAGCATAAGCAGCAGCAGTCGAAACACATCTAGTTGTTCCGTCTCCAGCCAAAACTGCAGCATTTAATGCGCTTATTATATTTACACTACTGAACATGTTGCCGACTTGAACAGTACTAGGACAACTTGCAACCGAAAAAGCTCCATAAGAAGCACTGTTAGCATCAAAATATAAATCTGCTGCAGATCTAACAGTAATAAGATTAGATTTTACACCACCATCATTTCCTTTATTTTTTGCTGAACTTAGAGAAACCAAAACTATGGCAGCAAAAACAGCAATAATAGCAATAACAACTAGCAACTCAATAAGTGTAAAACCTCGATTAAACTTGTTTTTCATAAATAAATGAAATTATAAATAAATTTGATTCTGCCATATATGATACTAGAGAAAAGAAACTTATATAAGGCGCTTTGTGGAAAAACTATGCTGCAGAGGCTATGTTATATATAGGCATCAAAACTGCGGCTAGTAATATACCCACACCAACACCCAAAGCAACTATCATGACCGGTTCTATAAGACCAACCAGAGTATCAACAGCAGTTGTCACTTCTCTTTGATAAAAAGCGGCTAAAGATTTTAGAATTTTACCAAGCTCACCAGTTTCCTCTCCAACTTTTACCATCTGAGTCAATATGTTTGGAATTTCTTTGTGCTGTGCTAGCGCATTTGATAGAGATGTTCCCTCTTTAACTTTTATCAAAGCATCGTTAAGAATCCCGCTGTAAAGTTTATTATCCACAACAGCTGCGGTGATTTCTAATGCTTTTAATATAGGGATACCACTGATTATCATTGTATTGAGGTTATCAGCAATACGTGACAAATATAATTTTCTATACAAGTCTCCAACATATGGAACTTCTAGTTTGATATTATCTATATATTCTGCACCCTCCTCGGTCCTAGAATATCTCCAAGCAAAAAAACCAAATATAACTGCACCGAATGCCAAAAATATTCCATAATTCACAAAAAGACTACTTGCGAACAATACAATCTTTGTATAAATAGGAATCGGCTGGCCAGAATCCGTTATCATGAGAGCGATTTTAGGGATGATTACAGTCAGCATGAGCACCATCACAGCAAAGAAGGTGAAAATAACAAAGGCTGGATATATCAGAGCGCTTTTTGCTTTTGATGTAACTTCATAAGTCCTGTCCAAATAATCTGCGAGGTAATTAAAGACTTCGTCTAATTTTCCAGACTCTTCTCCAGACTTAACCATGTTGATATAAAAGTTTGAAAAAGTATCAGGAAACTTTGAAATGGCGATCGAGATTGAACTTCCACCTTGTATATCATCAGCTATGGTATTCAAATATTTAGCAAGAACTGGATTGTCTGTCTGACCAGACAAAAGTCTGAAAACTCTCAAGGCAGAAACTTGAGCAGAAAAAAGTGTGGCTATTTGTCTCGACATAATAACAACATCTTTGTTTGAGACACGGTTGAATATAGCCATAACCGTAGTTTCCAACTTTTTTTCATCCTGACTGTGAATCTCAGTTATAACAAGACCAGAGTTTTGTAGTTGTTTAATTGCGACATCTACATTGAATGCCTCAACAGTTCCTTGAGTAGGCGTTCCTTCTTTGTTAATAGCTTTATATGTAAAAATCATAAATTTTAAATCATTCTATCTAAGCCTTTTTGGTTTTGAGTGTGAATATACGCATTTTCTATTGTTATTTCTCCTGCCCTCACTAAATCGGCCAAATATCTATTTGAATCAATCATCCCCTGTTCAGAACTAGTCTCTATGATTGAACCTATCTCGTGGTTACGTCCTTCTCTTATCAAGTTTGCAACAGCCGTATTGTTTATAAGTAATTCAACTGTTGGTATTAATCCACCTGAAACCCTAGGAACTAATCGCTGTGAAAGTATGCCTATTAGACTACCTGCCAACTGCGAACGGATTTGGGCTTGCTGACGCGCATCAAATGAATCAAGAATACGATCTATAGTCTGGGCAGCATTGTTGGTATGCATTGTAGAAAAAACCAAATGCCCTGTTTCAGCCGCTGTTACTGCTGTAGAAATATCTGCTGGTGTTCGCATCTCACCAATCATAATAACGTTAATGTCTTGTCTAAATGTTCCTTGTAAAGCAGTATGAAAATCTGGAGTATCTTCTAAAATTTCTCTCTGGTCTATGATTGATTTTTTAGATTCAAAAATATATTCGACAGGGTCCTCGATAGTTACAATATGCTCCAATCTTTCTCTATTAATAATTTCAATCATAGAAGCAAGAGTAGTACTTTTTCCTTGACCAGTAGGGCCCACAACAAGAAAGAAACCTTGTTTCTTGCCTGTAAAGCTAGCGAGTATAGATGGTAAACGTAGCTCTTCTAAGGTTTTTACTTGTTTTGGAATAATACGAAGCGCGATACTGATTTTACCTAACTGATAATAAGCATTCCCTCTGAATCTAGCATGTGCACCATCGTTATAAGCAAAGTCTACTTCCTTTTTTTCCATAAAAATTTCCTTCTTTGCATCGTCTATCATTTCATCCAATACACCTTTTATATCCTGGTGCGACATTACTCCCTGATTCTCCAATGGTATAAGAAGACCAGACACTCTAATAGTAGGAAGTCTATCTTCTCCAAGGTGAAGGTCAGATGCTCCTTCTTTAATTAGGATTGCAATAAGCGTGTCTAGTTGTTTTTTATATTCTACTGACATTATTTTTGTTTACTTTTATGGATTGATAAAACCTGCTCCACAACTTCTGACGGTATCGTAGTCGCTTTTATTATATAACCATCAACACCGAGAGCTCTTGCTTTGTCTATATCGTCCGCCTGGTTTGTTAGCATAATAACTGTAGAATCAGGCAACAACTTGTCATCTCGTATTTTTTTCAAAAGCTCTAAACCATCCATACCTGGCATGATTATATCCAACAAAAGGATATTGTAGTCGCCGTTTTTTATTTTATCTAACGCACCCAAACTAGTAGATGATGTGTCTATTTCTAGACCAGACTTTTTAAACTTAAGAGAGTACATATCAAGAAGAAACTTGTCGTCATCGATAAGTAATATTTTAATTTGAGATTTATCCGTCATATGTAGAAAAATTATAGCATATTCACTTCTTCAAAAGGAATGATTTTATGCATCGCTTTGATTATTGCATCCTCTTTCATCGTTATCATACCTTTAGACCTGACCAGTTTAGCAATTTCTATTTCATCTTGATTTTTCAAAATAAGAGACTCTAGATCTTTATCCATTTCCATAACTTCCATCACAGCGATTCTACCCCTAGTTCCATTTGGACAATCTGGGCTTTCACCCGCTTTGTATACTTTATCAGTGAAATCTAGTTCTTTCTTGTATTTTTCTGGCAAATCTTCAAATTGTTTATCCAACATAAGTTTTATACTGCCTTCAACAGGAATTGGTATTCCAGCATCTGGGCATAATCCCAAAGCCAAACGCTGAGCAATGGCCAATATAAGTGTTGGAGCAATTAGATACGGATCAATACCCATGTCTATAAGTCTAGGTATAACACCCGCAGCATTGTTGGTGTGGATGGTGGATAATACGAGGTGACCAGTCAAAGCAGCTTGGATGGCCAACTGGGCTGTTTCTTTATCTCGAATCTCTCCCACCATGATTACATCTGGGTCTTGACGCAAAGTTGTACGCAAACCAGTTGCAAAAGTATAACCAATTTCGGCTTGAACTTGTGACTGAGAAATACCTTCTATGTTGTATTCAATAGGGTCTTCCAAAGAAAGAACATTTTGGTGCTCTCTGTCTATTTCATTTAACATTGAATAAAGAGTTGTCGTCTTTCCAGATCCAGTTGGACCAGAGATAAGAACCAATCCATATGGTCTTTTTATTGCTGAACGAATAAGTTTAATATTTTTTGGACTCAAACCAAGTTCTTCTAGAGTTCTGATACCCCTTTCCTGATCCAAAAGTCTCATCACAACTTTTTCACCGAAATATGTTGGAAAAGTAGATACACGAAAATCGATTTTTCTTCCTTCTATTCTTGTTGTAAAACGACCGTCTTGAGGTTTCCTCTTTTCATCAAGTCGCATTTCACTCAATATTTTTATACGTGCAACCACAGCTGGATGTACCTTTGACGGTAGAGTCAAACTTGTATTCATAACACCATCAACACGAAAACGAACTTTTACCTGCTCTCTCCATGGTTCAATATGAATATCAGAAGCACTTCCATCTGATGCATATCTCAAAATCGTGGCCACGATTCTTGTTACCGGAGCGTCTTCAGCTATTTCTGTTTCTGCACCTGTATCCACCTCTGCCTTGGCCCTCTCCTCTGCTCTTGTAGTCTCAAGTGTTAGCTCGTCTTCTAACTCACCTAGTGTTTTAGAAACTTCTGCTGTCAAACCTTTGTACTGAGAAAATACTTTATTGAAATCAGTCTCAGTAATTAAAAAAATCTTAAAAGGCATACCTATTTTTGATGATATAAAGTTCAATGCATCTCTGGCCTCAATATCATCTGGATCCACCATTCCTACTTCCAAAACACCGTTTGTAACAGCAACTGGTACAAAACGATAATGCGAAGCGGACTCTTCTGGGATATAGTACAGAACTTTTTCTGAAACATCCTGACCGTTCAGGTTTTTTGTAGGTATATCAAAATACTCTCCTTTTGCAGCCAAAATATCATGAGGTGAAACACCGTTTTTTATTAAAGCCTCTTCTACAGTAATCCCCTCTGCGACAGAATCATCAGTAATTTTTGAGACCTTTTTTTGTGGTAATACACCTTTTTGTACAAGTATTTGAATTATGTCCATAATCTATATGTTGACATCAACACCTATTGGAGCAAATGGATTTGGTCGACCTTGTATCTCAGGAGAGATTATAGCGGAGTAGTCCATGAGACTTAGAAATACAGTGGAAGTGAAAACTGATTGATCGATTGATACTTTTTGAAGCTTATCAACCAAAGTTAATATGTCCTGACTTGTTGTGTCTACTCCGGATACATCATTTGATAAATTTACAGCTGGCTCTGAATTGTACAGACCTAAACCAATATACAAAATTAATCCAAGTGTCAGAGCGATAATCATTAATTTTTGAATTTGTGGAGAAATCATATTATTTTAATGAATAGGTATTTATTTTTAAATCAAACTGCATCAAACCGTTATAGTTTTTATCTTGCTTTGCATATTCTTCAACCTTTAATCCAACTACATCCATCAACCTCTGGTCTTTTTCAATAATGGCCAAGAACTTTAGAAAATCTTGATACTTCCCTATGACCTTGAATGAAACTTCTGTAGTTTTATAAGGTAATGCATCAATAACTTCTCCCGCATCTTGGTTACTTTGGTTTGGGCTAGAGGTTATGTAGTTTTGAAAACCCAAACCATTTTGCATAGCAATAGTGTTAACATCATTTGCAAAAGCCACAGCATCAAATTTTGATGGGATTATCTTATTTAACTTATCAATATCAGCTTGTGGAATACTGTTATAACTAGTTGCGACCTCATCCCTTTTGATAGTTAAAACTTTAACTTGTTGTAAAACATTACTAAGCTCTGCTTCTTTTTTTGCTAGAGATTTTGCCTCCATTGCGGCTGGAGATATGTATAGATAGTACATACCGACACAAACTAATATTATTGCTACTGGTGTAAGTAATTTCATAATATTATTGGATGGTATTATTAGTAGTAGTACCGCTAGTTGTGTTAATAGCCTCTAAAGCCTTTTTATACGATATTAGAGACGTATCAACCGCAGAATCAAAATCGACTTTTATATAACCGTTATCCTCTAGAGTAAAATTTGAAAAAATGTTATTACTCAAATACTGACTCTCCTCAAAAATCCTAGATTGTTCTACTAATGCATTATAATTTTGTGCCTCTCCTGACAAAGAAATAACATTTTGGCCAGTTTTATTTGAATAATCTAGTGTTACCAATCTCAGTCTTCTCACCGTTAAACTTTGTAATAAAGTCAAAAGACTGGAAACTGCTACGTGTTTATCCAAAAGATCTTTTGAAGCTAGTATTCTGTTGTTGGCGTCTATTAGTTCTTTTATTTTATCTACTTGAAATGCAGCCTGAGCATCGCTTATGTCTTTGTTGTCTTTATCAATCTGCTGTTTCAAATAAATCTTGTAACCGAACAAACCTCCTGAAGCCAGTAAGGTTGCAACAAAAACAATAACGGCAATAATACTGAATACGTTTGATTCTCTTACAACAGAAGAACTTGATGCGATTCTAGCATCATTGATTATTGGTTTTTTAGGAATGAACGATGTTTGAAATCTAGGTTCCATACTATATGACTAATTATAGTACAGGGTTCTACAAATGACTATGAAAATATGTGTAAAACTTTATTAAGGTATCGATAGCCAAAACAAGTAAGTGTATTTATTTCAACTCCTGTAGTTTCCTCAGAGCAATTCCAACTGCAACTGCAAACTCTGGCCCAGTATCTCGTAAAACTTTTTCTAAAAATGCTGGAGCTACAACCTTTGAAAAAGGGTCTCCTGCCACAACTTCTGTTTGAAATATATTCTTTGCGACATCGACAACTCCTTTTAGTGCACTTCCCCCACCAACCAAAACTATCTTGGCTATGTTCTTGTTGTATTTTTTCTGATATGCCATGACGACATGACTAGCTTCTGAAAAGATATAGTTCAAAGTAAATGAAGCAACGTCTTTTAAGGCGATGCCGTTTATATCACCAAGCAAACCTTTTTCTCTTTTTAGATATTCTGCATCCTCTAAAGAAATACCGACAGATTTTGATAGTTCATCTGTTATGTTGTGTGATCCTCTACTGACCATATGAGACGACCTCAATATACCCTTTTCAACTATGTATAGTTTCGTAGTAGAAGCTCCCATATCTACTATCATAATAGGCTCTAATTCTTCGTCTAAAATAGACCGGATAGTACTAAATATTTCTATTTCAAAGAATCCTGCATCAAGTCCTGTTTTTGTAACGATTTCTTTGTAACGGTTTATCGTATCGTTATGCAAAGCCACTATTAACACTTCTAATCTTTGAGAACCGACTACAGAAGTATCGTTATCTGGAAGTGGCTCAGAATTTCTGTCTTTAGGTATGATATACCAGTCTAAAGTCACTTCAGAAATAGGAACTGGCACATACTTTCTAGCTTCGAGTGGCACCATCTGATCAAGTTGCTTTTTTGTTGCTAAAGGTAGGTCAATAACAGCCATCAAACTAGATGAAAAAGGAATAGCCAATCCACAAGTCCTAGTAGTGATATTTACTTCTTTTTCTCGAAGCATATCATTTACAGCATCTATTATTTTTTCTGTAGTTAGATTTGTTGACTCACCCACACCTTTGCCTGTATAAGGTCCCAGGGCTAATTCTCCATAAGTCTCGAGGACGGCGTGGCCGTTTTTACGGCTGATTTGCACCATTTTTATAGAGGAAGAACCTATATCGATACCCATCACACTCACACTGTCTTTATTGAATAGATTTGTAAAAAAATTAGCCATAACAAATAATATTGTCTTTCAACCTAGTATATCATAAACCTAGTTATATAATATACATATGTTGAAAAGTTTTATTACATATTTTGAATATATTTTAGACTTTATACTACCACCTAGAAAAGATTTTGATATTGTCAGAAAACTTACTCCAGAAAAAATAAATGCATTACCAAAAGCTCCACCAGTAATTGGCGATGAATGGATAACTCCTCTTTTTCACTACAAAGACAAAAGAGTTAAAGCAATAGTTTGGGAACTAAAATACAGAGAAAATATTTTGGCACTCGAACACATAGGTAAACTTTTATACGAAGAAATAATGCCAGAAATTTCAGATATTTTATTGTTCGATAACAATGCTGAATTTTTATTAATACCAATCCCAATAACAAACCAAAGAAGAATTGAGAGAGGTTACAATCAGAGTGAGCTAATATCAAAGTCAATATTAGAAAATGACATTGAGCACACTCTACTTTACGCTCCACAATGGTTCCAAAAAATAAAGGAAACATCTAGACAAAGTCACAGCTTATCGAAATATGATCGAGTTATGAACCTATTGGATTCTTTTAAAGCAGATGCAAGAGTGCATGGGAAATATGTGATCCTGATAGATGATGTAGTGACCACCGCAAGCACAATGAGAGAAGCCCGAAAAGAGCTCTTAAACAATGGTGTTAAAAAAGTTCTAGGTTTTACTATTGCGCACTAAAATTGTCCCCTCTTATAATCTGGTCTACCTCTTCAAAACCTGTTAAGTAAGAAAAGTTATATCTCGCTGGAATAGCAAAAACATATTTATTGTTTCGTCCAAGCTCACTAGGATTTATTGGTGCGGCACCTATGTGAAATTTGTCTGCTTGCATATCGTTCCATTGTGAAACAGTAAAAACCATTACAGGGATATCTTGTCTCGGAGATTTGTAATCCCAATCTGGGTGACGAATAGAAATGAGAGGCCCATTTTCTTTTAATGTTTGGCTTTGTCCATCTGCGGTTAAACTATAACCTTCCCACTCATCTTCTATGATCGAGTAATCTTTCCAAGTATCTGGGAGTTTGAATGTAAAACCATAATCAGCATTTTTGTATTGCACACCTTTCACAACAACTTCTTCTGTTGTTGTAGCTGGTGGATTTGGATTTTGATTTTCTTCTGTAGATTTGTTTAAAAGTTTTAAATAAACAAAAAGTATAACAATCGCAAGAATTGCTAGAACAGATATTACTCTCAAGATTTTATGATTGTTTATCATAAAACAATTATAACACCTTTTGTTAAAAAGCGGAGAGAGCGAGATTCGGTCAGGAATAATTTTTTCGTCGTCACTCAAAAATTTTCCCTACCCGGACTCACGACCTAGCGTGCTCGCTAGGTGCCCGCTCCGTCTTTCGAATCTGAGCGCGAAGCTTCGCTTGGCTTCTTCCTGCGGTGTGTATTAGACAAAGTTCGATTTCATTTTGAGAATAATCCTGACGAAAGCTACTAATCTCACGCGCGGAGCGCGTGGTGGCTCTGAATTGAATCGTACGCTCTAATCTGCGCGCCTCGCCCGCTCCCTTCGGTCGCGGGAGCAAAAACCAAAAATTTTCCTTACCTTTCTTCTTTTCCTCGGCGGGGGGTGTGGGGGGAGCCGACAAAAAATGGAAAGGAAATTTTTGGTTTTGCTTCGCCGCTTCAGACTACAAAACGAACATTTACATTATATCACTTGTGGTTATTTGGCGTTGTTCATTTCTCCGTCCTTGCGGCGAGACGAGGCGCTTCCTCTCGGTGTTCTGTGGTAACTTGAAACTCTGTGGCTTCGGTGACTGGTCGTGGTAACTCAATCAATATGGATTGTGCTAGGCACAAACAAATCTTATTGTGCTTGCCCCGCCCGCCCTGTGCGCGCACAAATCCCCGCCGTTTTTAGGAGATATTATAAAACGGCGTGGATTGCTCCCTTAATACTTCGTGTCCACATAGTATCCGTGTCTACCTCCACAACGATAGCCACTTTTATCTTTATGCTCTCGCAAGCTACTATCGTGTTTGCTCTTTGTAAATTTTCTTCCGCAATAATTACATTGGTAAATATATTTTGGCCCAAACGAAGAACGCCTAGGCGTTCTTGATAGGCCAGATGTTCTGCGTGGACGCGGAGCAGGTGTCGGTCTGTTTGGGTCAAACAGATATGGATTTTCTGGTGTTTCGCCAGCCTTCGATAACTCTATCGGGAATTGAGGTGTGAATTTTTCATCGGTATTTTCTATTGATTCAATTTTTTCTGCAACAAAACATCTAACGCCTGGCTCGTTATTTCCACCACTTTTATTGAAAACATAAAAATACTCGCGCTCCGCGCCATCTTTTCGTTGCAAATATTTTAGTGAATAAGGTTCAACAATTCTATCCGCTCCTTTGTAGCGAATTTTTAGGAGCGTTTGCTCTCGACCAGCTTTCATTATTGGCGCTCTAAGTTCCGAGCCAAAATATGCAAATTGTGCAAAACCATTGTCAGGATAAATGCCAAACAAAGTTTCTAGATCGGCAGTAAACAAGTTTATTGCCTCATCTACCCCAAACATGAATTGTTTTGCACAAACAACAGTTTTGCCCCAATATTCCTTAAAATAATCAAATGGCGTTTTATGTAGGATATTTTTCAAAACATGTGGGTTTTTTCCGAAAATAGTTTTTTGTACAAAAGTTCGTACCACTTCCTCCTTATTAAGCTCACCACCTAATAATTTTATTGAGTAAACATAGTCAAACAAATCAGGTGCGTGCTGTCTTTGCAAAAGACACTTTAATTTTGTGGCGATAATTTCCTCAAGTTTCATACAGCGAATTTTGCAGGATACACTTTCTGCATCAGAATATGGATGAATTAAATCAACAGTTTGTATTGGCAAAAGAACTTTATCAAAACGAGTAATATCCATTGAGATTCTCAATTTGATGTGATCGGCTTCGCCGTTAAATCCTTTGAAATAAACTCTTACTTCATAAACACGAAGTCCGGGTATTGGAGCTTCCGAAGCTGAAAATTTTTCCTCAACTTTGTTATCGGTTTTTACAAAAACAACCCCAGCTTTTTCTTGGATAAAATCACAAACTTTGTTTATTTCCTCAAGTAGAACATCTTGAGCTATATCGCCAGGAATACCAAAATCCAAGTCAGAAGAAAACCGAGTATTTTTGAAGTACCCCTTTCTTAAGGCGTTTCCGCCTTTCAGAAAAATAGTATCTTTGAGATCACTTGCTGTAAAAATTCCAAAAATTAGCCAGCCAAAAACATAATCCCGCTCAACATTCGAGAAGTGGATTTCAAATTCTTTTGATTTAGATTCAATTTCATTTCTATCAATCATTTAGTTAAGTACATTCTCAACAGTCGCGTCAGCAAATATCTTCATCGTGTCGAATATTTTAAGATTTTTATGACTAGGAATGAGAAGCTGCAAGTCAGTACAAGCCAAAATGACGCAATCCAAACCTTTGTTCTCAAAGTCATTGATAATACTTATCAATTCCTCGCGGTCTCGATTTTTCTGTTGACCAACAACAAGATTCAAAATAAACTTTCCCATTCGAGCTTGTTGGAGTTCGTTCGGAACGACATACTCAATTCCACTTTTTGCAAAAGCGTCTTCGTAAAGTTTATTTTTAATCGTTGCCGAAGTAGAAACAATCCCGACTTTATTCATGTTTTCCTTTTTCAGAAACTTAACAGTTTCTTCAACAATACTTAACACTGGAACGGAAACGGATTTTCTAATTTGTTCTATAAAGACATGCAGAGAATTACAAGGCATAACGATAAAATCTGCCCCTGCCTTTTCAAGTCTTTGAGCTTCTGCTGTAAGAAATGGAATATATCGCTCCATGCCCTCACTTTTCAAAATTAAATCTTCCTCGATTTGGTATGGTAGAGGAACACTAGCAATAACAATAGCTGGTCTAGCTGTTTTGTCTTTCTTAGCACACGAAAAAACCAAATCGAGGTAAAACTCCGAAGTTGTTTCTGGTCCAAGTCCGCCAATGATTCCTACTGTTTTCATATTTTTAGTTTATCAAATTTTGGTCGAGTTTGCAAGGTGTCATAAATAATTGTAAGTTCTTGTATTTTTCCTTCAGAATTAAATTTGAAAATATCAACACAATCAAAAGAGACAGGCGAACCGTCAGACAAAGTCCAGTCATACAAAAAATTTACGGCTCCTTTTGATCCGTCCTCGTTCGTAAAAATATCTTTTAGAGATATGACGGATTTATTCGTATCCTTAAATAAATCTGTATAAAATTTCTTTGCCTCAACCTCACCATATAGCGGAGAGTGAACAATGGCGTTAGACGCAAACAAATTGATCAGATATTCGTAATCTGATTTTTGTAGGGCATTAAGATATTTTTTGATTGTTTCTTTTGGTTCCATAAATTATTTGATTGGCCTAATTCCCAAGTCTTGGAAAAATCTTAGTAAATAACCATCGGGGTCTTGCACCAAAAATTGCTTATTCCCAATTTCTTTATCGTTTTTTCGATACCATTTTTCTTCCATTTCAAAAAAGATTGGGTGGTTAGCTTTTTTGAAATTTTCGTACAAACTTTGAACATCTGGTATTTCAATTTGAAAATGCATACCGCGACCAAATGGTCGCTCTAAGTTTCCGACTTTCCATGTACGACTTTTTTCTGTAAGTCCTTCAATCATAAGACGAGCACCATTTATTCCAAGCATGGCAAAATCTTCTTCTGGTCGGTCGTAAAGAATTTCAAATCCTGCTAGTTTCGTATAAAAATCTAAACTTTCTTGAAAATTCAATACTTTAAGTTCTGGTGTTAAAATTGTTTTTTCTGTGGTCATAAAGTTATTTCAAAAGCTCATCGCTCGCGACTCCTAGCGCTTGGGCGATTTTCTCTATTGTGGAAAGCGTAGGATTGCCCTTACCAGCTTCAATATTACTCATTTGGGCACGATCAAAACCGAGAGCACGACAAATGTCGCCTTGCGACATTTTCTTTCGCTCTCGTATACGCTTTATGTTTTTTCCCAGTTTTATTGACGAAGTTTTCATATCCACAACTACATTCTAGCAATTTGTTGTGTTGTTTAACAATAATGTGATATATTACAATAGATGAGAATATTGATAGCGGCGAAGCAAAACCAAAATTTTCCTTTCCATTTT
>CAZTQY010000009.1:0-2366 GCA_964616425.1 uncultured Candidatus Saccharibacteria bacterium
GTGCTCTCGGTTGGAATCGAACCAACATCGACGGCTTAGAAGTCCGCAACTCTATCCATTGAGCTACGAGAGCAATAGCAACACATTAACACAAATAATCAATTTAGAAAATGGTGCGCTACAGGAGTCTCGGTCGTTACACGACCAGTACCCCAATTAGATATTTTATTTCTCGAGTTCATAAAATATCTCAATCGGGCTTCGAGTCCTGACGAGAGTGCTCCCAGCACTCTCGTCTCGTCGACAAAATAAACAAGTGTATTTTGGTGCGCGATACAGGACTCGAACCTGTGACCTACCCGGTGTAAACGGGTTGCTCTACCAACTGAGCTAACCGCGCGTCCATCCAGAATAACTCAGATTGTCTGATTTGTAAAATAATGTAGAATTGATGAAATGGAAAAAATAGTGGGTAAAATACCGAATTGTGTCGGAGTAATAATGGATGGTAATCGTAGATGGGCAAAAAACAAAGGACTACCTTTGTTGCAAGGTCATAGGGCAGGAGGGCAAAAATTAAAAGATCTTGTTAGGTGGACAAAAGACATTGGGGTTAAACATATTATTTTATACACATTTTCTACAGAAAATTGGAATCGTTCAGAGGAAGAGGTTTCTTATTTGTTAAATTTAATAGGTGAGTTTATTGGTAGTGAACTTGAGCATTTTCATGAGGAAGGTGGCGTATTGCATTTTGTGGGAGATCTTTCTCGGTTTTCACGAGATTTACAAAAGACTTTAAATGAGGCAAGGGAAAAAACTATAAATAATCCAGGTCCGCATGTTTATTTTGCTCTAAACTATGGAGGAAGGCAGGAGATACTGTCTGCAGTTAAAAAAATAGTTTCAGAGAACCCAGAACAACAAGATATTACAGATGAATATTTTGCAAAACATTTACAAACAGGAGATATGCCTGATCCAGATATGATTATCAGAACATCAGGTGAAATGAGGCTTTCTGGTTTTTTGCCTTGGCAGGGAGTATATAGTGAATTATTTTTTACGGAAACATTATGGCCAGATTTTTCAAAAGAAGAGTTTGTAAAAATGATAGAAGAATACGGAGATAGAGATAGAAGACACGGCAAATAATATGGAACCCACTATTTTATATGAGGATAAAGATATTGTGGCAATAAATAAGCCATCAGGCCTTGTTGTTCATAGTGATGGAAAAACTAATGAACCAAATCTTGTTGATTGGTTACTTTCAAAATATCCAGAAATAGAAAAAGTTGGAGAACCTGGTAGAAACGCAAAAGGTGAAGAAGTATTGCGATCTGGTATTGTTCATCGTTTGGATAGAGATACATCAGGTGTGATGCTTGTGGCAAAAACACAAGAAGCTTTTGAAAACTTAAAATCTCAGTTTCAAAATCATGAAGTACTAAAAACGTATCACGCTTTTTTGTTGGGTGAATTAAAAAGTGATAAGGGAACAATAGATAGACCAATAGGTCGGAGTAGTAAGGATTTTCGAATGTGGTCTGCACAAAGAGGGGCTCGAGGTGAGCTCAGAGAGGCTGTAACTGATTATAAGGTTCTAAATAGAAAAGACGGTTATACACTAGTAGAAGTTAGTCCGAAGACTGGAAGAACTCATCAGATCAGAGTGCATTTTAAAGCTATAAACTACCCTTTGGTGGGTGACCCGTTATACTCACCAACCAAGGAAAACAAGCTTGGTTTTGAGAGGACAGCTCTCCACTCATACAATGTAACTTTCAAGAATATGGATGGTGTTACGCAAACTGTTACAGCTCCATACCCAGAGGACTTTTCTCGGGCAGTGGCTCTGTTGCAAAGCATCTAAGGTTGTGTTAGATTACTAGCTACTTATGGAAATTCAGTCACCAGTAAAAATCGCTGACCGAAAAAACTTTGATATTAGATCAGGGGATACAGTTCGTGTTTGGCAAAAGATTCAAGAAAAAGACAAGGTAAGACTTCAGGCTTTTGAAGGTCTAGTTATTGCTGTAAAGCATGGAAAGGAAGCAGGAGCAACTTTTACAGTTAGACGAGTAGCTTCAGGAGTAGGAGTTGAGAAGATTTTCCCACTTTACTCTCCAATCATCGATTCTATAGAGACTCTAAAGAGATCAAAAGTAAGACGAGCAAAGCTTTACCATGTAAGAGATAAGGCGGCAAAGGAAATCAGACGACAAATGAGAAACATCCGAGCTCTTCCAGATAACACTCCAGGTGAAGAAGAAGTTGCAGAGGTGGCAGTAGAAGAAGCAAAAGCAGAATAACAAAAAACATCCGAAAGGATGTTTTTTGATTGGTGCCCAGGGGGAGACTCGAACTCCCACACCTTACGGCACACCCACCTCAAGGGTGCTTGTCTACCAATTTCAACACCT
>CAZTQY010000010.1:0-1788 GCA_964616425.1 uncultured Candidatus Saccharibacteria bacterium
ACAATAAAGAAAATGCTCGTATCATCAAACGTACACTGGCTGACTTTGGTATCTCGGTAGAGATGGATGAGGTGACAGTCGGTCCAACTGTTACGCGCTATGCTCTCAAACCAGCCCAAGGTGTAAAAATAGAAAAGATCATGAACCTATCTAATAACATCGCTCTAGAGCTGGGTGTAGCCTCTGTTTCCATAACCCGCGTACATGAGCGATCACTGATTGGTATCGAGGTTCCTAATAAACAAAAAGCAAGCCTGGGTATCGGTAGTCTTCTTGGTAAGAAAGATTTCCTAGAACGAAAAGACAAATTAACTATGGCTCTTGGAAAAGATATCTATGGTGAACCAGTCCTGGCAGATATGACTAAAATGCCTCACCTACTTATTGCTGGTACAACCGGGTCAGGAAAATCTTCACTTATTCACGCACTTATCAATTCTTTAATTTATAAAAATTCACCTTACGATTTAAAATTTATTTTAATCGATCCGAAAAAAGTTGAGTTTGCTCTTTATAGTAATCTTCCCCACCTCTATACTCCAGTTATCAAAGATCCTAAAAAAGCCGTGCAAACTTTGAATTGGCTTGTTCAAGAAATGGACAGACGCTACGCCATTTTAGAAGAATGCGGCAAGCAAAATATCACTGGCTATCATCAGTATGTGATGGAGAAATATAAAAAGGCAGAGGGTAGAGAAAATTTGAAAGAAAAATTACCAGAAAAGATGCCTTATATTGTTTTGATTATAGATGAGTTAGCAGATTTTATGATGAAGTATCCAAAAGAAATGGAGAGCGGGATAGTGAAGCTGGCTCAGATGGCACGTGCTATCGGTATCCACCTGATACTTGCAACTCAGAGACCCTCAACCAATATTATTACCGGTGTTATAAAGGGAAATATTCCTTCTCGTGTAGCACTCCGTGTTGCTTCTCAGGTTGACTCGAGAGTTATTATTGATCAAGGTGGTGCAGAAAAACTTCTAGGCTATGGTGACTTATTATTTGTAAACGCTGACGGATCAGATATGAAGAGAATCCAGTCCCCTTTTGTAAGAGAAGAAGAGATCAAGGATGTGGTTGCTTACTTGCGTGAGGAATATGATGATGTATTGATGGAAGACCTAAAAACACCTGACGGAAATATTGTTGGTGCCCAGAGTCTAGGAAGTAATGGGGGTCAGAACTTTTCAGGTGGTATTGTTTCTGATGCTGACTTCTCATCAGATGATGATAAATATGAACAAGCTAAAGAAGTTGTTTTGCAAACAGGTAAAACATCTATTTCCAATATACAAGTTCGCCTAGGTACAGGTTATGCCCGCTCAGCTAAACTTATTAATATGTTAGAACAAGCCGGCGTGATCATAACAGTTACAGATAACTCGGGTAAAAAGGTAAAGGCGGTCGCTGGACATGGGAATGAAAGTTCGGGAGAAAAAGATAGTGCCCCAGTTTCTAATACTCGCTCAGATATTTTAAAAATAGAAGAAAACAAAACAGAGGAGGATGAGGAAGTTGAGAGTGAACCTGTGGAAAAGAAAGAAAAAACAGATAGTTTTTTTAGATTTTAAAATATGATACTCAGAAAAATTCTTTTTATTACTTTGCTTACTTGGTTCTGTTTATCAGTTATTGGATATGGTTTTTACAAAGCTATGCCAATATTTTTAGGTCCGAAAATCGAGATTGTTGCACCGATTAACGGAGACATAATATCTAGCACAAGTGTAGAGGTCCGAGGTAATGTTACAAGAACTAAAGCATTGTATATAAACAATGTACCGA
>CAZTQY010000011.1:0-1581 GCA_964616425.1 uncultured Candidatus Saccharibacteria bacterium
GTGAACCATGTAAGACGTTCATTTTTCCAGTCCAAAAGACACCGAGAGTTAACGATGTGGGATGAGATTACCTTCTTCCGAGAAATCATAAAACGTGAGAGAAAAAGTAAACCAAAGCTGTTGCAATTTATCTATAATCATAGGGACAAGATCCTAGTGTTGAAATCAAGAAAAGAAGTATTGACTTATTTAGCAAAGTTATAGTTAGTTTACTCCAAACCTGGGACGACCCGTCTCGCCGAAAGCGAAGCCGAGGTGGATGTTCGAAAGGGTTTAACGACATCTAATCCAAAATTTTCTTAAAACGGGAAGCGATAGTGTTGAGAGTAGATAGCCCGCAACAGGAATGATGGATTTCAATAAGCAATCATTTTCTTTGATTATATATAACCATAATACTGCAACAATATATGTAATAAGTGCTATGAAGAGTCGTCTAGTCCAACGTTGTTCCCAAACTTTATCAAGTTGAACTCTATGCTTCCTTTCTTTGAGAGCTTGAATTTCTCTTTCAATTTCCATAGGGAGATTATACCATTTTTGCTCCGAACCTGGGACGGTTTACACTGAGTTTGCCGAGGTGGATGTTCGAATAGAAATAGGAAAATAAAAAACCGTCAATCTGAACTGACGGTTTCTAAATTGTTTTTCTGTTAAGACCAATTACTTAGTGTTGGCACGGTATCGAAGTTACCACCCGTAGGGGACGGTTTTTCAATCTTACTTTTTTCTAGGTCTTCTTTAGATAATTTAGTTATCATCTCACCTGAACAACTACGCAGGTCAAAGTCATGCTTTCTAATTGGTGAGTTATTCTTTTTGTTTACCCCTTTTGGTTGGATGAAAACATGGAAACATCCATTGATATGTCTTACGAATGACACCCCCATACCAGTGAACCCACTTCCTTCATCTGTTACTTGAGTGCCAAGTATTTCGACCGGCACCTCTACCTCTTCAAAATCTTCTTCGTTAACATCAAGCCGATTGGCTTCGAGGTAAAGTCTGTCCACAGGTTGACCCTCCTCATTAAGGCCTTTTGGTTGGAAAAAATAACTTACACGACCTTCCATATCATAAAGCCAGTGAGTAAGCATTCCTGCTAGTTCAGTAGCTTTGTCTTTACAGAAAGTTCCGAGTTTAATCACTTTAATTTTTTTCATATTTACAAAGTTTCCATCACCTTACAACCCAAACTTGACTTTGTCAAATTATAGGAGTAAATTATATGAAATTATTTTTTTATGAAAAATGTAGTACAAATCCTTAATCGCATATTAAAATCTTTTAAATTAGAGATGAAATATCAGTTCTGGAAGTGGGGAACAATACCCAATCTTGCATGCTCCCGCACTAGTATAAAATATACACAGTGTAAAGGTGCTAGATATTACAGTAAAGAAGAGCATGAAAAAAGAGTTAAATCATTTTTGAAACTTGTCGAAAGGGCCCCTTAGGGCTTTTTTCTTTGGTAATATCATTTGTATTACAGATGCTCCGACCTATCTGCGCAGACAGGATTTGGAACGGTTTACACTGAGCAGTTCGACAGGCTCACTGTGAACTAGTCGAAGTGATGTT